>NZ_VBSP01000005.1 GCF_005864045.1 Ruoffia tabacinasalis | reverse complement strand
GTTGTGAATTAACCATATCAGAAAGGGGTTCTTTTTGCATCACCTAACGGGTGATGAAGCAATTTACTACAAGTACTATAATCACAACATTAATTGACATTTTTAGAAAAACTATGAATTATTCAGGTATATTGAACATAATTAAATAATATCAAATAGGGGATGATAAGATGTTGAAGTCGATCAATAAGCTTCTTTTCAGGGACAGGTATGAAGCTTGGTGCTTTAAAGAAAGTAATCAAAAATCATGGTGTGCTATTACTTGCGCACTTCATTGTTGCGATTGGAAGTATTAATCCTGCGGTTTATTTAGCCTTAGTTAATGATTTTGGAAAAGAGAAAGACAAGACAGTCTTTGGTATTACCTCTTTGTTTGCCGAATACCATTAGTGCCGGTATTTATCTATAGTTTATCGTATGCTGATGGATGTGAATGGATGTTACTCGTTTCAACGCTGATTCCAGTGATTTTAGGAATAATACTTGGACATATCGTACAAGGGTTCCGTAAAATTTTCGGGACAGGAGTTGCAGCTTTACTACTTTTATTAGGATGGAATATTGGACAAGGTTAAAATTTAATTGAAGCTACGCAGTCCGGTTTAGTGGGATTACTATTTAGTTAACCTATACCAACTCTCACTTGACACAAAAGTATTGAAAAATAATGGAGTTGCCTCGCTTTCAAAGATGTCAGCAGCTGGAGCCTCGGTCAGAACGCCCACTGTTATAGGGGCAATGAAACCCGTGCTTATGGAATATGTCCTAAATGCGACCGCAAAACTACTAACAGTCGTGGTCGTTACAAGTCTCATGACACCGATTATTGTAAAAAGATATAAAGAAAATAACTTATAAAAAATCGTTAGATTCATCGATGAATCTAACGATTTTTTTATACAATCAAATGCGTCTGCACGTTCGTAATGAATCTATTTAAGAAATCATGATGTAAATCAGTTAAGTATAGTCGTGAAGAGTAAGCGATAAAAAAATCAACCGACATTAAGTCGAGGGAGATGGGATATAAATTATATTCTAAATCTTCCTGTAAAGTAGGCAAAGCACTTTCTGGGATAAAAGCAACGCCCGAACCGTGCTCTGCAAATTTTGAAACAGTATAAATATTTGTGGACTCTAAGACAATGTTAGGCGTGATACTATAGCGTTTTAAAAGGCGGTCAATTTGACGGCGAATTGCAGATCCACTTGATGTTAGCACCAAGTCTTGGCTTAATAATTTATCAATCGCAATTGTATTCGAGCTCAATTCAACAGAGCCACTGATATATAAATCCGAACTAGGTGGAATCACAGCATAATACCGATGGGTTCCGCAAAGATGTGTTATCAACGAAGGGGAGACTGTCTCTGGATTTTGACCAATATAGAAATCAATCTCTTGATTCATTGCTTTCGCTTCACTGTTACTTGGTAAATCTTCTAGAATCGTTAACGTGACTTCGGGATGTGCTTGAACAAATTTTGGTAAAGTAATCGGTAAGATAAAGGTTGCGAGACTAGACAAGACACCAATACTGAGAGAAATGGGAGAATCTTCATTGTATTGAATTAACGTGTTTTTCAATTGATTTAATTCGGCATCTGAATTTTCCAAATATTGATAATACACTTTTCCTGCTTCAGTTAATTGTAGCTGAGGGCTTTTTCTATTAATGATTTCGGTGCCTAAGTCATCTTCGATTTTCTTAATAATTTGAGTGAGATAAGGTTGAGAAATGTACAGATCTTTGGCTGCTTTAGTGAATGAATTATGTTTGAGTAGCACATCAATGTATTGCAAGATATCTTGATAATTATTCAAAGTCATATGTTACACTTCTTTCTTATTGCTTTTTACTTATGATACCATAACTAAATAAATATTTCACAAATAGGTCATTAATATTTATTATATAGGTATAAAGTATTGAAGTTCATGAGCTAAATTTTTTACAATATCATGCTCATTTTGCCACATGCACAATGAATAGAAAGGGATTTTAAAGATGAAATTGATAGGAATTGTAGGTACAAACTCAAATCAGTCGACAAACCGCCAATTATTACAATATATTCAAAAGCATTTTAATTCACAAGCGGATATTGAACTCTGTGAAATTAAAGATTTACCTGCTTTTAATGAACCTAAAGAAAGAATTGCTCCAAAAGGCATTCAAGAAATATCAGATAAAATACTCGCCGCAGACGGCGTTATTATTAGTACCCCAGAATATGATCACACGATTACAGCTGCATTGAAAAGCTTACTAGAGTGGCTTTCATATACAACTCAGCCTTTATTAAACAAACCAGTGTTAATTACAGGAGCTTCCCTAGGCTCACTTGGGTCGTCACGAGCGCAAGCACATTTACGTCAGATTCTAGATGCGCCTGAACTTAAAGCGCGTATTATGCCGAGTTCTGAATTCCTATTAGGTCGTTCTAGCCAAGCTTTTGATGAGGAAGGTAATTTAAAAGACCAAACAAAAGTTGAAGAATTAGAAGAAGTTTTTGAAGAATTCGTCGAGTTTGTTGAAATAACAAATAAGTTATTAGAATCATCGTCTAAAATCAGAAAGAGTCAAATGTCATTTACTTGGAAATAATTAAGATATAGGAGGTAATTAATTATGAAATTTGTTGGAATTGTTGGAACAAACGCTGAGTTTTCTTATAACAGAATGTTACTTCATTATATGAAGGGACATTTTACTGATGTTGACATTGAAGTACTAGAAATTGATAAAGTGCCAATGTTTAACCAATCAGATGATCAAACAGACAGTGAAGTGATTCAAGAGTTAAACCAAAAAATTATGGAAGCTGATGGGGTCATTATTGCGACACCTGAACATAATCACTCGATTCCATCTGCGTTAAAAAGTACTTTAGAATGGCTATCTTTCAAAGTGCACCCGTTCGATGGTAAACCTGTGATGATTGTCGGTGCATCTTATGATGTTCAAGGATCGTCACGTTCGCAACTTCATTTACGCCAAGTCCTTGACGCACCAGGTGTGAATGCGACAGTAATGCCGGGAAGTGAATTTCTACTAGGACGTGTGCATGAAGTCTTTGATGAAAACGAGCAATTAAAAGATGAAGGAACCATTAAATTCTTAGAAAGTTGCTTCAAAAAATTCGTCCGCTTTACTGATGTGGCGAACTTATTGAATATTCCTGAAGAAATCGAATTTATACCAGGGGAATACTCAGTAACAACACCTGGGCATAATGGTGATTTACCAATGGTGGTTCGCTTATCAAAGAACCGTATTGAAGCGATTGAAATTGATACTGAAGGCGAGTCAGCAGGAATTGCGGATGTTGTATTCACACGTATTCCAGAAGAAATTCTAGACGGTCAAACGTTAAACGTTGACGTTATTTCTGGCGCAACAGTGACAAGTAAAGGGGTTATTGATGGAGTAGCTACTGCGGTTGAATTAGCTGGAGCAGATGCAGAAGTTATGAGAAAACGTCGTCGAGTAACGCAACAACCTCAAGAAGAACCACTTGAAATCACAACTGACGTGGTTGTTATTGGTGGTGGGGGAGCGGGATTAAGTGCAGCCGCAAGTACACTTCAAGAAAGCAAAAAAGTAACATTGCTTGAAAAATTCCCATCGATTGGTGGTAACACAGTTAGAACGGGTGGACCAATGAATGCGGCCAACCCTGTCTGGCAAAATGGGATGACAGCTTTAGCCGGTGAAGATACAACGTTAAAAGGCATTCTTGAGCTGGATGAAGCAGAAATCCACGAGGAATACCGTGAAGACTTTAATATGCTTAAAGAACAAATTCAAGACTATTTCAACCAAGTTGATGGGAAAGAAGAATTTTTATTTGATTCAACTTTATGGCATCGAATTCAAACATATCTAGGTGGTAAACGACATGACCTAGAAGGCAATGAAGCTTACGGAAACTATGATTTAGTGAAGACGTTAACGGATAATGTCTTAGACTCAGTTCACTGGTTAGAAGATATCGGGGTTGAATTCGATAAAGAGAATGTCCAAATGCCAGTGGGAGCGAACTGGAGAAGAGGTCACAAACCGAAAGAGAATGAAGGATTTGCTTATGTTGATGCCCTTCAGAAATACGTACTTGCTCACGATGGAGAGATTATAACAGATACGTCAGTGGAAGAATTAATCGTTGAAGACGGTAAAGTTGTCGGCTTAATTGCTAATGGACCCAACAAGCGCAAAGTTATCGTTCATGCAGACTCAGTCGTTCTTGCTTCAGGTGGATTTGGTTCAAACACGAAGATGCTTCAAAAATATAATACATATTGGGCTGAGATTGCGGATGATATTAAAACATCGAATTCACCTGCTATTACGGGTGACGGTATTCGTTTAGGTGAGAGTGTTGGCGCAGATTTAGTTGATATGGGTTATATTCAAATGTTACCAACAACCGATCCAAATACTGGAGCGCTATTCTCAGGGCTACAAGTGCCTCCTGCAAACTTTATTATGGTGAACCAAGAAGGTAAACGATTCGTTAACGAATATGGAAGTCGAGATGAGTTATCTAAAGCAGCAATCGATAACGGTGGACTATTCTACTTAATCGCAGATGAGAACATCAAAGGTACTGCCATGAATACCAATGATGAGAAGATTGAGAAAGAAGTCGAGCAAGGCGTTTTATTCCGAGCAGATACACTTGAAGAATTAGCTGAGATGATTGGTATGGAGCCATCGGTATTAGTTGATACAATTCATAAATATAATTCGTATGTAGATGTCGGGGAAGATCCAGAGTTTCATAAAGGAGCATTTGAATATAAAGTTGAGAAAGCACCATTCTATGCAACACCAAGAAAACCTGCGGTCCATCATACAATGGGTGGATTAAAAATCGACTCAAATACACATGTATTGACTAAAGACGGCGATATTATTCCGGGTCTATATGCTACCGGTGAAGTTGCGGGCGGAATTCATGCCGGAAACCGTCTTGGTGGGAATGCATTATCGGATATCTTTACGTTCGGGCGCATTGCTGGTAAGAATGCCTCACATTTAGCATAAAGCACTGAGTTTCAAAATATTTTACTTCAGAGTAGGATGTTTGTTAAATCTTCAATATACTAGTGTGGAATAAGAATATGGAGGTATGTTACATGGTTTGGATCCAAATTGCGGTTATTGTCAAAAAGGTGAATGATTAGATGAGTTTGGCTATCTTGTAGGTGAGCTGGAAACGTCATTGGTTATTATTTTCCGTGAGCAAAGTCACCCAGGTCGTACCATTGTTGCGTAAAAAGATCACGTGAGTGAAATGGTCGATATTACAGACGAAGAGCGAAATAACTACTTTGCTGATATATCTAAAGTTGCTAAAGCAATGTATAAACTTTTTCCACCAGATAAAATTTACTATGGTGTTTACGGCGACAGTGGTTCGCATCTTCACTTCCATGTTGTACCTAAATATGAAGGCGAATTTGAGTGGTGAACACGCTTTGCGATGAATCAAGGTGAAACATTCCTCGATGAAGAAGCATACGAGAAGATGGCTTCTGATCTTCGTAAAGAATTAGAAATTTAATGATATTTTATGAGGTTAGATGCTGACATTCTGTCGATTGTCTTGGCTCATGTTTTATGGGAAAATATTAGCAAGTGTGAGCGCCACTTCACTCTAGCTTAATATAAAAGTGCTATAATAGACTAAATATTCAAATAGGAGTGAAACGAATGACAATAGACAAAGAACTCATTAAAGATGATTTATATCAGGCGGTCAACGGAGAATGGCTTGAAACGGCTGTAATTCCAGATGACAAATCGTCAACCGGAGGCTTTATGAATCTGCGTGATGGCGTAGAGGAATTATTAATGACTGATCTGGACAAGATGGTGGCTGGAGAAATTGACTTAACGAACGATGAACAAGGCGAAATGCTTGAGTACTATCAACAAGCGATGGATTTCGACAAACGTAATGCGCTTGAGGCGAAACCTGTTCAACCGTTACTAGAAAAGTTAAAAGCTCTAGAAACTATTCAAGACTTGCAGACACTTGCGTCAGAGTGGGTTCTTTATGACTTGCCTTTACCTTTCTCACTCGGCATTGGACCGGATATGAAAGATACATCAACATACATCTTAGGTTTATCTGTGCCGGGTACGATTTTACCAGATACAACTTACTATCAACCAGGTAATGAAGCGGGCGAACGCTTATTAACAGTGTACAAAGATATGAGTCAAAAAGTATTAGAGTTAATGGAATTTGACGCAGATGAAGCGGCAAACTTAGTTGAACAAGCGGTTGAATTCGATGCTTTATTCATTCCACACATGAAAAGTTCTGAAGAATTAGCGGATTATACGATTACATACAACCCGCGTACAGCAGAGGAGATCAAAAGCTACTCACAAGACTTTGACTTCTTAGCTTTATTCAAAGAACTCATCGGTCAAGATATTGATAAAGCCATTGTTTCTGAGCCAGAGTTTTTCGAAGCTTTCCAAGGTATTGTTAATAATGACCAGATTGAGTTGTTAAGAGCTTGGCTGATCGTGAACTTAGCTAATAGTCAAACAGCTTTATTATCTGAAGAACTTCGCCAAGCTGGAAGTCTTTACCAATTAGCTTTATCAGGGAGTCCGAAGACGCAAAGTCCTGAAAAACACGCTTACTACATAACCATTGGTATGTTTAGTCAAGTGATTGGGGATTATTACGGTAAGAAATACTTTGGAGACCAAGCCCGTCAAGACGTACGTGAGATGGTCGAAGCAATGATTGACGTTTACCAAAACCGTCTGAAAGCCAATACGTGGTTAACACCAGAGACGATTGAGTTAGCGATTGAAAAACTCGATGCGTTAGATATTTTTGTAGGGTATCCTGATACGTATCCAGAAATTTACACAAAATTAATAGTGAACGATGAAGCGAGTTTCTACTCAAATACAGCAGAATTTACGCGTCAGTTTAATGAACGTGATTTTGCGCGTTGGAACAAAGATGTTGACCGCAGTGAGTGGGGGATGAGTGCCGCAACTGTGAATGCTTACTTCCATCCAAACCATAATTTAATTTGCTTCCCAGCGGCGATTTTACAAGCACCTTTCTATAGTGTGGATCAAACACGGAGTGAGAATTACGGCGGAATCGGTGCAGTCATTGCCCATGAAGTGTCGCATGCCTTTGATAATAATGGAGCGAAATTTGACGCTCAAGGGAACATGAACAATTGGTGGACCGAAGCGGATTTAGAGGCTTTTGATCAAAGAGCGCAAGCGATGATCAAGCAATGGGATAGCATTGAAATTGCGGGCGGAAAAGTGAACGGTAAACTGACTGTTTCAGAGAACATTGCTGATGGGGGTGGCCTAACGGCAGCGCTTGAAGCAACGAAACAAGAAGATGATGCGAATTTAGCAGAGTTCTTTATGAATTGGGCGCGTATTTGGAGCTTGAAAGCCCGTCCTGAGTACCAACAACTACTTCTTTCAATAGATGTTCACTCGCCAGCAGAATTACGTGCGAACATTCAAGTACGTAACATGGATGAGTTTTATGAAACCTTTGATGTTAAAGAAGGCGATAAAATGTATTTTGCACCAGAAGACCGCGTTGTAATATGGTAAGATAATATAAGTAAGAGATGACTTCCCTTATGACTGTGAAATTTATTTTATTTCATAGTCATGAAGGGTATTTTTGTTTATAATGAGTAGGACTATGAACATGTGGAAGGGGAAAATAAATGAGTTATCAAGCACTCTACCGGGTTTGGCGCCCGCAAACATTTGACGAGATGGTTGGACAACCCATTATTAAAGAAACACTAAAAAATGCCATCAAATCGAATCATATTAGTCACGCTTATTTATTCACTGGACCGCGTGGAACAGGTAAGACCAGTGCTGCTAAGATTCTAGCAAAAGCGATTAACTGTCCGAACCAAACGGATGGAAACCCATGTAATAACTGTGACATGTGTCGCTTAATTACCGAAGGTCAGTTAGGTGATGTGGTTGAAATTGATGCCGCGTCAAATAATGGGGTAGATGAAATCCGTGAATTACGTGAGAACGTTCGCTATGCAGCTAGCCAAGCTCGTTATAAAGTATATATTATTGATGAGGTTCATATGCTTACGACAGCAGCCTTTAATGCTCTGTTGAAGACATTGGAAGAACCGCCTGAGCAAGTGGTATTTATCCTAGCGACGACCGAAGCTCATAAGATTCCAGCTACAATCCTGTCGCGTACACAACGATTTGACTTCCAACTTTATACAGATCAAGAGTTAATTGGAAGAATGGAAGAGATTCTTAACCATGACAACATCGACTATGACGAAGAAGCTTTAGCAATCATTGCGCGTTCAGCTAATGGTGGAATGCGTGATACGGTAAGTTTACTTGACCAAGCGATTTCCTTTAATACGGAAGAAGTGACCGTTGAAACGGCCCTAGAAGTGTCGGGAAGCTTAAACCAAATGGCTTTGTTAAACTATATCCAATCCGTTTACCGTCAAAAAATCGAAGAAGCCTTGGAAATCGTCAATGACCAACTGCAAAAAGGAAAACAAGCGGCACGCTTTATTGATGAATTAATCTTATTCAGTCGTGATATGTTACTAACTTTACATATTAAACAAAACCAAACACTCCTTAGCGAAGACGAAATTCAGCCTTTACGCGAAGAGGTTCCCGCAAATTTCTATTATGTGCTCATTGATACATTGAATGAAACTCAAGGGAAAATGCGCTTTAGTACCTCACCTAACTTATATATTGAAGTCATGACGATTCAATTAGCCCAAACGGATAAAACACAATTAGTGAGCAGTGGGCAAGAAGCTAATACAGCTAGCGCACCCAACGAAGCAATCAATGGTGCGTTGATGGATACAGTCCGTCAGTTGGAAGA
This sequence comes from Ruoffia tabacinasalis, assembly GCF_005864045.1. Lineage (GTDB taxonomy): Bacteria > Bacillota > Bacilli > Lactobacillales > Aerococcaceae > Ruoffia > Ruoffia tabacinasalis. The sequence continues at coordinate 73,854 of NZ_VBSP01000005.1, read as the reverse complement.
AAAACTTGCAGCCTTGTCTCAACAAGTGCAAAGTCAGGATAAGTTAATTCGTGCCTTCAAAGAAAACCAGCCAACAAATCAAGGGGTCCAACCGATTAACCAAGAAGGGAACGGGGAAGTGACTAATGATGCGAAGCCAGGGGCCGAAGAAGTACCGAAAGTCCCACGTAAACGTCCAGCTCGCCAACAAGCGCGCTATGAATTGAGATTAAATCATGTTTACCGTGTATTGAATAACGCGACACATCAACATATTCGCTTGATGAAAGAACACTGGCCGGCAGTCTTAGGTGAACTGTCACCTCAACAACGGGCAAAGTTCTTTGAAACAGAACCTTTAGCAGCAGGTGAAGGCAGTGCCTTAATTAGCTTTCCAAATCCAGCCTATGCTGGAGACGTCCAACACGACCATGAACTAATGAAGTTCATTGAAGAAACTGTCGAGCAAAAAACGGGCACTTCAATGAAAATCATTATCATCTTAGCAAGTGAATGGGCGGATGTTCGTAAGAACTATGCGATGTTACGTAAAAAGAATAACGGTGCACCGATTCCAATTGAAGAAGATGAAACTGACGACGTAGAAGAAACAGTTGAAGTGGAGACAAAAGCTGGAACTGAAGTGTCAGATAACCAAACTGATACAGAGGAAGTTATTGACGAGCAAGCATCTTCTACTCAAGAAGTGTCTGAAAAGACACAAGAAGCGCCTGTTAGAGAAGGAACTCAGGAAGCGCCAGCAGAAGAACCTCAAGAGGCAAACCATTCGATGGATTCGCTTGAAGCGTCTTTGCCGAATTCGACGAGAAGTATTGATGACATCTTCTCGCAAGAAGGCTCACCCAGTCATCGAGCTATGGAATTAGATAATAATGAACCTGAAGAAGAGGAAGGTCCCCCTGAGATTGTGTCCAAAGCCATCGAATTATTCGGTGAAGAGAATGTAAATATTTACTATGATCGTTAAAGATATGAGAGCAGGTATTGAATATGAATAATGAAAAGATTAATACACGAGATTTAACTCAGATGGCTACGTATGCTGCCTTAATTGTCTTGGCTATTTATATGATTCGAATCCCAATGCCATCAGCGATTAGCAATACGTTTGTCCATCCAGGGAACGCCTTAGTGATATTAGCTATATTGTTTATGGGCTTTAAAAAGGGAACCATCGCCGCTTTACTTGGCTTAGCGATTTTTGATATTACGTCCGGTTATTTACCAGTCGTACTTTTCACCTTAATTGAGAACTTTATCGTTCTATTAGTGGTAGAATGCATCTTTCGTTACGTATTTCATTACGATAACCGAATGCGAAACATTATCACACTAGGTATTGTCGGAGCAGTGACTAAGATTGTGGTGATATTTTTCAAATACATCATCCAACAATTGATGTTAGGTTCAGTCCTTGGTGGCGCAGTGGCTAGCGCGATTTCAGCACTGCCAGCTTCTTTATTTACTGGCGTTGTCACAGCTATTCTAGTCCCGTTACTATATTGGCCAATAAAGCCGGTCTTTGACCGTTTTAAATAAAACCCTTTAAATAAAACCCTGTTTAGTTTAGTCCTTGTCAATATTAGACAAGACTTAAACTAGGCGGGGTTTTTAGTATCAGTATTTTGAAAATAATAGCAATAATATTGTTAATCTAAGAATAAGAAAAGCCTTTATAGATTATTATATGAAAAATGCCGTTGGTAGTCCGAAAAACAAGAGATTATGTTATAATAGAGCTAAGCATTTAAGCTTATTTTATTTGTGCAAAAATGACAGAATGATGCGTAAAAGAAAGCCAAGATGAATCGTTTAAAGAGCGGGTGAAATCATTGGCTCTATCGCACCAACATAAGTAAGATAAACATTATATTAGAATATATAATGAACTAATAATCAAAAGTGAGAGGCTGAGTGAGCGAAGATTTAAGTAAAATATTGCCCACTGAGAAAGCACAAAAAGGAGATATATTTATGAAAATGGGAAACATGCAAGGTATGATGCAAAAAATGCAAAAGATGCAAAAAGATATGGAGAAAGAACAAAAAGCGATTGAAACGTCAATTTTTGAAGCATCTGATAACAATAACTTAGTAACAGTTAAAGTAACTGGAGCAAAACGTATTGTTGAATTAGAGATCAAAGAAGACTTAGTGGATCCAGAAGATATCGATATGTTACAAGACTTAGTCATTGTGACTGTGAATGATGCTTTAGTACAAGTTGATAAAGCAACTGAACAACGTTTAGGGAAATTCACTCAAGGATTAAACTTACCGTTTTAGTAGAAAGTAGGAGACTGTATGCAATATCCAGCGCCGATTGCGAAACTGATTAATTCCTTTACGAAATTACCAGGGATTGGAGCAAAGTCAGCCGCAAGACATGCTTTCTATGTGCTTGATATGAACGAAGCAGATGTTTTGGAATTTGCACAAAATTTAATTAACGCAAAGCGTGACTTAACGCATTGCAGTATTTGTGGAAATATTACAGACTCTGATCCATGTATTGTATGTACGGATGAAAGTCGTGACCGTAGCCAAGTACTTGTTGTAGAAGATACTAGAGATGTCATGTCAATGGAACGAATGCAAGAATTCCGCGGTCTGTATCACGTATTAGGTGGCGTTTTGTCACCAATGGAAGGAACAGGACCAGAGGATTTAAATATCCCAAGTTTAATTAAACGACTTGAGGATGAGACAATTAAAGAAGTGATTATAGCAACAAATGCTACCGCTGAAGGTGAAGCAACTGCTATGTACTTATCACGCTTAATCAAACCTGCCGGGATTAAAGTAACGCGCCTTGCTCACGGCTTATCTGTAGGTAGTGATATTGAATACGCAGATGAAATGACTTTATTTAGAGCCATTGAAGGTAGACGCGAGTTATAAATGAGTTGGAGTGTAGAGATGACTAAAGGAAAATTTATTTCACTTGAAGGACCTGATGGCTCAGGGAAGACAAGTGTAGTACGAGCACTAAAAGAAATGTTAGAGGCATCTGGATATGATGTGTTAACGACCAGAGAACCTGGTGGGAGCCCAATTGCAGAACGCATCCGGGAAGTTATTCTAGATGTGGATAATACCGCCATGGACGCAAGAACAGAAGCTTTACTATTCGCTGCGAGTCGTCGTCAACATTTAATTGAGACGATTTTACCTGCCTTAGAAAAAGGTCAAATCGTCATTACAGACCGGTTTGTAGATAGTTCAATTGCGTATCAAGGAATTGCGCGAGGCATTCCAGTGGAAGATATTTGGGCGATTAACAAATTCGGAATTGAAGACCACATGCCTGATTTAACATTGCTCATCGATGTTCCAGCAGAAGTTGGTTTGGAGCGTATTTATAAAGCCCGAGGGCAACGCCAATTTGACCGCTTAGATCAAGAGAGCATTGATTTCCACCAAATGGTGCGCGAAGCTTTCTTAAATTTTGAAAAAGAGAACGAACGAATTATTTTAGTGAACGGCAACCAAAGTGTCGAAAAGGTTGCACAAGAATGTATTACAGTATTAAAAGACAAGGAACTTATAGAATAAGAGGAGGATCATCATGAAATTAGTCATTGCAATTGTACAAGACCAGGATGAAGCTGTATTAGGAAACGCGTTTCGCGAGGCCAATATTTCCGCTACTAAATTAAGTAGTACAGGTGGATTTTTAAAACACGGAAATACGACCTTTTTAGTTGGAGTGGAAGAGGATAATGTGGATAAAGTCTTAGATATTATTCGCGATTGTTCAGAGCAAAGAGATCAAGTCGTTGCTTACCCAGCGAACTTAGATATGAACTTAGACGTCGCAACGTCATTTCCGATGAAAGTTGAAGTAGGTGGAGCGATTGTATTCGTATTACCAATTGATAGTTTCTACCGATTCTAGTCTAGAGGTGTCTATATGGGGCAATTAAGTCATTATTTTTATGAATTAATTCACCAAAATCGACTCGTGCATGGCTATGTATTTACGGGTGATGATTATGAAAGTAAAGAGCATGTCTCAACTGAACTGATTAAAGCATTAGGTTGTTTGAATAAGGATGGGGTAGGTCAACCTTGCGGTGTATGTGAACATTGTCAAAAGGCACAAAATCATCAATTAGCTGACGTCGTTTCAATTCAGCCAGACGGGCAATCCATTCGAGTAAATCAAATTCGTGAACTGAAAGAATGGTTATCAACCAGTCCGATTGAAAGTAACTTCAAGTTAGCAATCATTGAAAGTGCTGAAACAATGAATCCTTCGAGTGCGAATGCGTTATTGACCTTTTTAGAAGAGCCCGTTGAAGGAGTTTACTTAGTCCTTTATACTCAGGATAAAAGTAACCTACTACCAACAATTCAATCTCGAGTTCAAGGTGTTCACTTTCCAAGAGCGAATGTAAGTGAGCGAGTAGCTTACTATATTGAAACTGGGGTATCCGAGGCGCATGCCCGTATTTTCGGAAAGATGTCTTCGGAAACTGCCCAAAGACTTGTGAGTGATTATGAAGAGGCTGACGTAACGAATTGGTTTAAGGCGTTGAATTATTTTTATTCAACACTGGCTCATGGAAATCTTCATGCGGTGATCTTAGTTCAAACTCAACTTAAAAACTCCTTGAGTGTTCAACAAGCTTTAGATGGGATGGATTATTTATTAATCTTAAATCATAGCATGTTGAGAATATTGTCAAATACTGAAATAGAGAATTTAACCCAAGCTTATTTTATTAACGAAGTGATTAAAACGAAACAACCGTCGCTAGCACATATTTTAGAATTAAACGATTTGATTCTTGAGACGAAACAACGATTACAGGCAAATGTTGCGCCTCAGTTAGCTACGGAACGACTTGCTATCTTAGCAAGTCAATAATATATACGAAGAAGAGAGGGTGTGCCAAACAATGAGAGACAAAAATAATTACTTAGAAATGTTTGATGAAGCAGAGACACATTTGCTTCAGTTAAGTGATACAGTGGCACAGCTGAGAGAAGTCATTGACAACTTAGTTGAGGAAAACAATAAACTACGTATGAGTAACAATGATTTGAAAAGTCTGTTAATTAAATTCCAAACAGACGCTCAAGAAGAAGTGACTGAAGGGGAAGAGGATAGTCAGACAAGTAGTGGGCGCGAGAGTCTTCTAGGCTTTTATAACGAAGGAATTCATGTGTGTCATGAGTTCTTTGGATCACGTCGATCTTCTAATGAGCAATGTCTGTTCTGCCAGGAAATTCTAGAACGCTTAGAAAATCATTCATAACATACATTTTGAGGAGGCTTGTTCATGGATGTTCAAAATAAATCTCAACTCGTTCATTCAACTGAACGAGTTGATTCATTTTTAGGTGGAAAGTTAGGTATTATCCAAAGTACAGAGTATTTTACGTTATCAGTGGATGCTTTGTTGCTAGCTAACTTCATTAAATTACCTAAAGGAAATAAATTTAAATACTTGGATTTTTGTAGTGGTAATGGGGTCATTCCGCTACTTCTGTCACAGCGAACAGAAGCACCATTAAACGGCATTGAACTGCAAGAACCTTTAGTTGATATGGCAAGACGTAGTGCGAAGTGGAACGGTAAAGAAGACCAAATTACCTTTGCTCAAGGAGATATTAATGATCTTAAACATACACAAGGGCAATTATATGACATTATTAGTTGTAATCCACCGTACTTTCTAGCGGAAAGTAGTAATGCGACCCACCGTTTGACAAGTCATGCTTTAGCGCGTCATGAATTAATGCTGACGATGGAGCAGTGGATCAAAAAGGCGAGTCAAATTATGCGAGAAAAAGGTAAGTTATTTATCGTTCACCGTCCGAGCCGTTTGGATGATTTAATCGAAACATTGCTAAATCACCATTTCAGTATTCACCGTATTCAGTTTATTCATCCGAAGAAAGACATGAATGCGAATGGTGTCTTAATTGAAGCGATATATCGCGGAGGACGTCGCGGTGTGAAGATTGAACCGGCGATTGTAGTTCATGAAGATAACAATGAATATACACCGACATTGATGGCGATGTATAATGGCGAGTAAACAGGCATATTATTTCTACGTCTTATTCTGTCAAGACGGCACGCTATACGGAGGTTATACCGTTGACTTAGCTAACCGCTTGGCTACGCATAATGCGGGTAAGGGAGCGAAATATACTCGAGTTCGCAAACGACTTCCGGTTCGCATGATCTACGCGGAACGTTGGGAGAGCAAGTCGTTAGCAATGAGTGCGGAAGCAAAATTTAAACGATTAACCCGCCCCCAAAAGGAAAAATACTTAAAAGAGCATGGACAAGCAGATGTTAGAAGCCAACAACTTGTCTTTGTAAATAAATTTACCGATAATAAAGACGAAGAGCCAATAGAGGAGTAGGATCAGTGTGCAACAACATAGTTTCCAACAACAAGAAGCAGGAATATTATATTTAGTGCCAACACCGATTGGTAATTTGGAAGATATGACGTTTAGAGCCGTCAATATCTTAAAAGAGGCTGATATTGTCCTAGCTGAAGATACACGAAATACGATTAAGTTATTAAATCATTTTGATATTCAAGCGAATTTACGTAGTTTTCATGAACATTCACGCAGTCATGAAGTCACAGCTTGGGTTAATGAATTACATGAAGGTAAGACCATTGCCTTAGTCAGTGATGCCGGAATGCCTTTAATTAATGATCCTGGGCAACCTCTAGTTCAAGCTTGTTTGGAAGAGGATTTGCCAGTTGTGGCTTTACCAGGAGCGAATGCGGCTTTAACTGCCCTAGTTGCTTCAGGTTTACCAAGTGAACAGTTTGCTTATTACGGCTTTTTCCCACGAGGTAAAGCAGATCAAAAAGCGGCTTTAGAAATTGTCGGGCAAAGAGATGAGACGGCGATTTTTTATGAATCACCCTACCGGATTAAACAAGCTGTATCGCAAATTGTGACGCATTTAGGTGAAGACACGCAGGTTGTCATCGCGCGTGAACTAACAAAACGTTATGAAGAATACATTCGCGCGAGTGCAGCGGAAGTGAGTGAACATCTTAAAGACCGTGAACTTAAAGGGGAATGCGTACTTTTAATCGAAGGAGGATCTGTCAAATTGGCGACAGACGAAGCGGTATCGAGTTTACCTTACAAAGAACATGTGGAATTAATGATGGCCACAAAAGGAATTCAAGCGAAAGATGCGATTAAAGAAGTAGCCAAAATTCGTGAAGTTAAAAAGCAAATTGTTTATAATGATTATCATAACTTAACTTAAAATATTCAGAGGGGGGAAAAGAAGTGCTATTGTATGGAATTGCAATTGTATTTTTGGTGCTATTTCTCCTCTCTTTTTTGACGAATTATTCTTGGCTCCAACCGTCTGCCTTCGCTTTATATGGTTTAAATAGCTTCTTAATGGGCTTGGTTTTACAAAGTAATTGGACACCTGTCTTTATGTTTCGATATTTTTTATATATAATTAGTGGCTTTTTCATTGCGGCAGTGCCCTTTGTCTTATTACTGATTGCGGTCTTAGCAATTAATCAGACCGTCCGGCAACCCTCGCCTAAGATTTCAAAGACGATCTTCAATCTCGTCTTAGCTTTTACCTTGTTAGTCTTTGTAGGAGCAACGATTTGGGCGATGTTGCGCCTGAATGATATTCAAATCCAAGAAATTATTGGTATATATATTTACTTATCGATTTACTTTGTTGGGACGTTTCTTTGCTATATCGCGTTAAATTTTGCAATTAGTTTTTGGTCGAGAGGAAAGCAAGCAACGATTCTCCTTGTCTTAGGAAGCCAGTTAGATGACATAGATAATGTGACGAATGTCCTGAGACGACGATTAGATAAAGCAATTCAAGTATATTACAGACAAAAGAGTCGAACTCATTCAAAGATTACCATTATTGTTACCGGAGGTCCTCAGCATCAATCAACGTACTCAGAAGCTGAAGGGATGGAGAATTATTTAATTCAAAAAGGGATTCCGGCAGAAGATATTCTGTTAGAACCGCGAGCAAAAAATACGGATGAAAACTTTAAATTTGCCAATGAGCTGATTAAAGAACATCGCTTGTCCGGGAAAGTGGCAGTTATTACGAGTCGCTTTCACTTGATGCGTTCGACCTATATTGCGCGCCAAAGTCGTTTTAAGGCTTACTATCAAGGCGCAGGAACACCATCGTATTTATGGCCGTTTTCAATTATTCGTGAATATGTGGCCTATATTTTACTTACAAGAGAGTTGAATTACGCTTTTATCATCTTATTAATTGCGATTGGTTTGTTCGATATTTTTTATTAAAAGGAGTGGATAAAGTGACCGAAATCAAACGCTGTGAATGGATTGCTGGCAAACCAGATTATTATGTGGAATACCATGACCACATCTGGGGAGTGCCGGAACATGACGATCAATTGTTATTTCAATGGTTAATATTGGAAAGCTTTCATGTCGGCTTATCCTGGCAACTCGTCTTATCCAAAAAAGAGAACTTTATAAACGCCTTTGATCACTTTGACTATGAAAAAATCGCTGAGTACGGTGAAGAAGACATTGAACGTCTTTCAAATGATGCAGGAATTATTCGTCATAAAGGGAAGATAAGAGCTACGATTGCGAATGCACGAGCTTTTATGAAAGTTCAAGACGAATTAGGCAGTTTTGATAAATATATCTGGGACTTTGTTTCAGGGAAGCAAGTCGTCGTGAGTCAGTCTAATGAGGAGCGTCCTACACAAAGTGCCTTAAGTAATGCAGTGACAAAAGATATGAAGAAGCGTGGCTTTAAATTTATTGGCAGTGTCACAATTTACTCATACCTTCAAGCGATTGGCATTATCAATGACCACGATTTAGCTTGTGACTTTCGTTAAAATTATCAAACAGACTAAATTAAGTATATATTGATAATAGAAGATAAATGTTAATATAAAGCCATTTGCAACCGCTAGTTGCGCAATTATACAGTGCACTACATGGTCTGCAACCATCATTTGAGAGATAATAAAGGTAGGAAAAGAGAGATGAATACAAAACATAAGGAGTGTTATTCATGATATTAGCAGACAAAATAATTCACTTGCGAAAGAAATACAATATGACGCAAGAGGATTTAGCTGAAAAGTTGAATGTCAGTCGTCAGTCAGTCTCAAAGTGGGAAGGCAATCAAGCGACACCCGATTTAAACAAAGTCCTTAAACTCTCAAAACTTTTTGGTGTTACAACCGATAATCTCTTAAATGATGACGTAAGTATAGAAACAGAAGAGGAAGTTGCAAAAGAAGCAGAATTACCAAAAGCAGATTTTGTGTCTGTGTCACTGAATACAGCTAAAGAATATTTAGAAGAGAAGTCAGATTTTGCTCATCGAATTGGTATAGGGGTTGTGCTACTAATAAGTAGTGTCATTCCGATTGTGACTTTAACAACACCATCGATGCTTCGAATAATTCCAGAGAATGTCAGTGAAGCGATTGGAATTAGTGCACTGTTCTTACTTGTAGCCTTAGGTGTCGGTGTGATGATCTTTGCGAATATGCGTATGCAAAACTTTGCGTTTTTAGAAGAAGAAGCCTTTGAGTTGGAGTTTGGTGTTCGCGGATTTGTCGAGAAAGAGATTGAGAATTACCGTCCGACGCATACGCGACAAGTATCCTTTGGCGTTGGTTTAATCATAGTGAGCGTACTTCCAATCATTATTATTCACTTACTGTTCCCAAGTTTTGCAGAGGAACATATTGGCTATGTTGTTGGAATTTTTCTAGCAGTGGTTTCTATGGCTATCTATATGTTGATTTCTACAGGAATTTATTGGGGCAGTTTGAATACATTACTTAATCACCGTCAGTCAGAGGATGAGGAAAGTGAAGTGGTTGATCGTATAGCCGGTATTTACTGGCCAATAGTGACTGCCATCTTCTTTGGTTATAGTTTTATCACAGCGGATTGGGGACGCAGTTGGTTCATTTGGCCGATTGCAGCTATGATCTTTGCAGCCCTATCTGGTGTAGTGGACTTCAGAAGTCAAAACAACGAATAAAAGCAAAAAACTCAGGCACCTTGTTAATTTAACAGGGTGCCTGAGTTTTAATGTCTAAAGAATTATTTTTTACGTAATTCTCCTAAAATTTCTTCTAATAATTCAGTTTCAGTTGGTCCAGCAGGTTCTTCGTCTGGAGCAACGATTTTTTTATTTTGTACTTTCTCTAAAGCTTTAAGTGTTAAGTATAAGAATAAAGCCACTAAGATAAAGTTAATAACAGCTTGTAAGAATAACCCAACAGCTAATTCAGTGTTACCAATTGAAATAGCAACACCTGATACATCTGCTTGACCTGTGATTGCCACAATAATCGGCATGAAAATATTGTTAACTAATGAATTAACAATTGCAGTAAATGCAGAACCCATAATAATACCAGTTGCCATAGTGATAATGCTGTCGTTCGCAATAAAGCCTTTAAACTCTTTCCACATAAGAACATCCTCCTCAAGGATAATAATAAAATAAATTGCTAATTCAAATATATCATGTTCACATTTAAAATCCCAATAATGTGATCATAAACTTTACTTATCCTAGTAGGGTTAGTTGATTATTGAGCGTCATTTACTTGAATATACTTTTCAATCGGAAAGGCTTCTTTATCAATATCCCAGGCATTTGTTTCAACGAGTTGTGCCCACTGATAGCCTAAGAATGGGCCACTTGTTAGACCAGATGATCCTAAGCCACTGATTGCCCAGACATTGTCTAAGTTTGGCACTGCACCTACTAGGACAGAGAAGTCTGATGTGTGCGCCCGTGTTCCTACTTTAGATTCAACGATGTCATGGTCATCAACACTTGGCATCCATTTTCTAGCTTCAACTCGTAATTCATTTAGCACAGCTTCATCAACATGTAAGTTGTTGCCTTGGTCATCTTCGTGTGTTGCACCAATGATAATTTCACCATTATTGAATGGGATGATATCACTTTGTCCTGGAGGCATGATCACTGGCCAATGCTGGTCAACCCAGTCAGTATGTTTAAGCACAAAGAGTTGACCCTTTTGAGCACGAATATCAACCTTGTATCCTAGAGGTTCTAATAAGTTTGTTAAACCAGGACCAGGAGAAAGAAGTAAGCGGTCAAAATTATGCTTAGCCACCGAAGGGGTAGAAATGTAGATATCCCCACTTTCTTTCTTAAGTTGGGCTTTTTCACGAATAATTTTCCCACCTAAGTCTTGAATTGCTTGGTGAAGTGTATCAATAAGGGCATCACCATGAACGCGACCCCCACCTTCAACCCACGTCGCTGGATGATCCGATTCAATTAAAGGTAAATAATCCGAGATATCTTCTGTTGAAAGTTTCTTAACTTCTCCAATTGAAGGTGAAGCTTCTTGTTTCGCTTCTGCTTGATCAAGGTCTTTTTGAACGCGTTTATCTGTATTTCGAATCATGATCGCACCATCGATTTGATAGATAGCGTCTGTATTATAACCATCATCTTTCAAATCTTGCATAAACTGATGATAAAACTCAGCCCCTTTAGATACTAGAAAGTACCAAGGCTTATTCCGACGTAAAGAGAACCAAGGGCAGATAATACCTGCAGAAGCGCGCGTAGCTTGGCCAATTCCGTGGTCAAAGACTGTGACTGTGTGACCAGACCGCGCTAAATAGTAAGCCGCCGTTGAACCGACAATACCCCCACCAATAATTGCAATTTTTTTAACCATACTATCACCTTTCCTGATTACTTGTTCCTTATATTATAAAGGATTTTTATGTAAAAAAAACAAAAAATCTCTGTCCAACGTGCCAGTAATCACTGGGCTCGCACGCTAGACAGAGGGTTTTTATTGAATGTTTTTAAAATTGATATTTTTTAATGAGTTTTTCGATGGTCGGTGACTTGAATAGGAACGTTAATATAATCGTGTTAATTGGTAATGAGATAAGATTTTTAACAATTCTCATTGGCATGAAAGCAGCCCATGCGCGGCCATACATCATGCGAATCCACACGGAATTCAAACCTAAATTGATAATTAATGTCACGAGTAAAACCGCAACAAACACACGTTTCCAACTGATTGGCTTACGCCATAGAACCCAGCCGTAAATCCATCCACCTAAAGCGGCACTTAACGTGAAGCCAGGGAAAAAGAACCCACTCCCACTAATGAAAAAAGTGATTAAGTCTGTCACTGTTGAAACGAGCAAAGCGAAAAGGGGACCAAATAAAATCCCACTAAAGGCTGTACCGACAAAGCCAAGGCCGATTTCAACTAAGTTACCGAAATTTAAAGACGGTATGAAACTTAAGACAATCCTTGCGGCGATCATAACCGCCATTAAAGTTAACTGCGACGTTGTAACTTTCCTTGGTCTAATGTTCTGCTCGACGTCTACCTTCTTGTTCATATAAATACTCTCCTCTTTCACAGAGAGCCACACAGTGATATGCAGCGAATGCAAAAATAAATCGCACCTAGTTTAGTGAACCAAGTTTCGTTTCTTAGCAACATCCCATCTAAGAACACTTCACGCTTATTTTTTACTCTGTTATCCTTTATTTAATTGTTTCCAATTATATCTTCATTATACTGTACTTTTGTTAGAAAATATAGCTCACTAAGGAAGAAGGGCGCTGTATTAAAACTCCGCTTGTTCTAATAGAGACAAGAAGATACCTAAAGCTAAAGCATCCGCCGCTCCACCAGGACTCAGATGTCGTTCAATCATCACTTGGTCATATTCGTGCAGCGCTTCTAGAAATTCGCTCGGCTCATTAGGATCATTAAACAAAGTAAGTGCTTCCATCTTAATGGTTTCCCAAGCTTCGAACCCACCCCGGTGAATAATATTGCCGTCTTCAATGTGTCCCATGATGAGTAGCAATGCTTTTAATAAATTATGTTCTAGTATTGGATCATCTAAACTACGTAAATAAGGCATCAACACATCTTGTAAGATAGGGTAACCACTAACTGCCTCGCCACGAATCCCCGTAATGCCATGTTCAATATACAATCTCTCGCCATGAGATAATTTTTCTCTTGTATGCACATCATCAAAATCTTTCAGTAAGATGTCTTTGGTCATTAAACGAATCAATTGAAACGCTTCGGTTGTGCGAGTAGCTGACCAAGTCGATAACTGCTTACGCTCAATAATATAACCTACAGCTACAAGTAAAAGGGCGAATGAAAAGTTAGCACCTTTATGAGTATTAATACCATGCGTTGCTTCAAACATAGCGATTTCCGCATTAATTCCAATACGTCTTGAGCCGTTAAATAATTCACTTAAATCTTCTGTTTGATGTAAGTTTCTTCCTAAGTCATAATACTGCTTAAAGAAGGGTTCAAAAGAAAGTACGCTATCAACAAACGTGTAAAAGTTCATATCTCGGTGCGAACCGTTATTGAAACGATCCACTAAACCTGGTTTAGGTGATAAAGAGACTTCATACATCAACGCTTTCGTTGCGAGACGGGGAATGCGATTATGGATTGAGTGTACATTATCCAATATTACGATTCTCCATATCTTCAATAATAAACTTCAATGAATGATCGAGATGCTCATGAATAAGCATGGTCATTGTTTCAACATCTTTATTGCGCATCCCTCTTAAGATTAAGAAGTGCTCTTCTAGTGCAATTTTACTGCGAACTTCTGAACGAATGGATAATTCTCTAAAGTAAACGAGATAGGCCTGCAGCTCATCAATAATTTTCGGTAGACGACGCATCTGTGACTTTTCATAAACATAAGCATTAAACCCAGAGAAATTATTAATTAGGTTATCAATGCGGTCATCAGATTCTTTTGTTTGAATGCTATCCCCGCTTTGTAAATGGCGCTCAAGTTCATCGAAATCCTCCTCGGTCATCAGGTGCATAGCTTTCGTAAAGGCAAGTGTGTCGAGTGCTTTACGAATATCATAAATTTCGTATGCATCTTTAATACTAATCCCTCTAACAATCATCCCGATACCCGGAACATGTTCAACCAGTTCTTCTTTTAAGAGTTGTTCGAGCGCATAGCGAATAGGAGTTCGACTAATGTTCATTTCTTCTGAGAAAACCGATTCATTAATACGCTCACCTGCGGGAATTTCACCTAAGATAATGGTACGCTTAAATGCATGATAGACAGAAACTTTTAACGTTTGATTGGAATTGATATCTAAATTTGCCTTAACGGCTTCAACTGTAGAATCCATTGTATACCCCCTACATTATATATTATTTTTTTCAAAGGACAAAATGTGTCATTAAACAATGCACTTGAATTGTATACTTATTTGAGTTGAAATTCAATAAGCTATGGTAATAGCTTCAATTCAACATACATATTTAAAATATTAACAAAAAACGAAGGTACACTTTGTTAAAAGTATACCTTCGTTATAAACTCATTTGTTACATTGATTATCCAAAGAAGCTTAGTAAGATACCAGCTGCAACAGCTGATCCAATAACTCCAGCTACGTTTGGTCCCATTGCGTGCATTAATAAGTAGTTATTAGGGTTTGCTTTAATCCCTTCAGACTGTGCAACACGCGCAGCCATTGGTACAGCAGAAACACCTGCAGAACCAATTAATGGATTAATTTTACCATTTGTTAATTTGTACATCAGTTTACCCATAAGGACACCACTTGTCGTACCAATAACAAAGGCGAATAGACCTAAGAAAATGATTTTGATTGTATCAAGTGATAATAAAGTAGCAGCATCTGCTGAAGCACCTACTGAAACACCTAAAAGAATTGTAATGATATACATCATTGAGTTCTCTAAAGTTGTAGTGATTAAAGGTACAACTTTACTTTCACGAATTAAGTTTCCTAACATTAACATCCCAACTAATGATGCAGCTGAAGGAATTAGTAAACTAACGAATAAAGTAACAACGATTGGGAAAATGATTTTTTCCTTTTGTGATACTGGACGTGCTTGCGTCATAACAGTTGTTCTTTCTTTTTCAGTTGTTAACGCACGCATAATTGGCGGTTGAATAATTGGAACAAGCGCCATGTATGAGTAAGCAGCAATCGCAATTGTTGGCAAGATATGCTCAGCTAATTGAGAAGAAATATAGATAGCTGTTGGGCCATCTGCTCCCCCAATAATACCAATCGCAGCAGATTCACTTGGCGTCATACCTAAGGCTAAAGCACCGAAGAATGCAGCGAAGATACCGAATTGAGCAGCTCCACCTAATAATAATGTTTTTGGATTCGCAATAAGCGGACCAAAGTCAGTAGATGCTCCTAAACAGAGGAAGATCAGTGGTGGGAATATTCCGAGCCCGACCCCTTGATATAAGTAATGAAGCAATCCACCATTCTCTGTTGCAGTAGCAGGATCCATTAATCCCGTCAGAGGTAAGTTAGCTAGTAACATACCGAATCCAATTGGAATTAATAAATATGGTTCATAGTTTTTAGAAACGGCTAAAAAGATTAAAACCAAAGCCAACATAATGACGATAATTTCTTGTATAGTTATACTTAAAAACCCGGAAGTTTGTATAAGTTCATTGATTGTGTCTAACATGTAAACGAATACCTCCTATATAGTCAGTAGTAATTGATCAGATTGTACACTGTCACCTTGACTGACACTAATTGAACCAACAACACCATCAGCAGGAGCAACAATTTCGTTCTCCATCTTCATAGCTTCTAAGACGATTAATGTATCCCCTTGAGCAACTGATTGACCTGGTGTGACAGCAACTTTTAAGATAGTTCCAGACATTGGTGCGTTAATTTCTGTTCCGCCTGATGCTGCAGCAGGTGCTGGAGCACTTTGTGTTTCTTGAGTAGCAGGAGCAGCTGTTTGACCCGTTGACATATCTGCATCAGCAGGTAATTCTTTTACCGATACGCGGTATACTTCATTATTAATTTCGATTTCGTATTTTTTCATGATTTATATCCTCCGATTATTTAATTCGTTTTGATTCTTGGATTTCTAACTTTTTGTTTGGCTCATCTTCAGACGCTAATGCTAAAGCGACTAATTCAGCAACTTGTTGATGCTTTTTGTTTGGTGCTAAGTTGTTTGTGTTTACTGCAGGTGCTGGTTTAGCTGCTGCAGGTGCAGGTTCGGCTTTATCACTTCCGTTAACAAACTTTGCAATCATTTCTGTTAGTCCCCAAAGAACTAGTAGTACTGAAAATACTGTAAGCATGGAAACGATAGTTAACATCAAACCGTCCATAATACTGATTGATTCCATCTAATTAAATTCCTCCTTCGTTCATCGACTCTTTATTGACCGTAGCGTGCTTGAATCTTAATTGTTTCTCCAGCTACTGGTTTAGGTTGATATTTTCTTTCTAGGTATTGCTGACCCACTTGTGGGAATAAAGTATAAGTTAATACGTCTTCATCATTTTTACCTAGGTCGCCTAATTCAGCTTTAAGTTTTTCGAACTCTGGATCTAAACGATCTGCTGGACGCGTTTCGATGACTTCTGCGTCACCGATAATTGAGCGACGGAATTCCTCATCCACTGGTGCAGGAGATTTACCATATAAGCCTTTTAAGTAGTCCTTAATTTCGTTAGGCACCATCTTGTAGCGTTCTCCAGCTAAGACGTTGAATACCGCTTGTGTTCCAACCATTTGACTCAAGGGTGTTACAAGTGGTGGGAAGCCCATGTCCTCACGAACAGAAGGAACTTCGTTAAGTACAGCATCGTATTTATCTAAAGCACCTGCTTGGCGGAGTTGTGAGTTTAAGTTCGATAACATACCACCAGGAACTTGGTAAATTAAAGCTTTAGGATCAGCGAACATCATTTTACTGTCTAATGTTCCGTCTGCTAAATATTTATCACGAATGCCTTTAAAGTAGTCCGCAATTTCTTCTAAAGTATCAATGTTTAAGTGTGTATTAATATTTAATTCTTCTAATGTTAATGCCATTGATTCAGTAGGTGGTTGACTTGTTCCTTCAGCTAATGGAGAAATCGCTGTATCAATAATATCAACGCCATTCTCAACAGCAGCTAAGTAAGTCATTTGTGACACACCACTTGTTGCGTGCGTGTGTAAGTTTAATGGCACATCAATCACAGCTTTAATCGCTGGAATTAATTCACGAGTAACAGCCGGAGTTAAGATACCAGCCATGTCTTTAATACAGATTGAGTCAGCACCCATATCGTTGTATTCTTTTGCTAGTTTTGTGTAATACTCAACGGTATGAACATCACTTGTTGTATATGCAATTGCTAATTGTGCATGTGCACCGTATTTCTTAACTGCTTCAAGTGAAGCGCGAACATTACGTGAATCGTTTAACGCATCGAAGATTCGGAAGATATCAATGCCGTTCTCAACAGCCTTTTGAATAAACTTATCAACAACATCATCAGCATAGTGACGGTAACCGATTAAGTTTTGACCTCTAAGTAACATCATCAATTTCGTATTCGGCGTACGTTTACGAATTTCGCGTAGTCGTTCCCATGGATTCTCATCTAAGAAACGAATCGCTGAGTCATAAGTTGCACCCCCCCAACATTCAAGTGCGTAATATCCCGCCGAGTCCATTTTCTCAATAATTGGAAGCATATCTTCTGTCGACATGCGCGTTGCCATCAAACTTTGATGCGCATCTCTCAAGACGGTTTCATTAATACGTACTTCAATCATATATATATCAACCTTTCTCATAAGTTATATTTATCTTTATTGTAAGCGAAAACACCTTGGAATGAAATTCTTTTTTGGGAAAATACTGTTCTAATGGTGTTTTTTTGCGTATAAATTTTTGCATAAAATAAAAACAGGATTAAATATAACTCTAAAAGACCTTAAATAGATTGCTGATTAAAACGGCTTTATATAGAAGAAGTAAATTTAATCCAACAATACTATAGGTGATTCTGTCATAATATTTACATCATAATAACATTCTAATCGACTGATAACGTTAACATGTTAGGCAGCATAAGGATTAGAATTATAAAATACAGGGGAAAAACAACACGATTAATATAATTAATATATAATGAATAGTGGAATGAAGAAATAAATGATTTTCTTCATACAATATTGGTTTGGGGCAGGCAATAGAACTTTTAGTCAATAAAAAGGATGATGATAGTGTATACAACGAAACGTTTATGGATTCATCGAAGCCAAAGTGCACGCAAAGATTGGGAAAACTTATTAGAAGCTTCCAACTTAAGCACTCAGGAACAGACCGATTATACAGTCGGGATTTATAAAGGTGATGATCTCGTTGCTACTGGTTCATATGCTGGCAACGTTATTAAATGTGTAGCCGTTCATTCAGACTATCGATCAGAAAACTTTCTGACGGATATTGTTGTCCATCTAATGGATCAACTAAGAAGTAATGGCTCAAATCATTATTTCGTCTATACATGTCCAAAGAATAGTGTTTACTTTAAATCACTAGGCTTTAATAAAATTGTAGAGACGTCGAATGTTACCTTCATGGAATTTGGTCATCCTAGTTTTGAAGATTACTTATCTATGTTAAGTAATCATAAAAAAGAAGGAAACAATGGCGCGGTCGTTATGAACGCCAACCCGATTACCAAAGGACACCTTCACTTAATTGAAGAAATAGCCAAACGAAGTGATTACGTGTATGTATTCGTTCTGTCTGAAGATCGTTCTGAATTCAATGATGAGGAGCGAATGATGTTGGTAAAACGTGCAACCGCTGACATGTCAAATGTCATTGTCTTACCAACGAATGATTACATGGTCTCTTCGGCAACATTCCCATCATACTTCTTGCGAGATCGTGCTCAAGAAAGTGTCGCACGAATTCAAGCAACGGTTGATGCTACGTTATTTAAAGAAAGAGTGGCTCCGATTCTTAATATCAAACACCGCCTCGTCGGTAAAGAGCCCTATTCACGCGTAACAGAGATTTATAACGAAAGTATGAGTGAAGTTTTTCAAGATGATTTGGAATTAGAAATTATTCCAAGATTAGAAGTAGAAGGTGAAGTGATTAGTGCAACGAAAGTACGTCAAGCACTTTCGGAAGGTCATCCAGAAAGCATTAAAAATTTAGTTCCAAGTACAACGTACGACTATATTCAAAACAAAAAATAAATTTGAGGTGAAAAAGATGGAAATTAAACAAAATGGTGTCGCAGGGACAGTTGAGTCTTCTGACATTATGGTCACTGTGGCTCAATCAGATAATGGTATCGAGATTGAACTAGAAAGTAGTGTAGAGAAACAATTCGGAGCACAAATCCGTAAAGTTATCAAAGAAACTTTAGAAAAACTTGGAGTGGAAAACGCAAAAGTAACTGCTGTTGACCAAGGTGCATTAGATTGTACCGTTCAAGCAAGAACAATTGCAGCTGTTTACCGTGCTGCAGATGAAACTACATTTAACTGGAAGGAGATTGCAACATGGAGCGTTTAAGAAGAACGATGATGTTTGTGCCTGGTGCTAACGCAGCAATGCTTAGAGATGCGCCTTTATACGGCTCAGATGCAGTAATGTTTGATTTAGAAGATGCTGTATCATTGAACGAGAAAGATACTGCACGTATGTTAGTACATAATGCATTAAAAAATATTGACTATAGTAACGTTGAAACGGTTGTTCGTATTAACGATTTAAAAGCTGGTGGAGATCAGGATATCGAAGCATCAGTATTAGGTGGCGTGAACGTGATTCGTTTACCAAAAACTGAAAATGCACAAGAAATCAAAGACGTCGAAGCTGTTATCGAACGAGTTGAGAGAGAAAACGGCATCGAAGTGGGTACAACAAATATTATGGCTGCGATCGAATCAGCTACAGGTATTTTAAATGTACGTGAGATTGCCCACGCGTCAGACCGCTTAATCGGTATCGCTCTAGGAGCAGAAGACTACGTGACAAACATGAAGACTGAAAGAAGTGCCACTGGAGAAGAATTATTCTTCGCACGTAGCTTCATTCTACATGCAGCGAGAGATGCAGGTATTGCAGCTTTAGATACTGTTTATTCAGACGTAGATAACGAAGAAGGCTTCAGAAATGAAGTACAACGTATTAAACAATTAGGTTTCGATGGAAAATCAATTATCAACCCTCGTCAAATTCCAATTGTTCATGATGAATACGCACCAACTCAAAAAGAAATTGACAATGCAAAAGAAATTATTTGGGCAATTCAAGAAGCTGAAGAAAAAGGTTCAGGGGTTATCTCTGTTAACGGAAAAATGGTTGATAAGCCAATCGTTGAACGTGCTGAGCGTGTGATTGCTTTAGCTAAAGCAGCGAATATCATTACAGAGGAGGAACTATAATTATGGTTAAGAATACAGTCGGTCGCGATATTCCACAACATATTGTTGATCAATACGGTGCTTATGGAGAAGAATCTAAATACAGCACACAATATGAAGAGTCTATCCGTAAAATCAATCCTATTAAACTAGGTGATGACAAATTAGTAGGTAGCTTACGTGAAGCGATTGAAAAAACAGGACTTAAAGACGGTATGACAATTTCTTTCCACCACCACTTCCGTGAAGGTGACTATGTACTAAACATGGTCATGGATGAGATTGCAGCAATGGGAATTAAAGATTTAACGATTGCACCAAGTTCAATTGCTAACGTTCATGAGCCATTAATCGAACACATTAAAAATGGTGTAGTCACAAACATTACATCAAGTGGTTTACGTGATAAAGTCGGAGCAGCAGTTTCAGACGGAATTATGAAAAACCCAGTTGTACTACGTTCTCACGGTGGACGTGCACAAGCAATTGCATCAGGCGAAATCAAAATTGACGTTGCCTTCATAGGTGCGCCAAGTTCAGATGCCTATGGAAATATAAATGGTACTAAAGGTAAAGCAATTTGTGGCTCGTTAGGTTACGCGAAAGTGGATGCAAGATATGCAGACAACGTTGTAGCCATTACAGACTCATTAATGCCTTATCCAAATACACCAATCAGCATTCCTCAAACAGATGTTGACTATGTTGTTGAAGTTGATGCTATCGGAGATTCTTCAGGGATTGCTAAAGGGGCAACTCGATTCACGCAAAACCCTAAAGAACTAGTTATCGCAAAATACGCTAACCAAGTGATTACGAACTCACCATACTTTAAAGATAAATTCTCATTCCAAACAGGTACAGGTGGTGCATCATTAGCTGTATCGCGTTACTTGCGTGAAGATATGATTAAAGAGAATATCACAGCTAGTTTTGCATTAGGGGGTATTACAAATGCAATGGTGGAGCTACATGAAGAAGGTTTAGTAGATAAATTAATTGATGTTCAAGACTTCGATGCACCATCAGGAGAATCATTAGGACGTAATCCTGAGCATACGGAAATTGACGCGATTTTCTACGCTTCCCCATTATTTAAAGGGGCAGCGATCAACCAGCTGGATGTATGTATTTTATCGGCACTTGAAATCGATACAGAATTCAATGTTAACGTTGTTACTGGATCAGACGGAGTAATTCGTGGAGCCATTGGTGGTCACCCAGATACAGCATCAGCAAGTAAGATGTCATTAGTTATCTCACCGTTAGTTCGAGGAAGAATACCGACTGTTGTTGAGCAAGTTAACACAGTCATTACACCAGGATCAAGTGTTGACGTAGTTGTTACTGAAATTGGTATTGCCATTAATCCACAACGTCAAGATTTAGTAGAACACTTCAAGAACGTTGATATTCCACAATTTACAGTTGAAGAATTAAAAGAGAAAGCTTACGCAATTGTAGGAACACCTCAACCAATTGAATATGGAGAGAAAGACGTTGCTTTAATTCAATACCGTGATGGTACGATGATCGACGTTGTTCGCAATGTATAAGGATGAAGTATTTAATGGCCCGGAAGTGAGTTTAATGGAGATGCTGGATGCGCGTGAAAAACGTGCATTCAGACAGACCCAGATTATTAATCAACATTCTCCGGGTTCATTATTATCTGTCACTTTGAATATACCAGGTGATATTAAAACATCACTTTATCTAGTAGGTGTCTTTGAAGAAATGCTGACAGAAATAAAAGCAATGTTAGACGATGTGACGGTTCAGTTTTCAGAAGTTTTGAACTTACCAACTGGACCAGAAGCATATTTCTTTGTGGATATTGATAGCATTGAATTGAAAAAAAGAATGGTAGCACTTGAAGAAATGCATTCAAAAGGCCGTGTCTTTGATTTAGATGTCGTTAAATTAGAAGACGGAAAATTAAGCAGTTTGAAGCGCGAAGAGGTTGGAGTAGGGAAACGTCAATGTTATATTTGCGACCGCCCAGCTAAAGAATGTGCTCGTTCTCGTAAACATTCAATTGAAGAATCACAAGAAGCAATCGCAAAAATCCTTTTAGGATAAGCGATTGTCTATTGTGTTTTTATGTGAAGTAATATACATGTAAAGAACAGTTAAAAGACAGTGCGCATATTGTTTTAATAGGATTACTATATTAGAATGTAACTGTAAACGGTTTCTAAATGAGTGTTTGGGGGAAGTTTCACAAAATAATATATGTATGTAGGAGGAAAATATGTATTTAGCAATTATAGGTTTTATACTCATAATCATATTGATGTATATCTTAATCGGAGAGAAAATGTCTCCACCGATGGCTTTCATCATTTTACCATTAATCGCAGCGGTAGTTTCTGGAGCAAGTATTGCGGATATAAGTTTATATGTTAACGATGGGTTAGCATCTATCTTAAATACAGCAGTGCTGTTCTTATTCTCGATCTCGTTCTTTACATTAATGTCAGAACAGGGGTTATTCGACCCGTTAGTAGATTTTGTAATTAGTAAAGTTGGTAACAAAATTACTGCAATCTTTATCGCGGTTTTACTAGTTTCAACTGTAGCTCACTTGGATGGTAGTGGGGCTTCAACATACTTAATCGCCATTCCAGCTTTCAAACCAATCATGGATAAATTAGGGGTTAAACCGGTCGTGTTCTTAGGGACAGTGACTGGATTAATGGCAGCAATGAACATTATCCCATGGGGTGGACCAACAATTCGTGCAGCTTCTGTTGCAGGGATAGAGGTTTCAGATCTTTATTCATTCATCTTACCAGCTGTTGTTGTAATGTTCTTATTAGCTATCATTAACGCTGTGATTAACTCGCGTCGTAAACGTGAAGGCTCAGTCGATGGTAATGTAAATATTGTTGATTTAGCTGGAGATGTTACTTCAGAACCAAAAACGAGCAAAGGTCTTTATATCTATAACTTAGTTGTAACATTAAATATGTTAGCTTTATTATTCATTGATACTGGTTTACCAATGCACTTTATCTTCATGGTTGCCTACGCATTCGCAATCTTAGGTAACTTTAGATCAGTGAAAGAACAAGGTAAGAAAATTCAAGAATATGGTAATAACGCTATCGTTATGACGATGACATTATTCGCCGTAGGTATATTTATTGGTGTTATTGAAGGTTCTGGAATGGTTGAAGCAATGGCTACAACGATTATTAACGCATTACCAGAATTTATCGCACCACATACTCACTGGTTCTTAGCATTATTCTCAGTACCATTAATGATGGTTCTTGGTACAGATGCTTTCTACTTCGCATTACTTCCAATTGTAATCGGAATTGTAGAGCCGTTTGGAATTTCAGCATCGACGGTTGCTGCAACGTTCTTAATTACAGGTACTTATGGTACTTACATCAGTCCAACAGTTGCTGCCAACTACGTTGGGGTATCATTGGCTGGTACAACCATTGGTGAGCATATTAAAGCAAACTTACCAATTATGTGGGCAGCAAGTATCATTACATTAATAGCTGCAACACTCTTAGGTGTCGTTCAATTCTAGAACCACATAGCAACAGACCGTTTTCATTAACAATAAAAACACACAGTCCGCTGTGTGTTTTTTCTTTGCAGATTTTTAAAGATTCGGGTGGTAACTGGAAGAATAGGCGAGAATTGTTCCATTTAATCACTTTAACCAGAACAATAATAAAATATTCTTCCATTTAATCGGTTTAACCGGAAGAATAAATAATAATTCTTCTACTTAACCACTAATTAACCAATACAAAGAACACCTCCAAGCGTCACTTGGAGGTGTTGATAATTATCACTATACTTATTTAGGTTTATTTTCTTCAACAAAAGCTTCAATACGGTCAACGGCTGTTTCTAGGTTTTCTAGATTTGCAGCATAACTTAGACGGAAGTAGTTTTTACCAGCTTCACCGAATGCTTGACCAGGCACTAGACCAACTTTTGCTTCGTGAGCAACTTTAAGACAGAAGTCCATGTCGTCGCCTTCAAACCAATCTGGAATTTTGATGAATAGATAGAAGGCACCGTTCGGTGTTGAGACATCGAAGCCCATATCGCGGAATCGGCCCAATAAGTAATCACGACGGATCTTGTATTCTAAACGCATTTCTTCAATGGCTGCGTCTCCTTCTTCTGAGTAAGCAGCAAGTCCAGCAAATTGTGCTTGCGTTGTTGGCGCATTGATTGCACCTTGATGAATAACAAAAATTTGTTTTAAGACATCTGCAGGCCCAGCCACAATCCCCATACGCCATCCAGTCATAGAATGCGATTTAGATGCACCATTGATTAAAATCGTGTGTTCTGGAAGATATTTAGCTACTGAGACGTGTTTGCCTTTGTAAGTTAACTCTGAATAGATTTCATCTGAAATCACCCAAATATCATGCTTTTTAACGACTTCAGTAAGGCCTTCGATTTGCTCAGCTGTATAAGTATGTCCTGTTGGGTTTGACGGGTGGTTCATTAGTAAGACTTTAATGTCTTTATCTTCAGTCAACACTTTGTCTAAGCGTTCTGGCGTTAAGATGAAGTCATCTTCTGTTACGTCTACCGGTACAAATTCCCCACCAGCTAAGTTTACTTGAGTTTTGTAAACTGCATAGTTCGGCGCAGCGGTAACAACTTTATCACCAGGGTTTAGTAATGCATATAGTGAAACGAAGATTGCTTCAGTCGCACCCACGGTTACAATAATTTGATCTTCAGCACGGTAATCTAGGTCGTACTTACGTTTTAAATAACCGCTAATCGTTTCACGTAATTCAGCTAACCCTTTTGAATGGCTGTATCCGTTAAAACTTTTATCGATAGATTGAATTGCTGCATCTTTAATGAAACGAGGTGTTGGAAAATCTGGTTCACCTAAGGTTAATTTAATTAAGCCTTCGATACCTGAAATTTTATCATTAAAGGCACGAATCGGACTCGGTTTAATAGATTTTAACGTTTCTTTTGTATTTCTTTTTGTCATATATATTCCTCCTACGTATTGCATTGTATAGAATAAACTCATCTGATTTTAATCTTAATAACAACCTCATAATACCATAATTATTAAAATTTAGGAAGATTGAAGTGATAGTGTGCGTTTTAAGTGTTGTAGTTTTTGCTGTTTTTGATTATGAGAATTACATAAAGTGCATTGACATTATTCTCATTTTTAGATATGCTTACACACAGATAAAAAAATACTAAACGCTATGAAATGGTAAGTAAGAAGTGACATCTTTCAAAGAGAGCTCGCAGATGGTGAAAGTGAGTAAAGAGATAGCTTGTGAACATGGCCATGGAGCGGTCATTCTGAAGATAAGTAAGAATGAACGGAAACAACCGTTAACATCGTCGCAGTATAAATATTTTCTTAGAGATTTGTACTGTATGAGGCTAGGCTAGTAATGGTTTGGCGAATTAAGGTGGTACCACGAACTTTTTATGCACATTCGTCCTTTTTTAAAGAGATGAATGTGCTTTTTTTGTATAGATAGGAGGATAAAAAATTGATTGAACTAAAAGATATCGATGTTATTTTTAGTAATGATGACAAAGTTGTCACGGCGGTTAAAGACGTGAATATTACAGTTGATCGCGGTGAAATATTCGGAATTGTTGGCTACAGTGGGGCAGGTAAAAGTACCTTAGTACGTACGATTAACTTACTACAGCCCCCCACACAAGGAACGGTTACGGTAAATGGACAAGAAATGCAAAAATTAAGTAAGAAAGAATTACGTGGAGCGCGTAAAAAGATTGGAATGATTTTCCAACATTTTAACTTAATGGATTCGCGTACAATTTTTGATAATGTCGCTTTTCCGTTAAAAGGCAGTGGCTTAAGTAAAGATGAGGTCGCTCATAAAGTGGCTGAGTTATTAGATCTCGTTGGTTTAGAAGAGAAGACAGATAATTATCCAAGTCAATTATCTGGAGGTCAAAAACAACGTGTCGCGATTGCGCGTGCCTTAGCGAATGATCCAGACGTTCTTTTATGTGATGAGGCAACAAGTGCTTTGGATCCGAAGACAACATCGTCAATCCTAGATTTATTACGCAAATTAAACGAACAATTAGGTTTAACCATCGTGATTATTACACATGAGATGTCTGTAGTCAAAGACCTATGTCACCGCGTAGCTGTTATGGAAGACGGGCATGTATTAGAACAAGGTTCAATCGTTGATATGTTCACAAATCCTCAAAAATCATTAACAAAAGAATTTATTAATACAGCCACGCACTTTGACCAAGAAATCGGTTTAGTCCTCACGCATCCAATGATTCAAAACATTGATGAGAATGGTGAGATTATTCGCTTGAGTTACGTTGGAGATGAAACAACGAAACCCATCTTAAGTAACTTAGTACGCGAATTTGATGTAAACGTCAATATCCTTTACGGACATGTGGAAATTTTACAAAATACACCGATTGGGAATATGTTAATCGCAGTCGAAGGGACATCAGAGAATGTGGATAAAGTGATTGAGCATCTTGAAAATAGTGATGTCAGCACACAAAGATTTAATGATTTAGTAAAAGAATACGTGAAGAGGGAGGGATAACATGAGCGAATTAGTCTTAACAATTGGAAGTAGTTGGAATGAAGTGTCGTCAGGTATTGTTACATTTTTAGAAACAAACATTCCATATGCCTGGGATTTAAGAGAAGAATTTGTGGAAGCCATTTGGGAAACAGTTTATATGATGCTCGTATCTATTGGAATCGGTGGTTTAATCGGTTTGATACTGGGTATTATTATGACAGTGACTGGTTTCAATGGGATTTTAGAGAATAAAGTCGTTTATAAGGTCTTAGATTCACTGGTGAATATCTTCCGATCAATTCCATTTATTATTTTACTGGCCTTATTAATAAATGTAACAAGAGCGATTGTTGGAACAACGATTGGACCAACAGCTGCAACAATTCCAATTATTGTAAGTACGATTCCATTCTTTGCTCGTCAAGTTGAGATTGCCTTATTAGAGGTTAATCCAGGGGTAGTTGAAGCTGCTGAAGCCATGGGATCATCAAGTTTTGATATTATTACGCGTGTTTATTTACGCGAAGGGTTAACAGCTTTATTACGTGTAAGTGCCTCAACCGTTATTAACGTCATTGGTTTAACAGCGATGGCCGGAACTGTTGGTGGGGGTGGATTAGGTACGATGGCTATTGCGAGAGGTTACCAACGTAGTCGTATGGACGTTATCCTAGTCGCAACTGTGTTGATCTTAATTATCGTTTTTATTACACAATTAATCTTTAACTTGTTAATCCGAAAGACTGAACATTAAATATAGCGAGAGCAGGCATCTTAGAATCATTAATTCTAAGATGCCTGCTCTTTTTTAGTTCATTAAGTTGTAGTAGCTATTTCCTTGAATAAAGAACTGTGACTCTTCATAATGGTAGATGATTTTTGAATAATCAAATGGCACACCATTAGCCAAGTAAAAGATCGATTCGACTTGAATACCTGGGTCGCCTTCTTGTAATTCTAAGTAAACGGCATTTTGTTGGTTTAACTTACCAACTCTGAGGTAATGGTCTAAGAAACTGATTTGCAGTTTTAGATTGTTCGTTAAGTAATTAAAGACGGAATCTTTTGCGATTTGTTCATTCAAATACATGACGATATTTTTATCAAAGTAAGATTCTTCAATACAAAAGATGCGTCCCTCGATATAACGGAGTCGCTTCAAGTAATAAACTGGTTGATCAGCGTCGATTTGTAGATGTGCCTGAACGGTTTCAGACGGGATGACTTCTTTTAACTCTAAGACAGTGGATGTTATATCGAATTCGCGCAACATGCTGTCAAAACCTTGAATCTCCATAAGGTTAATATAGCCTTTATGTCTACGTCCTCGAACAAAAATACCACTCCCTCTTACTTGATAAATTAATCCGTGGCTTTCTAACTCATCCAAGGCTTTAATGACAGTATTCTTGCTGACTTCGAATTGAGTCACAAGTTCATCTAAGCTTGGTAACTTGTCACCTTGACGAAGATCTTTATCTTCAATCAAGTTCATTATTTTTTTGGCTATATATTCGTATTTAAGCATGTTATTAGTCCTTTACTTAGTTTGTTTGTTCTCATTAATATATCATAGAAGCTTTAACTTGACAAAGTGTACAGGTATAATTAAAATTATACCTGTACTGATCAATATTTTAAAAATATGAAGATTGACAAAGAATGAGGAGGATATATTTATGAGTAAATTACCAAATGATTTCTTATGGGGCGGGGCAGTAGCTGCCCATCAATTAGAGGGTGGCTGGAATGCAGGTGGTAAAGGGCCGAGCGTTGCGGATATAATGACCGCAGGTGCGAACGGACAACCGCGTGAAATTACAGAAACCGTTGAAGCCGGTAAATACTATCCAAACCACGAAGCGATTGATTTCTATCATCGTTATAAAGAGGATGTGGCGTTATTCGCTGAGATGGGCTTAAAAGCGTTCCGTACGTCAATTAACTGGACGCGTATTTTTCCAAAAGGTGACGAAGCAGAACCGAATGAAGAAGGTCTACAATTTTATGATGATCTTTTCGATGAGTTATTAAAGCATGATATCGAACCGGTGATTACCTTAACTCACTTTGAAATGCCACTGCATTTGGCTCATGAATATGGTGGATTTAGAAACCGTAAAGTCATTGATTTCTTTGTAAGATTCGCTGAAGTTGTATTTAACCGTTATAAAGATAAAGTAAAATATTGGATGACTTTCAATGAAATTAATAACATGATGGATTATTCGAATCCAATCTTCTTATGGACGAACGTCGGGGTTCAAGTTAAAGAAGGCGAGAATCCTAAAGAAGTCATGTATACAACTGCGCATAATGTTCTTTTAGCAAGTGCAAAAGCTGTTGCGATTGGTAAAGAAATTAATCCGGATTTTGAAATTGGCGCAATGGTTTCTCATATTCCAATCTATCCAATCAATTCAGACCCTAAAAACGTGATGCTTGCTGAAGAATCAATGCGTCTACGTTACTTCTTCCCAGATGTTCAAGTAAATGGTTACTATCCAAATTATGCTCTAAAAGAATTCGAACGTGAAGGCCTGAATATTCCAATGAAAGACGGTGACGCAGATATTTTAGCTAATGGAACCGTTGATTATCTAGGGTTCAGTTACTACATGTCGAATGCGGTTGATATTAATAGCGGGCAAGGTGAAGATGAGGAAGCAAACGTTCATGGTAAGATTCCTTATCAAGTTGACAATCCTTACTTATCAGCTAGTGATTGGGGCTGGACAATTGACCCTGTTGGTTTACGTTATGTATTAAATCGCTTGTGGGATCGTTATCAAGTTCCTTTATTCATCGTTGAAAATGGTTTTGGAGCTATAGACACGGTTGAAGAAGACGGCAGCATCCATGACCCAGAGCGTATTAACTACTTAAAAGGCCATATCGAAGAGTTAATTAAAGCAGTCGATTATGATGGCGTTGAATTAATGGGTTACACTCCTTGGGGAATTATTGACTTAGTTTCATTTACTACCGGTGAAATGAAAAAACGTTACGGAATGATTTATGTTGACCGTGATAACGAAGGGAACGGAACTCTCGACCGTTCGAAAAAAGATTCATTTGAGTGGTACAAAAAAGTTATCGCAACAAATGGTGAAGATTTAGAAGCTTAATTTAAGAAGGCTCGAACATGGGGGGTGTTCGGGCTTTTTGTTGTCTAAATGCCCCTTTCCTTAATAGACGCCCCCTTTAGTCTATGCTACACTCAAAGAGTTGAAATATAAGTGAAAGAGGTTATTTGATGGATTATACTCTAATTTTAATGGTTGTTGGAGCGGTCTTTTTAGGCTCACTCATGCGTGCAACCTTTGGTTTTGGGGACTCAGTTGTAAGTATGCCATTATTAGCGCTACTACCGATTCCATTTTCAGTATCGGTGTCATTAATTGGTCTGACTGGGATGACAACTGCATTGATGTCAATTCAAAGAGGTTGGAAAGATAAAGATCCAGTCGTGATTAAGAAATTAACACTCGCAACAATCATCGGGATTCCGGTTGGACTGATCCTAGTTCGCTTTGCAGAACAGTCAGTGATTAACTTGATTCTAGGGAGTGTCTTAGTGATTTATTCAATGTATTCACTCACGGCCTCACCCGCGCGTCGAGATTACTTACAAGCAAAATTTGAAAATCCAAATTACTCTTATCCATTCGGATTTCTAGGCGGTATGTTAGGGAGTGCCTATAATATGAACGGTATTCCAGTGGTACTTTATGCTGCGGCCCGTGATTGGACGCCACGTCAGTTTCTAGGAACAGTTCAATCTCATTTCTTGATCTCGAGCGTATTTGTTATTTCTGGTCATGCTTTAAGTGGCTTTTGGAATTGGGATGTGGCTATTTACTTCGCCTTTTCAGTTCCAGTCGTTGCTTTAGCCATGTATATCGGAAGAAAAATTTACAACAAAATAGACACTGATAAATTTAGAACTTATATTTTTATTATGATTCTAATTCTAGGTGCAGTTAATATTGGTAACTTTATCCAAGCGATTTAATCATTTAGATGGGGCGTTTTTAATTAAACGTTCTATTTTTTTGATTGACAAGTGTATATTGTGTATTATATGATATAATACAACTAAGGAAGATAGACAGAAGTGAATCGAAGGGGTGAGAACATGTTAATGGAGATAGATTTATCAGCGGAAACACCGATATACCAACAAATTCGCGATCAAGTTGTGTTAGGAGTCGGCCGCGGTGATTTAAAATACGGAGAAAATTTACCAAGCGCAAGGCAACTGGCTCAAGATTTGGGCGTCAATCCAATGACGGTGAACAAGGCTTATCAAACCTTGAAGCGGGAAGGTATTATTGTAGTGGACCGTCGGGTTGGAACAAAAGTGCGAGAGAATCCAGACGATATGATTGAAAGTGAGTATTTAAACCGACTGGAAGTGACTTTGGCAGAAGGCTTAGCCAAGACGGAAGATAATCAAGCTCTTAAAGAAAAAGTCGTGTCGATGTTAGAAAATTTAATTGAAGGGAGAGAGAATCAATGATTTTAATGACTATTATTCTAATCCTAGTCTTTGTAATGATGATGAATTACGCCGTCAGTTACCAAAATTTCAAAATATTTGGCCTGTCTTTTGCACCAGAACATGCTGAAAAAGATGAAGTTAAAAAGTTACAACGCCAGTTTAGAGTGACACAACTCATTATAGGAGCTATTTTTATTGGTTTGTCGTTCTTGGTGAGTTTGGATCTGTTCCAAGGTTTGCGCGATTTTATGTGGATACTCATATTATTTAGCTATTTTATCTTATCTTATGTGCCGGTGTCGATTTGGCAGAGAAAATTCATGGTCTTAAAGCAGGAAAAGGGTTGGATATATGAAACACAAAAACGCGTGGTCGATATCAGTGTGACCCGGGAAAAAGGAAAAGCAGCACCAAGCAAGAAATGGGCATGGCTCATTTGGTTACTGAGTTGGGTGCCAGTAATCATGGCATGGGTCGCTCAAAGTTCAGGAAGTTTCCTTCTGCCTTTAATCCTTGTACCGCTAACGCTCATCGTGATACCCTTGTCTTATGATATGGTGATTAGCAGTAAGACGCCGTTTGTGTCCAAAGATAGTGAAGTGACCCAAGCTTACATGCGTCATTTTGAAAGAAATAATGCGGTGAGTTACTTGGAGATGAGTTTAATGGTCAATATCTTTTTTATTGCTTTCACAGCACTCGTTCTCTTTAATCCATCGGATCTGTGGCTAATCCTATTATTGGGTGTGTTCTTACTAGCCATTGTTGCTTTAATGGCCCGAACAACTCAGAAAAATAAAGACCTCCAAGCAACATTTTTTGATCAAGCGGAATGGCAAATGCCTGAAGAAGAAGGTCAGTATAAATGGGGTGCCTACTATAATCCAAGCGATTCGAGATTATTCGTACCGAAACGCATATCTGGAATGGGTACGACAATTAATGTCGCTCTTCCAGCTGGAAAGGTCATCATGGCGATCCTCGGAATCTTAGTCGTCGGTATTATTGGGCTCGTTCTGATGATGAGTCTGTCAGAATATGATGTTTCAATCCAAGCAGATACGGTTGCCGTCGAAGCACCGATGTACGGACTTGAAGTGGCCTATGACCAAATCGAATCGATTGAATTAAATGAAGATCCGTTAGAAGGCTCACGCACAAATGGTTTTGGTGGAATGGAGAAACGCTTTGGTCATTTTAACTTAGAGGGTTACGGACCAGTAGAACTCTTCATCTATGACAGTCATCCTTACCACATCGATATTCAGTTTAGTGACGGGGAGTCACCAGGGTGGTTGATCTTTAACCAAACGACGCAAGCAGAGACTGAAGCCGTGTATCAAGCATTAGTAGAACAATGGGAAATGAATCAGTAGTAAAACGAACCAAGCACTTAAAGGTGTTTGGTTTATTTTTTTAGATGTGTTTAATGCGCATTCGAATTGAAAAGGACTGCAGATTTAATCAAAAAAATACACATTAGTACGTAAAACCGAAATATTCCGGCATAAGTTATAAAATTTATTTATTCAACAGATTGAAATGACTTTCATTAATATGTATAATATGTGTATTAAATCACAAAGGGGTTAAAGTATGAAGTTCGTTTGTAAGATAATGAAGTCAGTATTGATTATGTGTTTAGTATTAAGCAGTATAGTAGGTAGTTTGACCGTTAGTGCACAAGATAGCGAAACAGATGCAGAAACTGGAGCATCGGAAGTCACAGCAGACTTTACACACCCAGATGATTTAGCAGAATCATATGATGTCATAGTTATTGGTGCTGGTGGAGGAGGAATGGCTGCAGCAATTGCTGCCAAAGATGCTGGATCAAATGTGGCCATATTCGAAAAAATGCCAATATTAGGTGGAAATACTCTCAAATCATCAGCTGGAATGAATGCATCTGAATCTAAGTTCCAAGAAGCTGAAGGTATAGAAGATTCAAATGAATTGTTTTTTGAAGAGACAATGGCAGGCGGACACGATACAAACGATGAAGAGTTAGTTCATTATTTAGTAGATAATTCTGCTTCAGCAATAGAGTGGTTAGACTCTATGGGTATCACTTTAAGTAGTATTACCACTACAGGTGGTATGAGTGTACCAAGAGCTCATCGTCCTGAAGATGGATCAGCAATTGGAGGCTATCTAGTGGACGGCTTACAACGAAATGTATTTGAACGTGAAATTCCAACTTTCGTAAATGCCAATGTCACTGAAATACTAGAAGAAGATGGAGCAGTTACTGGTGTCCAAGTTAATATTGAAGGTAATGAACATCAAGTGAATGCAAAAGCTGTAATTATTGCAACGGGTGGTTTTGGCGGTAACTTAGAAATGGTTACAGATAATAATCCGGATTTAGAAGGATTTGTTACGACGAATCACGAAGGAGCGACCGGAGATGGCTTAGTAATGGCCCAAGAAGTTGGAGCTCAGTTAGTAGATATGGATCAAATACAAATTCACCCAACAGTTGAGCAAGAGACTTCATATTTAATTACTGAAGCTGTACGAGGTGAAGGTGCTATTTTGGTTAATAAAGAGGGCGAGAGATTTTTTAATGAATTAGATACACGTGATGCAGTGTCACAAGCAATCTTATCTCAAACAGATTCATCTGCTTACGTAATTTTCGACCAAGCACTAAGAGGGCGAGTGAAAGCCATAGATCAGTATGAATCAATGGGCTTGGTTAAAGTTGGTGATACTATTGAGGAATTAGCTACTACTATAGAATTGGATCCAGAAGTATTGAGTCAAACTCTATCGATTTGGAATGATAGTGTAGCAAACGGAACTGATGATAACTTTGGAAGAACAACTGGTATGGAGATTGCATTAGAAGAAGCGCCTTTTTACGCAATAAACATTGCGCCAGGAATTCACCATACAATGGGCGGGGTAAAAATTAACACAAACGCTCAAGTATTAAATGAAGCTGATGAAGCAATTACTGGTTTATATGCAGCTGGTGAAGCAAGTGGTGGTGTTCACGGATCAAATCGGATTGGCGGAAATGCTATAGCTGATATAATTATCTTTGGTCGCCAAGCAGGAGAGCAGAGTGCGTTATTCGTAAACTAAAATCCGATCTATAAAACTTTAACAAGGGGGCCGACAATGATTAACTGTCAGCCCCCTTGTTTATTTGCAATTGACTCATCCAAATTATTCAACTGGAACTTCTCCATATTCACTCAATGCAGTGGTAATAGCATTTCCTTCGTCATCAAAGATATATTCAGAAGCGATTTCACCAATTTCAGGGGCGTAGTAGTATCGTTGTACCTCACCTTCTGGCATAACCGATTCAATCACTAAGACATCATGATATGTTTCACCCTCAACTTCATGTTCAGCGAGAATATCCGTGACTGTAAACTCTAGTTCATCGCGGTAACCTCTTGTGAATGTGTCTCCAACTGCTAACTCGGCTGGGAAGAATGTCGCGACTTGCTCATCTAGGGAGTCTTCGTGATAACGGAAGTCTTCACCTTCATACGAGTTTGGATAGTAAGCTAATTCGATAACTCCATCCTCAGTCAACTGATAGACATAAGAGACTGTATTACCAGCATTAGCGCGACTTACTTGGTAAATCCCGTCTTCATCGGGTTCATAATCTAATGTTAATGTAAAAGGCGCAAATTCCATGCCTACTCCTATGTGATCATAATAGGAATAGAATAAACCAGGTGCGTAGTTGCTAGTATCAACACTTTCAGTTGCTTCTTCAGCGGTTACTGCAGAGCGAAAGCCGGCAAATAGTACCGCAGCGAATAGAATGGACGCTAGAATACGTTTGAGTGCGTTGTTTTTCATATTTGAATCCCTCTTTCTAAAATGCGCTCGAGTTTGAAATTGCCACAATTCTTTGACACATCTCTCCTCCTTTTAACTGAAGTTTACTATAAACACGTCACTATCTAAAATAATATCCATTTTATAAAAATATTAAGCTTCTCTAAAGTAAGCGCATTCATTATGTGTTATAATAAATATATAAGACATACAGGAGGTGTGTAAAATGTTACAAGAGTATCAACGCATATTAGTTGCGACAGATGGTTCTGAAGGTGCTGAGTTGGCTTTGAATAAAGCCGTAGCAATTGCTGAACGGAATAATGCCAAACTATTTATTTTACATGTATTAGATACACGAGCAATCCAAGCGACATCAAGTTCGGATATTCATTTTAGGGATGCATTAAGAGACCTAGGTGACCGTGTGATGAGTGATGCGAAGGATTTAGCGATGGGGCGTGGCTTAACAGATGTTGAGACAATCCTTGAGATGGGATCTCCAAAATATGTCATTGCTGAAGATATTCCAAAACGCGAGAATATTGATTTAATTGTTATGGGTGCGAAAGGTATGGGTGCCGTTGAAAGATTCTTTATGGGTTCTGTATCGGAAAATGTTATTCGTCATGCCTCGTGTGACGTATTAGTAGTAAGACCAAAAGAAAGTGAATAAATTGACACATGATGTTGAGAAAGGATCTGAACAGTGTATTTAAATAGTCAATAATGCCTACTAGATTTAAAGATTTAGTAGGCATTTTTTTGAATTGTAACAGCACTTATAATCGAATCAGTTGCATATTTACCTCCAATTGTATTAACCTTAAGGAATAGAGATAAAACTAAATTTTAAGGAGTTATATATGTTTTCAATAAATGGGAAAGAATTTATATGGAAGGCGTTAATGTCTTTAATTGGTATTAGCCTCATCAGTTTTGGGGCCGCATTGAGCCAAACAATGAATATGGGCTTGGATCCATTCACTGCGATTAACACAGGAGCGAGTGAGTTACTTGGCTTTACTTTGGGGAATTATCAGTTATTTGTCAATGCTGCGATTTTGGCAATTATTTTGTTTTTTGACCGGAAGATTATTGGCTGGGGGACAATTTTCAACTTAGTGCTTGTTGGTTACATGATTGAATTCTTTATCAGCATGTTAGAGTCATTCATAGACCCAACTCAGTTTGCCTTTATCGTTCAGCTTTTAATTACAGTGGTCGCGATTTTAATCTTTACTTTCGGTGTCGCTTTATATATGGACGCTGATCTTGGGGTATCACCCTATGATGCGATAGCGCCAGTCATCACTGACCGCGTTTCAGCGAGTTACAAAACTGTCAGAATGATTCAAGATATAATTGTTGTAATTACTGCGTGGATTCTTGGGGGTCCAGTTGGCGTTTCAACCTTCATCACTGGTTTCCTGGCTGGTCCGTTGATTGATTTCTTTTCCAACCGTTTCACAAGTAAACTATCCGATAAAGTCGAAGCAAAAGCATAAAAAAGGACGCCTATCTCAGGCGTCTTTTATTTTTAAGAAAATATATCATCTGCATTTTCTTTCTCAACTTGAACCATTGTATTCATGCGTGACAATTCACTCATTGGAATTGGATGGCCTGCTTCATTTAAAGCATCGGCGAATAACTTGTAATAACGTCCCTCGACGTCAACCACATCATCAGCGTCTTTAACCCAAATCCGTATTTTATAGATGAGTCGTCCGTGTTTGTCTTTCATCAAGCCAATAAAATTCGTCGTGTCATTAATTTGATCATCGGACTCGATGACTTGACGGTAAGTGTCTTTAAGTAACTCTTCATAGGCCGCAAAGTTAATATCTGTGGGAATCAATAAATCCAAATCAATTCGGACTGCTTCGCGCGACAGATTTGACAATTCTTGAATATTTCCATTGGGTATAAAATGATGAATCCCGTTATAATCGCGAATCACCGTAGTTCGCACCCCAATACTGTAAATGCGCCCTTCATAACCGTTAATGACGATGTGATCACCCACATCAAATTGGTGTTCAATCAAGATAAACAAACCATTCACCAAATCTGAAACTAAATCCTTCGCTCCTAAACCAACCGCCAAACTCGCAATCCCAGCTCCAGCAACTAAAGTTCCCACTGGAATGCCAAGTATTGAAAGTACGCTGTAACCAACGAAGAAGTAAAATGTATAAAGAACGATATTCAGCAATAGTCGTTGAATCGTATTGTTTCTTGAAAAATTATAAAACTTAAAGCGCTTTGTGTTTTCAAAGTAAGTTGTAATAATTTTCTCAACTAACATTCGCACAAGCCATAAAGCCGTAACGGTTAAAATAATGCGAAGAACGGTTGAGAGACCGTCCTCTAATAAAGCCTGAAAATCAATGGATCGAAAGATGTTCCTGAACGCATCTCTTATATATGTCATAGACGAGCTCCTTTCCTTAGATGTTTATTTATTGGGCTTGCGGCGCGTCGTGAAGTGGCGCGATGTACCGCAAATCAAAATGCGTAGCGTCGTGCTCGACTACAATGTACCGCAAACCAATTTCCGTAGAGTCGTGAGTGAGCACGACGCTCTGCAAAGCCAACTTAATTATGTTTGCCTTACATTCATTATAGGTTAAATTTAATAAGCATTTCAAATTAGACGCGTAAGTAAGTGTTCACAGTGTCTCACCTCATTATTTTCAGTTTATGTTAGAATGAAAGCAAAGAGGTGAGACAAGTGAACAATCTAAATTCAATTACACGAGGTATCAGTGCTGTTATCATCATTGGAGCATTTATTGCACAAATGAATGACCTCATATCAAGGCATATCTTCACTTCACTACTACTTTTTGCTGTTTCAATCCCACAACTCTATACTGCCTGGGAAATTTATTATAAAAACGACAAAAAATGGAACCTCACATCAATTGCGATGACTATTCTAGGGGTTTTCTGTATTATATCAGCAGTAAGTATCTATATTATAGGATAAAATGGTCTTGCGGTTCATCGTGACTCAGCGCGATGGACCGAAAATCCGTTTTCGTAGTGTCGTGATCGCCCACGACGTACCGCAAATTCAAATGCGTAGTGTCGAGCTCACTCACGACGTACCGCAAACGAAAATACGGAGCGTCGTGCCACCACACGACGCCCCGAAAACCAAAAAAACCACCTCAAATCATCAATTTGAGGTGGATTTCATCTATTATTTAGTCGCGCGCAATAAAAAGCGCGAGCTTTCTTGATTTTCAAAGAACATATCTGCTTCTACATTCCCAAAGCCTGCTGCCTGAACTTCTTCAGCCAACTGATTCATGTCAAAGCCGTGTCCATGGCCATTTTTACCCATTTCAATCAGTAATAATTGGCCGTCTTCATTCAACTGCTCAAGTAGCGACGCTAACAATGCTTGGTAATTCGGAATGTGGTGCAAGACGAGTGACATAATTATCGTATCGACTTTTTCGGGAAGTTGAATACCTTTTTCAAAATCCATCAAGCGAACCGATGCATTGTGTGCGGATTTCTCAGCAAGTTTCAACTCGACTTGTTCCAGCATTTTCTCAGACCCGTCCACAAATAACATTGAATCCACGTCCTCAAGTAATTCCAAGCCGACTAAGCCGGTTCCGCAGCCTAAGTCGACCACTTTTTCCGAGCGCTCATCATTTAGAAAAGGGCGGATGGCTTCAGTTGCGAGCTCAGCCATTTTAATATTATTTGATGAGTCGTAGTGCGATGCTAGTTGGTTAAATTTGTGTATATGATTCATTCAATTCTCTCCTTAAATGCGATTAAAATTCGCTTGACTTGCTTGGGCGATAATACCAATACCGGCCATATGACCTTGACTGGCAGAGACGATGAGCTGAGAAGGACCCGTAATTTCACCAGCAGCATAGATGCCTGGGATATTTGTCTGTCCCATCATATTCGTCACAACAAAGCCAGCTTCACTCACTTCCAGATCCAGTTGCTCAATAAATGGCATCGGGTGTTTTAATTCTGTCGTAATAAAACCTC
Source organism: Ruoffia tabacinasalis (assembly GCF_005864045.1). GTDB lineage: Bacteria > Bacillota > Bacilli > Lactobacillales > Aerococcaceae > Ruoffia > Ruoffia tabacinasalis. Next base: position 34,651 of record NZ_VBSP01000005.1, on the reverse strand, counting down.
CCGTACGCTCAAGAATCTCACCACCTTCAAAATGGACACTCTCAAGTTGCCCGTCAGAGCCCTTTAATTCACGAATCGTATCTTCGATAAGTCGAATGTTATTTCGCTCTAAGAGTGCTTTTTGTTCTGAATCAAAGACCACCAATCCATTAGTAGCAACAACTAAGTCATCAGTCCAGTTGGTTAATAATTGAACCACATGCAAGGCTTGGCTAGTCTCTGCGATCAGGACAAGTGGTTGTTCCTTCATTTCCCAACCGTCGCAGAAAGGACAAGAGAATAAACTGCGTCCGTAATATTTCTCAATATCTTCCACTTTAGGGAGCGTCTCTGATAAACCAGTGGCTAAGACGATATTCTTAGTGCGGATGAATTCACCAGCGTCGGTCGTTACTTCGAAAGTCTCGTCTTCTTTTCGCTCAATGGACTTAACTCTACCTGGTTTAACTGAGATATTTGGGTATTTAAGCAAGTCGCTTCGACCTGCCAATCTAAAGTCTTCAGGTGTGATCCCATCCCGAGTTAGAAAGGCGTGGGATTCTTGAGTGACCGCGTTTCTCGGCTTCTCATCGTCAATCAACACAACTTCCATGCGACCTCGTCCCGCAACTAAAGCCGCTCCCATTCCAGCAGGGCCACCACCAATAACTAATACATCAATCATATTTTCTCCTCCTATTAAATCTATTAAAGACCTTTAATGTCCAGAATTACTCCAACATTAGCCTAATGCTAATGTCTTGCGTGCACTTCTTTTAAAATGTCTCCGATTGTCTTCTGCGCCAAAACTTCCTGCATCTTAACTTCAGCCTCAGAAATCGCATTTTCAATTAAGCATTCGTGATGATGCGTACTTTCATGAGTCATCGTACAATTTAACATGGCTTCCTGTCCCTCGACCGCTTGAATAATATCTAAAAATGAACATGAATCAGGTGATCCAAGTAATTGGTAGCCGCCATTAACCCCAGGCGTTGACGTAATGAGCCCGGCTTTAGATAATTTAGTCAAAATCTTAGACAAATAGCTCGACGACAGATGTTGGCGACTAGCCAAATCCTCAACCCGAACCGCTTCACGATCCGACTCCATAGCTAAATGAACCATCGAATGCAGGGCGTAATTCGTTGCTTTTGAATATTTCATAACATGGCCTCCTTAATTAAAGACTCAATTTGTCTGGAATTAAATATAAAGGAAATAAAAGACAAAAGCAAGAAAAAAATAACAGGAACTATAAAAATAGTCCCTGCCAAATTATAAATCCTCACTAAATTCCAACGCTTTTTTAGTGAAATAAGTCATTTCCTTAGCTAAATTCTCGCGCAAATCAGAAATAGAAGCCAAGACTAGTTTCTTATCTTCCACAACTAAATTCCCATCAACAAAGACATGACTCACATTTGAAGCATTCGCAGAGTAAACCAAAGCACTGTAAACATCGAAAACCGGGAACATATTCACCGAATCAGTTTCAACTAAAACAATATCAGCTTTTTTCCCAACTTCAATCGATCCGATTGAGTCTGCCATCCCAATTGCTTCAGCTCCTCCTAGAGTTGCTAAGTGAACAATCTCTCGTGCAGGGAAGGCAGCACGGTTTCCTGTATGCGTCTTATGAAAATTCGCTACCATCCGCATTTGCGTGAATAAATCAAGCGTGTTTCCACTACTAGGACCATCCGTTCCCAAACCGACAGCTAAACCCGCCTCCAACATTGAAGAGAGTGGAGCCACGCCTTTAGCTGATTTCGTATTCGCACCGATACAATGCGCGACTGAAACTTGCTTTTCTTTCATTAAAGCAATATCTGAATCAGTCACGAATATACAATGAGCAGCCAAGGTTTTCTCATCCAATACGCCGAGCTGACTTAAATATTCAACGGGTGTTTGACCATACTCTTCACGGTATTTATCCATCTCAAAAGTCATTTCACTCAGGTGAATGGAGAAAGGAATATTATATTTGCGAGCCAATTCACTCGCAGCAATGAGCGACTCATCCGTATTGGTATAAGGCGCGTGGGGCGCAACCGCAGGGGTAATGCGGTCGTGATTTAACCAACGTGGAATAAAATCTTCGCTATAAGCTAAGCCACCAAATTCAATCTCACTGTCCGGACTTTTATCGATGACAGATTCGCCCAATATCGCGCGAGCATGCATTTCATCTGTTGCTACTGCAATCTCTTCTTCAAAATAATACATATCAAAAAAAGTTGTCACTCCAGCAAGTTGCATTTCTGCAATGGCATATTTAGCACTGTGGTAGGCTAATTCCTTCGTCATGCATTCATGTTCTAAAGGAAATAAGAAGCGCGTTAACCGGTCGGGAGTGTCGTCTCCAAGCGATCTAAAAGGAATCATTCCTACATGCGTGTGGGTATTCACCATACCTGGCATAGCTATGGCACCATTTCCGTCAATCACTGTATCGAAATCCGTCTCAGAAGGAGCTTGACTAGCGTCGCCAAAGCCCACAATTTGCGTACCGTCAATCGTTAAAAAGGCGTCTTCGAATTGTGTAAATTGTGCGTCCAAGGTAATTAAATGAATGTTTTTGATTAATGTTTTCATGCTTAATCCCCCATTAATGGAATCAGTTGATGTGTATGTACATCCATCATACCAAAGTCTGTGATTTTAATTTGAGGCGACACTGGAAGAGATAGCGTAGAAAAAGACATAATTTCATTTGTATTGTCATATCCTAAATGAATCATGGCCTGGCGCACCGCTTTTAAATCGCGACCAATCTCAGGTAATGCTTTATCGCTTATGATTCCACCAATCGGCAGAGGACAAGTTGCGACAACTTCTCCGCCTTGCGCAACAACATAAGCCCCATTCAGACGTAAAACTTCGCGTTGCGCCTGTAAGATATCTTCACTTGATGTTCCCATGACCATTAAATTATGATGATCATGTGCCCAAGTCGTTGCGACAGCACCTTTGTCACTCAATGCGCCTTCTACGAGCCCATAACCAACTTGTCTATTTTTCCCATATCGTTCTTGAACAATAATTAATGACAAGCCGCTAGCTACCCAATCCAAATAGCCATTCTTCACTTTAACCGTTCGCTTCACATGTTCGGTAAAGGTCCCGACAGATTGAATTTGAATCACAGTACACATCACTTCAGACACATCTTCACGCACCGGAATTCGTAAATCATCGAGGGTGAGTTCAGCACAGTTAACAGACGAATAGAAGTGGCTTGGAAAGTCTAAAGCCTCTTGATCAAAATCCAAGGCATCACCGGCTCGATGAACTAAACGGCCATCTTTATAAACGCAGTCAATCTCGAAAGTATCCAAATCATTCAACAGAATAAAGTCCGCTTTTAACCCACTCGCAATGGCACCACGGTCTTGAAAGCCCATCCGGCGCGCCGGCGTGTATGTACTCATATAAATGGCATCGACCGGGTCTAAGCCTTCCTGAATACCAAGACGTAAGTTGGCGTTCAAATGTCCCTCTAACAAGTCATCAGGCATAATATCATCAGTAATTAAAGCGACATGTTCAAAGAGCTGATGTTCATTAATTACCGCAATATTCTCTTTTGTTAGTGATTTCTTTTGCAACTCAATAAATATCCCGCTCCCAATCTTTTCTAGAATCGATTCAGGGGATTGGTGGGTATGGTCGGCGTTTAAACCGGCATACATAAACTTAGCTAAGTCCTCACCTTCAACGCGAGGAATATGGCCTTCGAGAGGCATGAAAGGTTTGTTTGTCTGTACTGTCCGTAGAATATTTCGAATCAGTGAATCTGGTTCAGAGGTAATACCTTTAAAGTTCATAGCTTCGCCTAAAGCAACTACTTTTGGATGTTCCAACAACTCCGTCACTTCAGCGACACCGATCATTCCACCAGTTGTTTCGCGTTCGGGAACCGTCGACGGAACCGATGAAGGAATCGCGTAGAAGATATCCATTACCGTGTCTTGTGCCATAAACGCATAGATACCTTCAATGCCAAAGACGTTCGCAATCTCATGAGAGTCTGCAACCACCGTGGTCACGCCATGAGACAGTGCAGCTCCTGAGAATGTCGAAGGGGGAATCATCGAGCTTTCAATATGCATGTGAATATCAATCAAACCTGGAACAATAAATTTATCCGAGGCATCCACAATCTCTTTCGGATTTAAATAACGCAAATCAGTCTCTTTAATATAGTAGAAACGGTCGTTAATAATCGCGATATTTTTTCTTTCAAAGCATTTTAAGAAGGCATTAAATACTTGCCCATTTTCAATGAGTAAATCAATCAATTTATTCAATCCTTTCAAGAACAATGAGAGAAAAAGATGAAACTTCAGGTGACTCCCCGAAATTTCATCTTTTCAAAAGTAAGCTAAAGACTATTGGTTCATCAATTCATTCCAAGTATTAATCCACTCGTCTAAGTTCTCGTTAACAAAAGTAAAGTCAATGGCTTTTGCACGTTGAGCAACGTCACCGTAAGTTTTGTTTGCGGCAGTTTCTTCATCTAATTCAACGTCCGCATTTGTTGGAGCTTCGTTTAATGAGCTGGCTGTTTGTGTTTGTAATTCTTCACTAAGTTTCCAGTTAATGAAAGCATAAGCCGCTTCTTTATTTTCTGAAGAAGCAACGACGTTTAAAGTATTAAAGTTTGCGTAAGTTCCAGATTCAGGGACAATGTATTGCACATCTGGGTTTGCTTCAGAAATAATTGGGTAAGCAAAGTCACCGACAACGGCTGCAACAATTTCACCTGATTGGAAAAGGTTCGCTAAGTCAGATGATTTTGTATAAGTTTTTGTAATGTTTGGTTTTAAGTCAGCTAAAGCTTGGAAAGCCGCTTCACCATTATCAGTTGTAATATCAACACCTGCGTGATCACTTGCAACGTGTAACATCGCTGGACCAAACGTTGTTGTAATATCTGGAATCGAAATCTTACCTTCTAAAGCAGGATCCCATAAATCAGACCACTCATCGATAGTCATGCCAGCCGCTTCTTCATTGTAGATAATTCCGATACTATTCATTGTATAAGGCGCTCCAGCTGAATCCACAGCATCTTGGGCACCGTCTACTAATAAAGCTAAATTCGGTACTTTTTCTTCGTCTAAAGGCTCAAACATTCCTTCAGCAACCCCTGAAGCTGCGTTGTTTTGAGATAGTTCAATGACGTCAATGGTTGAGTGTGGGTTGTTTTGTAATTTTGTAAAGCGTTCGCTTGAATTCCCAACTTCGTGCGTAATATTAATGCCTTCTGCTTCAGTAAATGGAGCAAAGACGTCAGATTGAATCACATCTTCTGAAATCGCAAACGTCGAGACAATTAATTCACCATTTTCTTGAGCAGAGGCTGTGTCTGAAGTAGAAGCCGTGTCTGAATTACCACAAGCCGCAAGGACCATAACTGATGTTAAAGCTAATACAGATGTTTTAAAAAGTTTCATTATATATTCTCCTTTAAGAATGTTTTTAAACCAAAATTAATTTTTCCGGTGTTAGATAAAGAGTAACTTGATCGCCACTTTGATACAGAGTTTGTGAGTCATCATTGACAATTAACTTACCAACCGGAGTCTCCACTTCGTATTGGTAACTTTTACCTAAGAATGTCCGAACTAAGATCTTACCAACAATTGTATTCTCTTCTGAAATTACTTGGGCAATGATTTGAATATCATCTGGGCGAATCGTCGCCTTCACTTCTGCACGGTCTAAGTCCGCTTGAGTTGTATGAATCGCTGTCCCGTTATCAGTAATATAAGCGCCGCTTGCTTGTTTCGTAAGATTAATAAAATTCTCAAAGCCAATAAAACGAGCAACAAACTCTGTTTTAGGATAATGATAAATCTCCTCAGGTGTTGCGTATTGTTCAATGACTCCGTTGTTCATAACAGCTACTTTATCTGAGATTGAGAAACACTCTTCTTGATCATGGGTAACAAAGACAGTTGTAATACCTAATTGTCTTTGAATTCGTTTGATTTCCATACGCATAGAGACACGTAATTTAGCGTCTAAGTTACTTAAAGGCTCATCTAGTAATAATAACTTCGGCTCAATAACTAAAGCGCGAGCTAAGGCAACCCGTTGTCTTTGCCCACCAGATAACTGTTTAGGGTAACGGTCAGTAAAGTCAGCTAAGCCAGTCACTTCAAGCATGGCAGTGACTTTTTCTTTAATCGTCTGTTTGTCTACTTTTTGCATTTTTAAACCGAAGGCCACATTTTCAAAAATCGTTAAATGCGGGAACAGGGCGTAAGACTGGAAGACCATTCCGAATTGGCGTTTATGTACGGGTGTAGCAGTCAAATCTTCGTTATCCACTGTAAACTGCCCATCATTAGGATTAATTAATCCAGCAATGACACGCAAGGTTGTTGTCTTTCCACAACCCGATGGACCGAGCAGTGACACAAGTTCTCCGTTTTCGATGGAGAGGTTTAAATCTTTTAATATATCTGTCTTCCCGTCATAACTGACGCGAATGTCATTCAAATTAACAAAAGCCATTGTATTGGCGACCTCCTTATTAAGATATTGAAGCGAGACCTAAAGTCTTCTCAATAATAATCATTAAGATAATTGTCAGTAGCATTAACAGAACAGATAATGCCGAAACTGTTGGATCATAGTTATATTCGATATAACCCATTAAGTTCGTAGGTAAGGCTGTAAAGCCCGGACCCGTTAAAAATTGTGACACCGGTATGTTGTTGAATGAATTAATAAAGGCCAACATAAAAGCAGCGTAAATACCTGAAGTAATATTAGGTAAAACGATCTTAAAGAAGGCTTCCAAACGTGTACAACCTAAAGTCCAACTTGCTTCTTCAAGGGACATATCTAATTGCTCTAAACTTGAACCCACGACACGAATAATGTAAGGCAAGCTAATTAAGAAATGTCCTAAAAGCAAACCAATGAAAATTGGAATTTGCATCCGAATCACAATAAATTGGAAAAGCGCAAAACCAACCACAACACCAGGAATAATCGTTGGGGACAGGAAGAAACTCTTTAACCGTTTACGGCCGGAAAAGTCATAACGCGACAAGGCGTAAGCAGCGGGGACACCAATAATTAAGGCTAAGAGCGTCGCCAGAAAAGAAATACGCAAGCTCAACCAAAAACTCGTCAGAAAGCCACCCGTTGTAAAGACATTCGCATACCAATCAAGGGTAAACCCTTCAATAGGGAATTGAATCGTTGGCTTCTCACCAAAAGAGGTCACAATGATAATGAATAAGGGAATAAATAGAAATAGAAAAACAGGAATGACAAAGAGTTTCAAGCCAAATTGTTTACGCATTAAGATCGCCTCCTCTACGGTCAACCATATTCGCAATGGCATTAAAGACATTCATGACAAGCATCGTTGTGACAATCATAATCAAAGCAATCACGCCAGCACTTTGCCAGTTGCCTAAAGACATTGCTTGTTGATAGAGGAAAGTAGACATCATCATATTCTGATTCCCACCTAGTAATTGTGGCGTCGTATAAGCGGTAAAGGTCCCAGTGAACACTAAGATACTTCCCACAATGACACCAGGAATACTTAAGGGCCAGATTACTTTAACGAAGGCAACAAGCGGATTCGCTCCCAGTGTCTCAGCTGCTTCAATCATTTCAGTATCAATGTTCTCTAAAATCCCCACTAAAGTCGTAATCATTAATGGCAAGAAAAGATAGATTGAACCAATCACAATCGCAAACTCTGTGTACAATAACTTCAATGGTTGCGAGATCAGCCCAGTATTCAGTAAGAATTGATTCACAATCCCATTCGTACCTAAAATATTAATCCAAGCAAAACTTCTCACAACAGAATTCGTTAATAATGGAAAGAGAACGAAGCCCATCAAGAGCGAACGCCACTTCTTGCCTGTGCGGGAGATGTAATAAGCCGTTGGCAAACCTAAGATAATTGTGAATAAGGTGACGATTAAAGAAAGCTTAACGGTCCGCCATAGAATACTCAAATTGAAACTACTTGAGAAAAATGACGCATAGGATTCAAAGGTAAAAGCGCCATCATAAAATGTCGGCCAAATAATGGATAACAAAGGTATGACTAGAAAGACAACTAACAATATGAATCCCGGTGTAATCACAATGTACGGGATGTGTTTAGAAGACAAAAATAATTCCTCCTTAAAAAGTAAAATACTCTACTGAAAGAGTATAACTTCTAGGGAGAATATGACAATAGATGACGAATAATCAGAAGAGCTAAAATGATGAATGTTCGTGTTTTAGATAAATAGTAAGCCAGAGAGAATTTACTTTTATCAAATGTTAGTTTCATATTGACAGCCATCGGATTGGATGGGCTTAGTTGTCTTGGAATCTTAGAGAAAACTAAGACCTCATTCCACTTGCTATATCAGTGAATGTTCATGTATTATATAACTAACATATGATTTGATTTTCATATGAAACGTAATCATTACACTTAACGTAAAGGAGTTGGCAGTGATGAATCAAATAAAAGAACATAATCACGAGGCTCACACTGAGCATGAACATCAACATCATGGTAAATTACCAGTTGTCTTGTATTTTATCGGGTTAATTGCTTTCTTTGTGGGGCTCTATTTCGAATTTACAAATAATAACTTACTTGCTACTAGCGCTTTCTTGGCATCAATCGTAACGGCAGGTTACCATGTCATTATGGAAGGTGTTGGCGACACCATCTCTAATACTTTGAAGTTGAAACGCTTCATGCCTAACATTCATTTCTTGATGGCGCTCGCTACTTTGGGTGCTGTTCTCATTGGCAATAGTGAAGAGGGTGCCTTATTAATTGTCATCTTTGCCGGAGCACATTTCTTAGAAAGTTATGTCGATGGGAAAAGTAAGAAGGAAATTACGAATTTACTTGAGATGAACCCCACTGAGGCACGGTTAGTGCTTGAAAATGGTGAGACACACTTAGTTTCCGTTGAAGAGGTCAAAGTGGGCGATACATTACAAGTATTAAATGGCGATCAAATTCCGACCGACGGTATTATTCTTCAAGGAACGAGTTCAGTGGATGAATCATCGATTAACGGTGAGAGTATTCCTAAAGAAAAAACGGTCGGTGATGAAGTATTTGCGAGTACGATGAATGAATCGGGTAGTTTTACAATGCAAGTGACAAAAGATAGCTCTGAGACGGTTTTTGCTAAAATTCTGGAGATGGTGAATGAATCGCAAAGTAGTCTCACGAAGACAGCGACCTTGATTCAACGTCTGGAATCTAAATACGTTTCATTTGTTTTATTCTTATTTCCCTTTGTCATCTTGTCAGGGCCCTTCGTCTTTGATTGGACGTGGGAGATGAGTTGGTACCGTGGGATGGTGTATCTCATTGCGGTGTCACCTTGTGCGCTCGCCGCCAGCGCGATTCCAACGACGTTAGCTACAATATCGAATCTGTCTAGAAAAGGTGTTCTAGTTAAAGGTGGGGAATATTTATCCAAGTTAGCGGACCTTAAGGCTGTTTCCTTTGATAAGACAGGGACATTAACTCACGGGAAACCGGAAGTCACCGACTTTGAATATGACGAGGAGCTTGATGAAGCAGAATTAATTGATGTTGTTGTATCGATGGAGAAACAATCGAACCATCCATTAGCGTCAGCGATTATTAAGCATTTCCCAGGATCGGGCACTTTGTCTTTAGAGGTAGAGAACATCGTAGGACAAGGCTTGTCGGCAACTTACAACAATCAGCATTATCGGATTGGTAAACCGACTTCCTTTGATAAGGTTAACCCAGAGTATAATCAACTCAAAGAACGATTAGCTCAAGAAGGAAAGACAGTGGTGTATATCGGGCGTGAAGATTGGGTGGTTGGACTGATTGCCTTGATGGATGTACCTAATGAAGCTGCGCAAAGTGCGGTGGCGTACTTTAAAGAGGCGGGTATTCATACAACAATGATCACTGGAGACGCTCAGCTAACGGGTGAGGCTATTGGTAGAAAAGTTGGCGTTGATGAAGTTCAAGCGAATGTGATGCCAGAAGATAAAGCGTCGATTGTTAAAGAACAACAAAAGCAGTACGGCTTAACAGCAATGTTAGGGGATGGCGTCAATGATGCGCCGGCCTTGGTTACCGCTGATGTTGGGATTGCGATGGGTGAGGGAACCGATGTCGCGATGGACGTTGCGGATCTGGTTCTGATGCAAAATGACTTAAGTAAACTTGCCTACGCGCATCGATTAACGAAGAAGATGAATAAGATCACATGGCAAAACATTATCTTCTCGATGATTGTAGTGGTCACCTTAGTAACGTTGAACTTCTTAGGTAAGATGGATATCGGTTTGGGTGTGGTGATGCATGAAGGAAGTACGATTCTCGTGATCTTGAATGCCTTACGAATGTTGAAGAGTTTTTAAATATTTTTGTATGAAGGATCTACTAATTTATTTTGGTAGATTTTTTTTGGAGCTGTTGAGTATAATAGAGAGTAAAGGAGATCCGCCGATGATTCGTGGGCAGGTATTTGGCTTGGTGGGATACCACCAGGCCGGTATTTGTTCGTATTTGACTTCGTGCATCATTACGAAGCCAAATTCAATCCCTCACTCATTTTCTCTTCAATAATCAAACAGGGTTAATCATTTAGCAAAATCTATAATGCTTTCAAACTATAATAAAAAACTAACGACAAAAATTGCTTATTGGTATTGATTAAGACTCACGACCAGCCATCATTGGTTACTTAGCCTTCTCATTGGCTGGCTTATCATTGAATGACTTAATCTCGCATTAAATTCAACAACCGTTAATGGGTCTATCCCAAGGTCTTTGAAGTGTTATATTACTGATCTTCTTAGTTCTATTATTCTGGTTCTTTGGTTTACATGGTCACAGCGTACTAGCGCCGAACATGGACGGTTTCTATGGCGCGGCCTTAAATAGAATACACCTGTCTATGAAGCAACAAGAGACATCACTCAATTACCTTGGGACTGTACCCGTGGTTCTTTTGATGCGTATACTCAAATGGATGGATCTGAAGTAACAATAGCCTTAATTATTGCGATACTCGGATTACTCCACCAGGATTATATGCATATCTAGCAACGGGTGGTAGCATTGAAGCGACCTTACTATCACTCTTTAACATAGTGGTTGCTTACTCTATCTACGCACCCTTTGTCTTGGCGGCCAATAGAGTTCGAATCGAAGAAGACAATGAGTCTGATACGGTGAATTAAGATGAATGCAAAGTGACAATTACTGCTTGTTGCATTAGGGTTGTCCTGATCTCGTTGAGTCCGACGGTACCTAATATGTATGCAAGTATTGTCAGTGGCTTAGGCTTCATTGGCTTGGGGTGGTAATTGATACGGAAGGATAGTCGGAAAAGACGTTAGAAGTTAGTTTTAGTGGAAATTTGATAGAGCTCTTCCTGTTGAGATTCGACGGGGGGAGTTTTTTGGGCTATAAAACTATCACCAAATTCCAAAACGTCCTTCATACATTCCTCACTTTCATATAGGATGATAAGTACAATGATGCAAATTAACATTATTATAGTAAGGATAAGGTGAGTTGATGACTAAGATAATTAATGTGGTAGGAGCTATTCTAATAAAAGAAGGAAAGATATTATTCGCTCAACGGGGAGGAGAGAAATCCTTACCTTATTTATGGGAGTTTCCTGGCGGAAAGATTGAGCAAGGTGAGACGCCTCAAGAAGCACTGCATAGAGAATTGATTGAAGAATTAAAAATTGAAGTAGTAGTGAGTGGCGAGTCTTTGATGTAACAAGATATAACTATGATTTTGGGAATGTTAACTTAGCAACATTTATCTGTCATTTGGAACTTGGTGAACCAGTATTGACTGAACATGTTGCTATCAAATGGCTCGCAATATGATCCAAACTCAGTTATTAATCAACCTGAGAAAAAAGAATTTTTGTTGAATTATTTACAAGATGAAACTGAGAAATATGTATCATTCATTTTCTCAATCTCAGTAATTGTAATGTTCGTCATATTAAATATTATTGGTGCGCTCGACTTGCCAATGGGTGTTGTGTTCCATGAAGGGTCAACCATCTTAGTTATTTTAAACGGCTTACGATTATCGGCGGAGTGGGATACGAAGAATTAGAAGAGATAGAAAATCACAGCTGATAAACTGTGGTTTTCTTATAGGTACTTATGGTTAACTTACCTTGTAAAATAAAATAAAACGAATTAATGCCAATAATAAGAATATTTTTCTCAAAATACCTGTAAATTAATACCAAAGTAACTTTTGGTGCAGTAACTAATTAGATGTATAATAAAGACAGATGAAATGAACGGAATCATAAACTACTACATTTTAGAAAGGATACCATATTGAAACATAATTATTATACAACGAACAAAAAATTTACCGATATTGAAAATACTGTCCTGAAGTACATCGACAATAATCAGACTATGTTAAAAGATTTGACGATTCAAAAGTTAGCGGACGAGACGTTTACTTCTAAGTCGACAATTTTTCGATTAGCTAAGAAGCTTGGATTCGATGGATTTACAGATATGATTTATCACTTGAGTCGTCAGCAAGTTAAGACGGTGGACGGCGAAGTGGATACTTATATTGGTGACTTATCAACGAGTATTCAGAAGATATTTATACAAAATGAAAAGAATTTACTAGATTTTGTCGAGCGGACAAAAAAAGATGACCGTTCACTTTACATTATTTGAACAGGATATTCAGGGATTATCGGAGAGTATTTATATAAGAAAATACTTGGGCAAGGCGAGTTGGTTTATTACTCTAATGGAGCGGATACAAATGCTTTATTTCTCAATAATTTACATCGTATTTCAGATATTATTTGTATTTCAAAAAGTGGAGAAACAGATCTCGTGAATACTAAAGCTGAGATTGCGAAAGAGAAAGGTATAGGTGTTATTTCATTTACCCACTCAAGTGATAATTCACTCGCAAAGCTATCAGATATTGCTTTTACGATTGATGACAATCAGTTTTTGGATCGAAATAATATTAACTCCACACAATTTTATTCGATGTTATTACTCTATTTAGAGTATCTTATTGAAAAGTCTTTCTAAATTATAGAAAAACTTTTCTTTTTTTTGGAAAAAATTTCTAAGAAACCCTTCCCTATATCAATGAAAGCGTTTTGATGTTAGAGTATATTTACAAACAAAAAGGAGGTTCATGTATGAACAAAGGGCAAAGTATCATGGATGTCATGCAACGTTTTTCAAAAGCGATGTTCATCCCCGTCTTGATTCTACCGATAGCTGGTTTGTTGATTGCGATTGGGAATATCTTTACGAATCCAAATTTACTAGAGGTAATACCATTTCTAGATAATCCATACACCGTCGGATTTGGAACGATTATATCCGGATCATTAGTAACAATTCTACAGAATTTAGGTATCATATTCTGTGTCGGAATTGCGGTTGGTTTAGCTGATATTAAAAAAGGTGAAGCTGGTTTCACTGCAATGTTAGCATTTTTAGTATTCATTAATGCTATGAACAAATTTATGGAACTTAACGGAACATTAGCTGATCCAGAAGCTTTAAGAGGAACTGGACAGAGTGTCGTTCTAGGGGTTCAAGTTTTAGACATGGGTGTATTCGCTGGGATCCTACTTGGTGTCATCATCGCATATGTATTCAACAAGTATGCAGATATTGAATTCAATAATGCTTTTAATATTTATGGTGGAACACGTTTTGCATTTATAGTCTTAATTCCCGTTGTAGTTATTTTTGCGATTGTGATGACTTACATCTGGCCGTTCTTCCAAAGTGGTATCAATTCACTTGGTGGGTGGATTCAACATGCGGGTAACTTTGGACTGTTCGTATATGGTGCTCTTGAAAGATTACTTATCCCAACAGGCTTACATCACTTAGTTTATACACCATTCTTATATTCATCACTTGGTGGGACTGAAGTAATTGGGGAAGCTGTATTCGAGGGGTCTCGTAATATTTATTATGCTGAGATGGTTGAACCGTCAATTCGTCAATTATCTGAAAGTGTTATCTGGGACGCGCGTGGTATTTCGAAGATGTTTGGTCTAATCGGAGCGTGTCTGGCAATGTACGTTACAGCAGATCCAGATAAGAAACAACGTGCGAAAGCTATTCTTATTCCGGCAGCCTTTACTTCATTTATTGCTGGAGTTACTGAACCAATTGAATTTTCATTCATGTTTATCGCACCCATTTTGTATGTTGTGCATGCGGCTTTAAGTGGCTTAAGTATGGTTGTATTAAACATATTCAATGTCCGTTCAATTGGTCCTAATGGTTTTATTGATTTCTTATTAATGAACGTACCTTTAGGAATTGAAAAAACGGGCTGGCCAATGTATATCCTGGTTGGACTTGTGTTCTTTGTCATCTACTTTGTTGTCTTTAGACTCTTAATTAAAATTATGGACTTGAAGACAATCGGACGTGAGACTGAGGGAGCAGAGACAAGATTATATTCAAAAAAAGATTATTTAGATAAGCAAACGAACCTTAGCCATGAAGATGATGTAGATGTCGCTACTCAAGAACGTGGAAGCATCGGAGTTACTGTGGTTGAGTTGTTAGGTGGAAAAGATAATATTGAATCAGTCACGAATTGTTATTCAAGACTTCGAACAGTATTAAAAGATCCTGAACTTGTTGATGAAGCTGGGTTGAAGAATGAAACTCATGCGAGTGGAGTTGTTGTCAAAGGGAACAATGTTCAAGTAGTTTACGGGGTTCAAGTAGGATCAATTAGAAAATCAGTTGATGAAGTATTAGGCTTCAGTTCAAAAGATTAGTCATTAGGAAAGGACGTCATTAAATTATGAAGAAATTCTCAGTTGTTATTGCAGGAGGCGGAAGTACATTTACGCCAGGTATTGTTAAAATGTTACTTGAAAATATCGACCGCTTCCCCTTAGAAAGATTGTATCTATATGATAATGATGAAGCGCGTCAAGCGATTTTAGGTGAAGCGATTGATATTATGTTAAAAGAAGAAGCACCAGATATTGATTTCGCTTATACGACAGATCCAGAGAAAGCTTTCACCGGTATGGATTTCTGTATGGCACACATTCGAGTAGGGAAATATGCAATGCGTGAACAAGATGAAAAAATACCGTTAAAGCATGACTTAATCGGGCAAGAAACATGTGGACCGGGTGGAATGGCTTACGGTATGCGAAGTATTGGTGGCATGATTGAATTAATCGACCTAATGGAAGAATATGCGCCAGATTGCTGGATGTTAAACTACTCCAACCCAGCATCAATCGTAGCAGAAGCGTGCCGCGTCTTAAAGCCGGAATCTAAAGTCCTAAATATTTGTGATATGCCAGTTGGTACGTTACGCCGTATGTCTCAAATCTTAGGCATGACACCAGACGAATTAGAAGTGGATTACTTTGGTTTAAACCACTTTGGTTGGTGGACATCAATCCGTGGAAAAGATGGAACGGATTACACAGAACAAGTTAAAGCGTATGTAAAAGAGAATGGATACTTGAACCAAGTAGAGATTGATACGCAACATACTGACCCAAGCTGGCAAGAGACACATAAAAAAGCACGTGATTTATTCGCTGTTGAGCCACGCTTCTTGCCAAATACATACTTACAATATTATCTGATCCCAGATGAAATGGTTGAACATTCTAATCCAGAATTCACCCGTGCAAACGAAGTAATGGCTGGACGTGAAAAAGATGTCTTTGATACAGCAAAAGGAATTATTGTTGCCGGAACAGCTAAAGAAAATGGCTTCCATATTGATAGTCACGCATCTTTTATTGTGGATTTAGCGCGAGCAATCGCATTCAATACTCATGAGCGAATGATTATGATTGTTGAAAATAATGGGGCGATTGCTAACTTCCCAGATGATGTCATGGTTGAAGTTCCATGTATTATTGGTTCAAAAGGACCAGAGCCATTAGCTCAAGGAAAGATTCCAATGTTCGAACAAGCGCTAATGTTCCAACAGGCTTCATCGGAAAAACTATTAGTTGAAGGGTTTATTGAAGGAAGTTATCAAAAAGTGTGGCAAGCTTATACATTATCTAGAACGATACCAAGTGCAACAAAAGCACGTGAAGTATTAGATGATTTAATTGTTGCCAATGGTGATTTTTGGCCAGAATTAAATTAAGGTGGTCTTTATGGAAATTACAATTATTGGCTTGGGTAAGATGGGCTTATCGCTCGCAAAGCAATTGAATAAACAAGGTCAAGCAATTAACGGATTTGATGTGAATCCGTTAATTGCTGGCGTGTATATGGATGAACGGTTAAATTATTTGAAGAGCATCTCAGATTTAAAATCCTTTCAAGAAACGAAAAATCTTGTGTTCTTAGTTTTACCAGCAGGTCAACCAACAAAGGCAACGATTAAAGAGCTTTCAAGTTTATTGAAAAAAGATGATATGATTATTGATTTTTCAAATTCGTTCTATAAAGATTCAATTCAGAACTTTGAAGCGTTAGCAGACTTAGGCATTAAATACTATGATTGCGGCTTATCTGGTGGGGTTGAAGGTGCAATGTATGGAGCGTGTATGATGTTAGGCGGGCCGGCTGACACAGATGAGTCGTTACTGGCTTTATTGGAATCACTATGTGTACCAGGCGGTTTTGAGTTTTACCCTCAACCTAGTAGTGGTCATTACTTGAAGATGGTTCACAACGGGATTGAATATGGGATGATGCAAGCTATCGCTGAAGGCTTAGAGTTATTGAAAGAACAAAGCCAATTCGACTTTGACTTGAGTAAAGTCACGCGTAATTGGAGTAATGGCTCAATCATTGAATCAGCGCTGTTATCAAATATTCATGAAGAATTGGTGGCGGACGTTGAGTTGAGTCAATTTGGACATAAAGTCCATGCATCAGGAGAAGCAAAATGGATGATCAGTGAAGCCTTGCAGGAAGAAGTTCCTACACCAGTCATATCACTTTCACTAATGCAGCGAAATGCATCACTTCGAGATGTTGCTTTCTCAAATCAAGTTATATCCGCAATGCGTTATAATTTTGGAGGGCACAAAGAATATTGATGAATCACATAGCAAGTATTGATGTAGGAACAACGAATATAAAGATTAACTTGTTTAACAAAGGGCATGAAGTGGTTGGTGCAGTCAAATACCCGCAATTAAAGATTCATAGTACAAATGATATATTTGAAATGGACTTAGATGAAATTTGGGAACATATTCTAGATGGCTTAAACAAATTAATTGAGCGTCATCAAGTGGGGCAGTTAGAAATTATACTGACAACTGCGATGCATAGTGTTCAACTTATGGAGTATGATTTTAACTTAGTAGGTTCCGTGATTACTTGGGCCGATAAACGTGGTGTGAAAGCATTAGAGGATATGACCGCAAAACAATTGGAAGACCAGTATGAACGAACAGGTACGCCAAATCATAGTATGAATCCTTACTTCAAGTTAATGGATTTACGTGATCTGATTGAGGAAGATATCGTGGTCGGTTCTTTAAAAGATGTCTTATTCCACCGATTGACTGGGGAATGGGTGCTTGATTTAAGTAATGCCTCAAGTAGTGGATTGTTGAATTTAGACACATTAACTTGGGATAAAGAGTCACTTAATACTCTTGGAATCGATGCCGAGAAGCAGCTACCGCGCATTGAGGCAGTAAATTATAATGTCCCAGCCTTGAGTTCTTTGTTCGATATTGAAGCCACTGTATCTGTAGGAACATCGGATGGGATCTCGTCGAATTATGTATTCAGAGATTTGCCCAACGCGGCAGATTTGTCGATTGGGACAAGCCACGCAGTCCGAGTCGTTCATAAGAGTCCACAATTAAACAATGCGTATCAAAATTTTTCTTATGCTATTGATCCAGACCATTACTTGATTGGTTTGCCGAGTAACAATGGAGCGGATGTCTTGTCTTGGACAAACCGTGTGTTTAATAGTACCTTTGAGGAATTAAATACTGTTGCGGGACTTAGACCAGCAACTGATTCCGTGTTTGTTCCCTATTTAAACGGAGAACGCGCACCGATTTGGAATGAATTTGCGACGGGGAATCTCTATGATTTAACCCGTGTGAGTACACGGGAATCCGTATTATTTTCGATTATGTTGGGGATGATATTCAATATTAAGCACAACGTAGAATTGCTCGAAGAGCTAGTTGAGTTCGATTCAATCGGACTTGTCGGTGGCATTACTAAGTTGGAATCATTCTCGCAATTACTTGCGGATGTGTTGGGTTACACACTATACATTCCAGTCGTTGAAAATGCGGAAACGCTAGGAAGTATTGCCGTAGTTAAAGGCATGCCGTTTGAGAATGAGTATGACATGTGAAGCCAAATGAGTCGGTGGATTATAGTGATTTATATAAGAAATATTTAGCAGTTGCTAAAGTGAATTAAAGAGTGAACCATGTTCGGTGAACGAACATGGTTTTTTTGTTGGGGAAAATTGGATAGTTCGTACAATAAGTTTAGATTGTATGAGGTAAACCTACTTAAAACGTAGCAAGATAATAGAAGTTAAATTCGTAATAATCATAAACTAAAAATATTTATTAAAAAGAGTCTCAAATCAGCGCCAGCTTAGAAACTATCAGATGTTCAGTTGATGTGAGAGTTATTTTTGTTGGTGTGAATTTAGAAGAATAACTTGTTTATCTAGTTTGGTACACCCTGTTCCGCGATAGAATAATTATCCTTTCTGTTGAAATAACAACCAACATCTAACTTAACACTAGGATTCAAGTGTGCCAATGTCTATACTTTAAGAAAGCGTTTAAATAGAAAGGAATGGTACAGATGGCGAATTTACCTAAAGACTTCTTATGGGGTGGAGCTGTAGCTGCTCATCAAATTGAAGGGGCCTGGGATGTAGCTGGAAAAGGCCCAAGTATTGCTGATGTTATGACAGCAGGTGGGAATGGAATTGATAGAAAAATTACAACGGAAGGTGTCTTAAGCTCTGAGTATTATCCAAATCATGAGGCCATTGATTTTTATCATCGTTATAAAGAAGATATCAAATTGTTTAAAGAAATGGGCTTAAAAGTATTTAGGACATCAATTAACTGGACACGTATATATCCAAATGGAGATGATTCAGAACCAAATGAAGCGGGACTTCAATTTTATGATGATTTATTCGATGAATTACTAGCAAATGATATACAGCCTGTTATTACATTGTCTCACTTTGAAATTCCATTAGCCTTGTATCATAATTATGGTGGATTTAGAAGTAAAAAAGTCATTGATTTATTTGTAACTTATGCTGAGACAGTGATGACACGATATAAAGATAAAGTAAGATATTGGATGACGTTTAATGAAATCAATAATCAGGCAGACGGACAGCATGATGTTCACACTTGGACAAATTCAGCTATATTATTTACTGAAGGGGAAAACAAAGAAGAAACCATCTATCAGGCAGCGATGAATGAACTTATTGCCAGTGCGAAAGTAGTCAAACTGGGACGTCAAATTAATCCCGACTTTCAAATAGGCTGTATGATGGCTTACGTACCAGTGTATCCTTATTCAAGTAAACCTGAAGATCAGATGGCGGCATTAAAGGTCATGAATCGTAGATTCTTCTATAGTGATGTCCATGCTCGTGGTCTTGTTCCAGAGTACGTTGAGAAAGAATGGGAAGCAAAAGGTTATCAGATTGATATCTCAGAGAAAGAAAGAGTCATTCTCAAAGAAGGAACAGTAGATTATATCGGCTTTAGTTATTATATGTCCGGTACAGTGACGACTGTTGACACGGCAGAAGGATTTTCTATTGGAGATTTCCCTGATGCAAGATGGTTAGATAATCCTTATGTAGAAGCAAGTGATTGGGGATGGCAGATTGATCCGGTTGGATTGCGATATACATTGAACCTAATATATGAACGCTATCACTTACCTTTATTCATTGTTGAGAATGGCTTTGGAGCATATGATAAGGTGGAAGAAGATGGGCAGATACATGATCAATACCGGATAGACTACTTAAAAGCACATATTGAACAAATGAAGCTCGCTGTTATCGAAGATGGGGTAAACTTATTAGGCTACACACCTTGGGGAATTATAGATATTGTGAGTTTTGGTTCAGGTGAAATGGAAAAAAGGTATGGTTTCATTCATGTAGATAAAGATAATGAAGGTCAGGGTACTTTAAATAGAAGTAAAAAGGATTCATTTGACTGGTATAAGAAGGTCATCGAAACGAATGGAGAGATTCTCTAATATGAAGCAAGTTGACTTAGTGGCACTTTTCAATGAGATGACCCTTGATGAAAAGATTGGCCAATTAGTTCAGTTGACGCCTGATTTTTTTGAACAAGGTGGGGAAATCACTGGTCCCGTGAAAGAATGGGAGCTAGATTCAGAGCAATTATCACGGGTAGGTTCGATATTGGGTACTCAGAAAGCCTCACAAGTATATAATATTCAGAAAGAATATCTGGAACAAAGTAGACTGAAAATTCCTTTGTTATTTATGGCAGATATCATTCATGGTTATGAAACAATCTTCCCCATTCCTTTGGCAATGGCTTCATCTTTTGATGAGGCCATAATAAAAGAAGCAGCCAGGCTGTCAGCCCATGAGGGAACAAATGCAGGGATTCATGTTACATTTTCGCCAAATGCAGATTATGTAAAAGATGCGCGTTGGGGACGTGTTATGGAAACCAATGGAGAAGATCCAATATTATCGGCGGCCCTTACACGTGCTTTTATCGAGGGATACCAAGGGACGGATTTAGCGAAGGATAAAAATAGCTTGGCAGCCTGTGTTAAGCATTTTATTGGATACGGCGCAGCTCAAGCTGGCCGTGATTATAATACTGTTGATATCTCAGACATCGAGATGTATCAGAATTACCTACCAGCATTTAAAGCAGCGATTGATGCCGGTGTTAAGTTAGTGATGACTTCATTCAACACGATACAAGGAATACCTGTATCGGGTAATAAACGAGTTATTCAAAAAACGTTAAGGCAAGACTTGAATTTTGAAGGTGTACTTATTTCTGACTGGGCAAGTATTGCTGAGTTGGTACCACATGGGGTCGCAAAAGACGGCTATGAATCGGCAGAACTAGCTTTTGATGCAGGTGTCGATATTGATATGATGAGTGATAGTTATTTGAGTCACTTAAACTTAATTGTTAATGCTGAAAATCTCGACAAGTTAAATGAGTCGGTATTAAGGGTACTCAATCTAAAAAATGCATTAGGCTTATTTGAGGATCCATATAGAGGGTTAGAAAAAGATTCATTAGATAAGAAAACAATCGATGGATTGAGAGACAGCACACGTAAAATCGCTGAGAGATCAATAGTCTTATTAAAAAATGATGGCATACTTCCATTAAAAAATGGTCAAAATGTTGGATTAATTGGTCCCAAAGCGACTTCGCAAGATATTCTGGGCGCGTGGTCTTGGATGGGACAAAATGATAAAGCGATATCATTGGCAGATGGATTAGCGAGTAAAAGTATCAACTTATCAACCTTAGACTTTAGTGAAAATGAAAATATAACAGATGAGTACATTGAGAAAGCAAAAAAACTAGCAAAAGAACTAGATATAGTTATTATAGCTGTCGGTGAAAAGAGTGATGAATCAGGTGAAGGATCTAGTTTGGTAAACATCGAATTATCACGTAAACAAGATAGATTGATTCAAGAAATAAGTAAGATAAATGCTAAAACAATTGTCATCGTATTTAGTGGAAGACCTTTAGCTTTGAGCAATATTAACGAGGAAGCTAGAGCAATCATCCAAGCTTGGTTTCCAGGTAGTGAAGGCGGGAATGCCCTTGCCAACATACTCATGGGCGACGCCAATCCACAAGCTAAGCTTCCAATGAGTTTTCCGAGGTCGGTTGGTCAGTTACCTAATACATACGCACAGATGTCAACAGGACGACCTAAAAAAAATGATAATAAAAATGAAAAATATATATCGCAATATTTAGATGAATTAAATACGCCATTATATCCATTTGGTCATGGCTTAAGTTATTCAGAATTTACTTTAGAGCATATCACTCTGTCAAAAGAAACTATGACAAGAGCTGAAGCTATAACAGTAGGTGCAGATTTAAAAAATATCAGCCACATTAAAGGATCGACGGTTGTGCAACTCTATCTACAAGATGTGGTAGCACAGGTGACGCGTCCCATGCGCGAGTTAAAAAAATGGAGCGTAGAAACAGTGAATGCCAAAGATGAAAAAGAGATTGAATTTATCATCACAGAAGAAGATTTAGCCTATGTTCATAGTGATTTGACACAGCGAGCGGATGTAGGTGAGTTTAAGTTATATCTAGGCTTCGACAGTCAATCAGCGATGTATATAGGAAGTATTCATTTAACTGATTAAGTAATTACCTCAATGGTACAGCTTGTACCATTGAGAAGTATGTTTCAAAAAGCAGGCATAAGCACCAAAAGAAATAAAAGACTTGATAATGAAAACGTTTTTATTTATAGTGTACATATATTAAAGAAAGCGATCGATTCTTTCAAACTAAAATGAAAACGTTTTTTATGGTGATAATATGGACAAAAGAATTACAATCCGAGATGTTGCAAAAGAAGCAAGTGTATCAATATCAACTGTGTCAAAGGCACTTAATGGTGTTGATGTTGTAAAACCTGAAACAAAGAAAAAAATATTAGAAGCAGCAAATAAATTACATTATGTCCCTAACTTAATGGGTAAGCAATTGAAATCTGGAATGACAAAGATGTTAGGCTTTTATACCAATAGTATTAGTGGACCGTACTTTAGTCCGTTAGTTGAGGCAATCGCTCAAGAGGCGGACAAATTAGGTTATGGGATCAATGTGTTTATTACTTCTAATAAAGATGTAGTGATGCGAAGCATCATGGGGAATGTTGTTGACGGTATTATAGGCTTTGAAGACTATATTAATGAAGATGAAGTAGGACTTATTAAACAAAAAGGAATCAAAGCGGTTTTCATTGATCGAAAAATCCGGGCTGAAACAATCGGCAGTGTTGTTTTTGATTCCCAGAACAAAGGTGAGATAGCGACTGACTATTTGATTAACAAAGGACATACTAAAATCGCTTATATTACAGGATTTACGGGTGTCTATGATAGTGATGAGCGCTTTGAAGGTTATAAAAAATCCTTGAAAAAGGCTGGAATAACATTCAGAGCTGACTATATTCTGGAGGGGAAATTTGAAGAACAAGCAGCTTATGAGTCTATAAAATATTTTATGGAGACAGAAGTAGATTATCCAACAGCTTTTTTAGCAGGTAATGATCTGAGTGCTATTGGGGCAATTAAGAGCTTGTATGATTTAGGTTATACTGTGCCAGATAATTTTAGTGTTGTAGGCTTTGATGGGATTGAGTTATTGGAGTACTTTGAGCCAAAATTAACGACGATTAACAATCCGATAGAATTACAAGGTCAATGTGCTGTGAGGCATTTGGTTGACATGATTGAAACGGATGCGCCTGGAAAGTCTTTGGAATTAGAGGGAGAACTTATCGAAGGAAAATCCGTGAAAATGATAATGACGGAAGAGGGATAAATTGTGTATATAGGTATTGATATCGGTGGTACAAGTATTAAGTATGGTCTAGTGAGCGAAGAAGGGGATGTGATGAACAAAAGCTCAATACCTACGAGCAAAAATAAAAACGTTTTTATTAAAGATATACTAAATATTATCACAAGAAACATTGAAGACACACCTGAGATTAAAGCAGTTGGAATTAGTGCTCCGGGTATTATTGAAAAGAATGGATACTTTACTACTGCAGGGTCATTGAAAGCGATGTATGGTGTAAACTTAAAAGTAGAGCTTGAAAAACATATACAGATACCGATTCAGATTGAAAATGATGCTAACGCCGCAGCAATTGCCGAGCGTTGGATTGGAAATGCGCAGGGTATAGACAACTACTTGTGTGTTGTATTAGGTACTGGGGTTGGCGGAGGAATAGTGATTAACGGTGATATATACCGCGGTCACCATGGAATGGCTGGGGAGTTTGGCTGGATGATTATTGATGAACTCCCTGAGAAGGGCAATATCGAAACAGCTTCAATCAATCAACGGGCTGCTATCGTTGGTGGACTGTGTATGAGATATAACCAGTTTAAAAAAGCAGAGAATAGTGAATTTGAAGATATATATGATGCCAGAATTATCTTCGAACAAGAGATGACAGATTCAATAGCAAAGCAGGTTATTGAGCAATTCTTCCGTGATTTATCGATTGGACTCATTAATTTAATCAGTATTTTTGATCCTGAGGTCGTTCTAATCGGTGGAGGAATTAGCGAAAACAATGACTTCTTCACACGACTACAAAAGGAACTGGTTAGATGGGAACAAAGACATGATAGCGTAAAGTATTTGATGGGTAAAACAATTGCCCCCATAAAGCAAACTAAGCTAAAAAATGATGCTGGGATTGTTGGAGCAGTCTACCCAATTCGACGGTCATTAAAGTTAAAGACGAAATAAAGGAGATGTTGTTTTGGAAGTGAAAGTGAAACAGAAGAAAAAACAAAGAAAAAGTATCAAGAGTTGGTTCCAAGCTTTCTTTGATCAGTGGGAATTACAGACAATGGTATGGCCTGGAATCATTTTTATGATTATCTTTAACTTTATTCCGATATACGGTTTAGTGATTGCTTTTCAACGTTATACAGTTATGGATACTTTTGGTACAGCTAAATGGGTTGGGTTTGAAAATTTTGAAATCATTTTAAATGATAAATTTTTCTGGGAATCAGTCATTAATACGTTAGGGATTAGTTTCCTAAAACTAATCATTGGATTTGGTTTGCCAATTATATTCGCAATATTAATATTTGAACTTAGACAAGGCCCTTTCAAAAAACTAGTTCAAACGATTTCTTATATGCCGTATTTCTTATCATGGATTGTACTTGGTGGAATGTTAATTAATTGGCTATCAACAACCGGTTTATTAAATACCATTCTTGCTGGGTTAGGCTTTGAAGTTAGGAATCAAAATTACTTACTCACGGCGGATAAGTACTGGTGGATCGCTGTATTATCTGATATTTGGAAAAATACAGGTTGGGGCACGATATTGTACTTAGCCACCTTATCAAAAATTGACCCGGCATATTACGAAGCAGCTAAAATTGATGGTGCAACTCGCTTCCAACAAATTACAAAAATAACGCTACCGATGCTCAAAGGGATAATTAGCTTGAACCTTATCTTAACAATTAGCGGGATGCTTGGATCTAACTTAGACCAAACAATGGTATTAATGAATAATCAAAACCAGGTCAGAGCAGAAGTAATTAACTCATACGTTTTCCGAATGGGTATTGCTCAAGGGGACTTCTCATATGCTACAGCTGTAGGATTAGGTGTATCGCTCGTGTCGGTTATTTTATTAGTTGCATCGAATCAGATGACCAAAAGATTAAATGACAACACATCTGTTTTGTAAGAAAGGAGAATTATGTGAAAAGTAAAGTAATGAAAAAAGACGTTGATAGTCGATTGTTTAATGTTATTAATATTATTGTATTATCGTTATTCACAATAATAATCGTTATTCCTTTATGGAATGTATTAATTTCATCATTCGCATCTGGACAGGCACTAGCAAAAGGGAGTTTTGTTTTTTGGCCGGATGAACTATCATTAGAGAATTACAAAGTAGTGTTCAGAGACAGCTCTATGATTAGAGCGTTTGTTATCTCTATATCTAAGACAGTTATTGGCGTAGTCACTCACGTCTTCTTCTGTGCCATGATGGCATATGCGATGAGTAAAGCAAATCTAAAAGGGAGAAAATTATATTCTGCTATGGGAATTACAACGATGTTTTTCTCAGGTGGTATGATTCCGATGTATCTCTTAATTAGAGAGTTAGGTATGTTGAATAGTTTTTGGGTATATATTATCCCAGCACTCTTAAGTTACTATGACGTTATTATTCTAATGAACTTCTTTAGAAGTGTTCCTGCTTCTCTAGAAGAATCAGCCATGATTGATGGAGCAGGGCATTGGAAGATATTCTTACGAATTTTCCTACCTTTATCAAAACCAGCACTCGCAACGATAGCTCTTTTTAATGGAGTGAATCAATGGAATGACTTTATGACAGCTAGAATTTATATTACAGATAAAAGCTTATACCCATTACAAATGAAGTTGTACGAAATCATTGTCCAATCTCAAACTCAGGGAATGCAAAATATAGGAACGGCAGTTGCCCAAAGTACGACAAAAGGTGTTCAGTTAGCAACGATTGTCGTAACAACGATTCCAATATTACTGATTTATCCATTACTACAAAAACACTTTATTTCTGGAATGATGGTCGGCGCAGTTAAAGAATAATAGAAAGAAGGAAAAATAATGACATTAAAAAAAATAATTGGTAAAAGTATCTTACTGGCAGGTTCAGCCTTTTTATTAGCAGCATGTGGGAACAACTCTAGTGAGGAAATCGTGGCGAACAGTGCTGAAGATCGTTATGAATTAGATGCCACTACCCCAGCATGGCAATTAGATACAAAAGAAGAAGTGACAGAGTTAACGTGGTACGTAAACGCTGATTGGTGGAATGATTCATGGGGAGAAGATATAGTTACTAAAAAGATGGAAGAAGATTTAAATATTAAAGTGAATTTTATTAAAGGTGACGATACTAATTTAAATACGATGTTTTCAGGTGAAGATGTGGCTGATATTGTGACTGTCTTTGATTCGAACTCTCAAGTTGCAAAACAAGCAAGTACTTGGGCATATTCATTAGACGAGTTGGCAGAAAAATACGATCCATACTGGAATGAAGTGGCTGCCGAAGATACATTGAATTGGTTCCAACTAGAGGATGGTAATACATACGGCTATCCAAACTATTCGAATACAGCAGCAGATTATGAAAGTGGCATGATTCCAGCAAATACGAACTTTTTAATTAGAAAAGATGTGTATGAAGCCATGGGAGAACCGGACTTTGGAACGCCAGAAGAATTTATTGCTTCAATGGAACAAATGAGTGAAGAATACCCTGACTTAATTCCATTAGGATTCAATGATTTAGGTGAAGGTACGGGCTCATTAGGGGACGTATTCCAAGACTTCTTGGGTGTTGACTTAGTTAATGAAGATGGAAGTTTTAAAAATAGAAACTTAGATGAAGAATATTTGGGTTGGCTAAGAACATTAAGACAGGTTCATTCAGATGGTAATATCTCAGATGATAGTTTCTCAGATGACGGAACGGCTTTCGATGAAAAAGTAAAATCAGGACAATATGGAACGCTTATGATCAGCGGGATTGCTCAACTGAGTGGTGCTTTACAAACTTGGTTAGCTGCGAATCCAGGCGCTGAATATATTGCTATTGACGGACCACAACATAGTGAAGGTAATGATCCGAAATTAAATCAAAGTGGGATTACTGGCTGGATGATTAACTACATTAGTAAAACAACAGAAGATCCTGCAAAAGTAATGCAAGTCTTTACATATTTACAAAGTGAATATGGTGGTATTCTAACTTCATTTGGTGTTGAAGGTGAGACGTTTGAATATGATGAAGAAGGAAAAATTGTCTTACTTCCAGAGATACAAGAAATTAAAGACAATGATTCAGAACGTTATAAAACTGAGTATCGCTTAGGTGAGTTTATTTTCTTCGGCCATGATAAATATCAGGCATTAGGGAGCGACTCAATGCAAACACCTGCATTAATTCAGCCGCGTGAATGGGGAGAAGGATTACTCTATCCTCACTTTGTATTAGAAAATATTGATGCAGAGCCGGGTACGCAAGAAGCACGTAATTTATCTGCAATTAACACTAATTGGAATACAACATTAGTCAGTTTAATTCGTTCTTCAAGCGATGATGAGTTTGATAGTATACTAGCTAATTATGAAGCGTTTTTAGATGAAAATGGCTGGGATGGCATTGTTGATATTAGAAATGAAAAAATGAACCTTAATCGAGAAAAATTAGGTCTTGAATAACAAAGAATGGTTGAATTAGAAAGGATCGTTATCACTTATGAAAAAAATATTCAGTCTAGATGGTGGCGTTTATCAATTTTTGAATACGGTTTATAACTTACTTATTATAAACGTCCTAACCGTAATATTTAGCCTCCCTATCGTCACGATGGGGAGTGCCGTAAGTGCTGGTTATCACTTAATATTCAAATTAGATAAAAGTAACCCAACGATGAAAGAATTTTTAAACAGCTTTAAAGCGAATCTATTTACGGGATCGCTGCTCGCATTAGTCTATGCAGCGCTTGGAGCGTTTCTTGTTGGTGTCATTTCACTGACATTAGATTCACCGATCCAATTTTTATTGCTGCTCGTCTTATCCTTTTTTATCATTGTTGTGATGAATACATTCTTAACTGTTGCGTATTTTAATCTAGCTTTGTTTAAAAATATTCAATTCGCAGTGTTTTTAACACTGAAATACACAGGGTTCTTTTGTATAAGTTTGAGTAGTATTGTTATTTCATTGTTAATACCCATATTTTTACCTAAGTTAATGTTTATCTGGTTTTTCTTTGGCGTGAGTGTGCCAATGATGATTCAAGTAAAGATATACGAGTACTGTATCAACCGATTTCAAATGACCGTAGAAGAAGGTGAACTTAATTGACACAAAAAATATATGAATCATATGATAGAAACCATCTCTTTAAAGCAATCGAGATGTCGGATGTAGATACATCATCTGATGTCATAGCAATTGAAATTAATAAAAAGCAAACCTATCAAAAAATAGATGGCTTTGGTGCGTCCTTTACAGATAGTTCAGCGTATTTAATCGATAAAGTCCTTTCAGATAAAGATAAAGAAGAGGTAATGACACACTTATTTGCTGATAATGATGGTATTGGTTTGTCGCTAGTTCGTAATCCAATGGGGGCATCTGATTATTCACGCTCTATCTATAGTTATAACGATATAGAAGAGGGTCAAACGGATTTAGAGTTGACCCAGTTTACAATTGATCATGATAGGGAAAGTATTTTACCTTTAACTAAATGGGCCATGGAACTTAATCCTGACTTAAAACTCATGGCATCGCCATGGAGTGCACCAGCATGGATGAAAACAACCAAGAGTATGATTGGCGGAAAGTTGTTAGAGGAATATTATGAGGTCTATGCAAGGTATTTTGAGAAATTCATACAGGCCTATAAAAACGAAGGTATCTCAGTTTATGGGATCACACCACAAAATGAACCGTTGTTTGTACCCCCTCATTATCCAGGAATGGAATTATTGGCTGAAGAAGCGGCAACGTTCATATCGGACTACCTTAAACCAACCTTAGATAAAGCAGGGCACGCTACGAAGATTTTTGGCTATGATCATAATTGGGATCGAATCGATTACCCAATCACGTTATTAGACGAAGCGGCAGATAATTTGGATGGTATTGCTTGGCATTGGTATGGTGGAAAAGCAATCAATCAAGCAAGAGTCCAACAGTTTTTCCCAGACAAAGAAATTCACTTTACTGAGGGATCTGGCGGAGAATGGATTCCTGAGTTTGAACTCGCTTTCAGTAACCTTATGCGAACAGGTATAGATATTATGAGGCATGGGTCAAAATCATTTATATTATGGAATATGGCATTAGATGAAAACAATGGACCAACCGTCCCAGGCTTTGGTGAAAGTACGTGCCGCGGTTTATTAAAAATCAATCAATTAACAAAAGAATATGAGTATACACTCGATTATTATGGATTGGCCCATTTCAGTAAATTTGTTAGACCGGGTGCAAGTAGAATATTCAGTAGTGAGGAAGATACTATTAAGACCGTTTCTTTTGAAAATATTGATCACTCACTCGTTGTTATCTTATTCAATGATTCAAATGAGCAAAAAGTAGTTCAATTAACCGGTGATGTCGACTCGGTAGTGTCTCTCAAAGCAAAGTCGGCGCTCACTGTCGTGTTTGAAGGATAGAAAAGGAAGTGGAACATGTCATTTTTTGGAAAATTAGATTTTAATAGTTTATCTGAGACTGAGCGGGCGATACATCATTACATGTCAAGTAATTCGGACAAAATACCTTTTATGCGTGTGAGGGATATTGCGAATGAGTCACATACGTCATCCTCTTCAGTGATGCGCTTTATTCGAAAAGTCGGTTACGACAGTTACACTGAATTTAGAACGCATTTTAAATCTTCTGAAGTAGAAAAAAATGAGTTATTCGTTTCAAAAAATTATTTAGATGATTCTAATTTTCCAAATGACTTTGAAACACGCATTCTAACCATTGCTGAGCAAGTACAGAGTTGTGAAAATATTATATTTTTTGGTATCGGTTCCTCTGGAACGATGTGTGAGTATGCTGCGAGGCGATTAGCAATACTTGGATATAATACATACGCGATGACAGATCCGACGTTTCCAATTTTTTCTAAACTAAGAAATACAACTGAAAATATTATTTTTGTCCTATCGATCACTGGTATGACAACGGAGATATTGGAAATGGTTAATGGATTCAAGAATAACTTAGATTATAAAATCGTTGCGATAACCGCCAACGCGGATAGCAATTTAGCATTGATGAGTGATTATGTTTTGGATTATAGAGTGCCATTTGTCAGGTTGAAACAGCATGAAGATTTAACGAGTCAAATTCCATCATTGTATATTATTGAAGTTTTGTCTGATGCACTTCTCAATCTTAATAATGAGGATTCAAACATTGATGTTAAAGAAACTTTAGAATAGGAAGGAATACTAGAATGGTAGATATTAACTTAAAAAATTTAGGGAAACAATATGAAGGTAATGATAGAAATGCTGTAACGGACTTTAACTTAGACATTGAAGATAAAGAATTTATTGTATTCGTAGGACCGTCTGGTTGTGGAAAGTCAACGACTTTGCGTATGATAGCGGGGTTAGAGGATATTACTGAAGGAGAATTACACATTGACGGAAAGTTGATGAATGAAGTCGCTCCAAAAGATAGAGGGATTGCGATGGTCTTTCAAAATTATGCTTTATACCCTCATATGACAGTCTACGATAACATGGCATTCGGTTTAAAATTAAGAAAATATAATAAAAAAGAAATTGAAGAACGTGTAAAAAATGCAGCAGACATTCTAGGCTTGACTGATTATTTAGATCGAAAACCAGCAGCATTATCTGGTGGACAAAGACAAAGGGTTGCTTTAGGGCGTGCAATTGTGCGGGATGCTGACGTCTTCTTAATGGATGAACCTTTATCTAACTTAGACGCGAAACTTCGTGTTCAAATGCGTACTGAAATTGCAAAGTTACATAGACGTCTTCAAACAACTACAATTTATGTCACTCATGATCAAACTGAGGCAATGACAATGGCTACTCGTATCGTTATTATGAAAGATGGCTACATTCAACAAATTGGTACACCCGTTGAAGTTTATGATAATCCAGTCAATGTTTTTGTTGGTAGTTTCATCGGATCTCCTTCTATGAATTTCTTCAGTGTGGAGTATAATGACGGCTTTATTACGATGGATGATGGTACACAAATAGAAGTTTCTGAACCAGATAAAAGACTATTGGCTGCAGAAGGATACAATCATCAAGAATTAATCTTTGGTTTAAGACCAGAGGATATCCACACAGAACAAATTTTTATTGATGCGAATCCAAGTACGTTGCTTGATGCAGCGATTACAGTTTCTGAATTACTCGGTTCTGAAACAATGTTATATTTAAACTCTGGAAATAGAGAATTTATTGCCAGAGTGGATGCGCGTGATTACCGTGAACCCGGCTCATCAATCACAATGGCATTCGATATGAATAAAGCTCACTTCTTTGATAAAGACAGTGAAGTTGTGATTCGGAATGCGAAGAAGGCTGCAGTTGCAGCGAAGTAGAGTCGTAATCATAAATTTATAAAAACAGCCTTTATCATCCATTTTCTAAATGTTGGATGGTAAAGGCTGTTTTTATTTTGGCTATTTACGATACCATTCCTAACTCCCAAAAGGTTGGCTAATGAGAAGTTCAATTGCTTTATGGACTTCTGCCAGATGATTTGGTTCGGTCGGGTCTCCAAAGGTTATGAATTCAAAACTTCAAAACTATATTGTATAAAAGGCTTACTAGGATTAATCATGTCCACCTTCTCAGTTTCGATCGGCCACGACAGTAAGTCTAACTTAAGCAATTTCTTCCTCAGTTTTTTGATTGTAGATGTTCGGAGGGAACCTGTTTTATTCTCTGCTACTAATCTGCCAAAGCTATCTGATACTTCTAGATAATAGACATTATGATTCATATCAATAGTGATATCATAGTATTCGTTTTTGGTTCCCTCGACATTAAACGTTAAAAAAGAAAGCTCATTATAATCGCTAATTATATCAAAATCACTAAAGTCTGTTTCACTACCAATTGACATCTGAAGGAGTTTTTCTGTTGCTTTATGGGTGGCAACCATTTTTTCAGTTTGCAGAGGCATACCAAATATATAATTAACTGAGCCGTCAAGGACAATAAAATTAAGAATGTCCGAAACGGAGTCTAGATCTGAATACTGATGGGACGGCCAATTGAAGAAATCAAGTGCCTCTAATTCATCTAAATATCTATTTAAATCTTCTTCTGAAAAATGACGAATAAATAACAAGTCATTATTTTTTTTATTTTCCCCAGATGCATCCCGAAAAATTGGACCCGCAGATAGCCTTTTGAAACTAATAATGACGCTTAAAAACAGATTGTCATTAATTTTTCGTCGCTATTCGATCATTTGAATGTTTTTTCTATCCATAAGTGACACCTCCATTTAATTTTATTTAAGCTTACCATACTAAACTCAAAAAAAGGATAGCTCGTACAATAAGTTCAGATTGTATGAGGTAATGTGAGTAGCGGGCACTACATCTGAAAATAGAGTTTGCTAACCCAATTATCAGATACTTTTCCTATAACTAGTTCCACTACCTCAGTGATATTATTTTAAGCTTTGTTTTCATGCATGTAACTCATTTTATGTTATGCTTATTCGAAAGATGTGATTTTGATGGATAATAAAAATTTACTGCTGAAAACAGCGCTACTTGCTGGAAGAATTATGATGGAGTCTGGTTCGGAAGTGTACAGAGTTGAGGATACGATGCAACGCATTGCACAAAATAGTAAAAAATTGGACACGGAAAGTTATGTGACAGCGACTGGGATTTTCATGAGTATTAATGATGAATCGACTTCTCAAATGACTCAAGCTCGGAACCGTTCAATCAATTTAGAGAAGATTGATGCAACAAATCGCTACTCATGTGAGTATGCTGAAGGTAAAATTTCTTTGATATATCTTTATAAAGCTTTGCAGTCAGTGGATTTACAGACACCTGAGTTCAATAAGTATTACCGGATGTTAGCTGCGGGGTTAGCTAGCTTTTCGTTAATGCTTTTACTAGGTGGAACGTATAGTGATGTGTTGACCGCTTTTATTATCGGGTCACTCGGTTATTTTACCTCGAATCGAATTTACGTTCGAACGGAAAATGAAATTTATTAATGACTTGATTGCGGCGTTTATGATTTCACTCGTTTCAGTCATATGCTACCGGATGGGCTTTGTGGCTAATTTGGATAGTTTAATTATTGGCTGTATTATGCCATTGGTTCCTGGACTGGCAATTACGTAAGGAATGCGAGATTTATTTGAAGGGCATTTACTAACGGGAATTGTTCGAACGGTTGAAGCCATACTAATTTCAGTTGTAATTGGAATTGGAATTGGGATTGCGATGACTTTACAATGGTTTTCTTAAGGAGATAGTATATGACTGAATTTATTGAACAAATTGTCTTTAGTTTCATTGCGAGTGTGTCGTTTGGTATTATTTTAAATGGACCTCGAAGGGGTATTGTATTTGGAGGTATTGCTGGGACTTTAGGTTGGATGAGCTTTTAGGCGATTAATCAAGCAATCGGGGATTTGGCGATATCGAATTTTGTGGGCTCCGTTGTGATTGGGTTGATTTGTATTTTCCTATCTAGAAAATTAAGATTACCGGTTATTACTTTAAACACACCAGCCATCGTACCTTTAGTTCCAGGGGGAGCGGCTTATATGGCAGTGCGATCCGTGGTTGAAGAAAACTATATTGAGGGCGCTAACTACATGATGGATGTACTATGGACAGCGGGTGCCATTGTTTTAGGATTCATGGTTGTGAAATTAATTGAGAATGAGACTAAGGCAAGGCGACTGAAAAAAATGGAGAAAGCAATGAATAAATAAAATTTGGCCTCAAATTCGAATCGGATTTGGGGTCTTTTGTTTATTCAACTCGGGAAGAATCGTGTATCGGTTGTTCTCAAGTTCACTCAACTCGAGAAGAATGGCCACTCGATTGTTCTCAAGTTCCCCCAACTCGAGAAGAATGGCCGCCCGATTGTTCTCAAGTTCGCTCAACTCGAGAAGAATGGGTGAACTGGTCCTATAGTCAAGGACTATTTGAGCCACATTTTGAGTGCAGCTACTCTTCAATTTCAATCGTTCTGATGTGCGGTAATGCAGGTGTTGAATAAATATCTGCTAAAGGATAGACATTGGT
>NZ_VBSP01000004.1 GCF_005864045.1 Ruoffia tabacinasalis | reverse complement strand
ACAAGCAATATAACGATTTGGGCTTCGAAGATCGCTTTAAGCTTTTAGTAGACAGCGAACATTCTCGTCGCAAAAGTAATAAGCTTCAACGC
The DNA here is from genome assembly GCF_005864045.1 of Ruoffia tabacinasalis. GTDB lineage: Bacteria > Bacillota > Bacilli > Lactobacillales > Aerococcaceae > Ruoffia > Ruoffia tabacinasalis. Next base: position 90,490 of record NZ_VBSP01000004.1, on the reverse strand, counting down.
TTAATAAGGCAAGCTGCATTCGAAGTTCCTTCAGCATCAATTGAGGAGATTCAATATTTCGAAGACCGACGGTTACCAAAAGAAGAGATCTTACGCTTAGCTTCTGGGTTGTACTTAGAAAATAAGAATAACATCATTCTAATGGGAGCAACTGGGGCTGGGAAAACCTACTTAGCCTGTGCCTTTGGTATAGCTGCTTGTCGTCAATTTTATAAAGTACAGTATGTTCGCCTACCTGAACTTCTAGATGAGTTTAAAATAGCAAAAAATCAACCAGATGACAGCTATAAGAAATTAATGCGTAAGTATACGAAGAAAGAACTACTCATTATTGATGAGTGGCTTCTTCATGACTTAACAGAAGAAGAACTATACTTGACCATGGAAATCATAGAAAAAAGGGAAAAGACGACATCTACGATCTTCTGTACCCAGTTCAACACTGCTGGATGGCATTCTAAGTTGGGAGGTGGACCAACAGGCGAAGCAGTTATTGATCGGATTGTTCATAATTCCTACACCATCACTATCGATGGTGAAACATCTATGCGTGAACGACTGGGTTTATCCAATAACTTCTAGGATATTACTATGAAAAACTAATATAATCCTATGGATTATGTAAAGATATCCCATAACTAACTTAAATCACAGTGGTTATGGGATATTTCTTTAGTGGTACATTAAGCTGGCAAAAGGTGGTACATTCTTTGGCAAACAGTGGTAAGAAAGTTGGCATCAGTGGTACAAATGTGTGGCAGTAGTCAGTCATCAACCTTTCTTATCTCTTTAGCTAAGTCTAAACCATTCATATCATGGTTTAAATCAATATCAAGAAAATAGATTGCATTCGAAGCTTTTTCAGACCTAATTGCTTCTAAAAGAATGAGTGGGTTCACAGATGCCAGGCTGAGTTCCATATCAAGTGATTCAATCATAATGTAATTAGCAATGACTTCACTCATATAGGCTAATTGCTTCTTGTCATCTTCGCAAATATAAATAGATTGCATCAAATCACCTCTCTTGGGATGATCAGCTCTTGAGTAAACACCTGATCATTAATTTGAGTATTAAGCAGTATCATAGACTTATCTACTAGTCTATCTAAGTTAAAGAGTCCAATCCCTCGTTCTGCCCCTTTGGTTGAATATCCGTTTTCTTTTAATGTAACTAAACTTTCAATATTTACTCGGCAAGAGTTTTCTACAATTATTAGGGACTCCAATTCTTCTTGGATTAATGAAACCGATAGCTCTCCATGTTGAATTTCTGCCGCTTCTTCGATGGCATTATCTAAAATAATGCCTAACATACGTGGCAATGATAATGTTTCATCTGTTTCAATAAACATACTTTCTGACACTTCAATGTTCACAACAATCCCTCGTGACTTGGCATATAATAGTTTAGTATAGATTAAGTTTCGTAAGTCAGCATTTTGTAAGTAAATTAGTTTACCTAATTGCCGATTGGTATCATCTGTTTGAATGTCATGTTTATCTAAGACTCGTTCAAAATAATCCCGTAATTGATCCCACTCTTCAGCTTTTATGAATCCATCAAGACTAAGCAATATATTTTGATAATCATGACGAAACTGACGAACATCATCATATTGCCTTGTAATCAACTGATTATATTGTTGATTAACTTCTTCTTGAGCTTTTTCTTGTTCAATCATTCGAATTTGCTCACTGCTATTGTGAAAGAATATAAGTACTAGAACAAATAATACACTCGCGAATAAATAAACACTTCTAAATATAGTAAGCATTGAATCATTGAGTAAGAAATACTCGAAAAGATTCATCAGTTGAGCATAATAAACAACAAAGAAAATGCACAAAATAATAATATAAATGAATGTTTTTGCATTGATATAATATCTGTAGAACCACTTTATAAGTTGTCGAGTAAGGAAAGTCAGAATACTAATAAAAGCTAAAGTAATTATAATTGTCATCCAAAAATGAGGTAGTTGAACATAGCTCATTGATTCTGTAGCTATGTAATAAATAATTAAAGGTAAAGCACTATATATAGTACTAATAGAAACAGTTCTGTAATGCCAGTAAGTCGATACGAAAAAGACCATAAATATTAAAAATGTTTGTAAAGCTTCACGGTAATTCAAATTTAATTGCGCTGTGATTATAACAACGATGATACATATAAAACCTGAAACTACTTTATTTATTTTTGGCTTTTGAATGAAATATGAGTATAAAATATAAGTTGGTACAATATATTGAAAAATATTGAAATTCATTGTGCACTCCTTTACTTTAGGCTGATTATGAGTGAAAAAACATCGTTTATGAATAAATTAACTTTACTATCATCATATCTATTATAGTATAAGTAAGAAGTTGAAAATTGTTTTGTTACTGAAAGTATAGATTTGCTAAAGTATTTCGTCAACAATAAATTCCAAGGAGGATGGTTTAAATGAAATTTTCACGCAGTACTGTAGTTACGTTAGCCGTTATATTTTTGATAAATTTCTTTACAATTTCATTAGTTGAAGCACATGATGGTTTTGGAGATTTTCCGTATGAAGGTACTTATCTCACCGATGAAAACCAAGCGATACGAGGGTTTACTTTCGATACTGAGTCGCAATCAATTACTATTCTTACTCAACAGTCGAGTCAAAATGAAGATATTCGTCGTTTATTAGAGATTAGAAACAGTGGAAACCATACTGCTTTAATCGATCCATTTATCTCAGCTGAAGAAGTAAATGACATGCGCGAAAAATGGGGATTAGACGATATAGATTATTCAAAAATATTGCTAGAAGCAGCAGATAAAGTAGAGCCTTGGATGACTCGTAAGGATGCATTGAGACTCGCTTTTCAAGAAATTCCGGGAGTGCATTCTTTATCGGACATTGATTCTGACTTCAATAGTGATATTTTGATTTCAAAACCTGAAATTCTACAATCCCAAGATTTATGGATTGTTGGCATTATGGGAGACCCACGGATTCTTCGTTTTGAGATGAACGAGAGTACCGACAGTATCACAGATGAGTACGGAATCGTTTATACCTTAGAAGAAGGTAATCAAAATGAATAAGTTAATAAAATTAATTATTCTTTTAGGTTTAATCGTCACGCAGGTTCAAATCGTTTCAGCTCAAATCTTTGATTATGATGGAACTTATCTAACTGATGATGAAACACAAGTTATTTCAGGTTTTCACTTTGATCAAAAAAATAATACTGTTGTTGTTATTACCCAAAATTCACCCACCATGAATCCAACTAATTTGAGTAACCGGACACGTCTAAGTAATATCCAAACTTATATAGATGATCATATTGATTTTAACTCTATGACCAATGAAGAAGTGAGCTCATTCAATGAAAAACATGGTATTGACTATGCTGAAGCTTATCGAGCAACAGCAGATATCGTAGCAAATAGTGGTGGTGAGACTTGGCGTTTTATCTTTGATTTACAAAATCCAGGCATTCTAAATTTAGCTTCTTTCAACTTTTCATCCAATTCGGCGCAAGGTAGGACGCCACACGTCCTGTATATCAACGAGCCTAATATTAAGTTCAATCGAAATTTATGGGAAGTATCAATGTATGATATTTCTACTCCCCTATTACGTTTTGAAGCTAATACTAATACAACTTATATTAAGGATGACTACGGTGTTGTCTACAATTTAGAAACTGATGTTCCTGACGATCTCGATTTTCTTTTGTTTGATTAAGCCTCATCATAAAATACAAATATCCCCATCAGCTTGGTTGCTGATGGGGATATTTAACTTATTCTCCGCTATATCTCAATGAATTCTCATACGTTAATTGGCGGTCATGGAATGCCTGGATTTCTGCTTCAATACTTGGGTAAATTTCTTTTACTACAACATCTTCACTGCTAGCACTATTTTGAGCTTCTTGATATAGTGACAGGACTTTATCGGGTCCTGCTTGATTCAGTCTTCCATAAGTTAATTCTGAATTAGCGATAATAATCGAACTAATTGCACTGTATGTTTCATAGTTCTCATTACGCAATAGATTTAAATCAGGGTATTCATTCGCAATATCTCGGTACAATTCTAAGTATATATCTTCGCTACCGGCTTCTTGATGAGTATGATATCGATTGACTAAAAATTCACTATCGACCTCACGTAATTGTTCACGGTTAATTGGTTGTTCTGTAATCATATTGTCGTGGATTATATAAGCAAGCTCTTCTTCAGCATTGCGGTTAAACGTCACTTCTGGCTGAGGGATTAAGATATCTTCATTCTCATCATAGACAAAGTAGAAGTTTTCAGTCGTCATGGCTGCTTCTTCATCACCATAACGCATTGAATAATCATTAATATTTGTGTTAAGAATATAAAGTGTTCTCTCTGAATTATCGTCAATACCATCCACTTCAAAGTTCTCTTCAACTTGAGTCATATCAATAGTATAGTAGACTGAGCCATTGTAATCATCTGTTATTATCATTTGGTTACCACGCAAGATAGCCGACTGACTCGTCATGTCACCTTCATACGACCAGACACCTTGAATCTCTTCTGGGATTCCTTCAAACTCATTCAACTCTTGGGCCAATATTAATTCCGGTTGCTCTAGCGTCATCGATTGATCATGGGCTGTTACATTGACAATAGCTATCGTACATAATAAAGCTAAAACAATATCACGAATACGTCTCATCTAATCCCTCCCTATTGCTTGTTATATCAATTATAGCAATCATTCAAAGGGAATGGTGTGAAGTTTGCTTGAAGTTTATGACGTTATTGTGACATTCTTAAGTTAATTTAAGGTGCTTTAATTTGATTTCTTTAATTCGCTCTATGACTTCATTTGTTAAACGGACTAAACTATCTGTATTTGATATAGCTAAGACTTCGTCTTCACTCAACCACTGGAAACCTTGAGTCTCTCCTGCTTGTAATTGAATGGAGTTTTTATCTATATTAGTTAAACAAAAGAAACTTTTTTGTAAATATCGTTTCTCTTCTCGAATAATGACTGGCGTCAATTCATAGAGTGCATCTGCTTTAATCCCTGTTTCTTCATATAATTCTCGCCAAGCACCCTCACTAAAGTCTTCACCTTTGATTGTACTTCCACCAGCAGTTAACTCATATTCTCCTGCACGACTTTCTTTATCATCCGAACGCTTCATTAAAAGATAATCCCCATCAACATGCTGCACAATAATATTCACAATCTTATGATAGGTACCTTCAGGAATCGTATCTCCTCGTCCATGATTCGTACTAACGATGTTTCCACTCCGATCAAATAAGTCCCATAATTCCAAAAATTCCCTCCGTTATTCTTTTAAATAAACGACTTCTGATATGACCCCAAAGCCATTCTTTTGATATAAATGTTTAGCGTGTGCATTTTCTTTTTCTACTGATAAGCGAAATAGACGTTCGTCCTCTGCATTTAACTGCTTCATCATTTGATAGATACCTTGCGTTCCAAAGCCCTGTCCTTGATAATTTGGATCCACGGCTAAGCCAAGGAGATAATAATATTCTTCCGTTGTGTTCACTGAACTGGAGCCAACAATGTCTCCCTCCTGATTCAAGAAAACAAAGATCTCATGATCATCTTCACCAATACTGCCTTCTGCATAGGTCATCGCTTCTTGAAAAGAACTCTCGAAAACTTTTGCTTGAAATGAAGCGATACTTCTCGCATCTGTCATCACTGCTTTTCGTACTTGGATAGTTGCTTCTGGATATTCTTGCTCAACCATTACTTTAGCTTCCATCAAATATTCTGTCTCGTGCCAGTCGATTTGATACGTTCTGTGTAGATAATTCGTTTTTTCAATGAAGCGTCGCTCACTTATGTAAGATATATCAGCAATACGAAAGGATTTAATAATCTCTTTAGCTTGTTCTATTAGAGCTGTGGCAATACCTTGTTGTCTATAAGTTGGGTGCACAATCACTGATAATTCAGCTTCTTCAATATTATCAGCATATATGGATAGAAAACCAATCAAGTAATTTTCAACCCAAGCAAATAAAAATGCGGGCATTCTTTGGTCAAAATTAAAGCGATTATCTAAATAAATATCATGATATGTTCCGTCATGCGTTTGAACCATTGCTTCTAATTCATTGATTTGCTTTATTGTCGTATTATCTAAGGTGTTTCTTGCTTCTATCTTCATCTTATTTCCCCTATTTTTTAATTAATTCTAATTTTAGCACATTTAATTCTAATTATGTTATACTAACAAAAATATCAATGAGGTGTTAAAATGATAAATCAAAAATTAGTTGAGTATATTGAATCAAAAATAATTCCTCAGTACAAAGCCTATGATGGCGCTCATCAACCTGATCATGTATATCAAGTAATTGAGAATAGTTTGGATATCGCAAAAAATTATAATGTGAATCTAAACATTGTCTATGCTATCGCAGCTTATCACGATATTGGCTTAAAGTTTGGCCGACAAGGACATGAATCAGCCTCTCGTAAAATTATCGAAGCGGATTTTGTCTTAAAAACATTTTTTACTGATAATGAAATAAAGACGATTGCCCAAGCAGCAGAAGATCACCGTGCATCTTTACCTTATGAACCCCGTTCACTTTATGGCAAGATTATTTCTGAGGCGGATCGCGATATCAACTTTGAAAGATTACTGAGTCGAACCATTCTATATAGTTTGGATCACTATCCTGACTACGTTAAAGAGGATACTTTTAAACGGGTTTATACGCATATGATTGAGAAATATGGTCCTTCAGGACGAATTAAACTTTGGCTAGAATACGAGCCTAATGTCGAGAACTTAAAAAAAGTTCATGCGACTCTTGCGGACGAAACAGCCTTTCGTAAAGCTTTTGAACCTCTGTACTCAAAATACAAACAAAACTAATCATATTTACAACATTATCTTAGGAGCTTCTTCCTAGATAATGTTATTTTTATACTAAAAAAGCTTAACCATACTTAGAGATAGTTAAGCTTTTTAGCATTTCAATGTAAATCGACGATGACAATTTCAGGTGGATTAAAGATACGTGGGAACTGTTGATTTTGAATCATCAAGCCGCGACTGACAATCATCGTAGCCTCATTCTCTAATTCATATTCGCCACCGGCGTAAGCTGGGAAAAAGCCCTGTTGCGGTGAGTAAAGGCCGTTAATTAAGCCAGGTAATCGGAATTGTCCTCCATGAGCGTGTCCCGCTAATATTAAGTCAAACGGGTATTTTTCATATTGTTCAACTTGTTCAGGGCGATGACTGATTAAGATATTAAGATACTCTGTATCTATTTTTTTTCCTACGTACTTCAATTGTTTTTTAAATGTACGTTTGTGTTTCGCATCATCCACACCATTTATTACTAGTGTTGTTTGACCCACTTCTACTTTCGCACGGTCTCCTTCTAACACTTGAATATTCATCTCGCGAATCAAGCGTTTAAAGCCAGCTAAATGTTTCATACGTAATTCATGATTCCCCGTGACGTAAAATGTTGGGTAATGTTGGCCTAACCAATCGAGGAGCTTAGTTGTTGGGTGGACATTTCCAACGTAGTCGAAAAGGTCACCTCCTAAAAGCACAATATCAGGCTTTTGTTCGGAAATTTGTTCTATCAAGATAGATTGATTATCACCAAACTGGTTATTATGTAAATCACTTAAGAACATCACCCGAACATTATTGTTTACTTTATTGCTCTTCATTTGGTATTTTCTAATTTGAATGCTTGTATCAAAGGCTCTTCTTACAATTGCAACCCCTGCGAACGTTAAGGCTAATTTAGTTAATGTCTTCATTTTCATCGTCATCACCCACTCCCTTATAACTTACTATTCTACTACGAAAACCCTCTCATTTAAGTTAAATTTTACTAATAATGTCGTCATCAATTTCTCTTTTAGTCACTGGAATCTCATTTAACGAAGATGTATGAGCTTTTCTTCATCTATTTGATACACTGGATCAGCGACTCGGCTCACAAATTCCTTATCATGAGATGTAAAAATAACCGTACCTGAATACTTCTGGATAAAGCTTTCTAAAGCTTCAATCGTAAAAACATCGATAAAATTAGTTGGCTCATCTAGAATCAATACATTACTTGCTTTGACAAACATCTCTGCCATAGCCACCCGTGTTGCCTCACCCCCACTTAATTTATTCAAGGTGATTTTGATAATTAAAGTTATTGAAGGCATCCCTGTTTGATAATAGAAGATGAGCTTCATCTACTAAGACAACGTCCGCTTGCTTTCTCAAATCGTAATATGCTTGTGGTCTCCACTATATTGTAATGATCCAATTCGTCCGACGAATATTTCCGATTTCACCGTTCTCTACAATCGCTTTTATTTTTTGATAAAGCGGGTTATTACGTTAATTGAACATAATTGCATAAGAAAATTCATCTTTTTTAGACTCTGCAACTTCGTTTAATTTTTTAACCTGTTCTGTATATACACCTGCTGACTTTTCGTTTAATACGTGTAAACCATTTTCCAAAGCATAAATCGCCATTTCAGGGTGTTAGTAATGTGGTATCTCTTTCAATACTGCGTCACCGTATCCACTATTAACCATCTCTTTATAGTTACGATAAATTTTAGTGTTTGGAAAGTCTGCTTTGATTTTCTCGTCTTTAGCCTCATCAATATCTGTAACCGCTACTACTGCCATTTTGTCAACTTTACCTTCAGTGACTAAACTTCCATAGAATCCACCTTGTTGTCCGTATCCAATAATACCTAAGTTAACTTGTTCCATTTCCATGTCTCCTTTTAATAAACTATTTTTTCTAACCATTTGTTTTGGATAGCTCACTTTTAACTTTCTTTTTTAGAAAGTGAATAATGCAATCCGAAACCTTTAAAGAGCTTATAATAGGAAACAAGAGCACTTTCAACTGATAAATGAAATAAATAGCTCTTTATATTTAGTTTTTAAGACTCACATTTTCTTATAAGGAAACTTATTTTATATTATTAATTTTTTTGACATTCTTTCACAATCGTATCCTTTTTAAATTAAGTATTTCCATAGACATGTGTGAAAATATTTAATAAAAAATTTACTCTTTTTCATCCGAGTCATCGAATGTTTTATTTTAATTTTTTCATGTTTATTTGGTTTTTCTATCAAAAAAACTGCAATTATTCCATTAATTGCAGTTTTAAAGTACTATTTAATTCTGACTATTTCTTTTTTAATTTCTCGATTTCGCCTTTTACCGTCTCAAATGGATTACCGCCACATGGGTATTCAATTGCCCGATTGACTTCTTCTGAAAATACAGCTAATATTTCGAGCATACTGATATCCCTTTCATCAATCAGAGTCATTTCTTTAGTATCGGCTTTAATGTTTTTCATATGAATGAACGTGACATCATCTTTTAATGCTTTCGCACTTTCTAATGGGGACTGGCCTGTTGCTAAGAAGTTTCCTGTATCAAAAGTCATTCCAGCGTCAATACCTGCGTCTTTAAGTTTACTAAGAATCCTTTTTATCTTCTCTGGTGTTGAGTAGTCTTCTTGATCGTTCTCTAATGTAAGGTGTAAGATACCGTATTCTGTCATTAGAGATTTAAGTATTTCAATATCCACATCATTTATATCTTCATCATAACCTGCAATGATTTTGAATTGTTTAGCACTTAATTCGCTATATTCTTCAAAGTACTGACGCAAAGTTTCTTTACTCATTAATACGCCCGGGAATAAAACATCAGGTACAGCAAAGAATAAAGTCATATTCAATTCTTCGGCTTTTTCTTTTAATTCGGCTAATTCTTTTCTATCACGTAAATACTCACGACGAATCTCAACTGTTTGAATCCCCAAGTCTTTGATTTTTTCTAACCATTCAATCTGAAATTGCCCTTGTTTCATGAGTTCTTCGAATACATATGTATTCAGAACTAAATTTTTATCTTCCATATGATGTATCTCCCTTTAATTGAATAAATTATAATAAATATTTTGTAAGTGTTACCATTTTTTTGGAAAGCTTGAAACTTTTATATCTTTGATAGTAAAATTGCGAACAATTTTGCTCTCTTTACCAAAATAATATATATAATTTACACAATCTTTACAATTATAACGTATAATCAATATAGATTAATAGAATGGGAGAGATTCATACAATGTTTAAGAAAATCAAAACGCTTTTGTTAAGTAGTTTAGTATTAGGTGGCTTAGTTGGTGCCGTCCAACCTAACCAAGCTGCTGTTGCTCAAGAAGAAGCTTTAGAAGTACAATTTGTTCCGACAAATAACGATGGTTCAATGGAAGCTCGTGCACAACCTCTTGCTGATTTCTTATCAGAGCAATTAGGTCGTGAAGTGAATGTTACCTTAGCAACTGATTATACGACGATTGTTCAAGCGATGGCATCGGGTCAAGTAGACTTAGGTATTATGCCACCTGCTGCTTATGTTCAAGCGCGTGACTTAGGCTCGGCTGAAGCAATCTTAACATCTGTATTAGGGGCCTTCGATGATGAAACAGGTTTACCAGTTGAAGGTGAGACGACTGGCTCATTCCAAGGTGAAATTTTAGTTCGTGCTGATAGTGACATGGAAGAATTAACTGACTTAGTTGGTAAAAAGATCGCAACATTAAGCCCTAATTCAGCATCAGGTTATATCTATCCTGTAGCAGAGATGATTGAAGCTGGTATTGATGTAACAAGTGATGTGACTTTAACAACAGTTAATGACATTCCAAGTGAAATTACAGCCGTATTAAACGGTCAACAAGATGCAGCATTCGTATTCGAAGGTGCGCGTGTTGTATTCGGTGGTGCTTTCCCAGATAACGACTTAATGGAAGAATTAAAAGTTCTTTATTTAACTGACGGTGAAATTCCTAATGACGCTATCGCTGTTCAACCAGATATGGATGAAGAATTACGCGAAGCAATCAAAGAAGCATTCTTAACAATGGCAGATTCAGAAGAAGGACTTGAAATTATGTCATTATGGAGTCACGAAGGCTATACAGAAGTAGATGAGTCAGTATATGACCAAATCTCAGAATACACTGAGATTGCTGCTCAATAATTTTTAACCTTACATTTATGATGGCTACCTTTCACGCGTGATGTTATCGTTGAAAGGTGGCTATTTTTTTAATGACTTACTATAACGGAGGTATTCAATGATAGAATTCAAAAATGTATCAAAAGTATTCGACAATGGCGTCGTAGGTTTAAACGATATTAATCTGACGATTGATAACGGAGAATTTGTTTGTATTATTGGTTTAAGCGGAGCAGGTAAAAGCACTTTACTACGGAGTTTAAACCGGTTAAACAACATTACTCAAGGTGACATCTCTATTAATGGGGAATCGATCACACAAGCTAATGCCAAAGAATTACGTCATATGCGTCGTAATATTGGCATGATTTTCCAACAATTTAACCTCGTAAGAAAAAACACAGTCCAAAAAAATGTTATTTCAGGTCGTTTAGGCTACTACAATAACTGGCAAACTCTACTTGGTCTCTTCTCTAAAGAAGATTATGATCGAACTGAGAAAGCTTTAGAAAAAGTCGGGTTAGCTGATAAACTAAAAGTTCGTAGCGATTCCTTAAGTGGAGGGCAACAACAACGTGTATCCATCGCTAGAACAATTGTCCAAGAAGCTGAACTAATTCTAGCAGATGAACCTGTATCTGCCTTAGATCCTGTTACGTCTGAAACAGTCATGAATGACTTCAAGCGCTTAAACGAAGAAGCAAATCGCACAATCATTATTAATATCCACTCAGTGCCCTTAGCTCGTAAATATGCTTCACGTATTATTGGGATGCGAGACGGCGAGATTGTCTTTGATGGACCTGCTTCAGAAGCTACCGATGCTAAACTTAGTGAAATCTATGGTAAAGCTATCTTTGAAACTGAAAAAGAAGCTCGTCAAGAAGCAATAGAGGCACGTATTGAAAGCGACGTTCAACAAGAAATTCAAGAAGAAACAAACATATAGAATGGAGGTCGAACATGAAATTAAAACAAACCATTCATGATAATTTGTTCAAACACATGGGCTTAACATTCTTGATTATTATTCTCTTTTTAGGTGCTGGAACAGTCATTGATGCTGATTGGACTGAAGTGATGGAGAATCACCGACAAGCAACGATTTTTCTTCAGGGGTTCTTACAACCTGAGTGGAGTTACATTAATCAGTTGGTTGAACCGATGATTGAGACTATATTAATGTCAGTTTCAGGGACATTCTTAGGCGTTGTCTTTGCTATTCCTGCAGCCTTTTTAGGCACTTATATTGTCACACGAAACTATATTATTACTTATATCTTCCGTTCATTCTTTAGTCTCATCCGGACGGTACCCAACTTACTTTTAGCCGCTTTATTTGTTGCGATTATTGGTATAGGTGAATTAACTGGGGTCTTAACGATTGCGGTGTTTACATTTGGGATGGTGTCACAATTGATTTTTGCAAATATTGAAACCATTGATGATGGACCGATTGAAGCAGATGAATCTATTGGTGCAACGCGTTTCCAAATCGCCGTGAACTCTATTTGGCCCCAAGTATCACAAAGTGTCTATGCATACGCCTTGTATGCCTTTGAAGTGAATATACGCGCTTCTGTTGTCTTGGGTTACGTTGGTGCTGGAGGTATTGGTGTGATGTTAAATACTGCGTTAAGCTTTATGCAGTTTGGTCGAGTGAGTTTAATCATCATTATTATTCTAGTTTTAGTGTCAGCAACAAATTGGATTAGTGAATATATTCGACGGGAGGTTATCTAATGACTAAAAAGAAACTGATTAATTATAGTCTACTGATTATCCTTGTTCTCCTGGTCGTTTACTCATTCATACGTTTAGACTACTCAAATATTGTTAACTTACAGTTTAATCATGTTTGGAATATCTTTATTAGTTTACTGCAACCAGATATAAGCTATGTATATGATGGCTCAAGCGAAGATTTAATCCATCTAATGTTTGAAACCGTTGTGATTGCTTTTTATGGAACCATTTTAGGATCGGTTCTATCTCTACCATTTATCTTACTGAGTGCCAAGTCTATTTGGGGGCGATTCCAAATAATTCCAACGTTGAGTCGAGGATTATTGAATTTACTCCGCTCAATTCCAGCTTTAATCTATGCTATCCTATTCGTAAGAGTAGTTGGACCAGGTCCATTTGCTGGAGCGTTGGCTTTAGGTGTTCAATTAATTGGTATGCTTGGTAAATTAGTGAGTGAAGAATTAGACCGAGTAGACGAAACTCCTGTTGAAGCGGTTGTAGCTGCTGGTTCGACGAATATGCAGTCCTTTCAATATGCAAGACTGCCACAAGTCGTACCAATCGCAGCTTCTCATATTCTCAACCACTTTGAAATCAATGTTCGGAGTGCTACGACACTTGGATTAGTTGGTGCCGGAGGTATCGGAGCCCCAATTATATTCGCCCTACAACAACGTAATTGGGCACGTGTTAGTATTATATTAATTGGAATTATAATGGTTGTCGTATTGATTGACTTATTCAGTACAGCTATTCGAAAGAAATTACGTTAGAAAGTGGTGGAGTAATGAAGAATGTATCAATACTCGCAACAACGGATGTACATGGATATGTTGATGAAGGCTTAGCAAATCTTAAACAAGTTAGGGAAGATTTAAAAGCAAACTTACTCATCGATAATGGAGACTTTCTTATTGGTAGTCCTTTAGCTACTTATGGCTACAGCCAAAGTCAATATACTCCTTTAGTAGAATTAGCTAATGAGATAGGTTATGATATTATGATTCCAGGTAATCATGATTTAGATTTTGGTTTAGAATGGCTGCTTAAGCAAGTGAGTAAACTTGATGCTGAATATGTATGCGCTAATTTATATGATAATCAAGGTCAGTTAATATTTAAACCCTATACAACCAAGACGATTAACGGTGTAAAGATTGCTGTCATAGGACTTCTTACTGGTGCATGCAGTCAATTAGCTACAAACTCGTCAGTATTAGATGTGGTGGTTAAACCACCGATCAACAAATTGAATAGTTTAATCACCCAAGTTAAACAAGAGTCTGATCTTATTATTGTTGCTTATCATGGCGGATTAACGAATCATCCGTCGACCGGAGACCTTTGGACTTATCCTTCTCGAGAAGATGAAGCGTATCAGCTTATGGAACAATTTCCAGATATCAATAGTTTGATTTGTGGCCATCAACATTTTATAAATGTTGGTATCCACCCAAGTAATATTGCATTGATTCAACCTGGTACACAAGGAAAAGTGGCTGGCTATCAAGTATTTAGCTTTGCTGATGAAAACTCAGTGACAATTGTAGATAATAAAATCATTCAACTGAATACTCAGGAGATGTCTTTTGATACCCGCTCTGATTATGAAGATTGGATAGAGACACCAGTGGATTTAGCAAAAGTGGCTGAATATATTACGGAAAATTTTCCAGCTGACTTTCATTTTTTAAATTATACAGCTCAAACCTTAGATGATTTAATCGCTGATACTCAAGGTCCTTTCCCATTAAGTCGTTATTATTTATCAGGAGAAGAATTAGCGGATCACTTGGATTTAGAAGGTATCATTGATACTTCTAAAAATTATAACGTCATAGCCTCTCCAGGAATATTACCTGATTATCGTATTCGAGAGCAGTATTTAATTCCATTGTTTGATGAAATTGTTAAATATCAAGCGTATTAATAAGAAGCCAGTACTGATATGCTCACATCAGTACTGGCTTCTTTTATTATCTTTATTAAATGATTATATACAATACAAAATGGAATCCTTTATCCTCGTAATATAATTGTAGATTAAAATGATTGTTGAATACTTCCCTCTTTTATTTCAAAGACATAATCACATAAGTAATCAATATCTTCTGAATTATGTGATGTTATTAAAATTATTCTACCTTCTTGCTTTAAACTCATAATAAGTTCCCTAATTAAAATAACGCCGCTTTTATCAAGACTATTCATTGGCTCATCTAAAATCAGTAATTCTGGATTTTCCATAATTGCTTGTGCCACACCTAGCCTCTGCTTCATTCCTAAAGAAAAGTTTCTAACTTTCTCTTTATTATTTGGATCTAAGCCAACAGATTCTATCGCATTAAGAATACCTTGTTTTTCAATCTTCCCATTTATATCTGAGAGTAATTTTAAGTTCTGATATTGATTATAATCTAGAATAAAAGAAGGTATCTCGATTAAAAAACCAGTGTTTAAAGAGAATTCAATGTCTTTTCCAATTCTATCGGAATCCATCCATATTTCACCGGTATTTAATGGTATAAGACCTAGAATCGATTTCATTAAAATTGTTTTTCCGCTACCATTATCCCCAACTAACCCATATATATGTCCGGAGGAAAGTTCTAAATTAACATCTGAAAATAACTCTTTATCTTTAAATTTTTGACTCACATTCTTAACTATTAGTTGTTCCATAAAATTAGTTTTCTCCTTAATTTGTCGTTATAAGCAATATAATAAATTGCAGTAATCATTATTATTATTCCTACAACTAAAATTGTTATGGCAAAGCTCAGTGTAGGGTATCCGTCAAGTTGAGATGTCGAAATATTTGACAAAGAAATCCAAGAAAAGACAGAAATATAAAAGCCATAAAATTTATTAAAGTGTCTGATTGCCAGACATAAGAATATGAATACAGAGTATAATACCAGTCCAAGTCCTGGTCTAATTATATTGAATAGCATCAACATTAATCCTGAAAAGAAGAATATTAAAATCATCATTATTACAGTCATTATAAAAAGTTGCAGGGGTGTGTAATTAACCACTAATGTCGAAGGAATATTTATAGCAATTTCGTATTGATTAATAATATCTGGATAATAATTAAGTGATCCTATCAACTTTCCCCAGTCATTAGAATGAAAAGTAATATATGAAAGCGAAATAATAATATAACTAAGCATAATATTTATTATATATATAAAAATACTAAAGATTATATACAATATTTGTGATGTAATCCATTTACTCGTAGAAGTTCTGTGAATCAGATAGGACTGCATCTCATTATTCATAGGAATATTCGATAGTATAAGCAAAAAAGATAGTGTTATGACAATTATAAAAATTGGATCTGTGTGTAAAAAAGGATAAAGAGATATGTGTAAATCTAAATTAAATTCATCAGCAAAAGCAAGAATTGGATTTAAAATTGAATACATATATAACCATTGCAGTATTATAGCAAATAGAACTCTTTTTTGAGTATAATTTGTAACGAGATGAATCCAGATCATTTGAAAGATTTGCCTCATCGATATCCTCCTTCAAACTTCTTTTTATATAAAAAGATAATGAGTAGAAAAATAATAACTACTACTGTTATTAGATATAAAATAGGATAGATTGTTGATATCCCAATATTATTTTCAATATCCCCTTCTCCAAAGTACAAACCTAGAGAATTATACATTGAAAAAACTTTGCGAGGATCTAATAGAAATGGCAATATTTTTACTTTATCTAAAAAGATAATCACAACATTTGATGTTAAGGGGACAGTAAATAGAACAAGTTTGTTCTGGCTAAAAAAACTAACAACTAAACTGATTAAAGACATGCAGTTCATCTCAGCTGATTGTTTAAATATTAACCATCCATAAAACCATATAGCCGAGTGTTCTCTTATTAAGAAACCATTGGATAGTCCATATAGAATGTTAGAATTACTTTCAATAGGATTTGTAATCAAAGGAAAGTTCAAAGATAAAAGATATATTACTATCGCATTGCTTAGTCCAACAATTAAGAATGAACAAGAAATACATATAAATATTTTACTCAAAAAGTACTTACTTTTCCCCATCCTGGGTAAGGTATATTGTAAAACGCCTTGTCTTATGTCTCGTGCAATAAAGTCAGCGACAAATAGATTTACAATCGTCGATAATGCCAATGATATCGACGTATGATTAGTACTAACGGTCCATATATAGGCTATATTTACTTCATGTGTACGCTCAAAAAGTAACTCTTGATAGAACGGTATAATCAAAAATAAAATATAACCTAATATTATCAACAAAAAATATGAAGTTAGAATATTGTTCCTTAGTTCAGAAGTAATATACTTAATCAATGTAATGTTAACTCCTTTTTAGTTTCAGCATCAGTAAATATATATGTAGGATAAGTCACTCCATCTACTTCCTGTTCAATAACTCCTAACCACACAGGGATATATATGTCTGATTCTTCACTCGTTTTAGAGCCTAACAAATGCAGATACACTAGTTCCAAGGATGATAATTTAGTATCGTTAAGAATAATTATATTCTCATATTTATTTTCAATTAATGAAATTATTTCTTCAGCATTCAAATTAATTTGACTTAATCTTTCACCAACTTTGTTATAACCCCTAAGATCTGAATTTTCTAGACCATTTTCAGAAAAAGTTAATTGAAACACAGTATCTTCAGCAACAATACCTGCTTCATAATCTCCCATTGCAAAATCATTAATAGGGATATCTTCTATAAAAAATTTAACTGAAGCCATGTATAAATCAGTCGCAGTCTGACTAATCTCCTCATCGCCACCTTCAACGTTAAAGTATTCTTTTAATAATACACTCATCTCATTCGCTGTAATACTTTGTAACTCAATTGAATAGTCTAATTCAATACCTAAACTATGTATTAAAGTATCAATTTCTTGCGTAATTTCCTCTCTAGTCGCAAAAGATAAATCATCCTCCGTCGACACTTCAAGTCCATTCTCTTTAACTACATTTTGAACATCATAATACACAAAACCTTCACTTCTGGTATATCCATAAGCAATGCTGTTCTCCACTTGAGCAACGCTCAATATATAAGACTCATTCTCGAAAGAATACCGTTCCATTGTTAGTTCTGGTATTGAACTATGTTCAAAATCTGCAACTTCCAGATTATGATATTCCGCCACTCCTTCTAAAAAGTCATTCACATCTTGTTGTATTATTTCATATTTAAAACTTTCTTCAGGATATTCATCATGTATAAGTTCATCACTAACTGAATACTCACCTTGTGCAGTGACAGTGCTTAAGTGAATATTCACCATAATCATCAATCCTAACAAACTAGTAAATAACTTCATCAATTTATTCATAATTTTTCTCCTTATCTTATGATATGAAAAAACTACATAGCAGTCTAATTTCTCAGAAAAAATCGCTATGTAGCAAATAAGATTTCATAATTCTTTATTAAGGTGCCCAATATCCTTTAACTGTCGCACTATTTCTAGATTGACCTGCGTCCATTGATGCTGCTAAGTAATAATCTTCACCGGCTATTGCTAAGCCACTATAGTACGGAAGATATTGACGATAGTGCCCAGAATAGTCCCTATAATCAGTCGCTATCCCTCCGCCTGTTGCGAATCTCACTCTAAAAGTTACGTATATTCCACCATAAATACCAGAGTTTGGTGTAACTGCTGCTGAAGCATAATCGTATTTTTTTCTATATCCACCACTATCTCTATAACCTCCCGCAGTAACATTAACCGTAAATGGCGTTCTATCTTGAGCTAATACTTCTTCTCCAGGCATAAATATGCCTGTTAAAGATAATATAAATAGAAAAATTAATTTTGATTTGTTTTTCATAATAAAATCTTTCTTCTCGTCTTATATTTTTTATATTATGTGGCTATAATATTAGTTAATAAAAAACAACATACTTACACATCGTTTTAGTGTAGTGCTATTAATCATAATATGATTTATCTTGTAAATTAAAATATGTAATTTTATTTATCGATTTTGATTTGTATATTGTTGCTTTTACTTTCCAATCATTATACTTTAAATCATTGTCTGGCTTTTTTTCTATGAGAGTAAATATCCAATTCTGTTTAATAGTATCTTTATTTTCTTCTTCTTTTACTAACTCTAGATTTTCAACCAAATAATCTTTTTCGCTTTCTAAAGATAAGTAATACATCTCAGTTAGGTCTCCATTTATTAACATTTTTTCTAAATAGTTACTTTCGACTAATTCAATGTACTTTTCATTCATTAATTTAATTAGTTGTTCACTATCATAAGAATATGAAGTTGGTGAGTTCTCACCTTCAGAATCTTGTTGGCTTTCATTCATAGCAATCGCTTCTAATTCTAGAATTTGAGCAAATTCTTTAGCTTCTTTATATGTAATGTTATACGTTGCTTCAATAAAATCTTTTTCAATTGTTTTTACTGTACTATTGTATACCTTAGCAGCTCCTCTTTTTATTGCATCACAAATTCCATTACCATACGGACAAGCTCCAATCGCAAATGGTGTAATATCAGAACCATCGTCATATAATATCGTAAAGTTATCTCCAAAGTAATCTTGTGTTGTACTTCTCGCTTCTATAAATTCACTTGTAGACTCTAAATGCTCAAAATCATGAGCAATATCATGTGCATGTACTTTCTGCGATGTAATCAATGTACCTAATAAAAAGATCAAGAGCGAAAGAAAAAAAGTTCCTTTTATAAAATTTTGCTTATTATACATATATTTTGTCCTCTCGTTTTTTTACTTTATTTTAGCTAAAATTAGTTATAGAAATCTAAACAGTTATTTATTTAGGGGATATTTAATTATATTTTCTCAACAATTCAAAAAATAAACTATTATCATAGCACAAAATCCAACGTAATATAAACGTTACTTCTAAACAGTCAATTCGCTCTTACGCTTTTGAAAGAAGTTTCAATAAACTTAAATTCCATCAAAGAGGTTATTAAATTTTTATTTGATATAACTGTTTGACTCCCATGATTCCTAATTAAATACGTTTGAGATAATTCACTTATGGAAGAATAATTCTGATCACTAAATTTAATTTTATATATTAACTTAACTTTAAAATCTAGCAGTCCGCTTTTCCTTAAATAAATTCAGAATTTGATTTCTAATTCCCATAACTAGTAATATTACATTGGCATTCAGTGCTAATGTTATATATTGCATGATATGTTTCTTACCTATAAAAAAAGCAATTACATAAATAATTAACATAACTAATAGAATGATTTTAATTTGATTAGTATTCTCGATAAAAACGAGATTCTTAACAAATATTTTTATCCATTGATGTACAATTCCAAACACTACTAAGAAAGATATAATAAAAATCCAATGAAGGGTTGAGTAATCCAATTCGAAAAACTTTAGACAAATCGACATTAATGTAAACATCACTCCTGAATAAAACAAACAATAACTTGGTCTGCTTGCATGATATCCACCACCATAAATTCTTAGAGGAATGAAAAAGGTAATAACAAACATTAATTCTATTAATACGCCAAACACAATAGCAATTAACCCAGCTATTATGAAGCATATAATTTGATGTATTACTACATTCATTCCAAAATCAATACATTCTTTTTCAATATCTGATAACCTATAAGCATTCTCAATCATTAATATTGTCTTGTTGATAATTTTTCTTTTTAACATAGTCTCTTATATCCTGACTCGCTTTGAATTGATAAATAAACATCAAACTTCTTTGACTCACTACATTCCAACTCACTAATCCTATTAGTGAGTTATACAATAACTTACCGAATTTTTTTTTGAAATTAACCAACTATCATTCTTCCCTCTATTTCACTATATAATACTTTTATCAATAATCAGTAAAGTTGTAATGAAAACCCTATAAATTGTAATAGAAAAGTTTTATTGTGTCTTATCATATTTAATATCATTTTTTGAATTTTAAATGTTATACTTAATTTTATTCTAATGAGAGTTGAATTCATAAACTAATTAGGTGGTGCTACTTGGATTTTTTTAATATTTTTTATGCAATTGTTAATCCCTTTTATCTTTACATATTATGGTTATACTTTACTGTATGGTTCGGTAAAAGTAGTGCGACAATAAGCAATAAGTTATTAATTTGGTTGATTTCATATTTAGCTATTACTTTTTCTTTCTTATTTATTCAAATACCGTATATCACTCTTATAACTAATCTAGCTAGTTTTAGCTTAATTTTGAGTTTGTTTAAGGGTGTTTTATCAAAAAAAATATTATCTGTTTTTATTTTGGTGTCTTGTTTATTAAGCATCGAAATATTAGTTGTTTCACTTTTTAATAATCCAACACCTACTTTAATAAAACAGTATAATTTTCAAAATATCACATCTCTAGTCTTAAGCTACTTAATAGAATACGTATTAGTAAAATACTTAATTCGAAGAAAATATAATTTTATTTCAATTTATAATAATCGTTTACTTTCTTTTAGCCAATTAGTCATTCCATTATTAACAACTATTGTTTTCCTTATCTTTATTAAAGATTCCTCTATTTCCGAATTTCAATTCATTACCTTAGCTCTATTTTTTATATTAATTAATGTCATTTTATTTGAATTATATGATGCTCTTTCAAGAAGTTTTAATTTATTAAGCGAACAACAAAATTTCAAACAAGAACAATTAGATTACGCTAATCAATTAAAGATGATAAAGTCTCATGATGAAGAATGGCGTGAATTTCGTCATGATTTGGCTAACCGATTAACGCCTCTGTATGGGTTTGTTGATCAATACCCTAACAGAGAATTACAAGATATTATTTTCGATATCGTTCCAGAACCACTTAAAGAACCAATAAGCAAGACAGGGCATATTGCCATAGACAGTATTATTAACACTAAACTTCAACCTGCATCTACTGAAAGTATCAATTTAACAACTGAAATATGGATACCGAAGAAAATTAAAATTGATAGCATTGATTTAGCTGTGCTGTTAGGTAATTTACTTGATAATGCAATAGAAGGCTGCTTGACTATCCAAGAAAATCGATTCATTGATATCAAACTACTATTTGAATCAAATCAGCTTAAATTAAGGATCTCCAATTCTTTTGATGGTGAGGTCGATAAGCAGGGCGAGCGAATTTTGTCACGGAAAAGAAATAATAATATACATGGATTTGGCTTATCGAGTGTTCAAAAAATTGTTAATAAATATGATGGAATGCATGATATTCACTACACACATGATTCGTTTTCAATTAAAATACTTTTATTCGAACCTGTTGTTGAATAGATTTGAAAATTAGGAGGGTGTTTATGGTCGAAATATTAATTTGTGATGATCAGGAATTTATTACAGAGTGCTTAAGTAAATATATACTGGATCAAATTATTATTAAAAACTTAAATGTTACAGTTAAAAGTTTTTTGACAGGCGAAAGCCTAATCGAATACTTGCAATATGCTCAACCAAAAAAACGGATTATCTTATTAGATATTGAAATGATTCCTATGGACGGCTTATCAGTAGCAAAGTATATTCGTAATGCTTTAAATGATTATACAACTGAAATTATTTTTGTAACAGGTACAAATGGTTATGAACGTGATTTGTTTGAAGTTCGTCCTTCTGGGTTTATTTCTAAGCCGATTAATTTTGATGCTCTTTACAACACGCTCACAAGAGTTTATAACCTTCTGAACTCTGAACATGTATATTTCCAGTACTCTCAACATGGAATAAAGAAATCAATTCGCTTAGATGACATCCTCTATTTTGAGAGCATGAATCGGAAAATTAAGTTAGTAAGTACAAACCACACTGATTCATTTTACGAAAAAATGACTACACTAAACAACAGACTTGTTGATTATCCTCACTTTGTCTCTTGCCATCGATCTTTTACTATCAATGTTAATAAGATTATAAGAAGAGAAGGATCCCGTCTTATAATGACCGATGATAAGTCTATTCCCATTAGCAATAATAAAAAAGACTTGGTTGAAAAAGCTTTGTTGCAATTTATATAGCACCAAGACAAAAAGAAGGAAAACTGATGACTCATTTTCCTTCTTTTCTTTATTTAAAGCCAATTACTAACTCTTTACCACTCTTTTTTGCTAATTCATCGAGAGTTTGAATCGTGACATTTAAGTTTCCATTTTCAATTCATGCAATAACCGATTGGATCTTCCCCGTCTTTTCAGCAAATTCTTTTTGTGTCATATGCTGTGACTCTCTTAGTTGCATAACTTTAACGGCGATATCTAATCTGATACTTTCTTTTCTATACTCTTCTTTTAAAATGCGGATTCTGAGCAATATCCTTATTTATCAAGTCTCTTATTTTACTCATTATAATCCCCTCAAACCAGCTTAGTCATTCGTCTACTAAAACCAACTCATCCTAATCCGACTCTAATTTTTTCCCAATGAATACATTCCAAAGTAGTTTTAAATTTTCGCTAGTTTTAGTATGGCAGATGATGCAGTATTATTTTTCCTGTTTATCCATTCTTCATACTTTAGACCAATGTCGTACACGTTTGAATTGACTAAAATGGTATTATAAGGAGTGATTCAGATGGAAAAGATTAATAAATTTATTGCAAAAACGCCTCGAAAATTCTGGCTTTACAATAGTATTGTCGCTCTTATCTTTTTTCTTATTGCGCCACACAATTTTTTTCAAGCAATTTTATTCCCGTTTGTTGTCATCACAGTTCGCTACATCACTTTGAATTATTTAACAAATGTCACCGTTAAATACTTGGGCTTTTATCCCTTCAAGAAAGATATAAAATGGTTCTTAATTACTTTGGCAATTAGTTTTGTGCTTTATCAAACGTCATTTACCATTATGATTTTAGGTGGATTACTCATTCTATGGCAGGAAGGTTATTTTGATCACTTCAAGATTAAGAAATAACTTAAAAAGGGGCCAGTACTGATGAACTAGCCCCTTTTTTAACTCTTATTGTATAATGATGAAAACTAGGCCGATACTAATTTTCATCATTATCAAACTTAATTAAAACAACTCATCCAACAAGATATAATACTTAATCTTATCCCAATCAGGCTCTATCCCTATTTTTTGGAAGAACAACTTCCCGTAATTTTCAACTTCGTATTCAGTATAGGTTCTTAGTACACCGAATTTACCACGAAGATTATCCAATAAGCTTCGGTAACATAAAGCAATATCTTGGTAGATATCTGATACACCACTTTGCCCAAGGTCAATAAAGCCTGTTAAGTAGGAACCACTAGCAATTAGATTAGGTAAACTAAAATCTCCATGAGACAATACTAATTTCTCTTCTTCAGGACGATTATTATCCAACCAATCCCATAATGCCTCTGGGCTATTGAATCCATCTTCACCAAACGTTCCTTCCTCAGCATCATTCACATCAACCAAGTTCTTTTCTACACGCTCTTTTGCTGCTGCTAACTTGTCTTCTAACAATTGTGAACTGGGGCAATGTGTTATATCCACATTCCAAAGTAACTTAAGACTATCAGCTAACAACTCAATTAAATCCTCAGTCGATCGTCTGACAATGACTTCATAAGACGGATCTCCTTTTAATTTCTCCATTAATAAGTAGTTTATTCCTTCGACTTGAATATTTTCTAAAATTTCAGGTACTGGTAGATGATAATTATTCCACCAATTAAGCATTAGCACTTCGTTTTTAACTTCATCAGAAGATGATTCTATCTTAAGAACGCAATCATCTAAAATCATTTTCTTTGCCTTCGATTTACCTATCAAATCAATTTGAAAATTCTGGTTATCAATATATTTTCGGATTTCTTTGGGTATTACTAGATTCATCTCATCACTCCTCAATTCTATTCAATACTCTATTATATACATGTAATAGGAAAGCGATATCATTTTGTATTACTCTTGATTTTACACCATGGAAGTCATTTTGCAAATGGATTCGAATCTTTCATTACTTTTTTATAAACAAATTGTACAATATTCTTTTCTTCGCAAGTGTTTTTAATTGTATTTTTTGCACTATAAACGTAATCTTAAGTAACAATATAATAAAAGGAGACAATACTATGGCAAAGATACTCATAACTGGAGCAACAGGTACCATTGGTGTCGAATTAGCAAAGCACCTTATTACTAAACACGCGCTTACTTTAGTCGGACGTGATTTTTCTGACCTTCCTGATGATATTCAAAATAAAGCAACCATTGTTAAACGCGATTTACTTGAACCTGAAAATTGGAACGGCTTACTAGATGGCATCGAATATGTCATTCAATTGGCTGGTGAAGCTGATCAAGAGGCTGATTTTTATGACAGTTTATTAGATTTAAACTACAAAATCCCACATAACTTATATAATGAAGCGACTAAAGCGAAAGACTTGAAGCGCATCATTGTCGCTAGTTCTATCCATATCGTTGATGGTTATCCAAACGGGGTTGAAGTCAAGACCACGGATCCAATCCGTCCTGCTAACTTATATGGCGTATCTAAAGCATACTTAGAAGGTTTAGCTGCTTACCATGCTTATTCAAATGGCATTGAATCCATTGCGGTCCGGATTGCTGATTATAAAGCGAGCGACGAAGAATTAGATGAAGAAGTTGATGAGTACGGCATGGCGATGTACTTATCTAAAGAAGATATGAATCGTCTCATAGATGGCTGTATCGAAGCAGAATTAAAAGAACCCTTCTTAATTATTAATGGAGTCTCTAATAACACATTTACTCGCCTATCTAATGAAGAAGCAAGAGTCAATTTAGGTTACAATCCTCAAGATAATGCGTTCGAGAAGAAGAATATTTTTTAATCAACAAAAGACGTAGATGAAAATCTACGTCTTTTGTTGTCTACATATTTATATGTTTTGATGCTTCTCGAATTGATAAAGGAGCTAGTTCGGTCTGATACTGCCTAAGAAAATTCTTGACCCATTCTTCATTTATTCGCGCATAATCACGTAATGCCCAACCAATGGCTTTATTAATAAAGAATTCGTTGCTTCCTAAATTATTCATAATCGTTCGAGTCAGTAATTGAGTATCGGTTGCTTCCTTCATACTTAATTGATGAATAATCGCTACGCGTCGCAACCATAAATCATCTGATACACTCCATTCAATGATTGTTTCTTTTAACTCTGGATACTGTGTTTGAAGATAGCCCACTCTTTTCACTAAAGCATCCACAGAATCCCACCAGGACTTTGTTGTAATAAGTTTTTTCAAATGATTGATATCGTCTTTTTTCAAATACGTTTGCATATCATTTAAATAGTCAGTGGCAACATATTGGAATTCACGTTCCTCCTGTTGCCAACATTCTTGGACGAAATTCCAATCGATAATAGGTGTATCTGGATTCACTTTAGACAGTGCTCGTGCTTCTTGTTTAGCTTCTTTAAAATACGGCTTTATTATATTCCGACGTGCCACGCTTTTAAGACCTAAAAAAGGAAACTGATTTCTTAAGTACGCTGACATTGCTTGGGCATCGTCTGTTCGGTGGCCTTTCATCTCTGTGATTAATTGTTCAGTATCCATTGTGATTCCTACTCCTTTCAACAAATTTTTGATATATTCTCAATCTTGGAGGATGGATTTGAACTTTCTTTTAAATCCACATCTCATCACTTTCTTGCTCTTCCTCAAGTTAAATGATGTATCCTGATAGTAAGTATAATGCATTCATCAATAAGAGCCCCCCGGTTGCATAACAAGCTAGCCCAGCACTTTTAGCGGATATTATTAATTGATTGTCTTTACTTTTACCATAAATAACGGCCAATATTACTGATAGAACAATCGGCATAATAATATAAGCAACTTCTTGATACAGCCAAGCATACATTAGAAAATGAACCGCACCTACGATGCTAAATATAAAAGGAATGATAGTATAGTGCTCTCTTTGGAACATAGCAATCAACAATGGTATTGCTAACAATTGACTCATCGCAATGATAATACTTAATGAATTTAAAATGCCCGTATCCGGCCGTAAGGTAAACGCACCAACAATATATAAAATGAGTAAAGCGATTGGTAAAGCAACCATTCCCTGAAACAGAGTGGCAATAGCTGCATAGTTTAATTTGATTTTTTGCCATAATACTCCGCATATTAACCATGTTATACCGTAAGCGACCAGAAAAGGGGCACCTGAGTAATTTACTCTAGCAAGCTCTTCCAACAATTCAATCATAACTTTAGCTCCTTCCTAACTTTAAACAACTTCTCTATGACTTAATCCTACCTGATTGCGTTTAATTCACCTAATAAAAAACATCCCTACTTCATAAGTAAGTATGCCATATGTTAATAATTAGCTACATAGTGTCCGGGAGTTACCTCTTTTAATGCTACAACTTCTTTATTTGGTTGCCACGCTTTTAGCGGATTAGAGTCTACCACCTTCGACTTCATCTGTGCATCTAACCTTGGAACAGCTTGAAGTAATTGTTGTGTGTAGGGGTGTAACGGATTCGAGTATAATTCATTCGTTTCTGCAACTTCTACAATTTGTCCTTGTTTCATCACAGCCACACGATCACTAATTTGTTTCACGACGGCTAAATCATGAGCAATAAATAAGTACGTTAAACCTAATTTGTCTTGTAATTTCTTTAAAAGTTCAATAATTTGAGCTTGGATTGACACGTCTAAGGCAGATAAAGGCTCATCAGCCACAATAAAATCGGGCTCAACAGCTAACGCACGTGCAATCCCAATCCGTTGTCGTTGCCCTCCTGAGAACTCATGGGGGAAGCGTGTCGCAAAGTTTGGATCGAGCTCAACTAAGCGAAGCAATTCCTCCACTCGCGCCCGTCTTTCTTTCGAGTTCTTTACTAAACCGTGCGTGTCTAGAGCTTCTCCAATAATATCTTCGACTTTCATTCTGGGGTTTAATGATGCATAGGGATCTTGAAAGATTATTTGCATATCTTTACGGACTTTCAACATTTCAGCTTTGGTTAACTGTTGTAAATCAAACCCTTGGAAGATAATTCGTCCACTCGTTGGTTTATATAATTGAAGGATGGCACGCCCTAATGTGGATTTTCCAGAACCTGACTCGCCTACAAGCCCTAAAGTCTCTCCTTTATAAATATCCAAATTAACTTGATTGACAGCCTTTAATTGCTTCCCTTTACCAATATCAAAGACTTGTTCCAATTGCTCAACCGATATTAAAGGTTGAGCTTTATCTTTTTCTTGGGTATTTTTTTCTTCTTCAATTCTTGGGACAGCATCAAGCAATAGGCGTGTATATGGATGTTGAGGGTGATTAAATATCTCATCAATCGGACCTTGTTCAACGATTTCACCTTTTTGCATCACAATCACTCGACTACAAATTTGAGCGACAACACCGAAGTCATGTGTAATCAGCACCACTGATAAGTTCAATTCTTTTTGTAACTCTTTAATCAGTGCTAAGATTTGAGCTTGAATGGTCACATCTAAAGCCGTCGTTGGCTCATCCGCTATGAGTAAACTTGGATTCGCTGCTAAGGCAATCGCAATCATAATTCTTTGTCTCATCCCACCCGAAAACTCATGTGGGTAGTGATTAAAGCGTGTTTGAGCATCTTTAATACCAATGGATGTCATCAATTCAATTGTCTTTTCTCGTGCTTGCTTTTTGCTCATCCGTTGATGCAAGCCAATCACTTCCACCACTTGATCTCCAACAGTCATCGTTGGGTTAAGCGAACTTAAAGGATCTTGGAAAATCATCCCAATCTCTTCACCTAATATTTTTCTTAATGCTTTTGGTTTAATGTCTAAAAGTTTTTGCCCATTAAATTCAATCTCACTCTCAGGATGAATCATCGCATTATCAGGTAATAACTGAGTAATCGAGCGAGCGGTCATACTTTTCCCACTACCTGATTCTCCGATAATCCCAACAATTTCACCTTTTTCTACTGAAAAGGAAATATTTTTTAATACTTCCTCTTGTTGGTCTTCACTTTCAAAGCTTAAGCCTAGTTGGTTGACCTTCAAAATCTCAGACATTGACTCACTCCTATACTTCTTTATCTACGTTAATTTCACTTTTATATACAGCGAGTATTATAACATAGGGATTTTGCCAAAGAGACGAACTCATTCGATAATCGTCATTCATAAATCCGAATGCTAGCCTTCGAAAATCCCCATGACTGGTTTTAGTCTTGAAGCGTTATACTAAATTAGTCTGATTCAATCCGTTATTTTTTCTTTGGAGGTGAAATATTTGAATCAATCTGAACAATGGTCTTTGATTTACCAACAAATGCAAAGACAATGGCTTTATAAGGTAGCCCTTTGGGTACTCGGCTTTCCTTTACATATTATCTTTTTCGTCCTTCAAATCGTAAATTACTTGAAGAACAGAGCCCAACCAGCCGTCGAGCGACTCTCTCAGACAGAGAAAGAAGCGATAAAACAACAATTATTAGAAGAAGAGCGTAATAAACAACGCTACTTCAAACAAAATATTAGTAAAGAGCAAACTGAAAAAATCGTTGATCAGCGATTAAATAACTACATACAATCTTTAATCACTGAAGATGATGATATTTCAAAAAGTGTTTCTCTTTCAGATATTTATTCCCAATGGGTTTCGACCCCAATCGGCTTTATTTCGAGTATTATGTTAGCTTTACCGATGTATCTTTTAATGATAATTTATCGTTTTCCAATTGTTAGATACATTGCTGAAAGACTATTCTTAATGGTCTTTGTTATCTTTGGGGTGACTTGGATTGTCTTTACTTTACTTTATTTTTCACCCTCAGATCCAGCCCAAAACATCTTAGGTATTCAAGCAACACCTGAACAAATTGAGAATTTCAATGCGCTTCATGGCTTAGACGATTCGTATTGGGTTCAGCTCCTGCGAACAATTAAAGGAGTTGTAACCTTTGATTTAGGCTTCACATATGTGGGGAATGAATTGGTTATCGACGCTTTAATGCGCCGTTTCCCTATTACTTTACAAGTTACTTTCTTCTCTTTAGCTATTTCATTAGTTATTGCGATTCCTGCTGGTATTTATTCGGCGGTGAAAGTGAATTCTTTATTTGACCAGTTCTTTATGTTCATTGCTTTAATCGGTCTATCTATTCCAACATTTTGGTTAGGTTTAATCTTTATCTTAAACTTTTCAATTCGTAATCGTTGGTTGCCTGCAACCTTTAATCCGGACAATCCGTGGTCACTGCTGATGCCTGCGATTGTCTTAGGAACAAGCTTAGCTGCTTCTGTTGCACGAATGACCCGGGCTTCGACTTTAGAAGTGATTCATGAAGATTACCTTCTAACAGCCAGATCAAAAGGAATGTCGAATTGGCGCATCATTTGGCGTCACATTATTCCTAATGCGCTCATTCCAGTTATTACAGTGATTGGTCTGCAATTTGGTGGGATGTTAGGTGGATCAGCAGTCACCGAACAAGTTTTTAATATTAATGGGGTTGGTAGTTATATTGTAGAGAAACAATTTGTGCCGGATATTCCAGCTGTGTTAGGCGGGGTTATCTATATCGCGATTATTGTCTCTCTAGTCAATTTAGTCGTTGACCTACTGTATGCACTTATTGATCCACGAATTCGAACAACGTTAAAAAATTAAACTTAGATAGAAAGGAGTTTGGCTTTGATTCAATCTTATTCACCGGTAGCAAAACGCTATTTACGTTTTGCTTCGACACTTTCGATCGTCTTCTCATTAGCGGTCATTTTATTTACATATTTAAGACAAGGAACAGATTGGAGTTTAGTGACTATCGGCTTCGCCCTTACTCACCTGATACTCAGCTTCATAAACTTCTTTATTGCCAGACACATTCAAAACAATGGAAAAGTTCACCCTGTGCACCGCGTATGGGGTTTTGTCCTTATGTTATCCGTCTTATTAGGGAATCCATTTAACTTTATAACGGGGATGTTCTTAATATTACGTAAACTCATGTCGTATCAAATTTATTTGATTTTTGCGGTCCTCGTTGACTTAACGATTATTGCGACAACGAGTTTAAACTTTTTCAAACCTACAATGAGCCCGACGTTTATTATCGGTTTAGTCCTATTGGGCGTCAGTTTACTCTTTCATTGGGGACTTTCTCTATTTAGTGCTCATTTGAAAAATGTATCCAAAACTCAGTTATATATTATTATCGCCTTCCTTGTAGTCACTTCATTCAGTGGAAATTTATTAGGATTGATTGCTGCTTGGTTAATTTGGCGTGAACATCATAATCAAGCAAATGTGCGCCGACGTAGTGTCTTTTCAAACATTTCTCGTCATGAAGTTGCTATCTTTGGGCTTTATATTATTACCTTTATATTCGCCATGGCAATTACAAGTTACTTAACCTTTGAGTATAGTTACGCCGTAGAAAATAATTATACGGCGATTTTACAGGCACCAAGTATGACGTATCCTTTAGGAACTGATAATTTCGGGCGCGATGTCTTTTCACGCATGGTCTTTGGTGGTCGGATTTCTTTATTAGTTGGGGTCTTGGCTACTTTAGCGCCTCTACTAATTGGTGGTTTCCTAGGTGCAGTCTCAGGTTATTACTCACACCGTGTTGACCAAACAATTATGCGTTCCTTGGATGTTTTGTACGCAATTCCGGGTATTTTACTAGCGATTACGATTGTGACGGCTTTTGGTACCTCAACGCAAAACTTAATTCTTGCTTTGAGTATCGGTGGCATTCCTGGTTACGCCAGAACAATGCGGGCCAACGTCCTTCAAGTGAAGCAATTAGAATACGTTGAAGCTGCCCACGCCGTTGGGGTTAGTGATGTAAAAATCATTTTGAAACATATTATTCCTAATGCGAGCGCCCCTATGATTATTCGCTCATCGCTTACTGTCGCGACGGCAGTTATTTCAACAAGTAGTTTAAGTTATTTAGGTTTAGGAGTTGAAAGTCATATTCCTGAGTGGGGTAACATCTTACGTATCGGAAGTGATTATCTAGAAACACAACCTTACTTAGCTATCTATCCAGGTTTAGCTATTATTGCCCTAGTTTTATCATTTAACTTCTTAGGAGACGGCTTACGTGATGCTTTAGATCCTAAGATGACTCAATAACACGTAAGCATTTTATGAAGAAAGTTGGTGAGCTGTATCGATGAACACAGATGAAGATTGTTGTAAGTGTCGTAAATATTCAAAGCAAAATAAAAGGAGATTTTTCATGAATAAAATTTTAAACAAATTATTTTTAACAGCCTTAGTATTAGTTGGGGTAGTCGCTCCAGTCGCAACTACTGTACAAACTGCCAATGCTCAAGAAGCCATTCCCATTACTATCTTAGCTCAATCAGCATCTGAACAAGATGTTAATATTGTCCGTGACCAATTAACTCGTGCTGGCTTCCAAGTTGAGACAAGTTTACAACCGGATTATGCAAGTTTTAATGCTCAAAAAGAAGCAGGTAATTATGACTTAGCTATCTCAAGTTGGACGACCGTTACAGGGAACCCTGATTATGCTGTTCGTTCATTATTTAAATCAGATGGGGATAACAGTATTATGAGTAACCCGGAAGTGGATGAGCTAATTGAACAAGCAGCAACGGAAACACCAGAAGAATATGTGGATACATATACTGAATTCGAGAATCAATTAGTGACTGAAAATGCATATATCGTGCCTTTATATACATCACTAAAAGCACAAGCCTTTAATCAAGAAGTATTAAACCCAGATTCCATTCGTTTGTCTAAATCAAGAGCCTTTGCTTGGGAGCCCGTTTCTTATGTTGATGACAGTCAACATGCTGAACGTCCACTACTTTTAACACAAACGTCATCACAATTGACTTCATTAGACCCAATTAAAGGGAACGACGGAAGTATCAACCAATTGAATACGAATATGTATGTACGTTTAATCAACCTAACGGATGATGACCAAATTACTTCAGAGAATTCATTAAGTTATAATCATGCGATTGCAGACGGAAACTCAGAGTATTACTTCATCTTACGTGATGATATTAACTTTGCTCAAATCAAAGACGGTGCAGCAGTTGATACAGGTGATTTAGTATCGGCTGAAGATGTTGTTTACTCACTCAATCGTGCCAAAGACCCTAATTCAGTTCCTGATCACCGTACTTATAGTTTACATGAGCATATTGACGAAGTTTCAATTGTCGAAGATATTGCTGAATTAGAAGAAGCGACACTTTCTGGAAGTGACTCATCTGTAAAAGATGCCTTAGAAGAAGGGTTAGAAACACCTATCTCATCTGTTGTTGCTTCTGAAGATGAGGTCGATAATGCAAATGGTAATTATCAAGTCGTTAAATTAACAACAACACAACCATTTCCACAAGTATTAAATTACTTAGGTCACCAATCAGCAGGTATCGTGTCAGAACAACAAGTTGAAGCAATAAATACTTATGATATCGAGTCTTATGATGTAAACTCAGACATCGCTTATGGAGACCAACGTGCTGTCACTGAAGGTGGCTCTTATGATAACCATCTATGGACAAGTGGTCCTTACATCATGGTTGATAAAAATGATTACCAAGCAAACTTTGTTAAAAACCCAGCATACCGTCCTGATACAGATGCAGATGCAAACATTGAGCAAGTCACAGTCCGCTTTATCGCTGATTCAAGTAGTGCTTTATCTGCCTTACGCTCGAACGAAGTTGATCTGTACTATGGTTTAGGTGAAGTTGATTACCCAATTGTTGAGAACGAGTCAAGTTTAGCACTCCAATCAATTCCAAGTAATGCGGTAACTTATATGTTATTCAACGTCAATACACCCGGCCGCCCGGTATCAGACAGTGCTGACTTAAGAAAATCAGTTCTTTATGCTATCAACCAAGAAGAAATTAATGCTGCTTACCAAGGATTAAAATTACCAGCTTACTCAACATTATCGCCACTTGTTGAAACTGGGAATACTTTAGTCGCTGACCAAGCAAAAGTAGAAGAGTTTAGAAACAATTACTTAAATTCAGCTACTGAATAAAATGTTTAAGCCCTCAACTACCTTGTAAATAGGATGGTTGAGGGCTTTTTCTGTGGAATAATTTCGTAGTTATCTCGGAATCGTTTTAGAACCGAATGCGGGTTTACAGTTTTTCTCAAGTTTTTCATTAAAATTTTATATAGTCAATTAACATTTACAACAAATTGCGGTATGATAATTAACATTGAAAGATTTATTACGGTATATTTAAATATCGTATCCAAATCCAACTTAGAGAGCATTTCTATAGTTTCAGAAAGGAACGGATGTATTTGAATATACAGCAATTAAAGTATTTAGACTATATTGAAAAAACCGGATCGATTAACCGCGCAGCTGAGTTGTTATTTGTATCCCCTTCAACCATATCAGTCTCACTTAAAGAACTCGAGGCTGAAGTCGGTCAACAATTATTTACCCGTTCAAGTAGCGGAATGACCACAACACATGAAGGGCATGAATTTATAACTCAAGCTCGACAAGTCTTAAGCCAACTTGATGTCATGCGCGATTTGTTTGTTAATAATGAGTCGGAACGTCAATTCTTTTCTGTCTCAAGTCAGCATTATGACTTCGCTTCAGAAGCTTTCAGCAAATTTATTAATAAACATCCAGGTGAACGCTTTGTCTATCGCTTCTTTGAAGTAGATACCTATTCAGTCATTAAAAATGTTTCGCAAAATGTTAGTGAAATTGGCTTCGTATACTTAAGTGAATTTAACCGCCGAATGTTAACTCGCTTATTCGAACAAGAAAATCTACAATTCCATGTGATGTGGGAATTCCAGCCTCATGTCTTTATTCGAAAAGACCATCCTTTAACTGAATTTGAAAGTATAAAATATAAGGACTTAATGGATTATCCTGCGATCACATTCGAACAAACAGAGCATCAAAACGACTTCTTAACTGAACATCCCTTAGAAGTTCAAGCAAATGATCAGAAGGTTGTTGTAAGTGACCGGATGAGTGCAATTAATATCATTACGGGGTCAAATGCTTATTTAACAGGCTCGGGCATTATGACAAACCGCATTACTGATGATTATGTTACGTCAATTCCTTTAGAAAGCTCAGAAAGTCACCATATTTGCTGGATTGCTCCGAAGAATCAGGAATTATCAACGAATGCGCAAAATTATTTGAAGATAGCTGATCAAATACTATGTAAACGTGTTAAAAACTTGGAAAGTGTTCATTCACCAGATAATTATACAATTTAATCGGTTAAACTAACCATTCACACAAATTAACCACCTCCATTAAACGGTTTAAACACGTCTAGTGAAGGTGGTTATTTCTATTTAATCAGTTTCATCGACGGTTCCAAAAGTATCTAATGGCCAAAATCTGAATAATATTTCAGCATTAATTGATTCTTCAGGAATCGGTCCAAACTCTGTACTATCGAATGAATGATTTCGGTTATCTCCCATAACAAAGTATTCCCCTTCAGGAATTGTTAATGGAGCAAAATTAATGGTGTTCGTATTATTCTGAAGAGTTTCTTCCGATAAGTAAGTTTCTGATAATGGTTCGTCGTTAATATAAATCACATCATCTTGAGATGAAATTGTATCACCAGGTAAGCCAATCACACGTTTAATGTATTGCTTTCCTTCCTCAGTCGGCGAATCAAGTATCACGATATCAAATCGATCCACCTTGAAGATATTCGCACCGAATAATCGATCGCCGTGTGCTAAAGTATAATTCATCGAAGGTCCATCGACTTCAAAGGGTGTAAACACAAATAATCTTAGTAAAACCATTCCAACGATGAGTAATAAAAATAAGCCATTCTCTTTAAAAAAACGTTTAATACTGTTCATGATAATCTCCTAGCAAATAACATAATAAGAATATTATACATCCCATATAAATACTTAACAACCTTTGGGCCTAAAGCTAATGATTTCTTAAAAAATATGGAGGCGGCACGCTGAATCATCAGTGTGTCGCCTCCATTTATAATGTTATGATGCTGTTGGTTCGCCAACACGTTTAATTTTACCTTGTTGGATATAAACAGAAAGGATCGCAATATCTGCTGGGTTTACCCCACTCACACGACTTGCTTGTCCTAAAGTGCTTGGATTGATTAGTTTTAATCGTTCTCTTGCTTCATTTGCTAGGTTCCCAATTGCATCCCAATCAATGTCTTCTGGAATTTGTTTTTCTTCCATAGCACTCATTTTTTCTACTTTTCGAACAGCTTTATTAATATAACCTTCGTATTTAATTTGAATTTCAACTTGTTCACCGACTTGACGGTTCAATGGTCCTTCTTCGCGAGGAATTAATGTCACTAAGTCAAAGTAACGAATTTCTGGTCGTTTTAATAAGTCGCTTGCTAAGATCCCATCTTTTAATAAGGCTGATCCAACACGTTCGAATAAATCAACTAAACCTTCCGTATGTGGTGTTAAGCGGATTTTGCTTAAGCGTTCTAACTCTTGATCAACGAGTGCTTGTTTCGCTTTGAAAGCTTCATAATGGTCTTCAGATACTAAACCAATCTCGTGTCCAATCTCAGTTAAACGCATATCAGCATTATCATGACGTAATAATAATCGATATTCCGCACGTGACGTAAGTAAACGGTATGGCTCTGTTGTCCCTTTTGTTACTAAGTCATCAATCATCACACCGATATAAGCTTCATTACGTTTTAAGATGAGCGGGTCTTTTCCTTGGACTTTACGTGCTGCGTTAATACCAGCCATAATTCCTTGACCTGCTGCTTCTTCATAACCACTTGTTCCGTTCATTTGACCTGCAGTAAATAAACCAGGTAATGATTTCACTTCAAGTGACAAGTCTAATTGATGTGGTATAACGACATCATATTCAATCGCATAGCCTGGACGCATCAGTTTCGCATTTTCCATACCTTTTACCGTACGTAACATCTCAACTTGAACTTCCTCTGGCAATGATGTTGAAAGGCCTTGAACGTACATTTCTTTCGTGTTTGCGCCTTCTGGTTCAATGAAGATTTGGTGACGTGGTTTGTCACTGAATCGAACGATTTTATCTTCGATAGATGGACAATAACGAGCACCAACACCTTCTACCATTCCACTAAACATTGGGGCACGGTGTAGGTTTGCTTGAATAATTTCGTGTGTTTGGGCATTCGTATGCGTTAAC
This sequence comes from Ruoffia tabacinasalis, assembly GCF_005864045.1. GTDB lineage: Bacteria > Bacillota > Bacilli > Lactobacillales > Aerococcaceae > Ruoffia > Ruoffia tabacinasalis. The sequence continues at coordinate 53,465 of NZ_VBSP01000004.1, read as the reverse complement.
CAGCACGAAACACTTTCTTCTTTGAAGTCTTCGTCGGGAGTTAAAAATGAGAAATGATTCGGCATTGTATCACCAGGTTGCTCAACAGTATCTTCAAACGTTACTGAATCAGCGTGGATTCTTGGCGGTGTTCCTGTTTTGAATCTAGCTAATTCAACACCTAATTCCAGTAAGTTTTCAGATAATTTGATCGAAGGTAATGTATTATTTGGCCCAGATGAATAATCTAAATCACCAATAATAATTTTACCACGTGAAGATGTACCGGCTGTTAATACAACAGCGTCAGCTAAATACTTAGCACCTGAGTTTGTAATAACACCTTTTACTTGGCCATCTTCGACATATAATTCTTCAACCATTCCTTGTTTAAGTGTTAAGTTTTCTTCTTCTTCAAGAACTTGACGCATGTTTTTTGCATACGTTTCTTTATCTGCTTGGGCACGTAAAGCTTGTACTGCTGGGCCTTTACTTGTATTTAATAAACGCATTTGAATGTAGTTTCTATCGATATTGCGCCCCATTTCGCCACCCAGTGCGTCGATTTCTCGAACGACTACCCCTTTGGCTGGTCCACCAATGGATGGATTACACGGCATAAACGCAATCATTTCTAAGCTTAATGTTAATAAAAGTGTTTTAGATCCCATACGGGCTGCTGCTAAAGCGGCTTCTGATCCAGCATGTCCTGCTCCAACAACAATAACATCATATTGTCCTGCTTCATATATTTGCATAATTAACTCCTTTCTAGTCTTTCTTCTCTTCTTTAAATTCAACGGTATGTTCGGTTAATTCGCCATTTGTATCATAAGTAAATTTTGCTGAGAAATATGGTGTATGTTTCACTAACCAATCTAAGTAAATGTAATCCCCTTCCCAAGTCGGTTTTGCCATGACTTGGTCATAAGGAACCCATTCCAGTGTTCCTTCATCGCATTCTTCAAGGAGTTCGCCTTCGAACTCAGTCACGACATAGACAAAACTATACCAATCTTCACCATCATGTTTGAAATCTGGAAAGGTAATAAAGCCTCTTAAATCAAGTTTTGTAGCGGTTAAGCCTGTCTCTTCTTTAATCTCACGGATGGCGCATTCTTCAGGTGTTTCACCTGCTTCAAATTTACCACCGACACTAATCCATTTTCCTTCATGAATGTCATTCGGCTTTTTATTGCGATGCAGCAGTAAAATCTCTGATCCATTATCGAGATAACAAATAGTTGATAGTTTTGTCATGATTTTGTCGTCCTTTCTACCTTTACTTACCTAAACAGAATTGGCTAAATAATTTATTTAATAGTTCGTCTTGGACAGAATCTCCGGTAATTTCACCAAGTAAATCCCAAGCACGTGTGAAGTCCATCTGAATTAAATCAACAGGCAACATCATCTCAGTTGACTCAAGCACTTCATCCAGTGAGCTAATTGCTTGGCGTAGTAATTGTGTATGACGTGTGTTCAGTAAATAGTTCACGTCACCAGACTTGATTTCACCACTGAAGAATCTTTGTTCAATTTGAGCTTCTAACTCATCAATCCCAGATTCTTCAAGCATCGATGTTGCGATTAAATCGGCATCTTGAATGTAAGGTTCTAAGTCAGCGTGAGTTAATTTAGGCTCTAAATCTTGTTTATTTAATAAAATAATGCGATTTTGATCCTTAGTTAATTCTAGGAGTTCAATGTCTACTTCTTGTAAGGCTTGCGCTTGGTTTAAGATTAGAATCACTAAATCTGCTTCTTCCATAACTTTACGACTGCGTTCAACACCAATTCGTTCAACGACTTCATCAGTTTGGCGAATTCCAGCTGTATCGATAAGTCGAAGTGGTACACCACGAACGTTAACGTATTCTTCAATCGTATCACGCGTTGTTCCTTCAATATCAGTTACAATTGCCTTCTCTAAACCAGTTAATCGGTTTAATAAGCTTGACTTACCAACGTTTGGACGTCCGATAATCGCAGTATTAATTCCATCACGGAATAAACGGCCGTGTTGCGCTTGATGTAAGATTTTTTGGATTTGTTCCTTCACATGTACGGCTGTTTCATTCAGTTGCTTCAATGACATCTCTTCGACATCATCGTATTCTGGGTAGTCAATTGTTACTTCCACTTGTGCAAGTGTGTCTAGCATTTCCTGACGTAATGAACGTATTTTAGTTGAAAGACTTCCTTGTAATTGGTTCATTGACGCATCCATTGCTTTATCCGTCTTCGCTTGGATTAGGTCCATCACTGCTTCTGCCTGTGATAAATCAATACGACCATTTAAAAATGCACGCTTCGAAAATTCTCCTGGCTCAGCCAATCTCGCACCATTCGCTAAGACTGCTTCAAGTACTCTTTGGATAGCCATAATCCCACCGTGTGAGTTGATTTCAACACTATCTTCCGTTGTATAAGATCTTGGTGCCTTCAATACACTCACCATCACTTCATCAATGACTTTTCCTGTTTCAGGGTCAATGATATGGCCATAGTTAATTGTATGCGAATCTACGTTATTTAAGTTCTTACCTTTGAAGATTTTACTCGCAATCTCAATCGCTTCATCTCCACTCAATCTCACAATGCCAATCGCACTTTCTCCCAGTGCTGTAGCAATAGCTGCAATTGTATCTGTTGTATACATTGAATGACTCCTTTCTAATTTTGCTCACAAAAAAAATGCCTAAACTCCCCCTATATGCATGATTTCTCCATGTTGATATACGGTTCGTAAGCACTTTGACTGCTACTACATTCAATTTCTTTAGCATTATACAAGATTCATTTGAATATTGCAAATGGTTTTGATAGGTTGGGGTGAGAAATTTTATCTTATTTACACTGCCTCCCCAACTCTCACCTGAATATCATTTACCTTCCTATCAGTAGCGTGATAGAATAGGGTTGATTAAAGAAGAGGTGAGTTTTATGAATAAGTTTGAATATATATACCTAGATATTGAAAACAAAATAAAAGAAAACATTTATCCAGTGGGGTCTTTACTTCCAGGTGAAACTTCACTCGCAACAGAGTATAATGTTTCTCGTGAGACGATTCGTAAAGCGCAACGGATGTTATCAGATAATGGATTTATCTTTAAAAAACAAGGACACGGGTCCATTGTTTTAGATTATCGACGTTTCGCTTTGCCAATTAGTGGTTTAGTGAGTTATAAAGAATTAAGTGAGGAAAATAATCTCGCCAGTACGACACAAGTTATTAAAAATGATATTATTCCTGTTCCAGATTTTATATTAAATGATGTAAAAATGAGTTCCAAAGAGAAGTTTATTCACTTAATTCGAACACGCTCAATTGCTGGCGAAGTCGTGATTATCGATGAAGATTATATTCGTCAAAGTATCGTGTCTGAAATACCAAACCAAGTAGCAGAAGATTCCATCTATCAATACTTTGAAGGCGATCTTGGTCTAGAAATCGGCTTCGCATCGAAAGAATTTATCGGTGAACCCGCCGATGATTTAGATATTAAATACTTAAAAATTAAACCAGAAGACTACACAATCACAGTGAGGAGCCAAGTATTTCTAAAGGACGCGACGTTTTTTCAATATACGATTTCACGTCACCGAATTGACCGCTTTCGTTTTCAAGAGTTCGCTCCGCGTCATAATCGGTTTATAAATCCGTGATATAATGAATATCGCTTAAAGGAGTTAATGAATGCAAAATAATCAAAATTTGCGGTGGGGTCTAATTATCCTCATTGTAATAGGCTTTACTTTTATTTTATACCTTAATTACGACAGTAAAGGAGAGGCGCCTAGTAAAACATCTTCACAAGATGTATCGTCTCAAGCAAATCAATCCAGTGAAGAAACTGTCGAAAGTGTTAGCGAAGCGAGTTCTCAAACGGATGAATCAGAACTAGAGAGTGAAAGTGACGTGGAAACGACACTGGACGTAGATACAACTAACCAAAGTAATCGCGTGGCAGTTGTACCTAGCCAAAGTAGCGAAGAAGAAAGTGATTCTTCTGAAAGTAGTTCTGAAGATGAAAGCCGAGAAGAAGATGAGACAAATGAAGCTGAATCCGAAGCAAGCAGCGCATCATCTGAAAGCAGTTCTGAAGATGAAAGCATCGAGGAAGACGAGACGAATGAATCAGAATCCGAAGCAAGCAGTACGTCATCTGAAAGCAGTTCTGAAGATGAAAGTACCGAGGAAGACGAGACAAGTGAGTCTGATTCCGAAGCAAGCATCGCATCATCTGAAAGCAGTTCTCAAGATGAAAGCCAAGAAGACGAATCGACAGAAAGTTCTTCAGAATCTGAGCTTACATTTGACGACATCTATCAAACTGATTTGATGGACGAAAATGGAATTGAACCTTTAGACTTAGACGCCTATAAAAATATGGCTGATGTCATAGACCAAACACTTACTGAGTTTAACGTCAACTCATCTAAAATTAGTTTAGCTTATTATAACTTCCACAATGATGAACATTACTATCTGAACGAGAATGAATTATTTACTGCAGCAAGTATAACGAAAGTTCCACTGTCTGCCTTATATATTGATTTAATCAACTCAGGTGAGTATCAATTAGATAGTGAACTTGATTACAGTGAAGCATTATTTGAAGCCGGGGCTGGAAACATTACAAACGGTCCTTTGGAAAACAGTTATAGGATAGAGGAACTGATTACAGAAGCAGTCACTCATTCAGATAATACTGCAATGAATATACTTAAAGCCGAGTACGATAAAGAATTCGGTAATTTCCGCGAAGATATTTTAACGTTTGCTGGAATTGATGAGAAACCAGAAGACTTCTTAAACAATAATCTAAGTTCAGCTTATATTACTGAGCAAGTATTAATTAAAATTGCTCAAGATGAATCCTACAGTGACTTGATTAACTTAATGTTTGAAACAAGTCCGGCCCAATTGTTCACGTCATATGTTAATAATGAGATGATGGCGAATAAATTTGGTCGCTATGAGCAAGCAGTTAACGATAGTGGAATCTATTATGAAAATAATCAGCCCCAGTACGCTTTAGTCGTTCTTTCCGATAATATTAATCAAGCTGATCAATTTCTAGAAGTAATGAACTTACGAGTGAATCAATGGTTTAGAGCACATAATTAATGCAAATAAAAAGTGGGTTTGGACAATTTCCAAACCCACTTTTTTAATAGAATAATTCAAGCAAAATAATTGTTGAAGCTAGCAAACCCACAATAGCTCGAATCGTATTCCAGCGAGTCCACTCGCTAACATATTCTTGCCAACTGGTCTCATCGGCTTCATTCATCAGTCGATTGTTCCAGGGAACATTTTTCACAATGGTTACTAAAAAGCTTCCGATAATATGTAGCAAACTCCCCACCCAAAACAAGATAGAATTCATATTCATCAAAACCATGGCGACCGCTAGTAAAGGGGATCCAAAGAACAACAGGAAAAATGGACTGTTCTGTATTACATCATTGATTCGATTCATTATTCGAATACCAATACGAGCATCCTCTTCTTGCTTTAGCACAGGCATAATAGTATTAGAAAAAGTAAAATACAATCCACTGATAGTTGTGTTAAATAGAATAAACATAATTACGATTATGTTAGACATCATTTGCTCCTACCCACTGTTAAAGTGATTCTGAACCGGTTGTTGTTTGACTTTCATCTGTAGTTGCAGATTCATTCATTGACGAAGCGTTCGATGTTGACTCACTTGATTCAACTGACGCATCGACGGTCTCTAAAGGAGTCGTTATTGTACTCACTTGATAGATACCATTCGTAGGGTATTCTAGCGTATCTGGTAACATACCACTATTATTCACTGTTAAACGTACTTGATCCGTATTAAAGAAATTCCCTAATGTCGTTACAATTGAAGCAATCACTGCTTGTTCTGAAGCTTCATGACTATTCAATACAGCTACTACCCCAGGTGAGAAGTCAATAATGACAACTCCTTCATCTAAAGTGACCGATTGGACTGTAATCGTATCATCTAAAATGCCCATCTCTTTAAACATACTATCAAAAGCACTTGCGAAATTCCCGTTCGTTTGCCACGAGAATGCTGCTTGCCCAGGCTCAACCATCGCATCATCCGTTGTCGGCAACATCACTTCAACATTATTGATAATACGGTTCTCATGATAGATTGCTTGTGCTTGCCATACTTGCGTCACCGTACCTGCTTCGTCTGCTTCGACGGTCGCTACGACACCTTCATTTTGTGCATAATATTCGACTAAAGTACCTGATTCAAGTGTTGAAGTAACTTCAATCACATTCTCTAACTCCAGATCTCTTATCGTTGCTTGGCTATAGATCGCAGTAATCTCACTTGTTGTCGCCGCATCACGTTGCCAATTTGTACCAACTTGCAGGGGTGCTTGCAGCAAGAGTTCAGATTCCTGAGTCGCTTGGTTAGCCATCCCTGTTAGATGGTTCACATATGGATTTAATTCTGAACTTTCTTCTAGGCGAGTGATTTGTGAATTTCCCCAACTAAAGATGTTCACGATGGGAGCTTGATCTGTTATACGTGTTTCCACTTGCATCATGTTCAATGTTTGGTCCACAAAGTCAGGGTAGTCAATACGTGACGTCTCCCCATTACTATATTGCTTAATTTGATACATATCATTTGGTAAGTAATCTTCAATATCTAACTGAACGGTCTCTTCTAAAGCGACCCATTCACTCGTATCGAAGCTAGTTAGAATCTGGCTATTACTTGTTTCTTCAGGTTCTTGACTTTGAGTGTCCTCACCTTCTGCACTTTCATCTTCTGTCTGGTTGCCTTCTAGACTTTGACGTTTCTCTTCAATAATACTTTGGTTCTCTTCGCTTAAGGTAATCATTGGTTGACTTGCACATCCGACGAGCAAGAAAGCGAGTGAGCTTAAAATAAGTTGTTTTAATTTCATAAGTATTCACATTCGTCTCCTCAAAATATTAATTTCATTATAGCATAGTCTTCTTCGTTGAGTAGAGTGTTGTGAGGAATTTACTAGATAATTTTATAGTAATAAAGTTTATATTCATTTATTAGCATATTCGTTTGTAAAAATCTCATACTTAAGCTAAAATTGTTAGGTTATTAAAATTATTAGGAGGCTATCATATGGTTAAAATTGGTATTATTACAGGTAGTACACGTAACTCACGTGTTAATTTACAAGTGGCAGAATGGATTTTAGAATTTGCGAAAGCTCACAATAATAACGCAGAATTCGAATTAGTGGATATTAAAGAGTTTGATCTTCCACGCTTTGACGAGGTTATTCCTCCTATTGCAACAGATGATCGTCCAAATCCTAACGTTAAGAGATGGTCTGATAAAGTGAAAGAATTAGATGGCTTTATCTTTGTTACACCAGAATACAATAAAGCTGTAACGGGTGGCTTAAAAGATGCGATTGATTACTTAGCAAGTGAATTCTTCCACAAAGCAGCTGGAATTGTGTCATACGGTGGACAATTAGGAATTAGCGCAAGTGTGATGATGCGTCCAATGTTAGGTAACTTAAAAGTTGCTGTTGTTGGTCCTCAAGTAACATTCAGTATGAACACCGACTTCGAACAAATGAGCACGTTTAAACCTGCTGATTACCATACAGATTCAATAAATAATATGTTAAACGATGTTGTTAGCTGGTCAGAAGCTTTACAAACAGTACGTAATAAATAATTATATAGAAAAAGCTGTCTAACTCTAAGTTAACAGCTTTTTTTGTGCAATAAAAAAACAGAACTCTTAGAAGTTCTGTGGTAGATGGATAACGATATTTGTATAAAATATGAGAGGTTTGGGGGGCTTCTAATATTTGAACAGACTCGTTATCGATATATCTGTTATAAGGGAATGGTTCCTTAAGGAAAAGTATATGCTGTTTATTCTGAGACACATTGGCTATGTCTCATTACAAATATGATAACACCCTTCATAATTATTTGCAACAGTTTTTATTTATAAAAAACCAATAAAAATATGCTTTCATTAAGTTTCCACAGAATAAACTATAACAGTTATAAGAAAAATTGAAACAGTTTATTATCTGTAGTAATAGAAATAGAATAAGAGCGAAACACCCTATGACAGTGCTTCGCTCTTATCTCACAGCTTTATTTATCTTTTATTTGATCTGTTTGATCGATTTCTCTAACAATGCGCGCAGGCGAACCCATAACTAATGAATTAGCTGGAATATCACGTGTCACAACACTTCCAGCTCCAATCACACACCCGTCACCAATCTCTACTCCTGGCATAATAGCAACATGGGCTCCAATCCAAACATTATTTCCGACGACAATCGGTGAAGCTTTCTCAAGCCCAATATTACGACTTGAATAATCCAATGGATGAGCAGCTGTATAGAAACCAGTGTTAGGACCGATAAAGACATTATTTCCAATTGTAATGCCGCCACCATCCATGAAGTAAACATTACTATTAACAAATACGTCATGCCCAAATTGGGTAAGTGACCCATAATCACAAGTTAATGGACTAGAGATTCCAACGTTGTCTAACTTTTGTTGAAATAATTTTTCTTGAATGTCTTGTCGCTTTTCTTCTTCTAAAGGTGACGTTTGATTAAATTGAAAACACAAGCCTTGCGCAATTCTACGTTCTTCCACAAGTCCTTCGCCATAATTCGCGTCATACCACTCGCCATTTAGCATCTTTTCACGTTCTGTCATAGTCTTCTCCTAACATTTGTCTATTATTTTATTAAAAATGCCACAGTCTCGTAAGCTTTCAACGTGATTGAATCAGACATTATCTCTAAAGCGCCATTACCAATCAGTTTCTTAGCTGATAAGCCTTTGAATTCATCTGGTAAAGTTACTGTAACTTCGCTTGGATAGAAATGACTGAGGACTAATAACTTCTCATCTTCTAATTCACGCACATAAGCCATTACTTCTGGATGATCTAATAATAACCCACGGTAAGTCCCATCACTTATCACATCGTATTCACGACGTAGTTTAATTAACTCTTGATAATATGAAAAGATTTGGCCATTCGCTAATTCATTAGTGGCATTCACTTCTTTATAATTCGGTGCGACATTTAACCAAGGATCGCCAGTTGTAAACCCTGCGTGATCACTGTCATCCCATTGAACGGGTGTACGACCGTTATCACGTGATTTCGCTTGAATAATCTCAAGAGCTTCCTCTTCTGAAACACCTTTATCTAAGAGAATTTGGTAATTGTTATGCGTTTCAATATCATTGTATTCTTCAATCGACGTATAATTAGGATTGGTCATTCCAATCTCTTCACCTTGATAAATATAAGGCGTTCCGCGTAGAAATTGAATAGTTTGAGCTAACATCGTCGCTGTTTCAATCGGATAGTTCTCAACATCTCCGAAGCGGCTATTCGCACGTGGTTGGTCATGATTACTTAAGAATAAAGCATTCCATCCGTCACCATCTGACATTCCTGTTTGCCATTCATCTAAAATTCGTTTTAACTCAAGAAAATCAAAGTCAGGATTGCTCCATTTCTCCCCATTTTCATAATCCACTTTTAAATGATGGAAATTAAATATCATACTTAACTCTTCTTCAGCCGGATTCGTGTAACGAACACCATTGGGTATGTTTGTCGATGACATTTCCCCGACAGTGACAATATCTTCACGTGTCCCAAAAGAGGCTTTATTTAATTCTTTTACCCACTGATGAACGATTGGTGTATCGGTATACAATGACTTTTCTTGAGCTGAACCTGGTTCTTCACTATCAACAAAAGGTAATTCTTTCCCAATCACATTGAGTACATCAAACCGGAAGCCTTTGACCCCTTTGTCTAACCAAAAGTTTAAGACTTTCTGCAATTCTTCACGCACATTTGGATTATACCAATTTAAATCTGCTTGGTGCACGTCATATAAGTGTAAATAATATAAATCAGTATCGCCGAATTTCTCCCAAGCCGGTCCACCAAATTTAGAATCCCAATTGGTTGGCAACGATCCGTCTTCTTTAGCTGGTTCTAAGTAGAAGAAATCTTGATAATATTGATCCCCTGCTAAAGCTTTTTGGAACCACTCATGTTCCGTTGATACATGGTTAAATACCATATCCATCATTAAATCAATCCCACGCTTTTGAAGCTCTTCCATTAACTCATCGAAGTCTTCCATTGTCCCATAATCTGGATTGATCCCCGTATAATCACTCACATCATAACCATTGTCATATTGCGGTGAAGGATAGAATGGACTTGACCAAATCATATCAATACCAAGCTCTTTTAAGTAATCTAATCTTTTTATTATTCCTTGTAAATCTCCATAACCATCACCTGTTGTATCTTGAAATGATTTTGGATAGATTTGATACATTACACGTTTTGATAATTTCATTCTTAAATTCCTCCTGTAATAAAAGAGCAGCAAGTTAGGATCAACTTGCTGCTTCTATTGTATATATAAACTTGCTTATGCTTCCTTCTCAGATTTGCTGTTAAAGAATGGGATATCGAAGTTTAATCCAGCATCTGTTAAGAAACCAACTTTATTAAAGACAAGTGTTAGAACAAATGGCACCACTAATGCTACTACCATCGCAATCCAGAACCACATTTGTGAATCAATATGAATAACTAGGAAACCAGGTAATCCACCAACACCAATCGCATTCGATTGAACGTTAAATGTTGTTGAAATAAAGCCGGCAATTCCTGATCCTAACATCGCTGCAATAAATGGATAAATATATTTCAATGTTACCCCAAACATCGCTGGCTCTGTAACACCTAAGAATGATGATACTGCTGATGGAATCGTAATTTGAGACTCATCTGCGTCTTTACGCGTTAACCACCATACACCCATTACAGCTGAACCTTGAGCAATATTAGATAAAGCAATCATTGGCCACAGACCTGTTGTACCAGTATCTGCGATTAATTGTGAATCGATCGCATTTGACATGTGATGTAATCCAGTAATAACTAATGGAGAGTAGAGTGCTCCGAATAAGAAACCGAATAATGATTTTAATGGTCCTGATAATCCAGCCAGAACAATTGTTGAAATTCCGTCACCAATCCACCAACCAATTGGTCCAAGCACCGTATGTGCAAGAATGACTGCTGGTAATAGTGATAGAAATGGAACAAAAATCATTGATACCATTTCTGGAACGACACGACGCCAGAATTTTTCTAAGTAACCTAATGACAGACCCGCTAACATCGCTGGTACAACTTGTGCTTGGTAACCGATCATATCTAATTGAACAAAACCAAAGTCCCATTGTGGTACTTCACCTGTAGCTAATGCATCTGCTGCTCCATAGGCATTCAGTAATTGAGGTGATACTAATGTAAGTCCTAGTACAATACCTAGAATCTGTGTTGTACCCATCTTACGTGTCACTGCCCAAGTAATACCTACCGGTAAGAAGTGGAATATTGCCTCACCCGGTAACCATAAGAAATGATTAATTCCATTCCAGAATACAGATGATTCTGCAATTGTTTGTCCGCCTAAACGTTCCCACGCAACACCTTCTAAAATATTACGGAAACCTAAGATAAGTCCCCCTACGATAATAGCTGGAATAATCGGTGCGAAAATTTCAGCTAAGAACGTCATTGCTCTTTGCCACCATGATTGGTTTGTTTCTGATGCTTGTTTTACATCTGCTTTTGAAGCTTCTGATACGCCAGAAATCGCCGCAAAGTCTTTATAAAATTCTGACACGTTATTACCAATAATGACTTGAAATTGACCTGCTTGCGTAAAACTTCCTTTTACAGATGGTATAGCTTCAATTGCTTGAATATCCGCTTCACTTGGATCTTTTAACGCGAAACGCATACGTGTCGCACAGTGCGTTGCAGCATTAATATTATCGGATCCACCAATATGCTCCAATAAGGCTTTAGCATCTTTTTCAAAATTTGCCATGTTCATCCTCCTTTTACTTGTCTATACAACTTGTTTACACCTTATATTATATAATGAAAGCGTTTGACTTGCAACTTATATGTGTCGTATTTTCGAATTTTTTGTAAAGAATCTGTAATAATTGAGATGTAACACAAAAAACTGCAAACACCTAAGGCATTTGCAGAAAATTCTTAATATTGACGAGTTACAAAGTTTGTAGATAGGAATTGATATTGTGAGCTTCCTTTAATGGTATAAATCTTCTCCCCATCTGTCTCTCCACTTAAGATATCGACATGTTCTACTCGAACTTGCTTCTCATCTTCAATCATACTCATGTACAATTGACTATTTTGTAAAGTATAGGCGATTCCTTTGAAGTCCAAAAACTCTCTATTCCAAAGTTCTTCGAAATCCTCCCCATCAAAATCATATTCATACATAGTCATAAGACTAGAAGGATCCTCGACCTCTTCAGTATGTGCCGTATCAATCTTCAAGTAATACAAATGATTTTCCCTAACCATGACCAAGTTCGTTTCACCATAAAATTCTTCATCATCCGTGGACTCAGAATTACTTACGACAATATCATTCACCTCAAGGGTAATGGGATCAATGACTGCCACTTCATAATTGTTATAAGAAGAGAGTTGGCTATGATTAACTGACAAGGAATCTGGATTAACGTGGCTTTTCAGTATGAGATGGAAATGAGGTTGATCTAATTGATAACCTGCATTCGATAGCGCATAATAGTCCGTTAAGTCTTCCTCAATACTCTCTTCATTCACTACCTCAGCGGTCTCTTTATTGATAGTTAATTGAGTCGTATGGGTAGGATTCCGTTCCATACCATCGATTGTCAACAATAGATAATAGTTGGAATCATCTTCAGCATAGCTAATAACTGAATAGTTAGAATCCTTATCTTCTCCTAAGTCATAACTCCCTTCAGTGAAAACCGAAGCGTCCTTATCCACGATCTTATAATCGAAGATTAAGCTATCATCATCTTGATCTCTCAGGTAGGAACTTTGATACCATAATTGAATGGAACTATTCGGATTAACTACCCCATATTCACGCAGATTAGGTCTATTCGTTAATGGAAATGCTGAATACACTTCATCATAGACAGATTGCATTAATGACTGTGAAGAAATGTAATCATTGATGAGGTGAGTGAACTTGCCATCTTGCTCCATGAAAGCAACATAACTAACTTCTTTGTCTTTGTCCTTCAATACAAATTCTAAGTCCGCCCAATTGATATCTTCATCTTGAGACTGGACTTGGATTGGATTGACCTGGGTCTGACTAACCCATATTACTATCACTACAAGGACCATAAGAATAATCCAAGATAGAGTTAAGGCATTTCTTTTCATATTCAACCCTCCTATATACTAATGTAATAATTCATGAGCCAATACATCCATCCACTATGGATGATTAGATAGCCGACTAGGAATACGATAACCATTGTTGTCACTTCTGTAGTAGTCAATGGATTGCGAATCGATAGGAAGAATCCTATCAATAAAGCTAACATGATTACATCATAGACCAAAGTCAGACCTATTGTCTTAAGTAATCCATGACCTTTATAACTAAAGATCAAGATACAGTTATTCATCAAGACTAATAAGAAACAAATCCCAAAGCCATAGTTGAATAGGGCTGTCAAAGGATGAAGCGGAAATAAGATATAACTTATAGTAAATTGTTGAGCTATCTGAAGAAGAACCCCTAATCCTAAGTAATTATCTTGGAACACCATCTGAAGAATCCAATGGGTTACATAGAAAATCCCTAACTGTAACAAGAGTAGGCCCGACATCAGCAGTAATATGGTTGCTACTTTAGCAAAAGCAATCGGTGCTCGGTTCCCAGGTAAGATAAGTAAGCGGTACATATAATTTCCTTGAAAATACCATTCACGTAACCAGATAAAAACAGCATATAAGATTAAAGCAAAGGCTGCTCCTCCAATAACCATCGGATATAAACCAGATGAATCAAAAAAATCTGTTAAATAAAGTGCTACAGGATGACCTTCACGAACAGTCTGACGGTTTCTTATTATCATATTACCGATATTGAAAGCTTGGACTAAAAGCACACTAATCATGAGTAGGCCATAGAATATACGAGCGCGTCTCAACTCATCAGTTAATAAGTTTAAGAATTTCATTATCTATACACCTCCCGCATCTTATCCACAATACTATGCCCTTCTTCAAAACGGACTGATTCTGGATAGAATTCATTCACCACATGGCCATCTTTTAACATAACGACTTTGTCAATTAACATCTCAATATCATTAATCTCGTGGGTTGATATGAGAACACCTCGCCCTTCAATAATCTTAGAAGTAAAGACACTAGCAATCTCTTCACGCGTAAGAATATCAATACCAGAGAAAGGTTCATCCATAATAACGTAGTCTGTATCTAAGGACAGACCTAATAATAAGTTGACCTTGGCAATATTCCCTTTGGATAAGCGACTAATCTGATCATGGCGGTTCAGATGGAAGAATTCAATCATTTCATCCGCCCGTTTAGGATTGAATGAAGTGTAATAGGTTGCCATAAAATCAAGCGCTTGTTGAATGGTCATATGCTTCAAGACAATAATCTGATCTGGAATATAGGAGATACGGTTGAAGTCTTGGAAGCGAATCGCTTGGCCATCGATTAAGAATTCACCTGAATCATTAGGCAATAACCTCATTAAGAGATTCATTAAGGTAGTCTTTCCTGACCCATTCTCCCCAATCAAGCACGTAATCTCTCCTTTGTTGATAGTAAAGGACACATCCTTCAATACCTCTTTCTTACCGAAAGACCGACTTACTCCTTTAATCTCTATCATCTATACCACTCCTTTCCTCAATATATTCCCCTAAAGAGGCTAATAGTTCATGGGCTTCAATCCCAAGAGGTTGAATCGCATCATAGAACTGGACCATCGCATCATGTAACATGCTTTGTTTCAACTTTTCAATCACTTCTGTATTCATCGTTACAGTACTTGGTACATTTGGCTCTGACACAATAATCTCCTCCTCTTCAAGTTCCTTAAAGGCTCTCTGAACGGTATTAGGGTTAATCTTAAACTCTTGGGCAATCTCTCTACGCGAAGGGAGCTTATCCCCCGCCTTATAGTCTCCCACCACAATGATTTGCTTATAATGATGCTTCAATTGCTCATATATGGGGGACCGCTTATCAAATTCCATGGTCTAGCCTCCTCCCTAAAAGTGTATTATCCACTTAATACAATTCACAAGTGTATTATATGAGTAATACAGTTAGATGTCAACAAAAAATCCTGATAAACCTTTGAGGAGTTTATCAGGATATGGAAAGTCACTCTATTAAACTAACGTCATGGCTAATTCGACTTCATTGGTAATAATTCCTTCAATGCCTAAGTCTAATAAGGCTTGAATATGTTCTCTTTCATTGGCTGTGTAGGCATTAATGCCTACATTAAGGTCTTTACATTCCTTCACTATCTCAGGGTTCAAAAGAGCTGAGACGAACATAGGATGATAATGTTCCACCCCATATTTTTTGCAGTATTGTCCTGGATTCAATATGTTAGCTACTGTTAAGAAACCACATGCTATGTTCGAATCGATTTCTTTAATCGCTTGAATTGAAAAATGATTGAAAGAAGAGAAGATAACACGGTCTTCTAAGCCACGTTCTTTCACTAAGTCTACGGTAATGCCTGCCATCTCATCATAAGCAAAGTAAGATGTCTTCAGTTCAATATTAACCATAATATCGGTTGTCTGGAACCAGTCTAAAAACTCAACTAAAGTGGGTATCTTAATATTATCCGTACTCTCATCTTCTAAGTCTTCCATCCCATTACGGAATTCATACGTTTTTAATTCTTCTAAAGTCAGATTCGCGATGAAGCCTTGGCCATTCGATGTACGATCAATTTTTTCATCATGACAGATTACAATTTCTTTATCTTTAGTTAATTGAATATCTAATTCAATCCCTTGAGCACCGTATTCTACAGCTTTAGTAAATGCGAGCAAAGTGTTCTCAGGGAATCTTCCGCTATAACCACGGTGTGCAATTATTTTACTCATATCTTATAGGACTCCTTCTACTGAACGTGCAGTAAGAATTGTTTGTTGGCTCTCTTTATCAAACAATAAAGCTCTCGTTAAATCAAGTGAAATGTGTACTTCAGTCTCAATTGGAACCATACGTGGTGGGTTGAATCTGGCTGCACATTCACGTTTGGCAGATTCTAGGTCGAAATAAACAAAGGTATCTGAACCGATTTGTTCTACATTCTTAGCAAGGACAGTCACGGTATTCTCGTCTTCTGCAGTAGCTTGATAGTGAATATTCTCTGGACGAATACCTAGTAAGACTTCTTGACCTTGAATATCAACATGAATACGGTCAACCAATTCTTGAGGTAGGTAGATTTTTTTATCTGTGGCTGTGAAGAAGACATCACCAGCTTCTTTGACTAATCTACCTTCTAACATATTCATCTGTGGGCTTCCGATGAATTCTGCCACAAAGACATTGTCAGGGTTATAGTAAAGGTTAGCAGGTGTATCGAATTGTCCAACGTTCCCAACACTAATCACCGCAATACGCGTTCCCATTGTCATTGCTTCAGTCTGGTCATGGGTTACATAGACAAAAGTCGTTTGTAGCTTACGGTGTAAGCTGACAATCTCAGAACGCATGGTGACACGTAATTTTGCATCTAAGTTAGATAAAGGCTCATCTAATAAGAATACTTTAGGATTACGAACCATGGCACGACCTAGCGCCACACGTTGACGTTGACCCCCTGATAAAGCTCCTGGCTTCTTATGCAATAATTCAGATAATTGTAAGATTCTTGCGACTTCATCAACACGCTTATATCGTTCTTGCTTATTCACACCCGCCATACGCATGGCAAAGGCAATGTTATCACGTACGGTCATATGGGGATATAAAGCATAGGATTGGAATACCATCGCGATATCGCGCTCTTTAGGAGGAATATTATTGACTAATGTATCACCAATATACATTTCACCTTCTGATATTCCTTCAAGTCCTGCAATCATACGTAACGTCGTAGATTTTCCACATCCTGAAGGTCCTACTAATACAATAAACTCTTTATCTTCAATATCTAAATCAATGTTTTTAACAGCTTTATAGCTATCCTCATAAACTTTTGCTACTTTTTTTAATTGTAATTTTGCCATATTATTTCCTTCTCCTTAACATTGGAATTAACCTTTAACTGCCCCTGAAGTCAAGCCTTTAACCATATTACGTTGACCTACAATGAATATCACTAAACTTGGAATCATACAGATCACAACACCTGCAACCATTAGAACTAATGATTGTGAATCCACACTATTTAGCATACTAATACCAATTTGAACTGTTCGGTTCGAATCATCATTCGTCACTAATAACGGCCACATATACATGTTCCATCCCGCTAGGAATGATTGAACTGCCATAGCACCAATTGTAGGTTTAATTAATGGTAAGACCATTGAAAAAGCAAATCGGAAGTCACTACAGCCATCTATTTTAGCTGACTCATAAATCTCATATGGGAAGTTTTCTAGTGCTTGCACACATAAGAATATATTGAAGGCTGAAACAATAAAAGGAATTATCAATACAGTGATTGAATCAGTTAATCCCCAGCCTGAAACCATTAAGAATTGTGAAATAATAACGGCTTCTCCAGGAATCATCATTGTCGATAAGATGAGGCCATAGATAATGCCTTTCCCCTTAAAATTCAAAAATCTAAAAGCAAAGGCTGCTAAGATTGAAGTTGTTATCTGCAATAAAGTAATTGAAACAGCTACAATTAGCGAGTTCATAATATAGCGACCGATGGGTGCAATATCAAATACATCAACAAAGTTTGTTAATGTTGGGTTTTGAGGGAATAACACACTATTCGGATCATATAATTCACCTGATGGTTTTATCGCCATCAAAAATGCATAAATTAATGGGAACATAATAATTAACCAGGCAATAACATTTAATACGACTAGGGCAAATCTCCCTAATTTTCGGCGTCGAATATATCTTTTATCAGTAGCATTTATTGGTGCTTGCATTAGCTATTTGCCCCCTTTCTAAATTTAAACATAATCACTGTGAGTATCATTACAATAATGAATAATACAACAGACTCCGCTGAAGCAAATCCATAACGGTAATTCATAAAAGCATTTCGGTAGATATCGTAAACAATTACGTTCGTAGATTGTCCTGGACCACCTTTTGTTAAGATATTAATCTGCCCGAAACCTTGGAAAGCATTAATGACATTCGTCACAATAACGAAGAATAACGTTGGCTTTAAAGAAGGGAGTGTGATGAATATAAATTTCTGAAAACCATTCGCTCCATCAATTGACCCACTTTCATATAATGATTCATCAATACTTGCTAAACCTGAACTGAAATAAAGAAAATTCATTCCACTGTTTAACCAACCAGTTAGAATACCTACTGCGAGAAGAGCATAGTCTGGATTCGCTAAATAGTTAGTAAATGTACCAAATAAACGGTTAACAATACCTACGGTTGGATTTAGCATCACTTGAAAAATCATCGCCATTCCTGCAGATGCTATTGCCATAGGCATTGCATAACTTGCACTGAAAAATTTAATACCTGGGAATGTTTTCTGACACAATAGAGCAGTTAAGAACCCAATAACTACTCCAACACCTACAACAATTAATACAAAGTTTAACGTTACCAGCACACTATTCCAGAAACTACTACTAGTTAATAACTCTTGATAGTTACCTAAACCAAGAAACTTTGCATTCTCCCCTAAATTATTCGTTAGGAATAAACTTCTATAAAGCGTCTGAATGAATGGCCAAAACATGAACACACCTAAAACTATGATAGCAGGTAATAAATAGCCATAACCTTTTATTCGATCAAATAAAGAGCGCTCTTCTTTAATGATTTTTGCTTGTTCCATATTTGTCTCCTTGTCTTTCTTTTCTAAAAAATAAAAGTTGGGTATACGACGTCAACAGTATATTCCCAACCTTTAAATTTATGTTAATGATTAAATGTACTTCTATAAAATTACAATAGGATACAACCACTTCTTAGTTTTTAAACTAAGATTAAGTAATTGTCTCCTATTGAATTGTTCTTATATTAAAGAATATTATTGGTTTGCTGCGTTGTAGTTTTCAATTGCTGCGTTTACTTGATCAGCCATCGATTGAGTTGCTCCAGCTGCGTCTGTTGAACCATTTAATAAGTTTTCTAATTCATTCTCATAAATTTGACGTGCTTCTTGGTTCACACCAGATAATGCTCCTTGTGATTCAGGAGTTGACTCATGTAATTGGTCAATCGCTGTTTGGAATTGCGGGAACTCAGCTAAGTTATCTAAGAATACTTGCTCTTCGTGAGTTGCTGTTGTGATTGGGAAGTATCCTGTATCACGATTCCATTTCGCTTGTGATTCTGGTGAAATTAAGAACTCAATGAATTCCCAAGTTGCTTGTTTCTTAGCGTCGTCACCAGATTCGATCATCCATAATGAAGCTCCACCGATTGAAACGCCACCTTGGTCTTCTTCGTCAACACCTGGGAAGTAGGCAGTACCTACTTCAAAACGTCCGTCAACTTCTGTTAAGATTTGACGTAAACTTGCAGTAGAACCAATTGTAATTGCCGATTGTCCAGCTACGAATTCAGGTTGTCCACCTGTACGTCCTACGTTAGGGATTGCTCCGGCTTCCATACCTTCTAACCATTTAGAGATAGTTTTTTCCATTGCTCCGTTTTCAACGAATACAGTTTCAGTTGGCGCGCCTTCACGTCCATTACCGTTGTCATAGATATCTTCTTCTTGTTTAGAGAACCATTGTTCTAAATACCAACCGTAGATTTGTAGAGAGATTGGCATTGCTGCTCCAGCTTCTTGTAATTGTGGTGAAATTTCAAGGATTTCTGCTAAAGAACTAGGTGCTTCTTCAATACCTGCTGCTTCAAAAATGTCAGCGTTATAATACATTATTGGAGTTGAAGAGTTGAATGGCATAGAGTTTAATTGACCATCAATTGTATAGTATGCAGCTAAGTTTGGTTCGATTTGAGAGATGTCGTAACCACTTGAATCTATATAATTTTGAACCGGTACAGTTAATCCCGAATCAATCATAAAAGTAGTTCCTAATTCGAATACTTGAACAATGTCAGCTCCAACTTGAGATCCTGAAGCAGATGAGCGTAATTTTGTTAACGTCTCATCATAAGTTCCTTGATATTGTGCATTAACAATAATACCATCTTGAGATTCATTGAATTCATCAACTAATCTTTGTAATGCTTCACCAGCATTACCACCCATTCCATGCCAGAAAACTAATTCAACAGGCTCCTGAGCATAAACACCTGTTGCAGTTAATCCTAAGTTACCCACAAATAATATGGCTAAAATAATAAATGTAAAAACTTTTTTAATTGTATTCAAGATACAATTCCTCCTTATAATTAATTTTAGAAACGCAACAACCCTGCATTCATTTCCGACTTTTATCATATAAAGTGGATATTAATTTAACGTAAATATTATGTAAAGATTGGTCTTTCTATGTAAAGTTTATGTAAATTTAATGTTAAGGCATCTTATTGTATCGAACTTTATAATAACTATTCCTTCATATTCAACTAGCTCTAATTTTGGTATAATCGATTCAACAGTAAAAATGGAGGCTTTTAAGATGAATCTATTATTTTCAATTTCTGATAATTTTACGGAACCACTCCTTACTACCTTATTATCCATTAGAAATAATACAAAAGAAGAATCGTATGTTGTCTATGTACTTCAAAAAGAAGAATTAAAAGATAACAAGTTAATTCATAAATTTTGTCAGCAACTCCAAATGGAATATAAGCCTATTATTATCGGAAAGAATATATTCCAAAACGCTCCCGCTAGTGAAAGATGGCCCGAATCAATCTATTATAGATTGCTAGCCCATGAATTTCTTCCTTCAGATCTTGATAAGATTCTATATTTAGATGCTGATGTTTTGTGTATTAATGATTTATCCTTCTTATATAATAAAAATATTAATGATTATCTCTATGCAGCGTCTAGCCATACTCGTTTAGAAGTAACGGATACTATAAACCGTCTACGCTTAGGTAATCGTGAATTGAAAAGCTATTTTAATTCCGGTGTTCTACTGATGAATTTAACTTTGATTCGACAAGAAGTGAAAAGTGAAACCATCTATAATTTCATAAAGGAAAATCATGACTTCTTGCTTATGCCCGATCAAGATGTACTAAATGGTCTATATGGAAACCAAATCTTACCTCTACCTGATGAATTATATAATTTTGATTCAAGATTACCTTTTCTTTATGAAATAATGAGTCAAAAAGAGATTTCCTATGATTGGATTATGGATAATACCGTTATCTTACACTTTTGTGGTAAAAATAAACCTTGGAATGAAAGTGAACGAAGTAAATTCTCTGTACTTTACAAGCATTACTACTCTCAAATGAAGCGTGTAACTAATAAAATCACCTCCAAATAAAAAAGCTAGGACCGAAGTCCTAGCTTTTTTGTGTGAATTCACTTATTTATATTCTACTACTAAATAACGATTTGGTTCTTTACCTTCTGAGTGTGTTTTAATTCGATCAATTCTTGCTAAATGTGCGTGAATTTGCTTACGTTCATATGCTGGTAAAGGATCTAAGATTACGGTTTGTTTCGTCTCTAATACTTCATCGGCCGTTCGTTGAGCAATTTGTCTCAGGACATTTGCGCGACGATCACGGTAATCACCCACATTCAATAGAATAGATGTGCGACGACGGTATAAGCTTTGGAAGTAAGTTTGCGATAAAATCTGAAGGGAATTAATGATTTTACCATGCTTACCAATAACTAAGCCTGATTTATCCGTTTCAATATTAAACATCACTTGTGAACGTGATATTTCAAACTCAACATCAGCTTTCGCACCGTAGGATTGAATCACTTCTTGAATGTAGACTGCCACTTTCTGACTTGCTTCTTCAATTGTAAATGTCTCTTGTTGGTCGTCTTCATCTGATTTTGATTCAGTTATTGCTTCAGCTTTTACTTCTTTTTCAGCTTCTACAGAAGGTTTTGGTTGAGGTTTTTTCACTTCTTTTTTAACTGGTTCTTCAGTCACAGTTTCTTCAACCGCTTTTGCTTCAACCACTTCTGATTTTGGAGCAACTTTTTCTTTAGGTTGTTCTTTCACTTCAGTGATTTTAATTTCTTCGTCAACTTCAACAACCATCGGTTCGGCTTCAATGGGAGTCTCTGTTGTATCTGATTTTACTTTTTGCTCTTCTTCCAATTGTTCAGTAATTTCTGATAATGATAACTCATTTTTCGCTGTTACTTCAACAATGGCATCTTGCTTACCAAAACCAAATAATCCTTTTTTACCTTCACTAATAACATGAATTTCTGCTTCAGAACGTGAGATGTTCAGTTCGGCTAATCCTTTTTCGATTGCTTTATCAACCGTCTCAGCTCTAACAGTTGTACTGTGTTCTAACATCGTATCTTCCTTTCGAGACTTCTATTTCTTTTTACTAGTGGCACGTCTTAATTGACGTTTTAATTCTCGTTGTTTTTCTTTTTCAGCTTCTGCTTTTGCTTCACGCTCAGCAATAATCTTGTATGGATTATTAAAGATAAATGTTTGAGCTAGTGTAAAGGCATTTGAAATTACCCAGTATAAAGCAATCGCACTTGGTAGTGTGAAACCAATTAATAAGATCATTAATGGTGAAACAAATGTCATACTTTTCGTCATAGTATTTTGCACAGGATTACTCTTCATTGAGAAGTATGTTGTTGCAAATGTTAATAGAGCAGCAATGACAGGTAAGACGAAGTATGGGTCAGGTTGACCTAAGTTCATCCATAAGAAGTTACCTTGACGTAATTCTTCTGTTCTTAAGATTGCTTGATAAAGTGCCATCATTACTGGTAGTTGAATTAACATTGGTAAACATCCAGCAAATTGATTTACACCGCGGTCTTGCATTAAAGCTTGTTGCTCTTCTTGCATTGCTTCCATTGAAGCACGGTCCTTGTTAGGATATTTAGCTTTAATTGCATCTAATTCCGGTTGCAGCTCTTGTGTTTTGCGCTGTGTTTTAATTTGCATTTGGAATAATGGTAGTAATAATGCACGAATAATTATCGTAAAGACTGCAATACCTAAAGGATAGCTACCACCAAATAAATTAGATAACCATAGAATCAGTTGAGATAAATTATAAATAATATAACGATCCCATAAACCAGTACTTTCAGCATTGACTGCCTCTTGTGTGGAACCACATGCTGTCAGAAAAACTACAAAACCTAGTAATACTAAGACTTTGAGCCATTTATTATATTTTTTCATTGACGCCTCCTACTTTTTATTTATTATTGGATTCTTTTTATCAAGAATCCCCGCTATATTCATAACGTGAATAATCGAGCTTTTTACTTCGTGGAAAGTCTTTGTTTGAATATCTTTTCGAGCGATCAAAAGAAAATCGATATCTGATTGTATCGCAGGCTCTAATTCTTGCAAAGCTTGTCGAATGTAGCGCTTAACTTGATTTCTTTCAACCGCATTCCCAATCTTCTTACCAACCGATAATCCGACACGAAAATGTGCTTGTTCAGGTTTCGGATAAACATAAAGCACTAACTGCCGATTGGCTACGGATTCCCCTTCACGAAATGCCCGTTGAAACTCATATTCTTTTTTTACACGATATTCTTTTCTCACAAACTTCCCTCATTCATCTAAATTCTTGACATTCACTGTCTTTCATTATAGCGAATTTTCTACTAAAAGAAAAACGGTTTCTGTCGTTTCATCTATATTAATACAAAAAAACAAGCATTCATCTAATCCAACGATCTTTTCGCGAAATTAGATGAATGCTTGCAATAAATATCATTATTATTATGCTGATATTTTCTTACGTCCTTTTAGACGACGTCTTTTTAAAACATTACGGCCGTTTTTAGTACTCATTCTCTTACGGAATCCATGTACTCTACTACGTTTACGTTTCTTTGGTTGATAAGTTCTTTTTGTCATGGTATACACCTCCTAAATGCAATATGTGTACAATACTCAAATATTTTATAGAAGTAAGGGATGATTGTCAAGTTATTAATTAATTATTTTTTTCAAATAAATTCTATTTGCTTTTATTTTACGTTATACATTTTAACATAAACACTGCAACTTATAAACAAACTTATCCACAACTAATTTTACCTTGTGCATAAGTTGAAATGTATATTTTTTTATCCACAAGTTTTTCTTTGAGTTATGAACATATCAACAAGGTGTTTATTGTGTGTATAATTTCACTCAGATTTAGTGCATAACTTTTTAGAATGTGATAAGATAGGCAAGTATTGAGACTAACTTATCCACAACTGGGTGTTGATAACTCTATTTTAATTCACTTATGCACAGTTCTTTTTCACCTGTTGATAACTCAAATGTGCATGAGTGCATAACTTATTTTTGTTTTTATAGCTTGTGGAAAACTCATAATATGCTAAAATTATTTTACTTATAATTATATGGTGAAATTTGTTTTCGGTAATTGAGAGGAATTGAATCTAATGGAAGAAAAAGAAAAATTTTGGAGGGATTGCCAGCACTATATAAGTGAACGCCTGTCCGATCAATCATTCGATAATTGGGTTGCACCAGTCTATCCAACTCGAATTGGAGATCAGACTATCACTTTAGCTGTACCAAATGCTCTAACCAAAAACTATTGGGAAAGACATCTATCTGGTTACGTCATTCAGTTTAGTCTTGAAGTGTATGGTTTAGAATATACACCGACTTTTGTAATCGTACCTGAAGATCAACGTGAATCGAATCAAGCTAAGAAAGTCGTACCTGAGGTCGAAGACACAGGTGAATTCTCAGAATCACAGTTAAACCCAAATTACGTGTTTGAGACATTTGTTATCGGTGAAGGTAATAAGATGGCTAATGGAGCGGCTTTAGCGGTCGTTGATTCGCCAGGAAAAACCTACAATCCTCTATTAATATACGGAGGCGTTGGTTTAGGTAAAACTCACTTAATGCAAGCAATTGGTAATGAGATCAAGCGCAAGCAACCCTCAGCAAGAATAAAATACTCTACCAGTGAATCTTTCATGAATGACTTTATTACAGCGATTCGTGATGGGTCACAAGCAGAGTTTAGAAGTATGTACCGTGAAATTGATGTTCTATTAATAGATGACATTCAGTTTTTATCTAAGAAAGATAAAACTCAAGAAGAGTTTTTCCATACATTTAATGAGCTTTATAATAATAATAAGCAAATTGTTCTAACGAGTGATCGTCTACCGAACAACATTACAAATTTGGAAGAACGTTTAATAAGCCGCTTTAAATGGGGCTTATCAACGGACATTACTCCACCGGATTTGGAGACACGGATTGCGATTCTTCGTAAAAAAGCGTCTAGTGAGCAATTAGATGTGAGCCCTGATACATTAACGTATATCGCCAATAACGTCGACACCAACATTCGTGAATTAGAAGGTGCTTTAGTGCGAGTGATTGCTTATGCAGCCATTCAAGGAAAAGAAATTGATACCGAACTTGCTGCCTCTGCATTACATAATATCATTAATAAAGGCGAAGCGAAGCCTCTAACACCTGATGAAGTTATTGATTACGTCAGTCGCTATTATCAAATCACCCCTGAAGACATTCGTGGTAAAAAACGAACTAAAAATATTGTCTTCCCGCGCCAAGTAGCGATGTATCTAACACGTGAATTAACGGAAATGTCTTTCCCTAAAATCGGAGAATACTTTGGGAATAAAAATCATACAACCGTCATTCATGCCTATGAGAAAATCACAGATGAGATTGAAACAGACATTCAATTGAAGAATGAAATCAATCAATTGAAGCAAAGACTTCAAAGATAAATTATTAACATGTGTATAAGTTGTGACTGAACTCTGGACTTATGCACATGTTGACGAACAAGCATTTTGGCTTACATTCATGCATCAATGATGATTATGCACAGAATTAACAGCCCCTACTACTACTATTACTTATTTATTAATATATAATATATATATAAGGAGTGACGATATGAAATTTACTATTGGAAGAGCAGCATTTACTGCACAATTAATTGACGTATCTCGAGCAATTCCCTCGAAAGCAACAATCCCTATTTTAACTGGTATAAAAATTACAGCGACAAAAGAAGGTATTACTTTAATTGGTTCTGACGCTGAGATATCTATTGAAAGTTTCTTATCAGTACAAGATGATTCTTTAGGTTTAGAAATTGAAGAAACTGGTAGTATCGTTGTAACAGCTAGAATTTTTAATGATATTGTACGAAAACTACCTACAACTAAAGTGACGATCGAAACAAATGAGCAATTCATATTAACAGCTACTTCAGGAGAAGCGATTTTCTCATTGAACGGTACAGATGGACAATCATACCCTCGCTTACCTGAGATTGAATCCGATCGTAAGATCAACTTACCAACGGTATTATTTAAAGAATTAATTAGTCAAACAATCTTCTCAGCATCAAATCAAGAAAGCCGTCCTGTCTTAACAGGGGTTCACTTAATGATGAACGAAGGTCACATTACAGGTGTTGCTACAGATAGTCACCGACTAAGTCGTCGCCAAATCCCTGTTGAATTTACAACGGATCAAGCTAACTTTGAAGCAATCACAATACCTAAGAAAACATTGAATGAATTAGAACGGATTGTTCAAGATGATCAAATGATTGAAATGATTGTGACAGAACAACAAGTTATCTTTTTAATTGATAATTTAACAATCTATTCTCGTTTACTTGAAGGGAATTATCCTGATACAGATCGTTTATTACCTTCATCACATACGACTGAAATTGTCTTAAACGCAGATCAATTCCTACATGCGATTGACCGTGCAAGTCTAATGTCACATCAAGGTAAAAATAACGTCGTTCAATTAGACATTACGGATGACAACATTGATTTATCTGTTCAAGGAAGCAGTTTAGGTTCCGCGAATGAATCAATCAGTGCTAAGTCAATCACAGGTGAACCAATTAAAATTTCATTTAACCCTGATTATATGAAAGATGCTTTACGCTCATTTAGTGGTGTTGACATTAATGTTGGCTTTACTTCAAGTGTCCGTCCTTTATTAATTTCGGCTCTTGAGAAAAGTGAAACACCTAACAATGAATTACTGCAATTATTAACACCAATTCGTACGCACTAATTTTGAAATGAAGCTCCTGTCTTATCTAGCCCAAGCGGTTAGTAAGATTAGGAGTTTTTTTATATTAAGTTGTCTGAAACGAGCAACTAAGTTATAATGAACTGTTGCGAAAATAAGTAGTTTCGCTTAGAAAAGTTATCCCCATGTGCATAACTTTTCTAAGCGAGAAGAATTATTTTAAAATTAGTTGCCAAACCAGTCATTTTCCATAAATACAAAAAATAGCCGGTTTTGGGTAAATGTTAAAAAATAAGCTTTTCTACCTAATAATGTATTTAAAAGCTAAAATGACGTAAAAATAGCTATTAAATTTGATGTTTAGACAATTTAAAGGTATAATATAAGAGAATAAATATGCTGATTGGGTGATAAAAAATGGATGAACGTGTAATAGAAATTACGACGGAGTATGTAACTTTAGGTCAAGTTTTAAAAATTACTGATATTATCCAAAGTGGTGGAATGGCAAAATGGTATTTAAGCGAATATTTTGTCTATGTAAATGATGAAGAAGAACAACGCCGTGGACGTAAACTACGCGAAGGCGATGTCATTGAATTCCCTCACGAGGAAGTAAAAGTATTCATTAAAAATAGAGATTAATGAAAGTAAAGCAACTACAACTAAAAAATTATCGTAATTATGAATTGCTTGACTTAACATTTAATGACGGCTTAACGATTTTAACTGGTGAAAATGCCCAAGGAAAAACCAATCTCCTTGAGGCGATTTTTTTGTTATCCATGGCAAAAAGTCATCGGACCAACCATGATAATGAGTTAATTCGTTGGGGTGAATCTTACGCTCAAGTTGAAGCGACAATTGAAACCAAAAATTATGACTTTCCTTTGTCACTGTCTTTAGGCCCTAAAGGTAAAATTGCTAAGGTAAACTATATTGAACAAGCAAAGCTAAGTCATTTTATCGGAAAATTAAATGTCGTTTTATTTGCACCGGAGGATCTTCAGTTAATTAAAGGCTCTCCTAGTTTGAGACGCAAATTTTTAGATTCTGAGTTGGGACAATCCCATCCAGTTTATCTACAAGCACTTCTTGATTACAATCGCATTTTAAAGCAGCGCAATCGCTATTTAAAAGAAAATGGCTACAAAAAACAATTCGATCCAGTTTATTTTGATGTGATTACGGACCAGCTCATCGAAAAAGCGGTTGAAATCATTACTTATCGAATTGAATTTGTAGAAGCTCTTGATGAACTTGCTCGCCCTATTCATAAGTCACTTTCAAATCAACGTGATATTTTGAGTTTGGAATATAAGAGCAGTACATCGAAGTTAGATTATGAGCAATTAGATACACTTGACCAACAATTCCATCGTTTATATGAGAATTCTCTCGAAAGAGAAAAAGAACGGGGCGTTACCGC
The DNA here is from genome assembly GCF_005864045.1 of Ruoffia tabacinasalis. Lineage (GTDB taxonomy): Bacteria > Bacillota > Bacilli > Lactobacillales > Aerococcaceae > Ruoffia > Ruoffia tabacinasalis. The sequence continues at coordinate 24,789 of NZ_VBSP01000004.1, read as the reverse complement.
TTATGGGCCCCATCGTGATGATTTGTATTTTTCATTGAATGAAAAAGATGCACAAAACTTCGCATCGCAAGGACAGCAAAGAACAATTGTCCTATCTTTGAAGTTAGCTGAGATTGAATGGCTAAATAATCGGATTGGAGAATATCCAATTTTACTATTAGATGATGTCTTATCTGAATTAGATGATAATCGACAACATATATTAATGAGCCAGATTGAAGGGAAAGTTCAAACATTCCTAACGACAGCTACAATTAAAGGGTTAAACCTGACACAATTAGAACATGCACAAATCTTGTATGTTGAAGATGGGCAGATTACCGAAGAAGGAGAGTAGAACATGCCAGATAATATTAATGAACAAAACTATGACGCGAATCAGATTCAAGTCCTTGAAGGTCTTGAAGCGGTTCGTAAGCGTCCAGGTATGTATATAGGAACGACAAGTATTGATGGTTTACATCACTTAGTGTGGGAAATCGTTGATAATTCAATTGACGAGGCACTTGCAGGTTATAGTGATCATATCGAAGTCGTTATCGAAGCAGATAATACAATTACAGTTACCGATAATGGTCGTGGAATTCCAGTAGATACTCAAGAAAAAACGGGTCGTCCCGCTGTTGAGACCGTCTTTACGATGCTTCACTCTGGAGGTAAATTCGGTGGGGGCGGTTATAAAGTTTCCGGAGGACTTCACGGGGTAGGTGCAGCAGTCGTAAACGCACTGTCTTCTCACTTATACGTCGAGGTTTCCCGTAATGGTAAAGTATACCGTGAAGAATTTGAACGCGGGAATATCGCGAAAGAATTGGAAATCGTCGGAACATCTGAACATACAGGAACAAAAGTAAACTTTAAAGCCGATCCAACGATCTTTACTGATACAACGGACTTTAAATACAATATCTTAAAAGAACGTATTCGTGAATTAGCTTTCTTAAATAAAGGTTTACGTATTAGTCTAGAAGATAAACGTGAAGAGCGTGAAGAATCAGATAGTTTCTTCTACGAAGGTGGTATTCAAAGTTTTGTTGAATATATCAATGAAGACAAGCAAGTTTTACATGAGAAACCAATTTATTTAGAAGGTGAATCTGACGGGATTCAAGTTGAGATTGCTTTACAATATACAACCGATTACGTAACTAAAATTCTATCTTTTGCTAATAATATTCATACCCACGAAGGTGGAACACATGAATCTGGGTTAAAAGCTGGATTAACGCGTGTCATCAATGATTATGCACGTTCAAATAACTTACTAAAAGACTCAGATGATAATTTATCTGGAGATGATACTCGAGAAGGTTTAACTATTGTATTGTCTGTTAAACATCCGGACCCACAATTTGAGGGACAAACAAAGACGAAACTTGGTAACTCTGAAGTTCGTACAATTACAGACCGTCTTTTTTCGTCTAATTACGAATCTTTCTTATTAGAAAATCCAAAAGTAGCAAAAATCATTATCGAAAAAGGTATTTTAGCTTCACGCGCAAGAAATGCGGCAAAACGTGCCCGTGAAATGACACGTAAGAAATCTGGCTTAGAAATTGCTAACTTACCAGGTAAGTTAGCTGACTGTTCAAGTCGTGATCCAGAAAAAAGTGAATTATTTATCGTGGAGGGTGACTCTGCCGGTGGATCAGCGAAACAAGGACGTTCAAGAATGTACCAAGCAATTTTACCCATTCGTGGTAAAATTCTTAACGTTGAAAAAGCGTCAATGGATCGTATCTTAAATAACGAAGAAATCCGTTCATTATTTACTGCAATGGGAACAGGTTTTGGTGCTGAATTTGATGTATCAAAAGCTCGTTATCATAAATTAATTTTGATGACCGATGCGGATGTTGATGGAGCACATATTCGTACGCTATTATTAACATTAATTTTCCGTTATATGCGTCCGTTACTAGAAGCGGGTTACATTTATATTGCTCAACCGCCTCTTTACCAAATTAAACAAGGTAAAAAAGAATTGTACCTTGATACAGACGAACAATTACGCAAATGGCAAGCAGAAAATCCAGATGCGCGTTACTCTCTACAACGCTATAAAGGTCTTGGAGAGATGGACTACGAGCAACTGTGGGATACAACAATGAATCCAGAAAATCGTCGCTTACTTCGTGTAACGATCGATGATGCTGAGATTGCTAACGATGTTATGGAAATGCTTATGGGGGACGAAGTTCCGCCACGTCGTGAATTTATTGAAGAAAATGCCGTTTATGTACAAAATTTAGATACATAATTACTACAACGTATCTATGTCTCATAAACAGAAAGGAATAAAAATATGAGTGAAATTTTCGGAGATAATCACCGCGAAATTGAATCAATTAATCTTCCAGATGAAATGCGAACGTCATTCCTTGACTATGCAATGAGTGTTATTGTCTCACGTGCACTTCCAGATGTACGTGATGGTTTGAAACCCGTTCAGCGCCGTATTTTATATGGGATGAATGAATTAGGAGTTACCCCTGATAAACCACATAAGAAATCTGCACGTATTGTTGGGGATGTTATGGGGAAATATCACCCCCATGGGGACTCAGCAATCTATGAAGCGATGGTACGTATGGCACAACCATTTAGTTACCGTCAATTACTCGTGGATGGGCACGGGAACTTTGGTTCAGTCGATGGTGACGGAGCAGCGGCAATGCGTTATACGGAAGCACGTATGTCGAAAATTGCCTTAGAAATGCTTCGTGATATTAATAAAGATACTATTGATTTTCAAGAAAACTATTCTCAAGAAGAAAAAGAACCCGTAGTATTACCTGCTCGTTTCCCTAACCTGTTGGTAAACGGTGCGGCTGGTATTGCTGTGGGGATGGCAACAAATATTCCGCCACATAATTTAGGTGAAGTCATTGATGGTGTGATTGCGCTAATGCACAATCCAGAAATTACTGTCGAAGAAATTATGGAACACATTCCAGGTCCGGATTTCCCAACGGGTGGTATTGTTATGGGGAAATCAGGTATTCGTAAAGCCTACAAAACAGGTAAAGGGAAAATCATTATCCGTTCAAAAGTAGACATTGAACCCATTGGTAATGATCGTGAACGTATTATTGTTTCAGAATTACCCTATGGAGTAAATAAAGCGAATTTAGTTAAACGTATTGCTGAATTAGCTCGTGAAAAACGAATCGAAGGTATTACTTATGCTAACGACGAGTCTGCACGTGAAGGGACACGTGTGGTTATTGAAGTAAGACGTGATGTTTCTGCCAGTGTTGTCTTGAATAACCTTTACAAATACACTCCAATGCAAGTGTCATTTGGTTTTAATATGCTTGCGATTGACGGTGGCGTACCTAAAGTCCTAGGTATTAAAGATATTCTTGATAAGTATTTAGATCACCAAATTGAAGTGATTCGTCGTAGAACTGAATTCGAGAAACGTAAAGCAGAAAATCGTGACCATATCTTACAAGGATTATTGATTGCTTTAGATCATATTGATGAAATTATTACGATTATCCGTTCATCTCGTGATGGTGAGACAGCTAAAACACAATTAATCGAAAATTACGGACTTACAGATGTCCAAGCACAAGCAATACTCGATATGCGTTTAGTTCGTTTAACTGGCTTAGAACGTGAAAAAATTGAGAAAGAACACAATGATTTACTCGCATTGATTGAACGCTTAACTGAGATTTTAAGTAACCAAGAGCGTATGTTTGAAATTATTGAAGATGAATTAACAGATTTAAAAACACGTTTTGGCGATGAACGTCGAACGGAATTACAAATTGGGGATTTAATGAACATCGATGACGAAGATTTAATCGATGAAGAAGATGTATTAATCACTTTAACTGCTAACGGATATGTGAAGCGAATGACTCAAGATGAATTCCAAGTTCAAAACCGTGGTGGACGTGGTGTTAAAGGTATGGGCTTAGGAGATAACGATGAAATTCAAACACTTGTCTCAGCTTCAACCCATGATACCCTATTATTCTTTACGAACCTCGGACGCGTATTCAGCCTTAAAGGGTACGATATTCCAGAATACGGACGTCAGGCAAAAGGTTTACCAATCGTAAACTTAATTAGTCTTGGTACTGGAGAAGTAGTGAAACAAATTATTTCAGTGAATAAATCAACCGAAGAATCTGGTCAATCTGATAGTTACTTATTCTTTGTAACGCGAAGTGGTACAGCAAAACGTACTGATTCATCAGATTATTATAATATTCGTCAAAATGGATTAATCGCAATTAACTTAAAAGAAGGCGATGAATTAGTCAATGTTATGGAAACAACGGGTGAACACAACATTATTATCGGAACACATAACGGAAACGCGATGACTTTCAATGAAAGTGATGTTCGTGTGATGGGGCGTACTGCCACAGGTGTCCGTGGTATTAAATTACGTGATGATGATTATGTTGTTGGATCTGATGTATTGACTGATGAGCACGAAGTCTTAGTTGTAACTGAAAATGGTTATGGTAAACGAACACCTGCTTCAGAATATACACCTAAAAATCGTGGAGGTCTTGGAGTGAAAACGTCCAATATCTCTGAGAAGAGTGGTAAATTAGCAGGTATCGTGACTGTTAAAGGTGATGAAGACTTGATGATTATGACTGATCAAGGTGTTGTAATCAGATCAAACGTTGGTGGTATTTCCCAAACATCTCGTGCTACCCTTGGTGTTCGTATGATTCGCTTAGATGACGATGCTATTGTTAGTTCGATCGCTACGATTCCAACAGCTGAAGAAGATGTTACAGAGGAAGAGGTCATTGAACATATTGATGACGTCAAAGTTGACCGTGAGTCGGTAACTTCCGAAGATGTTGAACTCAATGAAGAATTATCAGAAAGAATTTCAGAAGCAGTAGAAGATACTGAAGAAGAGTTTGATGAAGATAATGAATAATAAATGAACAAAGAAGCGACAAGCTTTCATCATTTGATGAGCTTATCGCTTCTTTTATGTGCTTATTTTTCTTAGTTTGTTGACGGTTTAAGATGTCGAACACGGACGACACCTTCGATATTTTCAAGTGCAATTTTATCATTTTCTTCGATATCATTGTCTAAATCAATCATTGTACAAGCCCAGCCATTGCGAGGTTTGTTCGTTAATCGGTTAATATTCAGATTGTGTTGAGAAAGTACATGAGTAATCTGACCAATCATGTTCGGAATATTACGGTGTAACACTGTTATACGGCAAACTGTTTGAATTGGACCAAAATTAATCGTAGGGAAATTCACTGAATGATGAATGTTTCCATTTTTTAAGTAATCCATTACTTGATCAATGACCATATTTGCTGCATTCGCTTCACTTTCAGGCGTTGATGCACCGAGATGTGGAATATTAATCGTATTTTTCATAGTTAATGTTTTTTCATCAGGGAAATCGACGACATATTTACCTATACTTCCATTATTAATTGCGTCTTCCAAAGCATTTAAATCCACTAAACCACCACGGGCACAGTTAATAATGATTTGACCTTTTTTGGCTTCAGCTAATAATTCTGCATTTAAATAATTTTTAGTACTGTCATTGTATGGAATATGTAATGTGATGTAATCACAGTTTTGCATAATATAATTAATATCATATTGAGTTTTTGTTGAGGGATTTAAGCCGAGAGCGTGTTGGACCGATAAGTATGGGTCATAACCGTAGACATCCATCCCTAAACTTAAACACATATTAGCAACAAGCACACCAATGGCACCTAAACCAATGATGCCAATTTTCTTATGGGCTAATTCGGGTCCAACAAATTGCTTTTTACCCGCCTCAACTTTTGAACCAATATCAGACTCGCCTATGAGTGTTTGTGTCCAATCTAAGGCCGATTCAATATTTCTTGAAGATATGATCAAAGCAGACAGAACTAACTCTTTCACACCGTTTGCGTTGGCTCCTGGTGCATTTGCAACAACAATTCCCCTCTCAGTCAATTCATCAATTGGGATATTGTTAACACCTGAACCTGCTCGTCCGACAAATTTTAAATTCTCTGGCAAATCCATTTGATGCATATCAGCACTTCTTACAATGATGGCATCCGCTTCAGAATCGCTATGATTTAAAGTAAATTCGTGTGTTAGCTTACTTAATGCATTGGCATCAATATTATTTAATGTTTTAATTTTAAATCTTTTTTCTGTATAGCTCATTTCGTACCTCGCTTATTATTATTTTCAAAGTCCTTCATAAAGTTAATGAGTGCATCGATACCTTCCATCGGCATGGCGTTATAGATACTCGCACGCATGCCACCGACTGATCGGTGCCCCTTCAAGTTATGGAGACCTTTTTCTTGGGCTTCTTTAGCGAAAGCTTTATCTAAATCCTCTGAATCGGTTCTAAAAGTCACATTCATAATTGAACGGTTCTCTTTACGAGCTGTCCCTTGATAGAAATCACTTTGGTCAATGTAGTCATAAAGTTTAGCCGTTTTTTCTTTATTGATTGCTTCGATGGCTTTCACACCACCTTGCTCTTCTAACCAAGCAAATACTTGACCAGCTACATAAATAGCAAAAGTAGGAGGTGTGTTATACATTGAATCTTTATCAATTTGTGTCGCATAATCGAGCATTGTAGGCGTGATATCTTGAGCCTTACCTACTAGGTCTTTACGCACAATGACAACAGTTAGACCCGCTGGTCCCATATTTTTTTGAGCTCCAGCATAGATTAGGCCAAATTTAGAGACATCATATTCTTCTGATAGAATATTCGAAGACATATCAGCGACTAAAGTAATATTGTCAAATTGAGGGAGTTCCTCTGGTTTAAAACGCGTTCCATAGATTGTATTGTTCAAACACAAATGTACATAATCAGCATCTGGACGGACATTAATAGCGTCATTATTCGGAATATAAGTAAAATCATCTTCTTCAGTACTTGCTGCGACTTGAATGTCACCGTAGCGAAGGGCTTCTTTATAAGCTTTTTTAGAGAAACTACCTGTTAAGATATAGTCAGCTTTACCTGATTGATTTAATAAATTTAATGGTACACTTGAAAACTGAGTTGATGCCCCACCTTGTAAGAATAAAATTTCGTAAGTATCTGGAATATTCATTAAGTTGCGTAATGACTGTTTAGCATTCGCATGAATTTCCATGTAGGATGGAGATCGGTGGCTCATTTCCATAACGGATAGGCCTTGCCCTTGGTAATTTGTCAGGTTTTTACTAACATCTTCTAATACTGAAACTGGCAGTGTAGACGGTCCTGCAGAGAAATTATAAATGCGATTCATCTCAAACGCTCCTTTTTTAATTAATGATATGATCATTATATCACAAAATAAATAAAAACTAAGGGGTTTATTAAAATAAGATGAAAATAATGTAAAATATCTCATAAAAAACTTTCAAATAAAGCTTGTAATCAAATGATGATAATTGTATAATTCATTGATGTGAGTATTTAACTATACTCTCCTTGCTCTAATAAATATTTAGGGCCATCAGACCAAAAGGAGGTGCAAGCCAAATGAGCCAAACAACAAAATACGAAATTTTATATATTATCCGTCCTGACTTAAACGAAGACGAGAAAAATGAATTAGTAGAACGTTTCGATGGTATCTTAACAGCAAACGGAACTACAATTGTTGAGTCGAAAGACTGGGCAAAACGTCGCTTAGCATATGAGATTAATGATTATAAAGAAGGAATTTATCATTTAATCACAGCTGAAGCTTCAGATGCTACAGGAATCAACGAATTCGACCGTTTAGCTGCGATCAATCGCGGAATCTTACGTTTTATGATTACTAAAGTAGAAGCTTAATTTGTTTCACGTGAAACACTTTGAAGGAGGATGTAATTGTGAACACAGTTCAATTAGTGGGACGTTTGACACGAGAAGTTGACTTGAAGTTTACTTCGTCAGGTATTGCAGTAGGTACTTTTACCATAGCCGTTAATCGCAATTTTACTAATCAACAAGGTGAGCGTGAAGCCGATTTTATTAGTTGCGTAATCTGGCGTAAATCAGCAGAAAACTTTGCTAACTTTACCCGTAAAGGATCTCAAGTTGGAGTCGAAGGACGTATTCAAACACGTAATTACGAAAACCAACAAGGTCAACGTGTCTATGTTACTGAAGTAGTTGTAGAACAGTTCCATTTATTGGAGCCACGTTCAGTTACAGAACAAAGACCTGCGGATACTAGCAACAATAATAGCAGTAGTAGTTATGGTGGCGGACAAAGTTATAACAATAACAACTCTCAAAACCAACAAAACAACTACAACAATAACCAATCATCATATCAAAACAATAATTCAAATAACAATAGTGGAGGATTCGGTAACTCACCATTTAACATGGAAGATGGCACGCCAGTTGACATCTCTGAAGATGACTTACCATTCTAATCTTTCAACATTCGTTTAAAATATAAAGGAGGATAACACCTATGGGACAACGTCGTGGTGGAAGACGCAGAAAAAAAGTATGTTTTTTCTGTGCAAATCATATTGATCACCCTGATTATAAAGACGTGGATTTAGTTAGCCGTTTCGTATCTGAAAAAGGTAAAATTTTACCTCGTCGAGTTACAGGTACTTGTGCTAAACATCAACGTACTTTAACTTCAACAGTTAAACGTACTCGTATTATGGCACTAATTCCATTTACAATTAAAGACTAATTTAATTAGCTGAGAGTAGGACCTTGTGTTCTACTCTCTTTTTTTATTGACGAATAACATAAATGTTTCACATGAAACTTTTAACTTATTTTCTAGAAAGTTAGTAAACTTCGGAACAATAGCATTAGAACATTGATTATGTTAAAATACTTAGTATATTATTAATTAGATGAGGTGAAATATGTTTAACAAAGAAAGACTTAAAGCATTCTTTGAACAATTTCATTCATTAGATATTAGTTGGCAAATTTATAGTTTAGTCATTTTATATACAATCATTATGCTTGCTGCATTAATGTTACGCTGGGAAATCGGTGTAATGCTTTTTATACTATTAATTGCAGTTGTCGTATTTTTTGTGTTTAATTATGAAAACTTTATTCGTAACTTAAGTACAATGGCGAGTCGCCTCTCTCAATCAGTACGAGGTGCACAGGAAGATGCAATGTACCGCTCTCCTATTGGAATCCTATTATATGGTCAAGATTCTAATCATCGCATTAAGTGGGTCAATCCAGCGATGCAACATTTGTTTGGATCGCAGGAGTTACTTGGAGAACCACTAGTATCTATAAATAAAGAGTTTGACAAAATGATAGCAATTGAATCTGATAAACATTGGCATACTGTTCCTTTTATGGACCGGTATTACCGTATATTACACCAAACAGATGTGAAAGCATTATATATGATTGATGTAACAGATGAAGTGTTGATTCGAGAACAAAAGAAATTCGATCAAGTTGTATTCGGTTATCTTTTCTTGGATGACTATAACGAGATTGTAGAAACACTCGATGATCAACAGGCAACCAATTTTGACTCTATTATATTGAATGATATCAATGAATGGGCTGAATCCTATGGCGTTTTTACTAAACGAATCAATGAGGAAAAATTTATTCTACTTCTAAACCAATATGTGCTTGATAAACTTGAAAAAGATAAATTTAAGTTTTTCGATGAGATGCGTGAACGCAATTCTTTAAGAAATATGCCATTATCAATTAGTATTGGCGTATCTTATCCAGATTCACCAAGTTATCGTATTGATGACTTATCAGACCAAGCACAACTTAACTTAGATTTAGCGCTTGGACGCGGCGGCGACCAAATTGTCGTTCGATCGCAGTCTGGTAAAGCAAGATTTTATGGTGGTAAGACAAATCCTACAGAGAAACGTACAAACATAAAATCACGACTAGTTTTTCAAGCCTTACGCACGTCAATTCAACAAGCGGAACAAATACTCATATCTGGCCATAAAACCCCTGATATGGACTCTATGGGCTCTGCAATAGGTATTTATAAGATTGTCAGATCCTTTGGGGTCCCAGCTCGTATTCTGATTAATGAAGATGAGTTTAATCAAGATATTCGTCAGTTATTGGCCTTAGATCAAGCTCGTTACTTATGGGATGAAGATATCTTCGTTAATAAAGAAGAAGCTGAAAAATATATGTCTGATGAAACTTTAATGATTTTAGTCGATCATCATCGTCCGTCATTAAGTGAAGCTGAAGAATTGATAAATGGACATGATGTGGTTATTATTGACCATCACCGTCGTGGTGAGGAGTTCCCAGAGCAAACGGTCCTGACATATATCGAACCTTATGCGTCGTCAACATCAGAGTTGATTACTGAATTCTTCATTAATATGCGTAATACGAATGAAGCATTAAATAAGTTTGAGGCAACAGCATTACTTGCTGGGGTGATTGTAGATACGAATAATTTCTCATCAAGAACAGGTTCAAGAACTTTTGATGTAGCAAGTTATTTAAAATCTCGTGGAGCAGACCGTGTTCAAATCCAACGCTTACTTAAAGAAGATTTATCAAACTTAATTGAGCGTAACAAACTATTAGAGCATACAAAATTTGTCAAAGATGGCTATGCAGTTATTATTGGACCTAATGAAGAAGTTTTTGATAATATAACAGCGTCACAAACTGCTGATGTTTTACTAGACGTTAAAGGTGTTGAAGCTTCCTTTGTTATCTACCGTAGAAGTGATTCTGTTGTAGGGATTAGCGCACGAAGTTTAGGAAGTATTAACGTCCAAACGATTATGGAAAGATTAGGTGGCGGAGGTCATTTATCGAATGCGGCGACGCAAATTGAAGATAAATCGACTGAAGAGGTCTATATTCAATTATCAGAAGAAATAAATAAAGAATAAGGAGGACTTTGAATGAAAGTAATTCTATTGAAAGATGTCAAGAAACAAGGTAAAAAAGGTGATGTGATTGAAGTATCAGATGGTTACGGACGTAATTATCTAATCAAGAACAACCTTGCTAAAGTAGCGGATGGTGCAGCTTTAAATCAGCTGAAATCTAAAAAAGAAGCTGAAGCTAGACTGGCTAAAGAAGAATTAGCTGAATCTAAAGAAATTAAAGAAGCCATTGAAAAAGAAGAGACAGTTGTTACGATTGCAGCTAAAACAGGTGAAGATGGTCGATTATTCGGTACTATCCCTTCTAAACAAATTGCAGAAGAGCTTGAAAAGCAATATAACATCGAGGTTGATCGCCGTAAGATCCAATTAGGTGAAAATTTAAACTCTTTAGGACGTTACAACGTTCCAGTGAAACTTCATAGTGAAGTCTCAGCAGATATTAAAGTACATATCGTTGAACAATAGTTTCATATGAAACATTTTAAGCATTTTAATAGTGTATTCATTTGGTATTCAAACCAATGAATACACTATTTTTATTGGTTTGAATTATTAAGATATGAATATTACTAAAAGGCTTTAAATAAAAGTTATTAACATGTTGATAACTATGAAAAAGGCTGAGAATTTGGTATGATTTATATACTTGTATTTAAGAGTGAATCGAGTAGAATATAGAAATGAAGAAAGAAGGTGAACCGTTGGAAAATAAACCAATGGATAGACAACTACCATATAATATAGAAGCTGAACAATCAGTGCTCGGCGCATTACTTATCAATCCTATTAAAGTAGGAACGGTTCAATCAATTATTGAGGAAGATGACTTTTATTTACGTAAACACCGCATTATCTTTAATGCGATGGCGAATATCTTCGATTCACCTGATTATGAACTTGATGCCATCACCTTAATTGATCGACTTACGAGTTATGGAGAAATTGAAAATGTAGGTGGCCATGATTATATAATTGAGTTAACCCAAACAGCACCAACAGCTGTAAACGTTGACCATTATGCAAAGATAGTAAAAGATAAATCAATCTTACGTAGTTTAATCTCAGCTAGTACACAAATAAGCCAGACGGCTTATGAAGAAGGTGATGAGATTTCTAATATCATCGAAAAAAGTGAGAAACTAATCTTATCAATTGGTGAAGGGAAGAATAATGACGGACCTGTCTCTATACGCTCGTTAATTTCAGATGCATTTGAGAACATTGTTCGATTATCGGAAGAGAAAAGAGACGTTGTTGGTTTACCAACAGGTTATATCGACTTAGATAAATTAACGAGTGGTTTCCAACCAGACCAATTGATTATTCTAGCTGCGAGACCATCCGTAGGTAAAACAGCCTTTGCTTTAAACATTGCCCAAAACGTTGCCACGAAATCTAAAATACCTGTTGTAATATTCTCACTAGAGATGGGTGCATTAGATTTAGTAAACCGTATTATTTGTGCGGAAGGTAATATACATGCATCTAATTTACGTACAGGACAACTTACCGATGATGAATGGAATAGTTTCACGGTGGCTACAAACACACTTAAAGATGCACCGATCTTTATTGATGATACAGCAGGGATTAAAGTATCTGAAATTCGTGCGAAAAGTAGACGATTAAAACAAGAAAATCCAGATTTAGGTCTGATTGTGATTGACTATCTTCAATTAATTGAAGGATCCGGTGGCGAAAGTCGTCAGCAAGAAGTATCTGAAATTTCTCGTCAATTGAAGAAATTAGCCAAAGAATTAGGCGTACCTGTCATTGCACTGTCTCAATTATCTCGTGGTGTGGAACACCGTCAGAATAAACGACCTATCTTAAGTGATATTCGTGAGTCTGGATCGATTGAGCAAGATGCGGATATCGTTGCCTTCTTATACCGTGAGGATTATCACCAACAAGAAGGTGATGAAGAACCAGTTCAAGATGATGATCTGCCTGATAATACTGTTGAGGTTATCTTAGCTAAGAACCGTGCAGGAGCTAGAGATACAGTTCGCTTATTATTTAAAAAGGAATATAATAAATTCTCAAGTCTTTCATTTGTACCCGAACCACCCATGATGTAACTTACAATGAACTCTTTCTAATTAAATTTAGAAAGAGTTTTTTGTGTTTAACTCGATTAAAGTGGCGATTAATCAGTTTAACCACTATTTAAATAGGTGTGTAAAGTAGTAAAAAACCGAATATATGTTCCACGTGAAACTTTATAGTGGGAACATGCGTTCTTTTTGTTATTCCTTTCTCTTTAAGCTGGTTTGTATTAAACTTATAATATATTACATTGAAAGCGGAGGTAACAATATGGAGACGGTCGAAAAGAATCATCAAAATGTTGTAAGCAAGTTAAAATTGAACACTTTAACTCTTCTATCTTTTTTTATTGTGTTATTTGCTTTACCAGTTAGTACGAATGCTACTACAATTGAGTCGCTTGATAGCATAGACTATACTCAAGCTGATCACACACAAGTAGTCGAAGCTGAACCTGTTGATGAAGCCATATACGAAAATATAGATACTGATACAACGATTTATCCTCAAAGTGACTATACGTTGATTGAAGCTGAATTGCCAAGTGATCAAGTATCAATTAATGAAGACAATTTATTTACTGATGAAGCTCTACTGCCATTTGCTCAGACGGATGAAGTTTATAATTTCGTTCACTTTAATGCGTATAAAGATACATATAGAGATATAGCCACTTATATTTCATATTACATCTATTACTCGGCTGACCCCGAAGATCATTATTTAGTCGCACCCATGAATTTAACTACTGACGTTGTCGATTTATACAATTATAGTGATTTAATCGCGATGCAACGCTTGGATATTAATCATAAACTTAGACAAATTTATTTTAATGAATATTCCGAAGATTTAGTTGAATGTTACGAATTAAAACAAATGATTCCGACTTCAGTGTATGCCGATGCTAAAGCTTCAATGTTACGTGCTGAGGAATTATATAGCCAAATTGATTCGGAAAGTGATGATTATGATTTAGCTACCGAAGTGATTGAGATTGCTCGAGAAGAATTTAGTATTTTAACAAATAAATATAATAATGGACATCTAGAAGAACCAGTTTTACATTATTTTATCTCTGATCAAATCGAAGATGATGCTATCTTAGATGAAAATATCGCTTTGATTGAAGAGGTTGTTGAAACATTACCGAGTGAAATCAAACGCCGACTTTCAAATATTTATGTTTTAGCGGAAAGCGAAATGCCACCTTCAGAAACACCTGGATTTACTTTACATGGTTTAGCTAAGGATGATGGGACAGTATATTTTGTAGGGGATAAACCAATCTATAAAAATCTGATTTATCATGAATTTGGTCATACGTTAGATTTTGCTAGCTATGCATTAATCGATTGGGATAAAGAAATAGAAGATTCTTGGTCAACGCAAGATGATTGGCAGGCCATTTATGAAAGTGAATGGGCAGATGAGGAGTCTTATTACAATTCAACCATTGAATCATTTGCAGAAGGCTTTGGTGTGTATTCACTGAAGTATTTCTTAGATGAAGAACCCGATTTATCGGCTTATCCAGATAGTTCGCTTGAAGATAGACCTGAGACAGTTGCATACTTTGACCAGTTATTCGAAACATTAGACTACTAAACAAATGAGTAAACAAAAATACCCTAAGCACTCTTTAGTCTCTCAACTATAGAGTGCTTAGGGTTTATTTAATTCTATTTATCTATCGATTTGTCTTAGTTATTATGACGACGTCCAGAGATGAATAAGTAAATACCTCCACCGATTAAAGCTAATGCAGCTACAATAATAAGCCAAATTGAACTATTTTCACCAGTGTTTGGTAAGTTTTCTTCATTCTCTTCTACGGATGAACTGATAGATACATCAACACTTGATGATTCTTCATTGTCATCACTTGAAGGTGTTTGAGAACCACCACCGTTGACTACATCTGGATATCTTTCAGTTAAGTAATTAGTTACATCTACATAATTCACTTCACCAGATTCATTCGGTTGAACAGCCCATAGAATATCTTCAAATTGCATTTGATCAACTTGATCTTGAGTGATAGTTGTATTTTGAATGATGTTGTTTTTAGCTTCAACAACTAAATCATTAAACATGTCTGGATACATTGTTACTAACTGTTGGAAAATGTAGCTAGGTACTTTTGCATCAGCATTCTTAGCTTCATTGTACCATTCAGCGAATGTACGATCACTAAATTCATTCAAGATAGCATCTGTTGTTGGTGTTTGATTAACGACAGCTTCACGAACAGGAGTAATTGCACTTGCTAATTGATCATCACTGAAATTCACGTAACCAGCAATTACAATTTCATCGCGTAAAGCAGTTAATTCTTCTGAAGAAGTACTTTCAGTTGAAAGTCCCAATCTATCCATCAAACTAGTAATATGTTCATCACTAAATTGCTTTAATTGTTCCATCGTTAAATCAGTTTGACCGACTAATTCTTCACGGTAAATATCTAAAACACTTGCTGGTTCGGATTCACTTGAGTCAGATGATTCTTCTTCATCAGAGGATTCCTCATCAGAAGACTCTTCATCGGATGATTCTTCGCTTGAAGAACTTTCATCTGAAGATGTTTCTGCATCATCAACAGTAATACCGTAATTTTCTTGCATTGCTAATGCCAAGGCTTCCATGTCTTCTGCGTTATTTTCTTGGAAGACTGAAAATTCTTGCCATAGTAATTCAGCATCAGGTACTTCTAATAACTCTTCTTCATTTAAGTTATAATCCGAAACTAAAGCGTCTCTAAAACGACTGGCTTCAGGACCAAAGACTTCTGGGTTATCGTATACAGCTGTGTTATAAGCTCCACCAATATCAGTACCTGCTTGATTTCCTTCACCTACCATACTTACTAAGTAAATGTCATCAAGTTGGTCTAATTGTTCTTGAGTTGCAGGTGTTGATTCAATGAATGCTTCACGAATCTTAGTAGCAACTGAACCGACCTGTTCATCGGTAAAGATTTCAGGATTTAATTCGATGATTTGGTCGCGGACAATGTCCATCGTTTCTTGAGCGTAATCTCCATTTTCAGCAGTTGTTTTAATCGGTGCTAATTCTTCCTCAGTGAATTGACTGAATTGCTCTTCTGTAATATCAGTATATTCCAAAATCGCTGCTTCAAATTCATCTTCAGGTGCTGGAGTTTCACCATTCCCATTGTCTTCGCCATTTTCTCTTTCAGTACGACGTTCGATGTAAGCATCACGTGCTTGGGTAATTTGTGGCACGATTGATTCAACAGCAGCTTGCTCGTCATCGTTATTTTCTAACAATGCGTTCGTATACCATCCTAAGATGTCACTAGGTAAAGCCGTGTTTAAATCTGAATAGCTATATTCTGAATAAGTAGAAATAGCCTCTGCTGCTTCATTATAAGCTTGTAAGTCCTCACCTGTTAAAAGGTTTAATTGAGGGTAATCGATTGCTAACTGGTTATACATTTCTAACCATACATCCAGTTCAGGATTCGATTCTGCTTCAGTATTTTTTGTAGTATATAAATCAACTAAATATTGATCCTCTACTTCTAATAATTGTTCTAAGTTAACAGGTTGAACGCCCGCTAAGTTATTTTTTATTTGAACGAGTAATTCTTGGTCCACCTCTGTTGTTGTTTCTTCTTGGGCATGAACGGTTTGACTCGTTGGTAGTAAAGCATTATTTCCAAGAGTAGTTCCTGCTCCGATTGCTAAAGCACATGTAGATACTAATAATAATTTTTTTAATCTCATTTTGCGCCCTCCTCTATCTGTTAATTCCATCATACGCTGTAAATGTGAATTTTTATCGAAGGAAAAATGTGGAATTCGCCATTTATTTTGTGAATATTGTATTAAATTTAAAACAAAAAAGAGCCAGAGGTTATATAACCACGGGCTCTTAAAAGGGAGTTTATCCCCAAACGCTATCTAAAATCATTGTTTGTTCACGGTCAGGACCAACAGATAAAGTTGCAATCTTAACTCCAACTAATTCACTGATGCGACGAACGTAGTTACGTGCATTTTGCGGTAAGTCTTCAAGTGATTTCGCCCCTGTGATATCTTCTGACCAACCAGGTAATTCTTCATAAACTGGCGTACAGTCAGCTAGAACTTTTAGACTTGCTGGGTAATATTCAATACGTTCACCAGCAGAAGTTTCGTAAGCAGTACAAATCTTAACTGTCTCTAAACCAGTCAATACGTCGATTGAGTTTAATGATAGATTTGTAATACCTGATACTCGGCGTGAGTGACGCATAACAACTGAATCAAACCAACCTACACGACGTGGACGCCCTGTAGTTGTTCCGTATTCTCTACCTACTTCACGAATTTGTTCTCCAACTTCATCAAACAATTCTGTTGGGAATGGTCCATCTCCTACACGTGATGTATAAGCTTTACATACACCAACGACTGTATCAATTTTTGATGGTCCTACTCCACTACCAATCGTTACCCCACCAGCTACTGGGTTTGAAGAAGTAACGAATGGATATGTACCTTGATCGATATCTAACATGACACCTTGAGCACCTTCGAATAATACACGTTTACCTTCATCAATCGCATCGTTTAAAATGACTGATGTATCAGTAACATACTTCGCAATTTCTTGACCATATGCGTAGTATTCTTCGAAAATTTCTTCAAAAGATAAAGGTGAATTGTCATAAACACGCTCGAATAATTTATTCTTTTCAGCTAAGTTTACTTTTAAACGCTCTTTAAAGATTTCTTTATCTAATAAATCAGCAATACGGATTCCAACACGAGCAGCTTTATCCATGTAAGCTGGGCCAATCCCTTTAATGGTTGTTCCGATTTTGTTATCACCTTTAGAATCTTCTTGAAGTTGATCCATTAAGATGTGGTAAGGCAAGATAACATGAGCGCGTGAAGAAATACGTAAACTACTTGTATCAACACCTTCAGCTGCTAAATAGTTCAATTCTTTAACAATTGACTTTGGATTCACGACAACACCGTTTCCGATAACACTGATTTTACTATTATCAAAAATACCTGAAGGGATTAAGTGTAATTTAAATGTTTTACCATCAAATTGAATCGTATGCCCTGCATTGTCTCCACCTTGATAACGTGCAATTACTTCAGCGTTATTACTTAGAAAGTCAGTAATTTTACCTTTACCTTCGTCTCCCCATTGTGTTCCTACAACTACTACTGATGTCATTGTTAGATCTCCTTTTTATATAATAATATTTCAATCTTGAGCACAATATGTCTCCGCGCGATACATAACATCCCGACTTCTATATTATACCTCATTATCTTTGCAACGTCTTTTGTTAATTCAGTTGGTAAGATGAGATTGAATAATATTTCGCCTTCAATCATGACATTGATGGCGTATTTATCTCAAAGTCTAATAATATCATAATGCCTATAACAATAAAACAAGCAAATGTTGTTACTCAATAAATCACTTGTAAAAAAAGAAACATCCATCCCAATTTTTTGGAATGGATGTTAGATTATTTAAATTATTTTGAGAAAGACCAGTAATTGATTCCTTCTGCGAGTAACACTTCTTCATCAATGCCTTGGATACTATACATTTTTTGAGCATCATCATTTGGATCATTGACGTAGACTTGACCGTTTTCGTAGCCACGAATGACAATTATGTGACCAACTTCTGTAAAGAAGCCTGGTACGACAGAGGCAACAATTAATTCACCGTTGTTTACAGCTTCCATTGCGCTATAGAAATCATTTCCATAGTTATAAAAGTCGTAATTATGTTCAACCGCAAAATCATGGAAGATTTGCCAAGATGTTCCGGCATTATCTACCCAATATTTTTCCTCGCTCCATTCAAGTATTTCTTTTGGATTCACTTCACGATTCTCAAAAGCAGCATGAACCATGGCTAGAGACAGGATTGCACAGCCATTTTCACCCAGTTGTTGGGTTGTATTACTTCCGTATTTTTCTGTTCGCCAGTTCGCATCTTTTTGTAGATACAATGGAACATCAATTTGGTTTCCAGTTGCAGCAGCTGTGTTTTCTGCTGGATAATCTGGTAAGAATAAGTAACCAAGTTCTTCCACATCAAGATCATTTGCATGGATGGCCGCAAGAATCTCGTCTTGGGCTTGAATTAAGTTTCCATCAAATTCTGTTTGGGTTAATTCAGCAATCGTTTCTTCCATTGCTTTATCTTTAGGCGAGTATGTACTCAGTGTTTCTGCCAGAGTGGCTGGTGTTTCGATGCTTTCATCGGGGACACTTTCAGTCTGTTGAGAAACAACGGGCTCAGTTTGTAAAGAAATTAACTCTTCTTGAGTAGATTGTTGTTGGTGCTCTGCAATAATTGAATTATTGTTCGCAGTTAATTTATTTAAAAGTATAATTAAACTTAAACAAATGGCAATGAATATAAGAGAGCCAATTGTTGCTATTGGCGTATAGTTACGCGTTTTTGGCATTTCAAAAACTCCTTTTAAAAAAACATTTCTAAATAAAAGAATACGCTAACTGACTCGAGAATACCATAGGAAATGTTGAATATTTGAATAAAGTAATGAAAGTTTAATATTCTGTTCATAATTTCAAAAGCTAAATGACTGTATAATAATAATTATTAGTCTGGGATTCATTCATGTGATATTTCTTTACAAATAGTGTTATAATATGTTTGCGAGAGCTTTTTAATCGTCGTATAATAATTTTCTAAGAGAGGAGAATGGTGATGGCAAGAAAGGAATTTCGTAAGTCACTAGCAGTTTTTCCAATAGGTACGGTTATGGAGTTGACGGAGTTAACCGCTCGTCAAATTCGTTATTACGAAGAACAGGGATTAATCGAGCCTCAACGTAGCGAAACCAACCGTAGGCTATACTCTTTAAATGATGTCGATCGATTACTGGACATCATTGACCTAATGGATGAAGGCATGACAATTAAAGGTATTAAAAATAGATATCGCTTTAGTGACAGAGTATCTAAAAACTCAGTACCTCTAACTGACCAAGATGTGCGACGTATCTTAAGGGATGAACTAGATTTTCAATCTAGATTCGAATAACCTATTAAAAGAGAGGATTTTGAAGCAATGACAAAATGGACGAAAGATCGTATTATTGCTGATGCGCATGAGAATAACGTACACTTTATACGATTAATGTTTACGGATATTAGAGGAACAATTAAGAATGTTGAAATTCCTTTAACACAGTTAGAAAAGGCATTAGAAAATAATATGACATTTGATGGCTCATCAATTGAAGGATTTGTACGTATTGAAGAGAGTGATATGTATTTAATTCCTGATTACGACTCTTGGATGATTTTTAACTGGGATGTCCCATCAGATGGTGGACGCATTGCTTGTTTAATCTGTGATGTAGATACAACTAAACGAGAGCCTTTCTTAGGTGACCCTCGTGGGAATTTAAGACGAGTGTTAGATAAGATGGAGGCTTTAGGCTTTTCTTCATTCAACTTAGGCCCAGAACCTGAATTTTTCTTATTAAAACTGGATGAAGATGGTCGACCAACGATGGATTTAAATGACGATGGTGGCTACTTTGACTTTGCACCAACGGATTTAGGCGAGAACTGTCGACGTGATATTGTGCTTGAATTAGAGCGTTTAGATTTTGAAATCGAAGCAAGTCACCACGAAGTAGCGCCAGGGCAACATGAGATTGATTGGAAATATAATGATGCGATTCGCGCCTGTGATAAAATTCAATTGTTTAAATTGATTGTTAAAACAGTGGCCCGTCGTCATAATTTATATGCAACATTCATGCCTAAGCCTATCTATGGTGAGAGTGGATCTGGAATGCACTTTAACGTTTCTTTATTCGATAAAGAAGGAAAAAATGCTTTCTTTGATGAATCGACTCCAGATCAATTATCGAAGGATGCTCATTACTTTATTGGTGGTTTAATTAAGCATGCAAGTGCTTATACAGCCATTTGTAATCCATTAGTGAATTCTTACAAACGATTAGTTGAAGGGTATGAAGCACCAGTATATATTGCTTGGAGTGAGAGAAACCGTTCTCCACTGATTCGTATTCCTTCATCACGTGGAAATTCAACGCGTATTGAATTAAGAAGTGTGGATCCTTCTGCGAATCCTTATCTAGCTTTAGCAGTAATCTTGCAAGCTGGTTTAGATGGGATTGAGAACAAGATTGAACCACCAATGCCAATTGACCGTAATATTTATACGATGACTCCAGAAGAGCGTATGGCTGAAGGGGTTTTTGACCTGCCATCATCACTTAGCGAAGCCATTGCTGAATTTGAAGCGAGCCCAATTATGAGAGATGCTTTAGGCCCACATATTTCAGGTAACTTTATCGCTGAAAAAACAATGGAATTTGAGTCATATAAAAAACAAGTAACACAATGGGAATTAAATAAATATTTAATGATGTATTAAATTATTTGAATCAGCTCGAAGGACCTATTTATCTGGGTTCTTCGAGCTTTTTTGATGGAAAAATGTGAATCCGGTTGCACATTGTTTATGAATATGCTAAACTTTCTACTATAACACAAGGGGTGCTTCGGCTGAGATGGGATTACCTGAACTCTATGAACCTGAATGAGTTAAGACTCGCGTAGGGAAGTGAATAAGTAAAGTTTATGTATATTGGTGCAGTATGCAATTTGTGCGAATATATCTTTATAAATATCACTCAACCTGCCTTAATTCAGACACTTTGTGTTGTGAATATGAGGGAGGTTTTTTTATGGTTAATTGTAGTATTGCTTTACAAATTTTACCGCTAGGTGCATCGCAAGAAGCGACACTTGAAGTGGTTGATTCTGTCATTGCTTTTATAGCATCAAAGACGGATAACTATGAAGTGGCGGCGTTTGAGACAACGATTCAAGGTGATTATGATACTTTGATGCCTATCTTAAAAGAGGCGATCGAAATCGCTTCTCAAACACATCACAAAATTTTTACTAACGTCAAAATTAGTTATGATGCGAAAGGGTCAGTGTTAACGATTGAAGATAAAACTACAAAACATCGCCACTAAATATGCTTCATGGATCTTAGGTCTGGGGCTATTACTGCTTTGGGAAGTGGCTGCTAGAGTTGGTTGGTTACCTGAGTTTATTATTCCCGCACCAAGTGATGTCCTAATCGCTTTGTGGCAAGACCGAGTGAATTTATGGATGAACAGCCGGGTGACACTGATTCAAGCGTTTATTGGTCTCGCTATAGGAATTTTCCTCGCTTTCTTTTTAGCGATTATTATGGATGTGATTCCTTGGTTGAACCGAGCCTTATATCCAATGTTGGTGGTTACACAAACCATTCCAACTGTAGCAATTGCACCGATATTAGTGCTTTGGCTAGGTTATGACATGACACCAAAGATTGTTTTAGTCATTTTAACGACATTATTTCCCATTATTATTAGTATATTGAACGGCTTTGCTAACGCGGATAAGGATGCGATTCAATTACTCCAATTAATGGGAGCAAATCGTTGGCAGATATTACGTCATGTGAAGTTACCGTCGAGTATGTCATTTTTCTTAAGTGGCTTGAAGGTCAGTGTGTCTTACGCTTTTGTGAGTTCGGTTGTCGCTGAGTGGCTTGGTGGCTTTGAAGGTTTAGGGGTTTATATGATTCAAACCAAACGTGCCTTTAGCTATGACAAGATGTTTGCGGTCATTGTTTTAATTTCGTTATTAAGTCTGTTCTTTATGGGTGTTGTATCTTATATTGAAAAATATTTAACACCTTGGCGTTTTAATCAAAAAAAGAAAATCAGAGGAGAAGAATAATATGATGAATTATTTCAAGAAAATGCTTGTTGCTTTAATCGTTAGTATGTCAGTATTAATTCCTATGAGTGCATCGGCTCAAGCCAGTCAGATTGAGTTTATTTTAGATTGGGTACCGAATACAAATCATACCGGATTATATGTTGCTTTAGAAAAAGGGTATTTTGAAGAAGCGGGCGTGGAAGTAACGATTCGCCGTCCACCAGAAGGCAGTACGACTGAATTAGTAGGTTTGGGTCAAGCTCAATTTGGCATTAGTTTCCAAGATTCTTTAGCTACACGTCTAGCAGGAGGTTTACCTGTAACAGCTGTCGCAACAATTATCGAACATAATACAAGTGGTATTATTGCTAGAGAAGACAGCCAAATTACAAAACCGGTGGAGATGGAAGGTCATACTTATGGAACATGGAATGATCCTATTGAACTGGGAATGTTAGAGCATATTATTAATAACGAAGGCGGCGATTATTCACAAATCGAATTAGTCCCTAATCAAGCAGATAATTCCATTGTTGGTTTAGCCAATTCGATGTTTGAATCAGCGTGGGTTTATTACGCTTGGGACGGTATAATGGCTGAGAGCCAGGGCGTTCCAACGAATTTCTTTTACTTCAGAGATTACGCAGAAGAATTAGATTTCTACTCACCAATAATTATTGCAAATAACGATTATTTAGCGAATAGTCCTGAAGAAGCGACGCAAGTAGTTCAAGCCATCAAACGCGGTTATCAATATGCAATCGAGAATCCAGAAGAAGCAACCGATATTCTCCTGAAACATGCACCGGAATTAGAAGGGCAACGTGATTTTGTTCTTGCTTCCCAAGAATGGATTAACGAAGCCTATACAAGTAAACCAGAACAATGGGGTTATATCGATGAAGAGCGCTGGAATGCTTTCTACACATGGTTATACGAAAGTAACTTAACGGAAGTTGACTTGACTGAAGGGACATACTTTACGAACGAATTTTTAGGAGAATAACATGTTATCAATTCAAGATGTTGGTTTTCGATACGGGAATCGTCAAGTACTAAAAAATATTAACATTCAACTTCAAAAAGGGGAGACCGTTGCCATTATTGGCCCGAGTGGGGTTGGAAAAACAACCCTTTTTAACCTCATTGCAGGAATTATCGATGCCCAACAAGGTCAGATTGAGTTGGATGGATCCAAAGAAATTAAAGGTAAGATAAGTTACATGCTTCAAAAAGATATGTTGTATCCGCATTATACTGTCATTGAAAATATTATGTTGCCACGGATTATACAGGGTGAAAGCAAGAAACACGCACGTGAGCATGCGTTAGAATTACTCGATATCTTTCAATTTAAAGAATGGGCGAATTATTATCCCCACGCCCTAAGTGGTGGGATGAGACAACGCGTGGCTTTTATGCGAACAGCTGCATTTGACAGACCATGGCTATTGTTAGATGAAGCTTTTAGTGCTCTTGACGCCATTACAAGACGTCAACTTCATCAATGGTTTATGAATTACCGCGAGAAGATGGGCTGGTCTTCATTAATCATTACCCATGATGT
Source organism: Ruoffia tabacinasalis (assembly GCF_005864045.1). GTDB lineage: Bacteria > Bacillota > Bacilli > Lactobacillales > Aerococcaceae > Ruoffia > Ruoffia tabacinasalis. The sequence continues at coordinate 528 of NZ_VBSP01000004.1, read as the reverse complement.
AGATGAAGCTTTAATCTTATCGGATAGGGTTTATATTATTAAAGGGCAACCCGGTGAAATTACATTTGAGTTGCACGTCGACTTTAAAAGCTTTGATGTTGAGAAAATAATTTTTGAACCTGAGTTTATCGAAGCCAAACGTCAGTTACTTAATGAATTAAAAGAAGTATAAAAATAGCAAGGCGCTGAGGTGACCCCCGAAAGTTAGAGTTAAAAATCTAACTTTACGGGGGTCGTTTTTGTGTCACAAAAGTATTCATATGAATTCAAATTATAGGTTGTCGAAGAGTATCTAAATGGGACATTAGGTTACACCTTACTCGCTAAGAAACACCATATTTCAACGACAAGTTTGATTGAAAAATGGGTTAACCAATTCAAAACCAATGGGAAAGAAGGCCGACGAATTTACAATTTAAGTGCAACAACAATAATAAAATAAAAAAAGATCCATAGTTTTCCTATAAAATAGATGTACCAACCAACTATTAGAAGGAGAAAGCTATGAATCCATACACACATCTTACC
>NZ_VBSP01000003.1 GCF_005864045.1 Ruoffia tabacinasalis | reverse complement strand
GTTGACCCCATTTCTACTCAAAAGTTGAGTAGAAATGGGGTCATTTAATTATTACTGGTAAACTATTCCGCAGACATTGGTAAATCTTCCCGCAAAGAGTGGTAAAAAGAACCGCACTACTGGTAAAGAACGTCCGCAATACTCAAGTAAAAGAGCGGTAGAATGTAAGTAAGCCATGTTGATTTCCTTTCTTATGTGTTTGCTCGTACTTACATCATAACGGAAATCACTGGCTTTTTGTGTATACAAAAATAGTGCTGGTGATTTCTCACCAACACTAAAAATTATAGAACCGTAAAAAGAGGCTATATCGGTTGATATTGCCTCTTTATCTTAAATTATGTATCCTACTCTAAGAAATCTTTTAATTGCTTAGAACGGCTTGGGTGGCGTAATTTACGTAATGCTTTCGCTTCAATTTGACGAATACGTTCCCGTGTCACTCCAAACACTTTACCTACTTGTTCTAAAGTGCGAATATTACCGTCATCTAAACCGAAACGAAGACGTAATACATTTTCTTCACGATCAGTTAATGTATCTAATACATCTTCCAATTGTTCTCTTAATAAAGAACTTGAAGTAAATGCTTCTGGACTCATAGCTCCTTCATCTTCAATGAAATCACCTAAATGAGAGTCATCTTCTTCACCAATAGGTGTCTCAAGAGAAACTGGTTCTTGGGCGATTTTAAGAATTTCACGGACTTTTTCAGTCGGTAAATCCATTTCAGCACCAATCTCTTCTGGTGTCGGTTCTCTCCCTAAATCTTGTAATAAGGTTCTTTGAACACGTACTAATTTATTAATTGTTTCTACCATATGTACAGGAATACGGATTGTTCTTGCTTGGTCAGCAATCGCTCTTGTGATTGCTTGACGGATCCACCACGTTGCATATGTAGAGAATTTGAATCCTTTATGGTAGTCAAATTTCTCAACAGCTTTCATTAAGCCCATATTACCTTCTTGAATTAAATCTAAGAATGACATACCACGTCCAACATAACGCTTAGCAATTGATACAACTAAACGTAAGTTTGCTTCTGCTAATTCTTGTTTAGCTAAGTCGTCGCCATCTTCAATTCGTTTTGCAATCGATACTTCTTCGTCTGCAGTAAGTAAATCAACACGACCAATTTCTTTTAAGTACATACGAACTGGATCGCTTACTTTAATCTTAGATACGGCTGCTGAAGACGCTGTTGTAGACTTGTCCCCTTTTTCTGCACGTACCATTTGTTGTTTAGTTGGTCCACCATCGTCACCAACGACCGCAATACCACTATCTTCTACTTGTTGAATTAATTTATCAATAGCATTTGCATCTAATTCATATGGACTTGCAATTGATTTCGTTAATTCATCATAATGAATTTGACCTAACGTTTTCTTTTCAGCAATTAATTGTTTCGTTGCTTGATCTAACGTAAGTGATAACTCATTACTTCTTTCTTCTTTTACATGCTCTTGTTGAGGATCTTTTTGCTCAATTGTTTTTCCATCTTGCTGTTGTTGCTGTTCTTCTTGAACTTGATCTTTTTCAGTCATATAAGTAAGCCCCCTAAATTTCTTTAATCTGACGCGTTAAATTCATGATTCTTGTTAAAGTATGATTCATTTCTGAATAATTTTGTTGTTTTTGATATTGAACAACTTTCTTTCTTAATTCATTGATCTCTTGTTGAATAAATTCTTGCTGTAAAACTTTGAAGCAATCATCTAATAGTTGACGAGTAAAATCGAATAATTCTTGTTCCCACATTAACGAAGTTAAAAAATGACTTACTTGGGTATCGTTTATTCTATCAATGATACCAGTGAGTGGCAAATGATTTCCTTCATAATAATATCGATCTAGCTCAAAAAATGCTTTACTTGTAAAATCATGAAAAAACACTGGAGGATTACTTAACTCTTCCATATAATCCCATGCCTCTTCGAAGTAAATCAAATAAAATATAATTTGTTTCTCACTATTATATGCTCGTTTTGATTTAATTTGTAAAGCAGGTTCTTGCGTAGTAATTGGCGCATTAGAATAACTAGATTGAGGTGGCTCCACACTATTATATTGTTCAGTAGGTTGATTGTAATTATTCGGTCGAATATCACGAGCGCGATTGACCTGTTCGGTAATAATCGTCTCCGAAAGATGATACTCATTCACTAAATCATTAATTCTTAATTGTTGTTCAATAGGTGATTTGATTTGGCTAATTAATTCGATAACTTTTTCAATATATTGTGCAAGTTCATATTCATCGTTTAAATTGTAATCTTTCTTAAAAAACTCTCGATTAAACTCAAATTGTGAAATACTTTGATTGATTAATTGTTGGAAACTTTCTTGCCCGTGTTCCTTAATCCATTCATCAGGGTCAAGTTTATTAGGTATTTGAATTGCTTTGATTTCTGCATTCGTTATCCCTTGAGCAGTCTGAAAAGCTCGACTTGTTGCTTTTTGCCCAGCATCGTCGCCATCAAAGGCAAAGATTAAAGTGTTCGTCATTTTACTTAATTGTTTTAAATGATCCTCCGACAAACTTGTCCCCATCGAAGCAACTACATTCTCGTATCCAGCTTGGTATAAACTAATGACGTCCATGTAACCTTCTGCAATTAACACTTTATTCTGATTACGAATGGGTAATCTTGCGTTGTCTAAATTATAAATTAACTTACCCTTTTTAAAAATATTCGTCTCAGGTGAGTTCAAATACTTGGCCGACTTATCACTATTCTCTTGAAAGACACGCCCAGAAAACGCCACAACATCTCCGCGACTATTACGAAGCGGAATGATAATACGGTTACGAAAACGATCGATTAATTCGCCAGAGTCTGCCATATAAAAAATACCAGAATCAACAAGCTGTTCGGATGTAAATCCAGCCTTTTGTAAATATTGGACTAACAATTGTGAGTTACTTGGCGCTAAGCCAAATTGAAACACTTCTAACACTTCTTTTGTTAGCTGCCTTTGAATTAAATAATCATAAGCTTCTTCACCATTATTTGTACTCATTAAGTAGTAGTGATAAAAATCGTTTGCTTTTTCGTGTATATCATATAAATAACTGAATTCTTGCTGTTTTGACGGCTGAGCTTGAATATATTTTTCATCAACAGTAATATTCGCAAACTCAGCTGCTTTTGCTACAGATTCAGTAAAAGAAATACCTTCAATTTCTTGTAAGAAACCAAAGATATTCCCCCCTCTCCCACAACTAAAACATTTATAAATTTGTTTAGGCTGTGATACTGAAAAAGAAGGATTGTTATCCTCATGAAAAGGACATGAGGCCATGTAGTTAGTTCCACGCTTATTCAATTGAACATATTGTCCAATGAGTTCAACGATATCAACATTACTTTTAACCTCGTTGATAACTTCCTCTGGAATATAACTCAATTGAAATCACCTCTATTATTTCAAGTTAATTATTGTAACTTTTGCTTGGTTTTGCCATGTATAACAGAATCGCACCGATAATAAATTGCACGATTAGAGCAAATAATCCTTTTAAAGAATCACCTGTTATCTGCGCTACAATTCCTAAAATAGTCGTACCTAATACGGAAGAAAATTTCCCAAAAATATTATAGAAACCATAAAACTGATTACTCTTCTCTCTAGGGATAATCTGGCCAAAGTATGATCGACTTAAACCTTGAATTCCACCTTGAGCCGTTCCAACTAGTACAGCTAAAATCATGAAATCAGTAAATGAATCTAAGCTTAATCCGAAAATACAAATAACTATATAAGTAGCAATACCAACAAATAACATCGTTCTAGTACCAAATCGTCTAGCTAAATATCCGTACATAATTGAACACGGGAATGCGACGATTTGAACAACTAACAACATGATAATGAGTTCATTTGCTGATAAGCCTAAATCAGTACCTACTGAAGTGGCCATCGCAATGATTGTTCCGACACCATCAATATAAAAGAAATAACCAAATAAAAACAAATATATATGTGGATATTTCTTTAATTCTTTTACTGTAGCAGTTAATGACTTCACCGTCGTTTGAACAATACCTTCAGTCTTTTCTAAGTAATTCACTTGATTTACATTCTTCCAATACGGAATAGTAAAGATAAACCACCAAGCCGCTGTAAGTAAAAATCCAATATTGACAGTAACATTCGCAGGGAATATCCCTGTTAATTGGAACACCATAAATATTAAAAACGGAAACACACTTCCGATATAGCCTAAACCAAAGCCAGTTGAACTGACTTGGTCTAATCGTTCCGGTGTCGTTACGTCCATAATCGAACTATCATAGAATATATTCGCTACGTGAAAACCAAATGAAGAAATCGCATAAACAACTAGCAATAATAACCAGTTACCATTTCCAATAAACATCATTGAAAATACAGCTATGATACCTAAGAGTGTTGAAATTGTGAATAAAGGTTTTCGATACCCTTTATAATCAGCACTCGTCCCAAGAAATGGGGCTAAAACAGCTGTTAGAACCGTTGCGATCGCATTAGTATAACCAAGGTAAGCCGTTGAATCTGCCCCACTTATACCTGCTGCATCGGCAACAGACTTATAAAATATTGGGAATATGGCTGTTGTGATCATTAAAGAATAGGCTGAGTTTGCCCAATCCTGAAACATCCAACTCCACTCTGCTTTATTAAACTGACCTTTTAGTTGCTTAAACATTTTATTCTCCTGTTCTCTTGTTAGTTGATTTGACTTTCAATTACTTCCCAAATATCATCTTTCCCCTCAGCTGTTTCTGAAGAGAATAAAAACAATGCATCACTCGTTGGTAATTCTAGCTTTTTAGTAAACATCGAAATATGTTTATTTCGTTGGCTTCTTTTAATTTTATCAACTTTGGTTAAAACAATTGCATATGGAATGTCTAATTCATCAGCAAATTCTTTCATTTGAATGTCTAATTCTGTCGGTTCGTGACGGAAGTCCATTAATAACAAGAGCGTCACTAAATTATCTCGGTTTGTTAAATATTCAGTTATCATCTTAGCCCATCTAGCCCGGTCTGTTTTGGATACTTTCGCATAGCCGTAACCAGGAACATCTACAAATCGAAATTTATCATCCATATTATAGAAATTTAACGTTTGTGTTTTCCCTGGTTGGCCAGATGTTCTAGCTAAGCCTTTTCTTTCAATCAACGTATTAATAAACGATGATTTTCCTACATTTGATCTTCCTGCTAAAGCTATCTCAGGTTTATCCATAGAAGGATATTGATCAAGCTTTACTGCAGTTATTTCGAGTTTTGGATTTTGTACTTTCATATTATGCTGCCTCGCTTTTATGAAATTTTTCGATTGTCAATATTATAGTATTCAGGTTTATGTGCACCTTCGACATTTTCCTTCGTAATAATTATCTTAGCGATATCTTCACGACTTGGCACTTCGTACATAATTTCTAACATCACATTCTCGATGATTGATCTTAAACCACGTGCACCCGTTCCACGTTCAAGCGCTTGTTGCGCAATGGCTTGTAGAGCTTCCTCTTCAAATTCAAGGGCAACATTATCCATTGATAATTGTTTTTTGTATTGTTTAACAAGTGCATTTTTTGGTTCTGTTAGAATTGAAATTAAATCTTCTTCTGTTAATTTCTCTAAAGCTGCTGTAATAGGAATACGTCCAATGAATTCAGGGATTAATCCGAATTTAAGTAAATCTTCAGAAGTTACTTGTTGCATTAAACTTTTCGTTTCATCAACTTTCCCAGTTGTTTTCCCAAAACCGATGACTTTGCTTCCTAATCTTTCTTTCACAATCGTTTCGATCCCATCAAAGGCACCCCCAACGATGAATAAGATGTTCTTAGTATCTAATTTTAAGAATTCTTGGTTTGGATGTTTACGTCCACCTTTAGGAGGTATATTTGCTTCTGTACCTTCTAATATTTTTAATAAGGCTTGTTGGACACCTTCACCACTGACATCTCGTGTAATTGATACATTTTCACTTTTTCTAGAAATTTTATCAATTTCATCAATATAGATGATTCCTTTTTCAGCGCGCTCCATATCATAATCAGCTGCTTGAACTAATTTTAATAGAACGTTCTCAACATCTTCCCCTACATAGCCTGCTTCAGTTAATGTCGTTGCATCAGCAATCGCAAATGGAACATTTAATGTTTTCGCCATTGTTTGTGCTAAGAATGTCTTACCTGATCCAGTTGGCCCGATTAAAGCGATGTTACTTTTTTGTAACTCAACTTCATCATCATCCATCATATTTTGGTTCACTCTTTTATAATGATTATAAACAGCAACTGAAAGTGATTTTTTAGCTGCATCTTGTCCGATAACATAATCATCTAAAACGTCTTTAATTTCGCTTGGAATTAACATTTTTACAGGTTCATGAGTTCTTTCACTTTTCAGTTCTTCGTCGATAATGTTTTTACATAATTCGACACACTCATCACAAATATATACATCTGGTCCTGCAACAATTTTATTAACCTCATCTTGTGATTTTCCACAAAACGAACAATAGAAATTAGTCATATCCGATGTTTTTTTTGCCATTTATTATCCTCCTTAATTCTTTTCAATATATAAATAACATCAAAAGAGGGATGCAAAGAAGCCCCAAATTAAACACTAGTGACTCTTGCAATCCCTCTATAATATTAATCTTTAATCCTTACTATCTTACTTTTCTTCTGCAGAGTCAACAATGATGCTCATTGCTTTCTTCATCTTGATATCTGAATCTAACATGTCGTCAGAAACAAATCCACGAACTTGGTCAACTTCCATACCATATTGTTCAGCAAGAGATTTTACTTCTTCTTCTTTTTCTTCGTCGCTTACTTCAAGATTTTCAGCTTTAACGATAGCTTCTAATACTAAGTTTGTCTTAGTACGTAATTCAGCTTCTTCTTCGAATTGATCATGTAAGTCTTGAGATGTTGTACCAGTAATTTGGTAGTACATTTCAGGTTGAATACCTTGACGACTTAAGTTATTTAAGAAGTAGTCCATTTGACGGTGAATTTCTTCATGAACCATAGCCCATGGAACGCCACCTTCAACTTCTGCATTGTCAACAGCTTGGCGTAAAGCTAAGTCTTCAAAGACTTCTTTAGCTGCTTGTTGTTTTTCTTCTTCTAATTGAACTCGAATTTTGTTCTCTAATTCTGCTAAAGTTTCAACTTCGTCATCTACGTCTTTAGCAAATTCATCATCTAATTCAGGTAATTCAGTAGCTTTAACTTCGTGTACTGTTACTTTGAACACAGCTTCTTTACCAGCTAACTCTTCAGCTTGGTATTCTTCTGGGAAAGTAACGTTAACATCTACGTTATCGCCAGCTTTAGTTCCAACTAATTGCTCTTCGAAACCAGGAATAAATGAATTTGATCCTAATTCTAATGAATGATTTTCTGCTTTACCACCATCGAATGCTTCAGTATCTACGAAACCTTCGTAATCGATAACGACAGTATCACCATCAACCGCTTCTGAGTCTTTAACAACTAATTCTGCTAATTTCTCTTGGCGAGATTTGATTGCGTTTTGAACGTCTTCTTCAGTGACTTCAGTATCTTGTTTCTCTACTGAAAGTCCTTTATAATCACCAAGTTCAACATCTGGTTTTAATGTAACTTCTGCTTTCATTACCCAAGGTTCTTTTTTACCGATTGTTTCGATATCAAGTTTTGGTTGTCCAACCACATCTAAACCTGCTTCTTTAACAGCAGCTTCATATGCATCCGGTAATACAGCGTTTAAAGCTTCGTCATATAAAGCTTCTTCACCATACACGTTGTTAAAAATTTGACGTGGAACTTTCCCTTTACGGAAACCTGGAACTGATACAGTTTTTTGTACTTTTTTAAAGGCTTGGTCTAATCCTTTTTTTACTTCCTCTTGAGGAATTTCAAAAGTTAATGTACCTTCATTGCCTGTTGCTTTTTCAAAATTTGTAGTCATTAAGTTAACCCTCCAACACTTCTTGTTTTACATACCTTTGTATTCTAACCGATAATTGCCCTTTTGTAAACAGTTTTACTCAACAATTCGTACAGATATAGCCTACGCAAGTCTTTTTTCAATATAATATCACATATTATTCATATTTCAACATGCAACTTATGATAAAATAAAATCTATGTTTGAATAAATGTTTATTATTTTTGTCAATTGGATTAAATTTATATTTTATCTCTATTTTACCTATCTAACAGTTTAATAATTAGTTATAATGAAAAATAGTGATAAGGAGTGACATCATGGTGAAATATCCAATGGGACATGGTCCTAAAAAACAAATCAAGTTAAAACGAAACAAGAAAATAAACTATGGAAGTCGGGGAATGTCTTTAGAAGAACGCTTAAATAAAAGTAATGAGTATTATCTGACTCATAATTTAGCAGTTATTCATAAGAAGCCCACTCCGATTCAAGTTGTTCGCGTAGATTATCCAAAGCGAAGTGCTGCTCGGATTACAGAAGCATATTACCGTCATGCTTCCACTACGGATTATAACGGTGTATATCAAGGCAAGTACATCGATTTTGAAGCAAAGGAAACTAAAAACAAAACTAGCTTTCCTTTATCTAACTTACCAGAACATCAACGAGAACATATGCTTTCTTGTTTAGATCAAGGCGGTATCGCCTTTTTGATTGTATCGTTTAGTGAATTAGATGAAATTTATTTACTGCCTTATCAATATATACATCAATATATAAAAAATAATGACAAACAAAGTCTAACTTATGATTTTATCAAGGATAATGGTTATGAATGCCCTACGGGTATTTTTCCAATGATTGATTACTTAAAAGCTCTTGATAAATACTTGTTAGAAAAAAATTAAAGTTACTTTGTAGAAAGGATGTCGTAAATGGCAACTGGAAGTCGTGTAGAACGCAAAAAATATAGAAATAAAAATAATAATAAGGAAAACAAAAATAAACGCAATCGAAAACCTAAGAAAATCGTCAAACGAATTTTCATTTTACTCATTATGCTTTTTTTCATTGCCGTCATTGGTGGTGCGGGAGTTTTCGGTTATTACGCAATGAATTCCCCTGAAATTAGTTTTAGTGATTTACAAGGTCAAGTTTCGAGTAAGATATATGATAAGTCTGGTGACTTAGTTAAGGAACTTGGGGGGCAAAATAAAGATGTCATGGAAGCCTCAGAAATCCCACAAGTATTAGAAGATGCGGTTATCGCTATTGAAGATACTCGTTTTTATAATCATAATGGTGTCGACCCGATAAGAATTGTTGGTTCACTAATTGCAAACCTTCGAGCTGGAGGTATTGTTCAAGGTGGTAGTACAATCACTCAACAATTAGTAAAACTATCTGTATTCTCAACTGATTTCCAAGACCAAACATTAGAACGTAAATCTCAAGAAGCTTGGCTCGCAATGCAAATTGAACAAGAATATAGTAAAGATGAGATTTTAACTTTATATTTAAATAAACTATTCTATTCAAATAATGTCTATGGTGCCAAAACGGCTGCTAAGGAATTCTTCGGTAAAGATATTCAGGAGATTAATTTAGCCGAAGCTGCCCTTTTAGCTGGTCTTCCTCAAGCACCTTCTACTTATGATCCTTATACGAATCCTGCAGAAGCTAAAGAACGTCGAGATTTAGTACTCGCAGTTATGTTAGATAGAGGAATGATTTCTCAACAGCAACATGATGAATCAGTGAATACTTCAATTGAATCAATGTTAGTACAATTATCTGATAGCTCAACGAAAAAAGTTGACTTAGTCATTGATGCTTACTTAGATGTTGTGGCTCAAGAAGTGCAAGATAAGATGAATGTCAACATCTATACCGATGGCGTTGAAGTTTATACGAATATGGACTTTCAAGCTCAAGAGAAGCTTTATGATACGGTGAATAATAATGAAGCAGTTGTCTTCCCTGATGATCAAATGCAAACGGCTGCTTCTATTGTAGATGTCGATAATGGGCAATTAGTTGCCTTAATCGGTGGTCGTAAACAAGAAGTAGCGATGGGCTTAAACCGTGCAAATACATTGAATCGCTCAATTGGTTCAACTATGAAACCTTTATCTGCCTATGGCCCTGCCCTAGAATACTTAAACTTCTCTACAGGTACATTGGTCGTTGATGAACCATATACGTACTCAAGCGGTCAAGAATTTTATAACTATGACTTTGAATATGAAGGTAATATGACACTTCGTGAGGCTTTAGCCGGCTCACGTAATATTCCGGCTTTAAAAGTGCTTCAAGCGGTTGGGTTAGATAATGCCTATGCCTTTTTACAAAAGATGGATATCAATATCCTCAATGACAACAAACGTGAATTAGTCGAAGCAAACGCTCTAGGTGGAGAAATTACACCTATTCAATTGTCAGCAGCCTATGCTGCCATTGCAAACTATGGTGAATACAATAAGCCATATACGGTGAATCGTGTTGTTACTTCTGCTGGTACTGAAGAAGTATTCGAAACTGAAACGCGTCAAGCAATGAAAGATACTACCGCTTATATGTTAACAGACATTCTAAAAGGTGTGCCTGGTGTATTTGCTAGTAGTTCTGATATTGAAGGTATTTACCATGCTGGTAAAACTGGGACAACGAATTATACTGAGGACCAGTTAGCAGCCCTTGGTTTAAACCAAGGAACATATGCTGCTCCTGATGGTTGGTATGTTGGAATGAGTCCACAGTATTCAATCAGTTCTTGGGTGGGTTATGATAATCCAAATGAACCTGGTAATTACTTAACCCTTGAAGAAACTGCTATTCCTCAGCATATCTATCGTGAAATGATGACATATCTAATGGCAGATGTACCAGTAACAGATTGGGAGAAACCAGAAAGTATTGTTGAAGTAGAAATTGAAAAATATACTGATCCAATATTATTACCGGGACCATATACGCCTGCTGAAGCTAAATCAAACGAATTGTTTATTAGAGGTCAAGAACCTACTGAACAATCGCTTGCTTATGGTCGTTATATCAATCCACCAACTGGATTTTATGCAGAATATGATCAAGAGAATCAAGTGATTAATGCTCAATGGGGACCATTGACTGAATCTGGACAGTTTGAATTATCTGTTAACGGACAAATTGTTTACACCGGAACGAACACTGCATTCCAAATTCCTGCAGCAAGTGATGGTGAATATGTCTTAAGATTAAGAATCGTTGATGGTAATAGTAGTTCTGACGTAATGGTCATTACACTTACGCTAACAACTCAGGAAGATTCTTCCGAGGATGAATCTGAAAGTGAAGATGAAACAACTTCTTCCGATGATGAATCAGAAGAATCTACGCCAGAAGGAACTGAATCCGAACCAAATGGGAATGAATTACCTGAAGAAGAAAGTCCGAGTGTTTTCGGTACGGAATCTGAATCAGAAAATAATCCTTGGTAACAAAAAGAGTGAATGAGAATAAAATCTCATTCACTCTTTTTTGCTTTTATGGTGATAACCATCGACCAATTTGTTGGTCGGAATGATAAACAGCATTCTCTTTATCTTCTTCACTTACTTCAAGGTCACTTAAACTTTGAGGTATTATATATGATTCTAAAAATACCGATGAGGGATTAATAAAACCAATGGTTTCAAACTGTTGATCATCTAGATGATATTGAACTCCTAGTCTCTGCGGTTCATCTACCTGATCAGAGAAACTTAAGATACGTTGGGAAGTATAGTATATATCCCCTTTAGCTTCTATATAATAATAAGTACCATCACTCCCCTTGTATTCGACCTCTTCAGATAATTGATCTTCATCATAAAAAGGTAAAGCTTCAAAATACTTCTTCATATAACCTTGCTTATAAAGAGACAGTTCTGAATAGGAATAAGGAAAGTCAAAAAATATTTTCTTCTCATATGTGCGATTAGCAGCATTAATATAACTATTTAAATCAATCATTTCATGATGCTCTTCGTAACCTCGGTAGACAAATACTCCGGTTATAAGCCAGAAAATAATCGTCACTAACGCGATAATTTGTACGATTCTTTTTTTTATATAAGCGATTGAAGCAAAAAATATAATACCTAATACGCAACTAATCGTGACAAATATCCACATATCCGTAAAATAAAACTGTTCCATTTCGAGCCATTGTTCAAACATTTTGCCGTTCCCAATCTAAAGTCATCTAATTTATCTATTATAATTTTATAACTATATGATATAATAATTTACATGATAGTTATAAGGAGTTAAATCATGAAAAGTAGTTATTCTAATAATAACGCAAGAAGACTAGTTATTCTAGGTCTTTTTATTGCATTAATCATCATTCAAAGTTGGGTGCCATTCCTTGGCTTTATTACGATTGGCCCTATTGCCATGACTATTATTCCCATTACGGTAATTTTAAGTACATTGTGGCTCGGTACACGCGATGGTATGATTTTAGGCCTAGTTTTTGGTTTAAATTCACTCGTTCGAGCATGGCTTATTGGTAATCCAATTGAAAGAATGATCTTCACTTCGCCTTTAGTTAGTGTTTTACCACGAATTCTCATGCCGCTTCTATTAGGATTATGTATTAAATATATTCTTGATCGTTTTCCTGATTCTACTAAAGGTGCTGTTGCAGGCTTTGTTGGTAGTATCTTAAATACAATTTTAGTTCTTGGCGCTATTGGAATCTTCAAACCTACAGAATATATCGGAGCCATTGATGGCGCAAATGTTAGTCAAATATGGCCGATTTTATGGGGAATTGTCACAGCCAATGGTATTCCAGAAGCGATTTTAGCAACAATTATTACACCCATTATCTTCATTGGGGTTAATCGCTCAAGACGATAATAAAAAACAGCTTCGAAGTGAATTCACTTCTGTAGTGAACCCTTAAAAACGGACTTTAATTGAATATTTTTTCTAAGCGGCTTGTAACCTATATTGAATAGGCGACAGGCCGTTTAGTTTTGTTTTAATTCGTTCGTGATTGTACCAGTAAATATATGATCTGATTCGTGCTTCTAACTCCTCGATACTTTCGAAAGTTTCACCGTAGTACATTTCTTGCTTCAATAAACCAAAAAAGTTTTCCATCGGTGCATTATCTAGACAGTTCCCTCGTCGAGACATACTCTGACAAATGTTGTTTTCTTCAAGTAGCTTGACCCATGACCTGTGTTGATAATGAAATCCTTGGTCGGTGTGTACCATTAAGTCGTGTTGCTCAGGTAACTTTGTTAATGCATCTTCAAGCGATTGATTGGTAAATTTAACTGTCGGAGATTGACTGAGACTATACGCGATAATTTCACTATTATAGAGATCCATGATCGGCGATAAATACAATTTACTTTCTGAATGGGCTACTTTAAATTCGGTCACATCACTCACCCAAACCTGATTCGGTTCTTCCGTAACAAATTGGCGATCCAGATGATTATCAGCGATGGTTCCAACTTCTCCTTTGAATGAACTATATCGACGACTTTTACGGCGGAATTTCACACACAAGAGCTGATTTTCTCGCATAATTCTTAAGACACGCTTATGATTAATTTTACGTCCTCGCTGATTTAGAGCTAAGGTGACCCTGCGATACCCATAACTTTGACTTGACGCTTCAATGATTGCTTTAATTGCTTCGATGAGTGTATTCTCTTCCGTATCCTCCTCGGGTTGATTTAATTTCGCTTTCCATTCATAGAATGAACTTTCAGGCTGCAATCTTATGTATTATTATATTGCCATAAACATACGCGTTCTCCGCTTCTAAATACATAGTTTTTTCCCTTAATTCAATAAGTTCTTCTAGTTCAGATTGTGATAGGTTTCGAGGTTGCTTATCTTGATGAGTCATTGCACGGTCTCCTTTGTTTTTTGGACGTCCCGGTGCCCCAGTTAAGCCTTCAAACCCTTGACTATCATACGCTCTCTGCCAGTTGGCAATCGTGGAGCCTTGTTTGATATTAAAGTGTTCAGCCGCTTCTCTATAAGACACCTGATGTATGTGTCTATAGTTTAAAACAGATAACGTGAATTCGCCACTATATTTCGTTTTAGACAAGCTATTTTCAATCCCAGCCTCACCATACATTTGATATTGATAACACCAATTTTTAATTGTACTACGTGCCACACCATATTTTTTAGCTAAGCTCTGTTGTGAAACACCCGCTTCATTTTCTTTAACTACCGTCAATCTTAGCTCTTTATTATATTCTTTTTCCATCTAAAAACCCCCTAAATCCATGTCCGGATTCAGGGGGTCACTACATTCGAAGCTGTTTTTCTATACGTCTTCTAAATATTCATAGCACTTCTTACTTCTAGCAGTACAGTAATATCTTCCGAATAAAACGAGCAACTGATGTGCATGACTCCAATATTCTTCAGGTAATTTTTCCATTAATATCTTCTCAACTTGTACTGGAGTAGCATCTTCAGGTACGATATTTAACCTCTTGCATACTCTTTCAACATGGGTATCTACAGCAATTGCTGGTGTATCAAAAACAACTGAAAGAACAACATTTGCTGTTTTTCGTCCTACTCCAGAAAGTGACATCAAATCTTTTCGATTATCAGGAATCTTCCCATTAAATTTATCAACTATATCTTTAGCCGCACTTACTAAATACTTCGCTTTATTACGATAAAGTCCCAGTGTTTTAATGTATGGTTCGACTTCTTGTGCTGTGACTTGACTCATTGATTCTGGATCGGGAAAAGCTTCAAATAAGGCAGGAACTATCTTATTCACTTGTTTATCTGTTGATTGTGCACTTAACATTACCGCAACTAACATGTGGAAGGGATCTTCATAATCCAATTCAGATTTTGCATCTGGAATTAAACGATCCATACGGTGGATAATATCAAGTACTTCTTCTGAATTTAAGGTCATATGTCTCTCCTATTAATTGTTGTCCCAGTAATTAAGTGGTATTTCGATATGCTCATATTGTGAATCATCCACCATTTGTGAATTATTCTGATTATTTCGATTCTCAAATCGCTCAATGTCTCTTTGAGCTTCATCTGCTGTTCGAATATTTTTCTTTTCCCAATTAAGTAAGATACGGTCAATGTATTTTAAACTCAGCGCTTGGTTTAAAACTGCTTGTTTTAAAGCTAATTGAACTAACTTTTCATCATATTTAGAAATGTTTACCCAGTCATTTAATGTTTCTAATTCAATCTGAGTTAATTGTCTTCCAAATTCTTGTTCAAATGATGTGACTATATTCAGCCCTTCATTTTGGGGAGCCGAATGGTTCTTTTTCGTATTTTGTGCGCTTTGGGCACTTTGTTGGAAGTTTATCTCATCTAATTTGTCGAACAACGGTCTTAATGTATAATGATCCGTTTGTTTGCCTTCACTATTTGGCACCAATTCGATTTCTAGGAAGTCTTTGTTCATGAGTTGACTTAGTGTGTCGCTCACTTTGTGGCTACTCCAACCAAGATCGATGGATAGACGGTTCATATCTTCAGATGATTTTCCTCGATTGATTTGAGAAAAAATATATAATAATAAAACCATCTGATCACCGGTTAATTCAAGTTGATGGTATTGATCAAAAAGAATGTTAGGTACTGAAGTAAAACCGTCTTTAATCCAATCATAGGCAGTGCTTCTCATATAGTCTTTAACTCCCTTCTTTTAAAATTTTCCCTATAAACGCATAAAAGCCATCTGAAAATGGCTTTTACACATTAAATAATTTGTCTTATGGATATAAACGGTTTAATAATCTTGGGAATGGGGCTGTTTCTCTAATATGCTCAATTCCAGATAACCAAGCCACTACTCGTTCAAGACCCATTCCAAACCCACTATGTGGTACGCTACCATAACGTGAAATATCTAAATACCATTGGTAAGCATCTAAGTCTAAACCAAATTTAGTAATATTTTCTTTCATGATTTCGTAATCATTCTCACGCTCTGAACCACCAATGATTTCACCATAACCTTCAGGTGCAATCATGTCGGCACATAATACTGTACGAGGATCTTCAGGATTAATCTTCATGTAGAATGGTTTAATTGCTTTTGGATAGTTAACAATAAAGATTGGTCGATCGTATTTGCTGGCAATAAATGTTTCATGAGGTGAACCAAAGTCATCTCCCCATTCAATATCATCGAAGCCATTCTCTGTTAATAATTCAATTGCTTCTGTATAAGATACACGTGGATATGGTAATTTCGTATATTCTTCTAAGGTAGCAACATCACGTTCTAAAGTAGATAAAGCTGAACCACAATGATCAATCACATTACGTACAACAAAAGCAACATACTCTTCTTGTACTTTTAAACTTTCCTCATGATTGTAGTTTGCCATTTCAGGTTCCATCATCCAAAATTCAATTAAATGACGACGTGTTTTTGATTTTTCTGCTCTAAACGTAGGACCAAAGGAGAATACTTTACCAAAAGCCATAGCCGCAGCTTCTAAGTATAATTGACCACTTTGTGATAAGAAAGCATCTTCATCAAAGTATTTCGTATGGAATAACTCTGTTGTTCCTTCAGGTGAGCTTCCAGTTAGAATTGGTGGGTCCACTTTAATGAAACCACGGTCATTATAAAATTCATATGTAGAGCGAATGATTTCATTACGAATTTGCATAATAGCGTGTTGTTTTGATGAACGTAACCATAAGTGACGGTGATCCATTAAGAAATCTGTTCCGTGGTCTTTAGGTGTAATTGGGTATTCATGACTTTCACCAATCACTTTAATTGATTCAACTAACAGTTCATAACCTAAACTTGAACGATCATCTGTTTGGATAACACCTGTTAATTCAACACTTGTTTCTTGTCCTAAGTGTTTAACTAACTCAAATGTTTCTTCACCTACTTGGTTTTTTAACACGACACCTTGGAAGTACTCGTGTCCATCGCGTAGTTGTAGGAAAGCGATTTTCCCACTACTTCTTTTGTTTGTAACCCACGCATGAATTTTTACTTGTTTATCTACATAGTCGCCTGCTTGACGCATTGTAATTGTATCCACAATATTCCCCCTAAATTCTTAAATATTAGCGATAGATTGAATCCACTCGCCATTTGACGCATTAATATAATAATACGATAGTGTATTATTCTCAGCTTTAAATGAAATCTCCCAAACGGGTTGATTATTCATCATCCCAAGTCGAGGTTGTAATAGTTTCGTTGGGTCATTTTCACTGAGTGTAATCGATAAGGCATCTTGATGAGATATGATATCTTGAGAAGTATAATATTGAATATCTCCTCCGTCTTGCGTAACAATTGCATATATTTGATTACCATTCTCATCTGTAAAATCCAGTGTAAAGTATGATTCATCAATAGTTACCCAATAGAAATCGTTAACTTCTTCGACATTATAATCTAAAGAAACTAACTCGACAGTTTCCTCCTGAGCTTGCACCATCGAACCCATACTTTGCGAATAGATAAATAATAATGCAACAAGTACAATTAACAGTAAAACTGTTAATCCTGATACTACTTTACGGTTCAACGTTTGGCCTCCTTCCGATATTTCTTTCTAATTTCATGACCGTTATATAATAACATATTTTTGATGTAAATTGAATAAACACATGAAGTAGTTAGTTCAATATATTAATTTCAACCATTGATTCTAATTGATCTAATATTTCTTTTGTATAGTACTTTGTATATAAACGCTTATCTAAAATATAAAGTTTTTCATTCGCATAATTGTTACTAATAAAATTGATGACGTTTTTAATTCTTTGAATCATTTGTGGTAGCAATATATCATCAAATAATTCCGTTTGATCTTTTGTTTTCTTTAGATAATGATACTTCGCTTGTATTTTAGTTTCACCTGGAGATTGGAAAGGTAAATTATATAACAGAACTGAAATTTCAGTTTGATTATCTCCCCAAAGAAGTTCAGTAAAGCTTCTTTCTCTGAGAATGACAATAACTTTTTCAGTTTCATATATCCGCCTTCTAATTCGATTTAAACTTCCAGTTATGGACTCAGCTAAGATATGATAATCTTGAGAAATTTCGTCATTAAGAATTAACTTATGGAAAAGATCTGAAACTAAAAACTGATTCGGCATAATAATTATAATTTTATCGCCTAAATGCTTACGATCACTATTTATAAAGTCAGATAAATCAGAAATTCGTGTTGCATTATCTTCACCTTGAATAAATTCAACTGGATGATTTAGAATATGTCTATTTTCTTTAAATAATGTTGGTAGTTTTAAATAATCAAATGCTGAGTCGAGTTGGATCCAATTGGAATCTCCAGTCATTCTAGAATTATAATAGTTTCCTGAACTGACTAATAATGCACTTTGCATATCAAGCAGCCAAGTAAGACTTTCTTTCTTAATAAGAATAGGCTTCACTTGAATTGATATATTATAAAACTTGTTATTCACTCGTGTTGCGCTGATTGTCATATAATTTTTTTCGTCATTCATCAAATTCATTTGTTCTAGTTGGTTAATAAAACGGTGTAATGGTAGAACTTGTTGATTCATTTTCTTCAGCTTTTCTGACTCAATAACTAATTGCTTATAAAAGCCAGCTAATTTAGTTCTAATCTTATTGGCAAAGTCCATGATCTTCTTCGCGTCATCGGATTCAATATTCACGTAAGTTTGAACATTTTCTTGTTGGATTGTGTTATCAAACGGTTCTTCTTTTAGTATATTGCTGATTATCGAGATTAAGTTATTACTTAAATCTCTCATCGATTGAATCTCTTTGCTTAAATGAACAACATATTGATTATCACTGTAAATTTGTTGCATATCATCAAATAAATTAAGTAAATGATTACTCAAATCACTCAATTCAATATTACTCTGTTGAATATAGCGAGCAGAGTCAATAAAGGAATTAACATTACCTATAATCAGATGTCGATTGAATAAATACTCTGTCTGTTCTCTGTTTTTTTGCATCATACTGTGTAAATTAGCGTCATAAGTGATGATGATATTTGCTTTTTTAGCATTTTTAATCACATTATGGAAATTAGAATGGTTCTTTACTAATAAATCGTTCGCTTGGTGCTTACTTAACAAGTTTTTAATAGACAATTCTTTATTAATTTCGCTAAAATCACCGAATTTTGACAAAGCTTGCCAATGTATAGATGCCGCTATAACGAGTAATTCCTGTTGATTATTACGCTTGAAATTATATTGAAGAATATAATTCTCAAAAGCTTTTTCATGTAAATAATTTCCTTGTGACTTTAATAAAGCAATCTTTTCTAAAGTAGTTTGCCTTATAATCACGTCACTCCAATAATTTGATTCATCTAATGTAGGCAAAGATAATAAATAACGCCCCTCTTTTAAGATGCTTTCATTAAATATCACGTCATATGGAATGGGACGATGTGTATCTTCTAAGACAGCATAAGGATGGTTTTGCCATTTTTCATAAATAAATTCTGAAAGGGTTTGATTCTGTTTAGGTAAGTTTTCACTTTCTAAATCTACATCCGCTCTTTTGTCACTAACAATGTCGTTTAAAATAAACTTATCTGGATTAGTGAAAAATTCTATTTCGTTATATCTCAAATGCCTTAAAAATGGTTCCATTCGACCAAGAGTCTCAACCGGAATTTCTTTCGCAATTTTAGCTAACTCACTCACAATATCTGCAGTGATTAATGCATCTGAATAGGCATCATGAGCTTCACTATATTCTAAATTAAAATGACGACTTAAATCCGTTAAATTAAATCCGATTGCTGTTGGGACGATGATTTTCGCAAGGACCACTGAATCTAGTGCGATAGGATCAAATTCTAAATCAAATCTTTCAAAACTTTCTTTAAGTATGCGTAAGTCAAAGCCTAAATTATGAGCAATAAAGACACAATCTTTCAGCCTCTCATGCCATAAAGTCGCTACACTATTAAACTGTGGTGCATTGGCCACATCTTCTTCTTTAATACCTGTTAACTTTGCAATATGTTCTGGAATCTCACGATTAGGATTTATTAACATCGAATATGTATTAACAATATTGCCTTCAGATATAATAATTGCTCCAATTTGGATGATTCGATCACCCTCGTCAATATTGGGCCCGGTTGTTTCAATATCAACGATTGCAATTTTATTCTTTAACCTAGGCATACAAACACTCCTAATCTATACTGCCACTATTTTTTATATAAGCTTCAATCATACTATAAGTATTTTCTAGTTCCATTTCAATGATTAATCGTTCAATCTTATCTAACCATGCCCCAATTTCTGGACCGCCTTTTTTAAGATCAAGGATTGTCATAACATCTTTCCCATTAACGGCAATATCTTTTTTGCTTTTTATTGGTAATGCGTTGTAAATATCTTCGACAAATTTATGGTCAATACGTTGAGTTTCAAATAAAAAGTCCTCAACACGTTGAATATTTGAGAAGTCATAATTGTAAACTTCCCAACTTGTGACATGTTCCTCTTTAAAGTAGTCAAACAATTGAATCATTTGGATCACATCTTTGATAAAAGCATTACTATGTGTCCATTCTTTTAAAAAACTACGAATTGTTTCTGGCTGAATGATTCCCATATGTTTTAACATTCTAGCCCAGACTAAGCGCTCATCACGTAAAGCATTTGGTGTGTCTTTAAAATCTTTACTTAATTCAGACATAACTGTTCCTGCTAACTCTTGCGTAAATCCTGGCAAGTATTCAGCTAACCCTGTGTTGACGAGTAACTGGGATTTTTCAGTAAAAGAATTTCCAAGTAAAAATTTACTAAATTCTATTCTGATTCGTTCAATTGAAATATGTTGTAAATTTGCTTTTAAAGCTTGAATCGCATTAAATGACTCTTGTTCAATCTCAAAACCTAACTGAGAGGCAAATCGAATCGCTCTCATCATTCTTAAAGCGTCTTCTAAGAAGCGCTCCTGCGCATTACCAACACATCTGATTAGATGGTCATTTAAATCCTTTACACCGCCGTGGTAGTCATATAATTCGCCTTGGCGATCAAATGCCATCGCATTAATTGTAAAATCACGTCTTAACGTGTCTTCTCTTAAATTACGAACGAAATTTACTTCATCTGGCCGTCTATAATCAGTATAGTCGCCTTCCGTTCTAAATGTTGTTATTTCATAAGGCGCTTTATCCACAACAACAACAATTGTCCCATGTTCCTTACCGACATCAAACGTAATCGGAAACATAGCTTCAACTTCTTCTGGTCTTGCACTGCTTGCAATATCAATGTCATTAATTTTTTTATTTAATAATGTATCTCTTACACAACCCCCAACAAAATAAGCCTCATATCCATGAGACTCAATTTGTCCTAATACAGGAATTGCTTCTTGAAATAATGGATCTGTCAGTGATACAAACATATTATTCACCTTTCAATTTTTCAATTTGTTTTAAATAATAACTCACTTTATCAAAATCGTATTTCTCTAAAGCGGTATTTAAATCTTTATTTAATAAAGACAGTTTCGTCTCCAATGAAATCTGATATAGACTATCTTCTAAGTCCATCAAAAATTGTAGATTTTCCGGGATATACGGATTATCTTCAAAAACATCAAACCTATACAGTTGTTGATAAAGATGAGGAATATCCACTTCGACATAAAAATCTTGCTTTGAAAAACGATGATTCAAGCGAATATCATGAAAGGCTTGGTCGCTCAATGTATAACTTAGCTGTTCTTTATAATACATAAAAGGCAGTTGTGTATTCGGATTAAAGGAAATGTAAATTCCACGAGGAGCATACTTTGCCCCTTCAGAGAATAGTATATTATTCATTAGCTCAGAATTTGTTGATAGAAATTGCAATAAATAATTCACAGACGGATTAGAATGTTGGTAATTTGAAATTAACCATTTTAAAAATTGTCTTTTCCTTTCATTTCTCTCCATTTTCTTACTCCCACTCTTTATATTCATCTAAGTCAGATAAGTCATTTTTAGATTGAATTTCTTTACTCAAAGCTTTTAATTTTGGTATATCATAAAACGTATTGTTATATTGATTCACGACTTCTAATGCCTTCTCAACTTCTTTATTCGTAAAATAAAAATTAGCTAGACGGAAAGCTAATTCCTCGTGAGGAAGTAAGTAATCAAGTGCAATTAAATAATCTTCTTCTGCTTTATCCTTAAGACCCAAAGCTTCATAAACAATCGCAAAATGATAACTCATATATTCATGATCAATTTGCTGCCCTTCAAATACTCGTAAAAAATGTAAGGCCTGTGCCGCATCACTTTTACTTAAGTAATAATTTACGATAATGTTAATTGCCAAATAAAAATCTTCACTATTATCAATTAAGTTTGTATAATCGACGAGCTTTTCTATGATGTCATCATTTAAATGATCCACATCATCGGCTACTTTTGCTATGTTTAATATCATTGGATCTAAGGGTGGTAATGTTTTAGCTGACCATGTTAATTCTTTATATAAATTAGATTTCTGTCCAGTAGTTTTGTATAAATCAATTAAAAGAATTGAATAATTTATATTATCCGAATCTTTTTGTAGTGCCTTTTTCGCGTAATCAATCGCTTTATCGAATTGAAATAATGTCTTATATACATTAGCAAATACGAAGAATTCATCTTCAGTTTCTAATGGAATTCGCTCATCTTTTTCAAGTTTTTCAACAGCTGCTAAGTCAATAATTTCTTTTAAAGACTCAACTTCAACTAATTTCAGTCGAACATCACGAATATTTTCATAATCATCTAAATACTCATACACCGCTCTATAATAATTTTCTGCTTGACTAATATTTTGCTGTTCTAAGTAAATATCTCCTAAATCTTCATAGGCTTCCCCTAGTGTCGGATAGCTTTTAATAATCTTGCGATACATATCAATCGCTTCAGTATGACGATTTAGCTTTTTAAGTAATCTTGCTTCCAATAATTTGAGTTCAGGGTCTTCATTGTCGGATTTCGCTAAATCTAACCAATAAAAGTACGCCTTGTCATAGGCTTCATATTGGTACAATTTACTCACAATTTGCTTAGCATATTTCTTATATTTTTTTAATTCAAATAATTCAATTAATACAGTCAGTCCTTGATCGACTGATCCTGTTTTGAATAGTATATCGGCTAAGCTTTCTAGTGCGGGTATATAACTACTATCTTCACTCGCTCTTTCTATATAATCAATAATAACTAACCGTTGTTCTTCAATGGTATCTACATTGCCTAATTCTTCTAAAATCTCATCTAGGATTGTCATTATCAAACCCTCCTTTACTCATTCTTATTTATTATACCACCGACATGTATTGTTGCCAAAATTAATCGGCGAATAATTGAATATTATGTGTCGTATATTTAAATTGGGAGGAATGAACAAAAGATATAATATAGAAATATTTAGTCCACAATTGGTCCACTAGAGCGCTAATATCCAAAAAGAAAACCCCTAAAGCCTTGTGGCTCTAGGGGTTAAAAGCTTGAATTATTTTACAGCTTCTTTTAATGCTTTACCAGCTTTGAATCCTGGTACTTTACTTGCTGGAATTTGAATTTCTTCTCCAGTTTGTGGGTTACGACCTTTACGAGCAGCTCTATCACGAACTTCAAATGTACCGAAACCGATAACTTGAACTTTGTCGCCAGAAGCTAAAGTTTCTTCGATTGTTTCGAATAACGCTTCAACCGCTGCTGTTACGTCTTTCTTAGTTAAGTTAGTTTTTTCTGCTACTTTTTCTACTAATTGTGCTTTATTTGCCATTAGTATTCCTCCTTATATAAATCCTCATATTTGAGATATTTGAAATATACGACATCTCTTTAACGGATATTTCATTTATAAGAATAACACATAAAAGCTTATAATACAACGTTTTACACTATTCTTGAGTAAATCTAAACTAATATTTAAGCATTATGAACGCGCACGTGTAATTATATGTACCGGAGTACCTTCAAAATAGAAACTTTCACGTAACTGATTCTCTAAAAAGCGTTCATAACTGAAGTGCATTAACTCAACATCATTCACAAACACAACAAATGTTGGTGGGTTGATCGCAACTTGTGTCATATAGTAGATTTTTAAGCGTCTACCTTTATCCGTTGGTGTTGGATTCATCGCAACAGCATCCATTACTACGTTATTCAATACAGAAGATTGAACACGTCTTGCGCGGTTCTCGTGAATCATATTAATTAGTTCAGGTAGTTTATTTAATCTTTGTCCTGTTTTTGCACTCACAAATAAGATAGGTGCAAAACGTAAATATTGAAACTCTTTACGAATTTCTTTAGTAAACTCGTCGAACTTATTATTACTTTTGTCAACGGCATCCCATTTGTTAACAATAATAATAATACCTTTACCTGCTTCATAAGCATAACCTGCGACACGTTTATCTTGTTCGATAATTCCAGTTTCAGCATCTAATACCATACAAACAATATCACTTCGTTCAATTGCTGATAAGGCACGCATAACACTATACTTTTCAGTGTTTTCCCAAACTTTACCTTTTTTACGAATCCCTGCGGTATCAATCATTGTATATTCTTTACCATCAGCTGTCTTGAACTTAGTATCAACTGCCTCACGGGTGGTTCCTTCAATATTTGATACAATCACACGTTCTTCCTTCAATATTGAATTCACTAAACTAGATTTACCTACATTAGGACGTCCAATAAAACTGAATTTAATTGAATCATCGTCATCTGTATCACTAGAATCTTCTGGAAACATTTCCACTATCTTATCTAATAAATCACCAATTCCGGTACCATGTGAACCAGATATTGGGATAGGATCACCTAAGCCTAAAGTATAGAAATCATAAATCATTTGGCGTTGTTCAGGATTATCTGCTTTATTAATCGCTAGAACAACTGGTTTATTTGTTCGATGTAATCTTTGGGCTACTTCTTCATCCTCAAGAGTGACACCTTCTCTGACACTCGTCACCATTACAATGACATCCGCTTCATCCATGGCTAAGTCTGCTTGGTAACGCACTTGATTCATTAATGGCTCATTACTCATATCAATACCACCGGTATCAATCAAACGGTATTCTTTACCAATCCACTTACCTGTCGCATAAATACGGTCACGAGTTACTCCAGGATGGTCTTCTACAATCGATACTCTCTCTCCAATGAGTCGGTTGAATATGGTTGATTTACCAACATTCGGTCGACCTACTAAAGCGACTACTGGCACTTTACTCATTCATTTCACCTCCATAAATTAAGAAAAGACTGACTAATGAAAAGTCAGCCTCGTTCTTTAAGTCAAATATTATTCCTATTCACCTTTGAATTGGTCTAATTGATCACCTAACATGTCAGCTAATGTAAATCCTGAATCGCTGTCATCAGATGAGTCTTGGAAGTTTCTTTGACGGTTTTGTTTTTTGTTTCCTGTGTTACGTTTGTTGTTCTCACGACGAGGTTTGTTAGAGCTAGCTGCAGGAGCTGGAGCTTCTTCCATACCTTCTGGTTGATCCAATAATGCTTTCACAGAAAGTGATAAGCGGTTTTGTTCTGGATCTACACTTAATACTTTAACATCAATTTCTTGACCTTCCTCAAGACGTTCGTGAGGTGTCGCGATGTGTTCGTGAGCGATTTGTGAAATATGTACTAACCCTTCAACTCCTGGGAATACTTCAACAAATGCACCGAAGCTAGTTAAGCGTTTAACAGTTCCTTTTAATTCAGAACCTTCTGGAGCTTTTTCTTCGATGTTATCCCATGGTCCTGCTAATGTATCTTTAATAGATAATGATACGCGGCCATCTTCTTCATCAACAGAAAGAACTTTAACGTTAACAGTTTCGCCTGGTGTTAAGTAATCACTTGGTTTATCAACATGCTCGTGAGCAATACGGCTAATGTGAACTAATCCGTCCACTCCACCTAAGTCGATAAATGCACCAAAGTTTACTAAGCGAGCTACTGTACCTTCAACAACTGATCCTTCTTCTAAATCAGCTAAACGTTCAGCACGTTTTGCTTCGCTTTCTTTACGTGCAATTTCTTTATGTGATAAAATTAAACGGTTTTCACTTGGTTCAATTTCAACAATAACGAATTTTAAAGTTTGTCCAACATATGGTGTGAAGTCTTCTACGAAATGATCTTCAACCATTGAAGCAGGAACGAATCCACGTACGCCAGCATCTACAACTAATCCGCCTTTTACAACGTTTTTAACTGGTGCTTCGATAATTTCTTCGTTTTCAAATTTAACTTGTAATTCTTCCCAAACTTTTTTAGCATCTACACGTTTTTTAGATAATAAAAAGTTTCCGTTTTCTTTATCTTTAATTGGTTTTAATACCACTAATTCGATTTCATCACCAATATTAACAACATCTGTTAATTCTTCAACAGGTGTAGCTGATAATTCATTGCGTGGAATGACTCCTTCAAGTCCGCCACTTTCTTGAATAGAAACACGTACTTGATTGTCATCAAAGGCTAATACATCACCTTGAACAGTATCGCCAACTTTAATTTCTTTAACACTATCTAAAGCGTCTTCCATAGTTTCCATAGACTCTTCTACCTCTGTAGATTCTGTCTCTTCAACCACTTCTTCATTTTCATTTAATTCTTGATTTTCTACAAACTCTGACATTTACCCAATTCCTCCTAAGCGTTACCTAAAAAATAGTGGTTCTTCTTATAATTTAAGAACCGTATATAAGTATATCATATCAAATATTCAGTCATCAGTCTAGTAAAATCACAATTTAATAGCGATTTAACAGTACTTATTTCTTAATATGATCAATTATTGTATTTACAACTTGTTCCACGGATAAATGATCCGTTTCTAACTCGATGGCATCGTCCGCTTTTTTCAACGGACTATGCTCGCGATTTGAATCATAATGATCTCGTGCGATAATACTTTTTTCGATTTCTTCGAGCGTTTGATTAGATAAGCCCTTCTCAACATTTTCATCGAAGCGTCTTTTTGCGCGTACTTTAGCTGAGGCATTCAAGAAAAATTTATACTCAGCATCTGGGAGAACCACAGTCCCAATATCCCGGCCATCCATGACAACTGAATGGGTACTCGCCATATTACGTTGGTCTTCCACTAACTTTTCCCGAACAAATGGATAAGCAGAAATTTCTGATACGTTTGCTGTGACTTCATCAGATCGGATTTCACGACTGACATTTTGACGATTCAAATACATTTCTTGAATACCTTCATCTGATCTTTTAAAAGTTAAATCAAGTGTTGGTAATATTTTTTTCACTCGTTCAGCATCACTTACTTCTATACTATCTTGTAAAACCGCTAAAGTGACCGCTCTATACATTGCCCCTGTATCAATATAAATAATATCAAGTTTTTTAGCAATGGCTTGTGCGACAGTACTTTTCCCTGATGAAGAGGGTCCATCTATGGCAATTTGAAAATTCGACATTAAAAATTCTCCTTTTAATCAAAATAAATAGAGACCTTTACCAGATCTCTATTCTATCAACTTATATTCTTTACTATGGTAATACGACTGTGTCTCCTGGGAAAATTGCTGTATCAGTTGTTGCCCCATTCGCACTTAATAACGCATTAAGATCTACGCCGGTATTTCTAGAAATAGCATACCATGAATCCCCTGCTTGAACTGTATATGTTCCGCCCGTTGTAGGTGGTGTCTCTACAGGTGTTTCAGGTACTACTGGTTCAGTTGGTGTAGGTGGTAATTCCGGTTCAGATTCAACTTCTTCAGTTGATTCAATTGGTTCTCTACTAATTTCTGAACTAGACTCTTCTTCACTGTCACTTTCGTCCGAGCTTGATTCACTTTCGTCAGCACTTGACACTTGTGATAACTCAGAATTTCTAGAAAAATTAATTTGTTCAGCACTACGATTTGGTATTTCGTCATTATCTAAT
Source organism: Ruoffia tabacinasalis (assembly GCF_005864045.1). Classification (GTDB taxonomy): domain Bacteria; phylum Bacillota; class Bacilli; order Lactobacillales; family Aerococcaceae; genus Ruoffia; species Ruoffia tabacinasalis. The sequence goes on along the minus strand of NZ_VBSP01000003.1, from coordinate 65,204 downwards.
TGTGCATTAACAAAAATAAACAATAAGAAAGGCGCAATTACCGTAATAACAATAATAGCTAACAATACTTTAGATAGTGTTGTCGCTTCTTTTGCTGGTTGGTTGCGTGCAGTTCTTGAATATTGACGGTTTTTTAAATTTTCATCTTCTCCAAATTTTCGATTCCAAGGTTTGCTTTCTTTCTTTGAAGGTGTCTCTTCAACAGTTTCTTCAACCTCAGATTCAAAAACGTCTTGATCTTTATCTTGTTCCTTAGACATAAGAATCCCTCCTAAATATGCATAGTTAATGATGATTCATTTTAATACATAGTTAACTTTCCCTATTATATTACCATAACTTAATCTTTTTTTTGCCAATAAAATAGCTTTCTATTGTCAATAACATCATACTGAAAAGAATCTGTAAAGCAATGGTAATAGAACAAACAGGTTTGCTTTATCATTCTACATTATACATTAATTTTCAGCTTATTCCACCACTATATGAATATATTCGTTATTAGTCCTGTTTTTTTATGTTTTAAATTGATATCTCCATGTAATAATTTTAGTACAATCTTTAACTATAAACAAATAAAAAGCGAGCAATTCACAATTTAAGTGAACAACTCGCCTGCTTATATGCTATTTGTTTTAATTTGTTTTCAATAAATTATATCCAGGATAAATAGTATTTCTTTTTCTTAATAAGTTTGGAACGATTTTGATGACTAAAATTTGGCCTGCACTTAAAAAGATACCTTTAATTAAGTTAAATGGTGCTACAACTGCCAGGATATAACCGAAGTAATCATCAATTGGGAAATTCAACACCGTTGTATAAATGGGCAATGCAACATAATAATTAATTAACGACATTGAAACAACTAAACCAACTGTCAGAGTAATACTCATTAAAACAGCTTTAAATTTCCAATTAACTTTCTTAAGCGAATTTAAAATAAAGTGTGTCGGAATAAACATGACAACTGAAGCAGTGAAACTCATGAAAGCCCCAATTGGAAAACCTGCCTGCCCACCTTGTAAAATATAGTTAATAGCATCTCTGATAAACGCGACTACAACAATACCAACTGGTCCATGAATTAACATTCCAACTAGAACAGCTAAATCACTAAAATCAATCTTTAGAAACGGTGCAGCTGGTAAAATCGGGAATTCAAAGAATCTCAAAATAACTCCCCAAGCACCTAATATAGCCAACAACATCATCGTTCTAACCTGTGATCTTTTTTGCATTTTTTCTTCTCCTTTTTCGTCCCAAGACTAAAAAAGTACGCCTTCTCACCCTAATTTTTCCCAGGGTAAAAAGACGTACTTTAAAAGAATATACTCAAAAAAAGTGTATATCATTTAATCTTCTTCCATCCAGACTTTACTGTCGGTACTGGAATTTCACCAGATCAGCTCGATGCCTCGAGTTCGTGGACTTTACCACCGGTCGGGAATTACACCCTGCCCTGAAGACGTATTGTATTTTATTTAATTATATCTTAGCATATTCATTTGAATATGGCAAGTCCTTTGTGAATAATCACAAAAAATTTTGAAGCTTAATCATCTAAAGCAATTTTCTTTAACTTATCCACTTCAAAAGCTGTTAAATCACGCCACTCGCCTGGCTGTAAAGTACCTAAATCTAAGAATGAAAATCTTTCACGTTTCAAGCGATATACTTCATGCCCTACGGCTTCGAACATATTTTTCACTTGGTGATTCCAACCTTCATGTATTGTTAACTGTACAACGGATGTTTTCTTGTCTTTATTTGTTGAAATAACTTTCGCACGGGCTTTAGAAGTTTTCTTACCGTCAATCATAACACCTTGCTCTAATTTAGTCAGTGCTTTTGTGTCAACAATACCGTTGACCGTTGCAATATATACTTTATCAATATTATAGCGTGGGTGAGTTAATAAGTTCGCAAAATCACCATCATTTGTTAATAAAATTAATCCAGTTGTATCAAAATCTAATCGTCCAATAGGATAAATACGTTCTTCTACACCATGAATAAAATCCACAACTACTTGACGGTCAGTGGGATCACTCACAGCACTGATAACGTTTTTTGGTTTATATAACATAATGTATTTTGGTTCTTCTTTATAAATTGGAACGCCATCTACTTCAATAACATCCGTCTTAGATACTTTTGTACCTAGTTCCGTTACTAATTCACCATTTACTTTTACATGTCCATCTACGATTAAATCTTCACTTTTACGACGACTTGCGACACCCGCATTCGCCATTGCTTTTTGTAATCTTTCCATTTAGTTACTCATCCTCATTCTGATTATTTTCTTCGTCATATAATTCAATTGGCCATTCTTTCAAGTCAAACAATTCTTCGGAGGAAAGTTCTGCATTTAATGCAATGGGTTCAATTTCTGGTAAATCATCTAATGTCTTTAAACCAAAATAATCCATAAAGTAATCGGTTACCCCATATAATACGGGACGCCCCGGTGCTTCAATCCTTCCAATTTCTTTGATCAAATCTCGAGAAATTAGTTTCTGGATTAAACTACTCGAAGAAACTCCTCTGATCTCGTCAATAGCCATACGCGTAATTGGTTGGCGATAGGCTACGATTGATAAAGTTTCAATCGATGCTCTTGTTAAGTTTTGTGAAAATGGAGCTTGAGCATATTTTTCTACATCTTCTGCCAATTCTTTTTTTGTAATTAATCGGTATCTTTGATTGAAATTGACAACTTCAAGCGCTGATGAATCATCCGTTTGAAAATTAAGTTTTAACTGTTCAAGACAGTCGTCAATGTTACTTATTGGCTCTTCTAAACTTTGAGCCAACTCTTGCCGACTCACTCCGTCATCACCTGCTACAAATAATATACCAAATACTCTCTTTATTAACTCATTCACAAATCTTACTCCTCTAATTTCTTCATTTGGATTGGATCATCTTTACTCTTTTGAAGAAAGATTAGATGTTGCTTTCTTACTAATTCCAACATCGCTAAAAATGTCGTTATAATTTCATTACGTGTTCCGTATTGGAAAAATTGATCAAGAGTCACTGAATCATTATCTGTATCAAATTGAAATGCGGCCATAATCTTATCCATCTGATCTGAGACCGTTAATGATTCATGTTGAATTTGCCTTTCAAGTGGTTCTCGACTCGCTGCTTTTTCAACAACACTGGCCATCGCCTCAGCTAAATCAGTCAGTGAAAGTGCATCTTCATCTAATGGGACAAATTCTTGATACGAACTTAAATCAGCCATCGGACGTGAAAATAGTCGCGCCCTCTCGTCTTGTTTGATTTGTAATTGAGTCGCGACGGTTTGAAATTGTTGGTATAAAAGCAATTGTTGAACAAGAATATCTCGTGGATCGCCCTCATCGTAATCTTCTTCATAATCTGGACTTGGCTCAATCGGAAGTAAGATATTACTTTTAATCTCTAGCAACGTCGCAGCCATAACCAAATATTCTCCAATAATATCTAATTCTAACTCATTCATTGCCTCAATATACTTGATATATTGATTGGTTATCGCAGTCATGGGAATATCATTGATATCTACTTCCATCTGCTTAATCAAATGAAGTAGTAAGTCAAAAGGACCTTGAAATGACTCTAATTCAATTCTTAATTCTGTGTTTTGCAAACAATCTCCCCATTACATTCGTAAATTCTATAATGACTGATTATATTTTGTACTCCATTTAGCTAAGATATCCACCGTATTCATCGATCCAATAACCGTCGCATTAGGGTGTTGCTTACGCAGTAATTCATACATTTTATAACCGATACCTTCATCTCTGAAAGAAGGCACAACCGCAATTCGATGTATGATAATCGTTGTCGATGATGGTGTATCTTCATTTTGAGACTCTAACGTATTCTTTTCAATACATATTAATCCGATAAAATTATCACTTTCATCATTTTTATATAATAAAATATCAAAATTAGGATCTTCTCGGTATGACTCTAATAGATTGCTCATTTCACTTAAATTCGCTTTCTCATCGTCATAAGTATAAGAAAGTAACCCTAATATAATTTTTTCGTTTTTATTTTTTGAACTAATTAACATGGAAACCTCCTCGTCCCTTAATCACTTGAGTGATATTACCATGTTATGATAATTATTTCAAGAAATTGCATATTAAGTTGATTCTATATATGAACAAACACATTGAAAAAAGACATGATATACCTTTATAATTCAATTCGTTTTTTTAGTAGACATAGATATAAAATTGGCCACTTTCAAAACAAATCTTCTCATTATAAATTTACCCTGTCTTTTTCCAAATGCATTGGTTAAATTTGATTGATTAATTCTGTAATAAGTAATTTAAATCTTGGTTTTACTTTAGTAGAAACTTCTACAACTTCTTCGTGATTCAATTCAGCTTGCATACCAGCAGCTAGATTGGTAATACAAGAAATACCAAATACTTCTAAACCACAATGTTTTGCAACAATGGCTTCTGGTACAGTTGACATTCCAACAGCATCTCCACCCATCACGCGTGTTGCTTTTATTTCAGCAGGTGTTTCATATGTTGGTCCTGTAAACCAAGTATAAACGCCTTCTTTAATCGGGAAGTCATTATCTTTGGCAATGTCTTTTAATAATTGTTGACCGCGTTGACTATATGTTTCGGTCATGTCTACAAAACGTGGTCCATGTTCGCTAATATTTTGACCAATCAGTGGGTTAGAGCCCGTAAAGTTCAAGTGGTCAGTAATAATCATTAAATCACCTGGATTAAATGATTCATTTACTCCGCCTGCAGCGTTTGTAATAATAACTGATTCAACACCTAATTCTTTAAAGATACGCACAGGGAATGTTACTTTGTCTAAGTCATAGCCTTCATAATAATGAAAACGTCCTTTTAAAGCGATAACTTTTTTCCCAGCAAGTTTTCCATATACTAATTTCCCGTCATGTCCTTCAACTGTTGACACTGGGAAATTTGGAATATCTGAATAATCAAGTTGAATAGACTCTTCAATTTCATCAGCTAAATCACCTAAACCTGATCCTAAAATCAAGCCTACTTTTGGTTCTGTGATTCCTTTACTTTTAATATAATCAATAGCTTCTGTAAACATAGTTTATACCCCTTTTATTTTAATTGGTCTAAGAATGATTGTCCTTCTTCAGTTTGCTTCACTGAGAAGTTAGCAGAAATTGTCGCAGCGATATCACTGAAGTATGTTGCGTCTAATTCTTTCGGTTCTTTAATCGCTTTGCTATAAACTAATACTGGAACATATTCACGTGTATGATCGGTTCCAGAGAAAGTTGGATCATTTCCATGATCAGCAGTAATAATTAATAAGTCATTCTCTGCTAAGTGGTCAATCATTTCTGGAATGCGTGCATCAAAATCTTCTAATGCGTCTGCATATCCTTGTGTATTACGACGGTGACCGAATTTAGCGTCAAAATCAACTAGATTCGTAAAGCTCAAGCCTTTAAAGTCTTTATCCATCACTTTAATTAATTTGTCAACACCATCCATATTACTTTCAGTTCGGTGACCTTCGGTAATTCCTTGACCGTTAAAGATATCTTCGATTTTACCAATAGAAATAACATCAAAAGATTCGTCTTTCAAGTAATCTAAAGTTGTGTTTCCAAAAGGACTTAACGCGTAATCATGTCTATTACTCGTTCTTTCAAAATTACCCTCTTCACCTAGATATGGACGTGCAATAATTCGACCAATCATATAAGGATCTTCTAAAGTAATTTCTCTTGCGTACTCACAAATTTTGTATAATTCTTCTAATGGAATTACTTCTTCATGAGCGGCAATTTGTAGAACCGAGTCCGCTGATGTGTAGACAATTAAATCACCTGTTTCAATTTGGTGTTGCCCTAATTCATCTAAAATTTCAGTTCCAGACGCTGGTTTATTCCCGATAATTTTGCGCCCAGAAAAAGTTTCAATCTTCTCAATCAATTCATCTGGGAAGCCGTCCGGAAACACTCGGAATGGTTGGTCAATACGAAGACCCATGATTTCCCAATGTCCAGTCATTGTATCTTTACCTGCAGATACTTCTTCCAATTTAGTAAAATACGCAGTAGAGTTTTCAACTGGATCGATGCCTTTAAGTGGCGCTATATTACCTAACCCCATTTTTGTTAAGTTTGGTAATTTTAAACCAACCGTGTTTGCAATATTACCTAAAGTATTTGAGCCAACATCACCAAATTCTTTGGCGTCTGCTGCTTCTCCAATACCTACTGAGTCCATAACTAATAAATGTATTCTATCAAATGTCATATTTTTACTCCTTTAATCTATCGCTCTTGGAAATGAGTTACGATATATTTCTTGTAGTCGCTGTTTGGATACATGAGTATAAATTTGTGTGGTGGAAATGTCTGAATGACCAAGTAGTTCTTGTACCATTCTTAAATCGGCCCCATTCTCTAACAAATGTGTCGCAAAAGAATGGCGCAAAATATGAGGTGACACTTCGTGGTCGATTCCAGCCAAGTTCACATATTTTTTTAAATTTTTCCAAATTCCTTGACGGGTAAATTGTTTACCGCGTTGGGTTAAGAATAGAATGGTAGAATCGGTCGATTTTTTAGAATAAACTGGATAAACTTCCTCAAGATACTTTTTAATCCAAAATAGTGCTTCTTCACCGATGGGAATAATTCGTTCTTTATCCCCTTTACCGATTGTCTGTATAAAACCTAATTCCAAATGAAGTTCATTTATCTTTAAATGTGTTAATTCACTCACTCGCAAACCAGATGCATACATGACTTCTAAAATGGCGCGGTCACGGATACCATTATTAGTTTCCGCGTCCGGTGAGTCAAGTAAACGATCAATTTCTTTTGAACTCAACGTTTTTGGTAAATGTTTTCGATTCTTTGCCCCTTGGATTAGATCCATCGGGTTATGATCCATCTTTTGTTCCCTAATTAAATAATGGAAAAAATTTTTTAAAGTCGAAATCATTCGATTCGTTGTACTTGCTGCAAATCCCGCTTTGTTTAGGCTTATAATATACAATTGGATTGTGTCTTTATTAATATTATTAATTTCGACAAGTTCCTGTTCATTAATAAATGTAACAAACTTCTTCAAATCTCTCATGTAACTTTGGATGGTGTTTTGTGATTTTCCTTGGTCAATCAATAAATAACGTTCGTAATCATCTATTAATTCATCCATTCAATCACTCCTATTTTAATCCTTCAGAAAAATTCCTTTTTCCTTCTCTTGTGTAACACGGCCGTTCTTCATCAATCTTCCAACGGCACGTTTGAATTGTGATTTACTCAACCCTAAATAATTTTTGATTTCCTCAGGATCTGATTTATCGTGTAGAGGTAAGAATTTATCAGGTGTCTTACTTAAGACCGCATAAATCATTTCTGAATCATCATCTAATGCTTCAAAAGCACGTGGTTTCGCAGATCCATTTAAAGTACCATCTTTATGAACATGAATAATTCTTAATTGTACTGGCTCACCTACACGAAGTCGGTGTTCCATTTCACTTTCATGAACAAATATCTCGAAACCTTCGACAGATATCGCTTGAACACCCACACCTTTATTGCTTATTACTGTTGCACTAACTTCCTGATTCATCATACGGGCTGGTGCTTTGCGTTTTAATTTATTAAAATCCTCTTCTTGTGCTAGAACACCCCAAAAACGGTCTTTATTATCAACTTGATATGTTAAGTATAACTTATCTCCGTGACGAGGCCATTTTTTATTATCTTCTGGTAAAACATCCAGAGATACTACGACGTCTTTATTAATTAAACCAACATCAACGAAAATTCCAAGACTATATATTGATTGAATGACTCTTCCCCAACCATAATAACCTGGACGAATATCTGGTAATTCTACTTGCAAGATGTTCGTCTCGTCTTTATCTTGATAGATTAATCCCTCTACTATTTCACCATTTTCATAAGTTTCTTCAGTAGAATCCTTTGGGATAGTAAATGTAATCCCGTCTTTTTGGGCAAAATAATTTAGATCATTTTCATCTATAATTTTTGCTTCAATTATTTCTCCAAATTGAACCATTTAAGCCCTCCTTCTTATAATTTTTACTGCTATTTAATTTCTATTTTAACATAAAGTCGACATGGATTTCTTCTTAAACATCCATTATATATCCTTTATAATCTTTGTTACTTGTATTTTATGCGCAAATTCATAAAAAATGAGCACCATCAAATCGAAGTTAAAATACGTAGATTTGATGGTGCTCTTAATTAAAATGTAAGATTAGATACTTACTGTTGCTCCACGGTAAATGCGTCCACGACGAGCATCTACTGTAACTAATTCGTCAGCTTTAATTGAAGATAATGCTCCTTCAACTGCAACAATAACTGGAATTCCACGTTCAAGTCCAACAACTGCAGCGTGAGAAGTAATTCCACCTTCTTCAACAATAATTGCTCCAGCTTTATTGATTGCTTCAGAGTAATCAGCATCTGTGTTTTTAGCAACTAATACTGAACCAACAACTGTTTTAATATTTGCTTCTTCAGCAGAGTTTGCAATAACAGCTTTACCGATGTAGTTTCCGCTACCAACACCTTCACCTTGCGCTAACAATGTTCCGATTAATTGGATCTTCATTAAGTTAGTTGTACCAGATTCAGTTACTGGAACACCTGCAGTGATGATAATTAAGTCACCTTCACTTGCAAAACCTTTTTCTTGAACCAATTGAGTTGCTGAGTCTAACATCTCATCTGTTGATCCTGGTGCTTCGATTTCGAAAGCTTGTACTCCCCATGTTAATGTTAATGAACGACTAATTTCGTTATCGAATGTCGCTGCAATAATATTAGCTTGTGGACGGTATTTAGAAATCATTTGAGCAGTATGTCCAGAACTTGTCGCTGCTACAATTGTATTAATAGATAAGTTACGTGCAGTATGTCCTACAGCTTGACCAATCGCTTCAGTTAAGTCACGTTTGTCATATTCTTTAAGAGTAACCGCATCTTGACCAACTAATGCTTCTTCAGTACGTAATGCAATACTTGACATTGTTTTAACAGCTTCAACTGGGTAATCACCTGCGGCAGTTTCACCTGATAACATGACAGCGTCTGTTCCATCAAAGATTGCGTTCGCAACGTCTCCGGCTTCGGCACGTGTTGGACGAGGATTACTTTGCATTGAATCTAGCATTTGAGTTGCAGTAATTACAACTTTACCTGCTTCATTACATTTTTTGATGATGTGTTTTTGCACAATTGGAACTTCTGGCGTTGGGATTTCTACCCCTAAGTCACCACGTGCAACCATGATACCATCAGAGACTTCTAAAATTTCATCTAAGTTGTCTACACCTTCTTGGTTTTCAATCTTAGAAATAATCTTAACATTAGGACGTCCTTCTTCTTCAAGTACTTGACGAATTTCCATAACGTCTGATGCACGACGTACGAAACTTGCTGCAATAAAGTCAGCTCCTTCGCGTACTCCGAAACGAATATCTTTTTCATCTTTTTCAGTAATACCTGGTAAGTTAAGTGAAACGTTAGGTACGTTTACACCTTTACGAGATTTAAGAATTCCGTTGTTTTGGATTTCTGTTACGATGTCGCCATTTTCATGGTCGATTTCAGTAACTAATAAATCAACTAAACCATCATCTAATAAGATGTGTCCGCCAACTTTAACGTCATTAATTAATTGGTCGTAAGATACAGAGAATCTTTCTTCAGTACCGGCAACTTCTTCCATAGAAATGCGAACTGTTTTACCTTTTTCTAATGTAACAATATCCGTTGCCATTAAATGAGTTCTGATTTCTGGTCCTTTAGTATCTAATAAGATACCAACGTTACGTTTAGTTACTTCACGAGCAGCTTTTAAAGTGTTGAAACGAACTAATTGCTCTTCATGGTCACCATGAGAGAAGTTAAAACGAGCAACGTTCATTCCTGATTCGATTAATTGCTCCATTGTTTCTTGAGCGTCACTTGCTGGTCCTAAAGTACAAACAATTTTAGTTTTTTTAATATTCATTGATATTATTTCCCCTTTTAATTAAATTTAGTTTCCACGATCAGTTAATTCTTGATTTAATTGGAATAGATCTTGTCTAACATGGTGTTCAGTTTTTTCTAAAGTTTCTACAATATCAAATACAGTTAATTGCTCTTCACGAACACCCAAGTAGATAGCTTTTTGTCCTTCGATAAGTAAGTCAACAGATCGAGCTCCCATTAAAGTTGCGAAGACACGGTCACGTGCCGTAGGTGTTCCACCACGTTGAATATGTGATAACGTAACACCGCGAACACTTTGATCCGGCGCTAATTCTTGGAATTGTTCAACGAAATTGTCAACATCCATCGCCCCTTCAGCTAGAACAACAAGTGAATAATCTTTACCTGCTGAGCGTCCTGCTTCTGTACGGCGAACAACATCTTCAATTAAGAATTCTTCTTCGGGGATAATAATTGCATCTGCACCCGCAGCTACACCCGCCCAAATTGCGATATCTCCAGCGTGTCTTCCCATTACTTCTACAACAAATGTACGATTATGTGATGCAGCAGTATCTGAAATTTTATCAATCGCGTCTAAGGCGACACTGACAGCTGAATCAAACCCGATAGTGTATTCTGTTCCAGGGATATCATTATCGATTGTTCCAGGAATTCCTACGGCTGGGAAACCTAATTTAGATAAACTTAAAGCCCCGGCAAATGATCCGTCACCACCAATAACCACTAAAGCATCAATACCAAATTTTTCTAATTGGCTAATTGCTTTTTCTTGATTCTCTTTGTGTTTAAATTCAGGATAGCGTGCTGAATATAACATTGTTCCCCCACGGCGAATGTTATGATGCACATCTGAGAGTGTTAGTAGTCGGAAATCCCCTTCTACTAAACCACGATAACCATAGTATACTCCATAAACTTCTAAACCATGATGAATCCCCTGCTCAACAACTGCACGAACAGCTGCGTTCATACCAGGTGCATCACCACCACTTGTTAAAACGGCAATACGTTTGATTTCCATTTTCCACCTCTAATTCAATAATACAGATTGGTAAGATTTTTACCACTGCCGTTATTTTATCATTATTCATATATAAAGTCATATCATTTCATTTCTTTTTTTATGAAAGCAGCGTTTTCATTTTCATTTCATTGCTTTAACATCAGTAATTCAATGATTTATTTAAAAACTACCCGTTCTTGACCGAAGATTTCTTTCAGTTGTTGTTGCACTCGGTAACTATAACTAATCGTATAGGGCGAATCTAATTGAATTGTTCGTCGATTTCGGTCCACTAAAATGATATCTGCTGGCCCAAAATTGTCCAAGGCTAATTGCTTCACATTCTCAATTTTTGCTTGGTCTTGAGCGAAATCTTCTATTTGTATAAAACAACGACGAATGGTATTCATTTGTTGCGGTGTTTTCTGATTATTTTTATATTCACTGACGGGTTTTAATGCATCAACGACGATTTGTAAATTTTCGCGCCGGTCAACACCTACCGTACCTTCGACAATTAATATATTATTCTCTTTCAGTAATTGCATACTTTTTTGATAAATCGTTGGGAAAACAACCACATCAACAGAGTAGAATTCTTCCCCAATTGTAGAGAAAGCCATTAAATCATTTTTCTTAGTTCGAATTACTTTTACATTTTGAACCATCGCAATCAGTTTTATTTTTTTCTTTAATGGTGACTTCAAGGCTTGGGAAATATTAATAAAATCTGGATCATTTTCAATAATATCTTTATAAGCGTCAAGTGGATGCCCAGAAATCGTAAATCCTAGAGCTTCTTTTTCGTAATTTAATCTTTCTATTAGTGAATAATCTTCTTTCCAATCAATTTTTGGTTCCATTTCTTGAAATAAATTAATATTTTGTCCACTAAACTCAACGGATTGAATCATGGCAGATAAATTGTGTACTAAAGTGGCTCGATTCGCTCCGAAACCATCAAAAGCTCCGGCATAAATTAATGGCGATATCATCTCTGCTTTTAATAACTTGAGTGGTAATCTTTGTAGAAAGTTTAATAGACTTTTATATGTCCCCATTTGACTTCGATCTTCCAAGATGTGGTCAATAAGCTCACCTCTCACACCATTAACTGAATTAAACCCGATACGCAATCCTTCATCAACATTAAATCCTGCCCCACTTTTATTTATATCCAATGGTAATAACTTTTGTAATCTATGTTTGGCTTCTTGAATATAATGATTATAGGATGTTGATTGTGAACGTCCATTGTTCAGTATCGCTTGATAAAATTCTTCTGTATAATTGGCTTTTAAATAAGCTAATTGATAGGCTAATGTTGAGTAAACAACTGCATGTGCTCGGTTAAACCCGTAATTACTAAATTCATATATATAATTGTAAACTTCTTTAGCAGCGTGCTCTGTATGACCTTTATTGATTGCTCCATTGACAAAGTGTTCTCGTTCTTTCTCCATGACATCTACTTGCTTTTTCCCCATAGCGCGACGTAATATATCCGCTTCTCCTAGAGAAAATCCAGCCATATCAACAACAATCCGCATGACTTGCTCTTGATAGACGATAATTCCATAAGTCGTATTCAATATAGGTTCCAGGACATCATTAACGTACTCAATTTTTTCTTTGCCATGCTTTCTTCGAATAAAAGAATCAATTTGTTTCATAGGACCTGGTCGATACAGGGCGTTAACAGCGACAATATCTTCAAAGTTTTCTGGCTTCAGTCGTTTTAAAACATCTTTAATTCCGTCTGATTCAAACTGAAACACACCATTTGTATCGGCTTCTTGAAACAGTTTAATCGTTTCAAAATCATTCATCGGAATGTCCTGGGCTAAGATATCGATGTTTTTATTTGTTTTAATATTACGGATAATATTATCTAGAATTGTTAAGTTTCTTAATCCTAAAAAATCCATCTTCAGTAAGCCCATTTGTTCGACATCGTTCATTGTAAACTGTGTGATCAACAAGTCATTCTCACGGTCTTTAACGGGAATAATCGAATCAAGCGGAAAATCATTAATCACTACTGCTGCCGCATGGGTTGAGTTATGTCGAGGCAACCCTTCGATAGTTTGTGCCGCTTTAAAGATGTCTCGATTAAATTCGCTTTCTGAAACAATTGCTTGTAAGGAATTGGATTCTTTGACTGCTCGCTCTAAGGTCATTAACTGATTTTGATCAGATGGTATGGCTTGCGACCAGCGTTTTAATTGGTCACTATCCGCTCCAATGACACGTAAAGTATCTCGAACCGAAGCTTTCGCACCAAAGGTTCCCATCGTCACAATTTGAGCCACTTGCTCACGCCCATATCTCTTTTGGATGTATTTTAATACTGATTCTCTTTTATTATCTGGAATATCAATATCAATATCGGGCATATTATATCGTTCAGGGTTTAAAAATCGTTCAAATAATAAATCAAATTCGATAGGGTCAACTAGAGTAATTTGTAATAAATAGCTGACTAATGAACCCGCTGCAGAACCCCTACCTGGTCCAATACGAATATTTTTCTCGTGACAATATTTAATAATATCCCATACAATTAAGAAGTAATCACTGAAGCCCATTCGGTCAATGACTTGTAATTCATGATTTAATTGTTGGATATATATTTCATCTTGACCCTTACCAATGGTATCTAGTTGTTTGAAAGTCAATGCTTTGACATATTTTGCTGACGTTAAATTATCAGGGGCTTGATACTTTGGTAAATAAGATTGGCTCGAATCAATAGACACATTCAATGTTGCTACGAGTTTTTCTGTATTATCCCAAACTTCTTGTAATCCGTTATCAACATACATTGATCGAAGTGTTTCTTTTGGAAATAAGAAGTTTGATCCTTTTGAATACCTTAGTGAATGATCAATCGTTTCATTGTCTTTAATGGCTTCAAGGATTTGTAAACTGAAAGCTTCATCTACATTTAATGAATTCACTAATTGAGCTGCCACTTGTTGGATATGATTTGCTTGAGCAAAATGTGACAACATCTCAACTTCGGATTTATTGTATGGATAGATGGTCATTCCCATAAATACATGATTTTTCCCGAATACTTGATTAAGATACGTCACTATTTCTCTGCCATGATTGTCATCTTCATGAATAATGGCTTGTTCCATCTCACTCAGTCTTCCCGATGATATATATACTAAATCAGTGGCTTGTTGTTCAAGATAAGTCCAAACGTCTAAATCATCGATGTGATTATTTTCAACCATTCTTGATATTTTAATTAGATGGTGATAACCCGCTTCACTCTTTGCATAGAGCATAAATGGGTAACGCTCGTCTTGTCTGATACCGCCAATTAATGTAAGGTTTAAACCTATTAAAGGCTTTAAACCCATTTTATTCGCGCGTGTATAAAATTGTAACGCTCCATGAAGCACTTGATTATCAGCTAAACCAATCGCATCATAACCTAACCGTTTCGCTTCTTTAATATAATCATTGATTCTTAACGTACTACTCAAAAGTGAATACTCACTTTGAACATTCAATAACATCGGATCACCTCCTAATCATTCTCGTCAATATCATACCATATCACTCCTATTCCCTCTATCCTCAATCTTTGAGAGAGAAAAAACGCCTTGTTGGTTTTATCCAACAAAGCGCTCTAATTTACTTACAGAATTAACATCGCATCTCCAAAACTAAAGAATCGATATTCATTGTCTACCGCATGTCTATAAGCTTGCAGTGTTCGTTCTCGATTATAGAAGGCACTGACTAGCATAACTAGCGTCGATTGAGGTAAGTGGAAGTTCGTTATTAAATGATCCACCGCTTGAAACTCATAGCCAGGAGTAATAAAGATGGAAGTCCATCCTGAGCCTGCTTTAATGTCTCCATTATTATCGTGAGCAATGGTTTCTAAAGTTCTGACTGAGGTTGTTCCAACCGCAACAATTTTTCCACCGTTGTCTTTTATTTTATTAATGCGTTTAGCACTTTCAGCACTTAAATTATAAAATTCAGCGTGCATTTCATGCTCTTCAAGCTTCTCTACCGATACAGGTCTAAATGTTCCTAAACCAACATGTAACGTTAATGGAATAATTTCGATTCCTTTTTCTTTTGCTTGATCAAATAACTCATTCGTAAAATGTAGACCCGCTGTTGGAGCTGCGGCTGATCCGTTTTCTTTTGCATAAACCGTTTGATAACGATCTGGATCTTCGAGTCTTTCTTTGATATAAGGTGGCAGTGGCATTTGACCTAATGTTTCTAATATTTCTAAAAAGACACCTTCGTATTCAAATTCAATAATACGTCCACCATGATCTAACTCTTCTTTAACTACTGCGCGAAGTTGAGCTTCTTTACCAAATTCGATGACCGTTCCAACTTTAGCACGACGAGCGTGTTTCACTAACACTTCCCATTCGTTCCCTTGAGTATTATTTAGAAGTAATACTTCTAAATGTCCACCAGTATCTGGTTTCACACCAAAGATGCGTGCTGGAATCACTCGCGTCTCATTGACTACTAAAGCATCTCCAGGGTTTAAATAATCTAAGATATGTTTAAAGTCAGTGTCTTCAAGTGTGTCATCTTCTCTATTAAGAACTAAAAGTCGCGAAGCGCTTCGGTCTTCTAGGGGTGTTTGAGCAATTAAATGCTCTGGTAATTCATAATCAAAATCTTTTGTCGTTAACATTCTATTCCTCTTTCGTTTCCATCCATGGGTAGCCTAAGTGTTCATATGTTTTTTTAGTTGCCACTCGGCCTCTGGGTGTTCTTTGGATAAAGCCGTTCTGTAATAAGTACGGCTCGTACATATCAATGACTGTCTCAGTATCTTCACTGATGTTTATCGCAATCGTACTTAAGCCGACCGGTCCACCATCATACAATTCAATCATAGTTGACAGTAATTTACGATCAACTCCATCAAGTCCGTACTCATCAATATCAAGGACTTGAAGAGATTCATCTGTCACTGATTGAGTTATTCTACCATTACTTTTAACTTGTGCAAAATCTCGCACACGTCTAAGTAAACGATTCGCAATACGGGGTGTCCCTCGGCTTCTTAAGGCAATTTCTTGAGCGCCATGATCATCAATCTCAATTTGAAAGACATTCGCTGTTCGATTAACAATCGCTTTTAAATCATCCGTATTATAATATTCCAAATGAGACACAATCCCAAATCGGTCTCTTAAAGGTTGCGAAAGCATTCCTGCTCTCGTTGTTGCTCCAATCAGTGTGAACGGTGGCAATTCAAAGTGGATTGGCTGACTTGCTAAACCTTGTCCAATAACAATATCAACAAAATAATCTTCCATCGCAGAATACAATACTTCCTCTATAATACGAGGCAGCCGATGAATCTCATCGATAAAGAGAACGTCTCCTGGATTTAACTCATTCAATATTGCTAATAAATCCCCAGGTCTTTCTATGGCTGGCCCACTCGTTGTTTGTATTCCGACTTCTAACTCATTCGCAATAATCATCGCTAATGTTGTTTTACCTAAGCCTGGAGGGCCATAAACTAAAATATGGTCTAACGCTTCTTCACGCATTTTAGCTGCTTGTAAATAGACTGATAATTCTTTTTTTAATTTGTCTTGACCAATATAATCTTTGAGTAATTTTGGTCGAAGCAGTAATTGCTCTTGCATTTCTTCTGCTTCATTTAACGGTTCGTTTTGTAAAATACGGTCTTCATGACTCATACTCTGCCCTCCTTGTTAGTTTTTAATTAATAATTTGAAAGCATAACTCAAGCCGTCTTGGGTTGAGTTAAACTGCTCAGCTTTTATCGCTTTCTCAACGCGTTTAATTTCACGTTGCGAGTAACCAAGGCCTTCGAGCGCTTCGATGACTTTCTCATTAATCTCATCTGATGCACTTGTGTTTTGTGTTGTGTCACTCTTAGCTACTTCAGAGGCAAAGTCTAATTGTCCTCTCAAGTCTAGGACCATTTGCTGGGCTGTCTTTTTACCCACACCTGGAAACTTCGTGAGATACTGGCTGTCTCCTGATTCAATCGCTTGAATTAAGCCATCATGATCATCTAAAGCTAAGATAGATAAAGCACTTTTAGGTCCAATCCCGGACACTTTATTCAACTTGTGGAACAATTGTTTTTCATTCGCATCATAAAAACCGTATAAAGTCATTGAATCTTCTCGAGTAACTAACTCAACTTGACATTGAACTGTTTGACTTAAGTAGTCTTGCCAACGAAAAGGATTGGCTGTAATAATTTTATAGCCAATCCCATTAACATTGATAACAATATATTGTGGTGTAACAGAGTATAATATTCCTTCTATAAATTCATACATAGTCTAATTACTCCACCTGGCTTTTGTATTCACTGTAACCCGCTTCATCCATCTCTTCAAAAGGAATGAATTTTAATGAGGCTGAGTTAATACAATAACGTAAGCCACCTTGATCTTGTGGTCCATCGTTAAATACATGTCCAAGATGTGAGTCAGCATCGGTACTTCTTACTTCAGTTCTAACCATTCCGTGACTTAAATCGGTATTTTCGACAATATTTGTCTTTGTGATTGGTTGTGAGAATGACGGCCAACCACAACCCGCATCATATTTAGTACTACTTGAGAATAAAGGTTCACCACTAACGATATCAACGTAAATGCCTTTTTCATAAAAGTCATCGTACTCACCCGTGAAAGGTCTTTCTGTTCCTTCGTTTTGTGTTACTTGATATTGAGTTTCATTTAAATTTTTAATTTGTTCTTGATAATCTAATTTAGCCATTATACTCACTCCTATTTTACATATTTAAGATATTCGCTATATCCTTTTTCTACCATCTCTTCTTCAGGAATAAGTCTTAATGCCGCTGAGTTTATGCAGTAGCGCAGGCCACCCAATTCCTCAATCCCATCTGGAAATACATGACCTAAATGTGAATCGGCATCGGAACTGCGGATTTCAGTACGTTTACGGTTCAAGCTGAAATCATCGTGTTCAGTAACAAATGATTCTTCAATTGGCTGTGAAAATGATGGCCAACCACAACCCGCATCATACTTATCTGAACTTGAGAATAACGGTTTTCCACTGACAATATCGACATATATACCTTTTTCATAGAAATCATCATATTCTCCAGTAAATGGTCGTTCCGTTGCGCTGTCTTGTGTCACCTTGTATTGTAATTCATCTAATTTATTAATGTTTTCATTGTATTTTTCTGCTTTACTCATCTAAATACCCCTCTCTCGTGTGTATCTTGGATTCGTTTGAATAGTTTCTCTAAAGTGTTTTGATCAAATTCGACAAACACTGGGCGTCCATGTGGACAATGATATGGATCTTCTAATCCATCCAGTCCATGAATTAAAGCAATCGCTTGTTTATCATCTAAATAATGATTCGCTTTAATCGCGCCTCGACAACTTTGCATAATAATTGACCGTTCTTTTAATTCTTGAACTGTCAAATCCGGTTGCTTATTCAATAGTTCTACTAAATCCGTTACTAATCCTTCGACCTCTTCATAATACAACCAATCCGGATAACTTTCCAACTTGTAGCTTGTAGGACCCATGAGTTCTAAATAAAGTCCTAATTTTTCAAATTGTTCTTCCAGTTCGCTAATTATCTCCATTTCACTTGTCGTAAAATTTATAATAATTGGCATAAGTAGCTGTTGTTGAATTGAAACATCGACTTCTTCGTTCATTAAGTCTTCATAACGGATACGTTCTTGGGCCGCATGTTGGTCAATTAAATAAAATCCTGTCTCATTTTCTGCAATTAAATAAGTTCCATGAATTTGACCGACATATCTTAAACTGTAAAAATCTAAGGAATATCGTTTGCTTTCTTCTACAGGCTGCTTATTTGTTGTCGAAGGATCGAAGTCAGTCGTTTGAATTGTTTCGTTCGTTGGTTCGCTTCGCTGATAGTTAACTTCAGTCGGTTCTCCAATGGAGCTACTTCGATTTGAGCCATTATTATTGAGTGCATTTTGCAATTGCTCTTTATAATCTGTCAGTTTCGCTTCGGGCTCTGTATCTTGACCCCTGTTTGGTTCGTTATTTGTTGATAATGTTTTTTGCGTAAAGTTAAACTGAACTGGATCATAATTTGTATTGTTTCTATTCACATTGGGCAAATCACTTTCTTCTAAAGAAGGGATTGGATTGACTACATCTAACGTTCTGTGCACCGCTTGTGTAATTAACTCACTTAATTCATCTTCCTTACTTAAGCGCACCGTTTGCTTAGTTGGATGAACATTTACATCGACCAGTCTTGGATCGAGTTGAATGCGAATAATGCCGATGGGGTAACGTCCAATCATCAATTGTCTACCATAAGCTTTGATTAATACTTCATCTAACATATAACTCTTCACTGAACGACCGTTAATAATCCAATGGATATATTGTTTGCTCGTACGAGTTAAAGTAGGTTTAGAAATGAAACCATTGATCGAGAAATCATCCGATTCGCTTTGGATTGGAATTAAATCTCTTGCTAATGCAGGTTGATACACACTCGCAATCACTTGTTGAAGATTATCGTTTCCATGACTGGCGAAAATCTCCTGACCATTGTGAGTCAGTTTAAACCGAATGTTAGGATAAGCTAAAGCAATATTTTGGATGAATTTTAAGGAATGACTTAATTCTGTCTTGATCGTCTTTAAATGTTTAAGTCGCGCAGGTGTATTATAGAATAAACTATTCACTTCCACCGTTGTACCGATCTTCGCTTGAGTCAATCCTTCTTCAATGATCTTAGACCCTTCTATCTCAATAAAATGCCTACTATCGTCATCTTCTGTCATTGACTCGACACGAACTTTACTTACAGAACCAATACTTGCTAGAGCTTCTCCACGGAAACCTAAGGAATTGATATTGAATAAATCTGTTGTTTCGTAAATCTTACTTGTCGCATGTGCCATAAACGCCATAGGTAAATCTTCGGCAATAATCCCTTTACCGTTATCGCTCACTTTAATTTGTTGAATACCTGCTTCGATTAATTCAACAATAATTTGTGTACTTTCTGCATCGATAGCATTTTCCACTAATTCTTTTACTACTGAGGCAGGTCGTTCAACGACTTCCCCAGCAGCAATTTGATTCGCTAAAAAGTCTGGCATTTGCTTGATAATTCCCACAATATCACCTCCAAATAAATACTATAGTTCTTGATGCCATTCATAAAGTTTTTGCATCGCTTCAATGGGTGTCATTTGATTAATATTCAACGAACGTAAATCATCCATAATAGATTGAATATTATCTGGTACCTTTTCTTGTACTAATTCAACTTCTCGCTCAGCGAATAAATCTAATTGGACTGCCCCAGATTCACGTAAGTTTTTCGCATTGGATTCAAGTTCAACTAAAATTTCTTGACTCTCTTCTAAGACGCTCTCTGGTAAGCCAGCTAGTTTAGCTACGTGGATACCGTAACTTTTATCTGCCGGTCCATCCAGCACTTTATGTAAGAAAATTAAATTTCCTTCGTATTCTTGCGCGCCAACGTGAATATTTTTTACTTCATCAATCGACTTATCTAATTCAGTCAGTTCATGATAGTGAGTTGAGAATATAGTCAGTGCTTTAACGTTTTTTGCGATGTATTTAATAATCGCTTCAGCTAAAGCCATCCCATCAAAGGTCGCTGTTCCACGTCCTATCTCATCAAATAATAGTAAACTATTCTCTGTCGCTTCTTCTAAAGCCACATTCGTCTCCATCATCTCAACCATGAACGTACTTTGACCACTTGTTGTATCATCTGAACTTCCAATACGTGTAAAGATTTTGTCTACGATTGGTAGTTTTGCTCGTTTAGCCGGAACAAAACAACCGATTTGGTTTAAAATAATACAAAATGCAATTTGGCGCATAAATGTACTTTTACCAGACATGTTAGGCCCAGTCAGTAAGAATAAAGATCGATCATCATCTGCCGATAACGAATTAGGTACAAAATTGGCTTTCCCAATTAAACTTTCGACAACTGGATGCCGTGAGTCTTCTAATTCAATTCTTTTAGCTTCATGGGTTAATTCCGCTCGCACATAGTCTTCGGACTCACTAATATTAGCAAAGTTGACTAAGACATCGAGTGTAGCTACTTCATGAGCAAGTTCTTGTAAGCCGCTCACATATTTGGCTACGTGTTCTCTCAGTGCAATAAATAAATCATACTCTAAAGACGTTGATTTCTCTTGGGCTCCGAGAATAGTTGCTTCAATTTCTTTCAGTTCTTCAGTAATATAACGCTCGGCATTTGTCAGCGTTTGTTTACGAATATAGCGGTCATCATTAAAGTTCGCTGCTTGGAGGCGACTAATTTCAATATAATAGCCAAATACTTTATTGTAACCCACTTTTAACGTTTTAAGACCTGTCTGCTCGCGCTCTCTCTTTTGTAGCTCTGAGAGCCATTTTTGGCCGTTTTCCAAGGCGTCTCTATATGTATCTAATTGTTCATTGACCTTGTCTTTTATAATATTTCCTTCAGTGATTGAAATGGGAGGATCATCCACTAATACTGAATCGACGTATTCTAATAATGGTTTATATTCATCTAATAATTTAAAAGGCGTACTATTGACATCATGAGCTAAATGATTGTTAATGACTTCTAATATTTTGTTGATTCTAGGAATACCTTGTAATGAATTACGTAATTGATTTAAATCACGTGCAGTTGCATTCCCTAAACTAATCTTTGTTACAAGTCGTTCTAAATCATAGATTTGGCTCAAACTGTCCATTAAGTCTACACGTTCAAAATAAAAGCCCATTAAGTTTTCAACTTTTTGATGTCGATCAGTTAAATCGTTCATATCAAGCAAGGGCTTATCTAACCATTGATGTAATTTCCGGCCGCCCATGGCTGTTTTAGTTTTGTCAATTAAGTCGAGTAACGAACCTTTTTTCTTTTGAGAACGTAATGAGCGGGTCAATTCTAATTGTGACTTCGCATAATAGTTCATTTGCATATAAGAACTGAGTTCGTAACGCTCAACTTCTTTTATATGATCTAAATTAGTAATATAAATACTCTCTAAATAGCCATAAAGCATATTTAAGTTCATTAATTCGTCATTTGTTGGATCAGCTATCTTCCATGAATTTGTTATTTCATGGTTACTTTCGAATAAAGTAAAGAAACTACCTAGATGTTGTTTTAATTTGTCTAATAATTCGGCATCGATTTTTGAATCTACGATCACTTCTGAAGGATTAATTCCTTTGACTTCGTTTACTAATTGATTCCAGATGGTCGTTTTTGTTAAATACAATTCCCCCGTTGAGATATCAATATAGCTTAAATAATAGCCTTTATCACCGATATGGATACATGCAAGATAATTGTTCTCTTTTGTTGGTATCGCATCATCTTCAAGAATGGTTCCAGGTGTGACTACTCGAACAACTTCTCTTTTGACCATACCTTTTGCTTGTTTAGGGTCTTCCATTTGTTCACAGATCGCGACTTTATAACCGGCTTCAATTAAGCGTTTTATATACTCTGTTGAAGAATGATAAGGAACCCCACACATAGGTATCGGATTATCAGCATTTTTATTTCTGGATGTTAAAGTGATTTCTAATATTTTCGATGCTTGGATTGCGTCCTCATGAAATAACTCATAAAAATCACCTAACCGATAAAATAAAAACGCATCCGGATAACTTTCTTTAATCTTTAAATATTGTTCCATCATTGGCGTTTGTTTCGTCTTTTTTGCCATTTACATCTTCCTATCTAATTTGCTGATATATTGTTTTAATTGATTTTGCTAACCCTGTTGATGGATTGATATCGATGACAACTGCACTAATAACTGCTTCATTCGAAATCTCTTGTTCTAATCGTGTTGGCAATTGGCTTGTAAAACGTCGAATGGAATCTTCTTTACGGAAACCAAGCACGCTATTTAAAGCACCTGTCATGCCGACATCTGATATATAAGCTGTCCCTTGTGGAAGGACTCTGCCATCATTTGTTTGAACATGTGTATGCGTTCCGACAAGTGCAGAAATTTGTCCATCAAATAAAAAGCCCATCGCTTGTTTTTCACTCGTTGTTTCACCATGAAAATCAATAAAAATATGGTTTGTTCTTTTCTTAACCGTTTCGATTAACGGCTTCAAGTAATTAAATGCATCGAGTGAGGGTTTCATAAATACATTCCCTATGACATTAATGATAGCCAATTCCTTATCATTCACTCTAACATAGTGAACACCTTTACCTGGTGTTCCTTCTGGCATATTGACCGGGCGCACTAAACACTTTGCGTCCGAAATGAATTCGTAAATATTTCGATTATCAAATGCGTGATTTCCTAGTGTAATCGCATCTACTCCAGATGACATTAGCCATTTATAAAGTGTTTCTGTAATTCCATGTCCGTCTGCAATGTTTTCACCATTTGCAATCGTAACTTGTGGTTTGTGTTCTTGTTTCAGTTGAGTTAAATATTTTTTTATTGCCTCTTGCCCACTTACTCCAACAATGTCGCCTATAAATAAAATTTTCATGCGAGTCCTCTTTCCAGTTAATCTTACCTAGTATCATATCAATATTTCCATGTAAAATAAAGCCGACAGTATTATCCGACTTCTTCTGATTATTGCTTTATATTTATCGTTTTTAGCTTTTAAAAATACATTAATACCAAAAAAAATAAACTACGAGCATTAACGCTCGTAGTTTTAACTCAATTATTTGGCATATTCGACAGATCTTGTTTCGCGAATTACCGTTACTTTAATGTTTCCTGGATAATTCATCTCAGACTCGACACGTTTTCGAATGTCATGAGCCACCTTAGCCGCTTGTGCGTCATTGATTTTGTCTGGTCTAACTGCTACTCTGACTTCTCGTCCAGCTTGAATTGCATAAGCATGAGAGACACCATCAAAACTTGTTGAAATTTCTTCCAATTGTTCAAGTCGACGTATATAATTCTCAAGTGATTCACTTCTAGCACCAGGTCTTGCTGCAGAAAATGCATCTGCTAAAGCAACTAACACTGATATCATTGAAGTTGGTTGAGTATCTCCATGATGGGAAGCAATTGCGTTAATAATAACGTCTGATTCTTTATAACGTTTTGCAATCTCTGTCCCAATCTCAACGTGTGTACCTTCGATTTCATTATCTAATGCTTTACCTAAATCATGTAGTAAACCAGCTCGTTTAGCTACGACAACGTCTTCACCTAATTCACCCGCCATATAGCTCGTTAATTTAGCTACTTCGATTGAATGTTTTAGGACGTTTTGACCATAACTAGTTCGATAAGCTAGTCGACCAATGATTTTAATCAAGTCTGGATGCAGTGAATGAATGCCTAATTCAAATGTAGCTTCTTCACCGACTTCTCGAATTTTTTCATCAACTTCTTTTCTAGCTCTTTCAACCATCTCTTCAATACGAGCAGGATGAATTCGTCCATCTTGGATTAATTTTTCTAAAGCAATTTTTGCAATTTGGCGTCGGATTGGATCAAATCCACTTAATACGACAGTATCTGGTGTATCATCAATAATTAAATCGATACCAGTTAAGCTTTCGAATGTTCGAATATTTCTACCTTCTCTACCTATAATACGACCTTTCATATCGTCGTTAGGTAATTGAACAACACTCACTGAATTGTCTGTGACAATATCGGTTGATGTTCTTTGAATTGCTTGTAGTATAATATTCTTCGCATTACGGTCTGCTTCGTCTTTAGCTTGTTGCTCTGCATCACGAACCATTATTGCTATGTCTTGAGTTAAACCATCTTTTGTTTCGTCAATAATTAACTCTCTTGCATCGTCTCGAGACAATGCTGCGACACGTTCTAATTCATCTTTTTGTTGTTGAATTATTTCATTCACTCTTGCTTCTTTATCAGTAACACTTTGTAGTCGTTTGTTCAAATCATCTTCTTTAGATTCAATATTTAATTCTCTTTTGTCTAAATTATTACCTTTTTGATCTAAATTTTCTTCTTTTTGAATTAAACGATTCTCGGATCTACTGACTTCATTGCGACGCTCTTTTAATTCCGCCTCAATCTCATTACGGTACTTTAGATTTTCTTCCTTCGCTTCGAATAGCGCTTCTCGTTTAAGATTTTGAGCTTGTTTAATTGCATCGTCAACAATGACTTCAGCATTTGCTTTCGCACCCTCAATACGTTTATTGTCTGACACTTTTTTGATTAAAAAGCCGATTATAATTCCAACTATTAAAGCAACGATCGCGAAGGCGATTGACATAAAGTCCATATGAGTCACCTCCTGATCTATGTAATTTTAAAGTATTCATTTTAGTGTTAAAATTAAGTAAAATAAATAGTGTGCAACCACACATACTATCATATGACTATTTTGTCAATTAGTCAATCAATCACAATTATAAAATATAGATATTTTCAAATTATTTTCTAATAGAAATCTCGGAGTAGGTGCTCAGGCCTATGAATGCTTAACTTTGAAGCTACCTGATGTAAATCGCTTACTATATTTTTTAGTTTATAAAATATTATTTAATTATTTTTCCTCGGAACTATCTAAGGGGATTATTCTTATGATTAAATTAAAGACCAGCCAGCCTGCTATAAAGTATAACAGGCTAACTGGTCTAAATTATTGAAATTAATTATCTATTATTATTCTTCGCTATCTAAAGGTAATTCAGTGCTTTCTTCTACTTTTTCTTCGTTAGCTTTTTCTTCTTTAACTTCTTTTGGTGTGAAGTAGTGCTCACGCACTTGAGCTTCAACAACTTCTAGAATATCTGGATTCTCTTCTAAGAATGTTTTCGCATTCTCTCGTCCTTGTCCGATTCGCTCTTCACCATAAGAATACCAAGAACCTGCTTTTTTAATGATTTCTAAATCAGCAGCAATATCAACGAGTTCTCCAATTTTAGAAATCCCTTTACCATAGATAATATCTACCATTGCTTCTTTAAATGGAGGGGCTACTTTATTCTTAACTACTTTAATACGCGTTCTATTCCCTACAAAGTTTCCGCTATCTTTAATTGATTCCGCACGTCTGACTTCTAAACGAACTGATGAATAGAATTTAAGTGCACGTCCACCAGGCGTTGTTTCAGGGTTTCCGAACATAACACCCACTTTTTCACGAATTTGGTTAATGAAAAAGGCAATTGTTTTTGTTTTACTAATTGAACCGGATAATTTTCTCAATGCTTGAGACATTAAACGAGCTTGAAGACCAATATGAGTATCACCCATCTCACCTTCAATTTCAGCTCTTGGAACTAATGCTGCAACAGAGTCAATAACAACGATATCAATGGCTCCAGATGATACTAATGCATCCGCAATTTCTAAGGCTTGCTCCCCTGTATCTGGTTGAGAAAGTAATAATTCCTCTACATCGACACCTAAATTTGCTGCGTAATCTGGATCTAATGCATGCTCAGCATCAATGAAGGCAGCTAAGCCTCCATTTTTTTGAACTTCTGCAATAGCATGTAGTGCAACTGTTGTCTTACCAGATGATTCTGGTCCGTAACATTCAATTATACGTCCTCTTGGGTATCCACCGACACCTAAGGCAATATCTAATTGTAAAGATCCAGTTGGTACAGTTGAAATACGTGTATCCGTACGATCTCCGAGGCGCATAATTGCACCTTTACCAAAGTTTTTTTCAATTCCCTTTAATGCTAAGTCTAGCGCTTTTCTTCTATCTTTATCTACCATTACTTGTGCCTCCATTTCATTTCTATTACATTGTAGCTTTACTTTTATCGTTTTGCAAGCAAAAAAAACGAACATATGTTCTATTTATTTAAAAATTCTTTTACTAAGTTTAAAACTTCAAACTCTGCCACTTCTCTTACAACATTTCTAGGTTTATTTGAGATGTTTAATTCTGCTACTTGGACTGGATGATTTTTTGCTGCTAAAGCAACAAAGACCTTGCCTAGTGGATGGCCATCTAAAGATTTCGGTCCGGCTACACCAGTTAAAGAAATAGCTAAATCACTTCCTGTTAAACTTAACGTTCTTTCAGCCATTTCTTTAGCCACCTCAGCACTAACAACTGTATGTTCTTTTATAATACTTTCCGGTATTCCAAGCATTTTGACTTTTTGTTCTGTTTGATAAGTGACGAACCCACCAACAATAACATCCCCAGCACCAGGTGTGTTCGTTAACTTTTCTAGGACTAATCCACCCGTTAAACTTTCTGCTGCCGATAATGTTTTGTTATGTTTTCTTAATTCGTCGACAATGAATTTTTCAAAAGTTTGCTCAGACCCATAACCAATAAAATTCTTCGTAAAGCGTTGACGAATTTGTTCAGCTAATTCATCTAAAACATCTTCGGACTCTTCATAGGTTTCAGAATTATATGTTAAACGAACCGTAACACGTTTAGGTTTAGCGTAAATAGCTATCGTTGGGTTTGTTTGAGTTTCAATTAAATCACTCAGTTTATCTGCAACGAAAGATTCCCCTACGCTATATAAATTAATGTATTTAGAGCTAATAACACCTTGCTTAGCCATCACACTTCTAATAAACGGTTTGACATGTTCATTTAGCATATGCTTCATCTCAAATGGAGGGCCAGGTAAAACGACGTAATATATCGTTTTATTATCTTTTTCTTTCGTGTAGATTAACCCAGCTGCTAGTCCTACATCGTTAAGAATTGTTTCTCCGCCTTTAATCGTTAAAGCTTGTCTATAATTATTCTTTGTCATCTCACGATTTTGATCTTTGAAATAAGTTTCGACTCTCTCGAGTTGCTTCTTGTCGTGATATAATTCCTCACCTAAAAATTCAGCCAAAACATGCTTTGTAATATCGTCTTCCGTTGGCCCTAAACCTCCAGAAAGAAAAATTAAATCAGATCTAGAAGATGCAATCTCTAAAGCTTCATTTATCCTGTCACTATTATCTCCGACAACAGATTGATAATACGTCCCAATTCCAATATCTAGTAATTCTTGTGCGATATCACTCGCATTCGTATTCACTATGTATCCCATTAATAATTCAGTACCTACAGCTATAATTTCTGCCTTCAAAAAAACTCCCCCTATATATATATACAAGAAAAATGGTCAATTCCATTAATTTATTTTAAAAATAAAACAATTTACCCCAGATAAGATTATCATGAAGTAAATTGTTCTAAAAATAATATGCTGTTGTTTATTTAAAACGAATTAGTTTTTAAAATTTATTGCGTGTCAGCAAAGACATGTCGACCTTTATAAAAATACTCTGCTCCAGAATATACCGTAAATATTAAACAAACGTAAATTAAAATGGTCGAAATAGGGATATTGAATAACGCAAAACCAATATCGTCAAATAAGTAGAATATTATCGCAAACATTTGAGTAAATGTTTTAATTTTTCCTGGCCATGCGGCAGCCATTACTTTACCGCTTTGAGTTGCAAGTAATACTCGCAATCCAGTAACTAGTAGTTCGCGACTTACAATAATCACGACTACCCAACCTGGAACTGTATTTGCTTGAACAAGCATAATTAAAGCAGCAATAACTAATAGTTTATCTGCCATAGGATCAAAAAACTCTCCAAATGATGTAATTAAATTGTGTTTTCTAGCTAAGTAGCCATCTAAATAATCAGTAATACTGGCAATTGTAAATACTAAACCAGCGATAAATTGAAAGACTGGAATACTCGCTCCCAATACATCAATATTGCCATATTGATTTGGTATATACATTAAAATGATGAACACAGGAATTAAAAACATTCTTGCTACGGTCAGTTTGTTAGCAATATTCATTAGCATGATTATTCAACTCCCTCCGTACCATCTTCTGGTGCTAATACAGCGGGTCCTTGAAAGTCTTCTTCAGAAGTAGCTGCATCTTCTTCTGGTATATCTAACTCGATTGTATCCTCTTCAGTTTCCGTATCAGCTTCTTCACTCTCTTCCGCTGCTGTAAAGATCATCGTCTCTGTTAAGTATTGTCCTTGAGGCTCAATTAACGTACCATTAACTGATAAATTAGCTCCCTCAGGATATCCGAAGGAAATTCTAACTTCTTGAGTACCTGGAGTAACAGTATGTTCTAACACTTCATCTTCAACAATGGTTGTATCTTGTACAATCACACCGTCTTCAAATACACCAACCCACACAAAGTTATTTCCTTCAAACTCAAAAGTATACTCTGAGAACGGTGCATTCAATTCATAAGTCGTAGCCTCACCAGGTTGTGAAGTTAATGTTAATACTTGATCTCCAACCATTATATCGTTCTCTCCAAGTGTTGGCTCTTCAGTAGTGCTTTCAGATTCAGCTCCTGATTCTGTTGCTAGCTCATCTTGTTCAACTGATTCCGGTTCAACAACACTCACAATACTTGTCGACGTCTCACTTGATACTGATTCTGCCGGCTGATCACTTTGACCGATACTATTAATCGCAAAGACTAAAGCAATCATTATTCCAATTACAATGGCTACTAGTAAGATGACCGGTAAATAAGCAACGACCGCATCAAAAGAATTATTTTCATTAGTAACATAACGTTCTGCACGACTCGGAATTTTATCGCCTTCCACATCTTCAGAATCGTTTGAATTGTCAGAACTTGAAGACAATTCATCCTCATATTCAATTAATAACTCATCACCATCTAAGCCAACCATATCAGCGTACTGCTTAATAAATGCTCGCACATAAAAACTGCCAGGCATTTCATCGTAATTACCCAATTCAATGGCTTGTAAATATTTTTTTTGAATTTTTGTCATTTGTTGTAATGTATTTAGGGTGTAACCTTTTTCTACACGCGCTTCGCGTAATTTAGTTCCCAATTCGCTCATAAAACAGACTCCTCTTTGTATCTAAATCTATACTCTTGTATTATAGCATAGAATTTAAAGTTAGTAATCTCTAATGTAAAGTATTTTGTCATGTTTTAATCTTATAAATTTAAGACATATATATCATAGAATTGCTTTTGATAATGCAAAAAAACGGCACTACAAATGTAGGCCGCTTTTTATAAGTATTATTTAGATTTAATATAAGTTTTACCATTAGCAGCTGGACCAGATGCTTTACCTACAAAGCTCACAAGTACAATAATTGTAATAATGTAAGGTGCGATTTGTAAGTATACTGGATCGATTGATTCAATGAATGGTATTTGAGAACCAACCACTGATAAACTTTGAGCAAAACCAAAGAATATCGCAGCTAACATAGCTCCTACTGGATTCCATTTACCAAAAATCATTGCCGCCATCGCCATAAACCCTTGTCCTGCAATAGTAGAAACAGAGAAGTTTAATGAAATTGATTGAGATAATACCGCTCCCCCAATTCCACCGAATACACCTGAAAGTAGTACACCAGCGTATTTCATTGCGTAAACATTAATTCCCATTGTATCTGCTGCTTGAGGATTCTCACCAACCGCTCGGATTCTTAATCCAAAGCGAGTTCTCGCTAAGAAGAACCAACAGATAAAGGCAACAATAATACCTACATAAGCTGGTAAAGAAGTTGATTGGAAGAAAATACGTCCAATAACAGGGATATCACTTAAAAGTGGGAAATTAAAATACCCAAATGATTCGCGAATAATGTCTGTTTGTCCTCTTTGTTCAAATAAAACTCGTGTTAAGAACACAGCTAAAGCTGGAGCAGCTAAGTTAACAACTGTACCTGAAATAATATGATCTGCTCTTAAATTTACTGTTGCTAAAGCATGGACTGCAGCAATGAATACACCCGCAAGGGCTCCAACCAATAAACCAAGCCAAGGAGTCCAAGATCCAAATGTTTCAGCATAAAATAGGTTGAAAACTACGGAACTGAAAGCTCCCATCACCATAATACCTTCCAAACCAACGTTTACAATACCACTTCGTTCAGAAAATACTCCACCGATCGCCGTAAATATTAACGGGGCTGAGTATACTAATGTAGATGATACAATTAATGCTAATAAATTGACCATTACTCATCTCCTCCTTGTACAATCACTTCTGTATTACTTAATTTAGATTTCTCACGACGATCCATAAAATAAGTAATAACATAGTTAGCACCTACGAAGAAGATAATTGCCGCCGTTGCAATATCAACAATTTCAGAAGGAACCCCTGCCATAAGTGGCATAATCGTTCCACCTGTTTTTAACCCACCAAATAAAAGACTTGCAAAGATAATTCCGATTGGATTCAGACCACCTAATAATGCTACAGCAAGTCCATCAAAACCAATGGCTGGAGCAACACCGTTCGTTAAGAAGACGTTTCTAAACTCGCCTAAGCCGTTCATAACTCCACCTAATCCAGCTAATCCTCCAGATAATAACATTGCTAAAATAATATTACGTTTCGCATTCATACCTGCGTAATTCGCAGCATGCTTATTGAAACCAACGGATCTCAACTCGAAACCAACGGTTGTTCTTTGAAGTAAAATTGATACAAGAACTGCAAAGATTAAGGCTAAGAAAATACCACCATGAATCGTTGACCCGTTTGTTAAATCAGTTAACCATTGCAAGCGTAATGATGCATTCTCCCCAACGAAAGGCGTTGCATCTGCGCGATCAGTGATTACGTTACGAATAATATGATCAGAAATATAAATGGCTACATAGTTTAACATAATTGTTACGATAACTTCACTGGTATCAAAGAATGCTTTTAAAACTCCGGCAATTCCAGCCCATAAAGCACCAGCAATCGTTCCACCAAGTATTGCAAGCGGTAAGACAAGCCAACCTGGTGAATCAGGTAATGATATACCAATCCATACTGATACTAACCAACCTGCTAAGGCTTGACCAGCTAAACCAATATTAAAGAATCCAGCCGTATAAGCTACCGCAAAACCTAAACCAGTAAAGATTAAGGGAGTTGCTGCACGAATTGTTTGTCCAATATTAAATGGATTTCCTAATGCTCCTGTAAGTAAAGCTTTATAACCTTCAATTGGATTATAACCAAAAACCAACATAATAATTGCACCAAAGACAAGTCCAATAACGATTGATAGTAATGGGACCATAATTTGTCTAATATTTGACTTCACTATACAACACTTCCTTCCTGACGAGCCGCTTCAATTTCTGAAAATGGTGTTCCCGCCATCATCAATCCTAACTCACGTTCATTTGTTTCATGTGTTGGAATGTCCGCAACAATCTTTCCATCAAACATGACTAGAACTCTATCAGTTACATTTAATATCTCATCAAGTTCGAAACTCATTAATAGAACACCTTTATCTTTATCACGTTCGTTAATTAATTCTTTATGAATAAATTCAATCGCTCCCACATCTAATCCACGGGTTGGGTTTGCTGCAATTAAGAATTTAGGATCACTATCTATTTCTCTAGCAATAATCGCTTTCTGTTGATTACCTCCAGATAGTGATCTAGCAAAAGCTTTCTCAGAAGTTGTTCTTACATCGTAAGTTTCAATTAATTTTCTCGCTTGTTGTTCAATTTTACTAAAATGTAATAATCCATTACTTGAATAAGGTTTCGCGTAATAGTTTTTTAATACCATATTACTTTCTAATTGCATATCTAGAATTAAACCATACTTATGACGGTCTTCTGGAATATGTGCAATGCCACTTTCATTCACATCTCTCGGTGAAAGGCTTGTAATATCTTCCCCTTCGAAGAGAATTTGACCTGACTCAACTGGCATTAATCCTGTCATTGCAAGAATTAATTCTGATTGACCATTCCCATCAATCCCCGCAATACCAACAATTTCACCTTTGCGAACATTAAATGAGAGATCCTCAACCGCTTTTATACCGCGTTCATCCAATACATTAAGTGATTTGATATCTATAATAGTATCCGATGGATTTGCAGGTGTTTTTTCAGTAGTAAATGACACCGCACGACCAACCATCATATCAGCTAACTCATTAGATGTTGTTGTTGCTACATCAACGGTATCAATTGATTGACCACGACGAATAACAGTACAGCGATCGGCAACTTGTTTAATTTCATCTAACTTATGTGTGATGATAATAATTGACTTACCTTCTTCTGCTAATTTACGCAATGTTATCATTAAATCTGTCACTTCTTGAGGCGTTAGTGACGCAGTCGGCTCATCAAAAATCAAAATGTCTGCCCCACGATAAAGCACTTTAAGAATCTCAACACGCTGTTGCATTCCTACACTAATAGATGAAATACGAGCTGAAGGATCGACACTCAAACCATATTGTTGAGAAATTTCTTCGATTTTTTTCTGAGCTGTTCCTTTATCAATTGTTAGACCTGAGACAGGTTCTTCACCCAATATAATGTTTTCAACGACCATAAAAGCATCAATCAACATAAAATGTTGGTGAACCATCCCGATTCCAAGTTGGTTGGCTTTGGTTGGAGAATCAATTTGAACAACTTCTCCTCCCATGTAAATATCACCTGATGTAGGTTCTAATAAACCAGAGAGAATATTCATTAATGTTGATTTTCCTGCTCCGTTCTCCCCTAATAAGGCATGAATTTCACCTTTTTTCAACTGTAAATTGATATTTTTGTTCGCGTAGAACTCACCAAATTTTTTGGAAATGTCACGCATCTCAATTACAGGTACATTTGTATCTGTCATAATTGCTCCTCACATTCTATACTTATAATTTTGCAATCGGTTATCATATATAATTATAGACAAGTATACTAAAAAAGCATAGTAAAAATCATATTAAAGTATTCTATAATTGCAATTTTTGTAAAAAAATTAGTGTTTGTACTTATCCAAATTAGTAATTTCACAGTGTTTTTTAATTTTCCATGTTCTATAATGGTAAATCCTCATAAAAAAAGGGCACCTCCGCGAGGCGCCCTTTACTTAAAAAACTATTAGTTTTCAGGAGTTTCTGGGACTTCAATTTCACCATCAATAATTTGTTGACGGTAATCATTTACTGTTGTTAGAACTTCTTCTGAAAGATTTCCTTCAGCTAAGTCAACTCCACCATCAGCTAATCCAAAGACATGTGTTCCAGCTTCGAAATTACCTGCTTTTGTTTCGTTTGTAAATAATTGAATCGAATCACCGATTTGTTTTAACGTAGAAGTTAAAGTTAATCCACGTTCTTCTCCATCGATTTCAATGATCCCCTCAGCGTCTTGATCCATGTCTGCACCGATAACCCA
The DNA here is from genome assembly GCF_005864045.1 of Ruoffia tabacinasalis. Taxonomy (GTDB): domain Bacteria; phylum Bacillota; class Bacilli; order Lactobacillales; family Aerococcaceae; genus Ruoffia; species Ruoffia tabacinasalis. The sequence continues at coordinate 30,969 of NZ_VBSP01000003.1, read as the reverse complement.
AATATTACGGTCTGGGTCAGCAGAAACTAAGTCTTTTGCTTCTGAGAAGACTCCGTTACCTGAATCTCCAGCTGCTTGGAAAATAATATCAGTATCAGCTGCATACATAGCTGCTGCTATTTGACGACCACGTGGTGCGTCAGCAAAGCTTCCAACATATTCAATTGTAATTTCAACGTCAGGATTTACAGTTTCAGCACCAGCTACAAAGCCAGCTTCGAAACGGTCAATGACAACACCTTCAACTCCACCAATAAATCCAATTTTATTTGTTTCAGTTGTAGAAGCTGCAGCAACACCAGCTAGAAAAGCTGCTTCATTGTCTTGGAAATTAATAGAAGCAACATTTGGTTGGTCCACTACAGAGTCAATAATCGCAAACTGTTGATCTGGATATTGTTGAGCAATATCATTAATCGCTGCTTCTAATTTGAACCCTACTCCATAAATTAAATCAAAACCACTTTGAACCGCCGTGTTTAAGTTAGTAATGTAGTCTGAGTCAGTTGCTGATTCTAAATAATCAAAACCAGAAGTACCTCTTTCTAGGCCATTCTCTTCTCCCCATAGTTGTAAACCTTCCCATGCAGATTGGTTAAATGATTTATCATCTACCCCACCTTGGTCAGTAATCATGATTGCACTAAAATCTTCTTGTGCGTTAGCAAAAATTGGAGAAGCTAATCCTCCGGCAAGTAAAGTAATTGTTGATAATTTAAGTAATTTGTTCAATGTATTTCCTCCCTTAGTTAATGTCTAAAGGTATTATAGGTTATAAAAAACGAGCTCTCAATAGTTTGACGTATTATCTCTTTAATTATGCCGTTATTGTTCGTGTTTTATTCTGGCGTTTCTGGAACTTCAATTTCCCCATTAACAATTTGTTGACGGTATTCTTCAATTGTTTCTTTAACTTCGTCAGTTAATTGACCTTCAGTTAATTCAACTCCACCGTCTGCTAAACCATAGACAGTGTTACCAGCGGTAAAGCCATCGGCTTCAGTTTGCTCAGCGAATTGTTTCACTGCGTCTCCAACTTGTTTTAATGTAGAAGTTAATGTTAAGTGGCGTTCTTCTCCATCAACAGTTACGATACCTTCTTCTGCTTGGTCACGGTCAACCCCGATTACCCATAAATTACGTGAAGGGTCGTTTGTTACTAAGTCTTTTGCCTCTGAGAATACTCCATTCCCTGTATCTCCAGATGCATGGAAGATAATATCTGCATCGTTCGCGTACATTGCTGCTGCAATTTGTTTACCTCGTGAAGCATCACCGAAGCTACCTGCGTATTCAACAGAAAATTCGATATCTGGGTTAATTGCTTGTGCTCCTGCAACGAATCCCGCTTCAAAGCGGTCAATAACAACCCCTTCAACTCCACCAACAAAACCTAGGTGATCTGTTTCAGTTGTTAATGCAGCTGCGACACCAGCTAAGAATGCTGCTTCATGGTCTTTAAAGTTTAATGAAGCCACATTTGGTTGGTCTACAACAGCATCAACGATTGCGAAATGACGATCTGGATATTGTTGAGCCATATCATTAATCGCTGGCTCTAATTTAAATCCAATACCGAAAATTATATCAAAGTTTGATGATAAAGCCGTGTTAATGTTTGTAACAAAGTCTGAGTCACTGTTTGATTGTAAGTAGTCATATCCACTCACTCCACGTTCTTTACCGTGCTCTTCACCCCATGCAGTTAATCCTTCCCATGCTGATTGGTTAAATGATTTGTCATCCACCCCACCAATATCCGTAATCATAATAGCAGAGAACTCTTCTTGCGCTGCCACCATCGTTGGTAATGCAACTCCTGTAGCCATTAATGCTACGGCAGATAATTTAAGTAATTTTTTCATTCAATCTTCCTCCTTTTTTATTCATTTAAGATTATACCGTAAGCTTGTCAAAAAGACAATGTAAGCGATTATGTTTCTTTTAATTTTTCAAATATTTTTATCCTTTTACAATCATTGATTTAACAACATTTCCATAAAAAATTCGCTCAAAATAAAAAAATGCCTAGTAGTAAACATTGATCTACTAGGCATTTTAATTTTAATCTATTAAGACTTGTCTTGGTTTACTTCCATCAGGTTCACTTACTAAACCTAAAGCTTCCATATCATCGATTAATCTCGCTGCTCGATTATAACCAATTCTAAATCTTCTTTGTAATTGAGAGATACTGATTGTTTCTTGTTCTTTAATAAGTGCAACCGCATCTTCAAAGTATTCGTCATCAGATGCATTAGCTTTTTCAAGACTTTCATCTGTCACAACAATCGCTTCATCATAATCAGGCTCACTTTGATCTTTGATAAAGTCTGTAATACGCTCTACTTCAGCATCAGAAATATATCCACCTTGAACACGTAATGGTTTATTCATACCCATTGGTTGGAATAGCATATCTCCTCTACCAAGTAACTTCTCAGCACCGTTTGAATCTAAGATTGTTCTCGAATCAGTCCCACTTGAAACCGCAAAGGCTAACCTTGATGGCACATTTGCTTTTATAATCCCTGTGATAACATCTACGGATGGTCTTTGAGTTGCGATAATCATATGTATACCAGCAGCACGTGCCATTTGAGCTAAGCGAATAATCGCATTCTCTACTTCATTACTAGCTACTAGCATTAAGTCTGCTAACTCGTCAATAAAGACCACAATTTTTGGCAGTCTTTCATAGCCAGTTCCTTCATTTTTGTTTTGCTCTTCAATATAGTCATTATAGCTATCTACGTTTCTTACACCAGATGCTGCAAATAATTCATAACGATGTTCCATCTCTTGGACTACATTGTTTAATGCTTGAGCCGCTTTTCTCGGGTTAGTAACTACCGGAGATAAAAGATGAGGTAATTCATTATACATAGTCAACTCAACTTTTTTAGGGTCAATCATTAAGAATTTCACTTCATTAGGTTTTGCCTTCATTAATAAAGAAGCAATAATAACATTCATTCCCACTGATTTACCACTCCCCGTCGCACCAGCAATTAGTAAGTGAGGCATTTTAGTTAAATCGGCTGTACACACTGATCCTGATATATCTCGTCCTAAAGGCACTTCTAAAAGATTTGGTGATTTTAAGGCCGCATCTACAATTTCCCAAAAAGAAACTGGGCTCACTTGAGTATTTGGTACTTCTATCCCAATTAATGATTTGCCTGGAATGGGAGCTTCCATACGAATATCTCTGGCTGCGAGTGATAATGCAATATCATCAGATAATGAAACAATTTTACTTACTTTCACACCAATAGCTGGTTCAATTTCATATTTCGTAACCGATGGTCCTAAATTTGCTTTAACAACTTTAGCATCTACACCAAAACTTTTAAATGTTCTTTCAAGTTTATCGATGTTTTCATTAATCCGTTTGTATTCTTCAGATTGATCCACCGGCGGAATTTTCGTTAATAAGTTTTTTGATGGTAATTTATACCTTTTATGCTTACTTTTTTTCGATTCTTTTTTCTGAGTTGGATTGGCTTTACTGCTTTGTTCAAGAACAGAATCTAAATCATTATCAGTTGTGTTTTGGATATTATCAGATTGTTGTTGCCAATGAGCGGCATTAGAGTGTTGAACCGTTTCTTGGTTTGTCGGTTCTTCAGGTAAGGTATCCGCAATCTCATGAGCCAATATATCATCATCTGCATCAATTTCTACGTTGTTATAAGATTCTTCTTCATAAGTCGTTGGCGCATCCCAATCAGATGGATTATTGTAATCATAATTAGGTTGCTGTGGCACATCAACAACTGATTCTGACTCATCTTCTTTTGTATGATTAGAAATTTGGTCAAAATAATCTAAATCTAAGACTAAATCTTTATCTCGTTCTAGTCTTGCACGTTCACTAGCTGCTGTTGACGCTAGTGCATCCGTATCATCATATACTTCCCAACTAGGTTCTTTATCTACTTTAATGGAAGGCTGATAACGGGGTTGCCACTGTTCGGTCGTTTCCTCAGCATCGTTGACATTAAATTTGTTCTTTATTTTATCAAATAAACCTCTTCTCTGAGGTCTTTGCTTACTTACATAAGACACTTCTTCTCTTGAGTAATCCTCATATTCATTAAATGAATCATTTTGTTCATAAATAGCTTCATCAACCACAGGTTCGATGTCTTCAGTAATTTCCTCTTCTTCTACGAAAGATTCTTTATATGTAGAACGAACTTCACTAATTGTGTTTCCAACTCGTTTAAATCCTCCATATATTAAAATGAAAAAGTGTTTAATTGCATTAATAAATGCTTCAAAAGTCACACCTGTAGTCATAAAAAGCCCAATAAAGAACACAATACCTACTAATAAATATGTTCCCCATTGTCCAAATAAATAACCAAAACTCGCATAAAAAACTGCACCGAGCATCCCACCACCAAGACTGACTTGGTTTTGACCAGTTACAAATTCATTTTTGAAAATATCAAAAGTAATCGCAAAAATGGAATCAGGTAAAGGTTCTAAAGGATAAAATTGATTAAAATGAAGTAATGTCGTCATCGCTATTAATATAAACAATGAACCCATTAATTTTAATGCGGGGATATTAACAATGGAACGCTTCACAAACATTGCTAATCCAATAAAAGCAATTCCAACTAATAATAAATCATAAGCTTCACCGACAAACAGTCGAAATGTATTTAAGACAAGTGAACCAAAAAATCCCCAATTAAATAAGGCTATTATCGATATAAAAGCGACAATCAAGCCTATAATTAAATATATATAATGTTTTGAATGATCACTTATTTGCTCTGACTTTTTTGTTTGAGCTTTCTTCTTTTTCGTCATGGACCATCCTCCTCGTTCTTCTATTCGCTAAACTTTACGCAACACTAATTATAGCATTGAATGGTGGATATATCGAATTCTTTATTAGAAATTCTGTGTTACAATGTAAACAAAAGAAAGGGAGCGATTACATGAAAACAACTGAATTAATCGTATCAGGACGCGTACAAGGTGTTGGCTTTAGAAATTATGTAAGCCAAATTGCAAAAGATCTTAATATTAAAGGAACAGTAAGAAATTTGTCTGACGGTGATGTCAAAATTATCGCTCAAACAGATGATGATACTTTGAATAAGATGGTTGAGCGAATCAAACAACCTCAACATCAATTTATGAAAATTAAAGATGTCGAGATCCACGATTTGCAACTCGATAAAGTTTATGATGATTTTTCTGTAGTATATTAACTTTTGTTAATTAAATATAGTGAGAATCTGATTGAATTCTTCATCTCTTTTCTATATTATATAAGAGTATGAATTTTAATGGAGTGATAACTTAGATGAAAAAGAAGCAAAAATGGATAAAAATTATTGGACTACTAGCTGTTGTTATACTAGTTATGTCCGGCTGTGTCTCTTACGATAGTGCTGGTAACCCTTCTGGATGGGTTTACGAGTATATTGGTCGACCTGCATCCACTCTAATGGACTGGATTGCTGGGATTTTCGGCGGTAGCTACGGGGTAGCAATCATAATTATTACAATCATCACACGATTACTTATGATGCCATCATCAGTAAATATGACTAAAAATTCAATGATTAGTCAATCAAAAATGAAGATCGCTCAGCCTGAGATTGATGAAATCAATGCTGAAATGGAAGAAACAAGCGATCAAAATGAAAAAGCAGCGTTACAACAAGAACTTATGCAAGTGTATAAGAAATATGATATTAATATGTTTGGTGGTTTAGCAGGATGTCTACCACTACTAATCCAAATGCCTATTATTTCTGCTGTATATACTGCGATTCGTTCGTCTCCAGAAATCTTAAGAAGTAACTTCTTAGGTATTAACTTAGGTGAGCAAAATATTCCACTTGTAATTGGTGTTGTTCTACTTTATGCACTACAAGGCTGGATGATGCAGAAAAATACGCCTCAATCTGATAACCCTCAAGCGCAACAAACATCGCGTACAATGATGTTAATGAATCCGCTAATGATTGGTTGGATTACTTATGCTTCCGCAGCTGGATTAGGAATTTACTTCTTAACCGGTGGTGTGTTCGCAATCTTCCAACAACTTTATATGAATAAAGTGGTAAGACCAAGAATTGAAAAAGATATGGAAGCTGAAGCTGAGAAATACGCACATGTTAAACGTACACCTCGTAAAAAAGCAACTAAAGCTAAAAATACGAACAAAGGTGATTCAAAACGCTTAGTGCCGACGAAGAACAATGTCAATACTTCCAATAAGAAACGCCGTAACGAAGGTAAACAAAGACGTTAATCAATTTTAAAACATAAATTTATACATAAAAAACGGATACGCTAATCTGTTGCACTTCCTTAATTTAGGTAGTTACAACAGACGCATATCCGTTTTTTTTATTATGGAATAAACATTATAGTTTTTTACGTTCGGCGATTTGCTTACTCTTATATATTTGTCGAGTGTCATTCAAGATTGGAAATTCAATATAAAAAATCGAACCGTGATTAATTACACTCTCCACTCGAATCGCCCCTTTATACCCTTCAACTAATTGTTTCGCAATACTTAGGCCTAAACCATTCCCACCTTTATCACGTGATCTTGCTTTATCAATTCGATAAAATCGACCAAATACTTTTTCTTTATCTTCATCAGTCATACCCTCACCAAAATCTTGTATCGCAATCTCAACTTTAGTAAAGCTCTTACTGATAGATACGTGGATTTCTTTACGGTCACGGCTATATTTAACTGCATTATCCAGTAAAATAATGAGAACTTGTTCAATATGATTTCGAAATGCTTGAATATATAAGCTTTCACCATCATCATCGGAATCAAGATAGAAATCAAAATCTTCGTGGATAATTTTAAAGTTATTGAATACTTGCTCGGTCGTCGAATAGACTTCTGTTATCTCATCTTTATAGTCGATATCCACATTTTCCGCTCGAGAAAGATCTAACATTTCTTGCACTAAGCCTTTCATTCTGGTTATTTCTTGTAAGGAAGAGGCGATGGATTCTTCAAGAACTTCGGGATCGTCTTTACCCCAACGATTTAATAATTTCAAGTGACCTTCAACAATCGCAACAGGTGTTCTTAATTCGTGTGACACATCTTCGACGAATTGTTTTTGGTTTGTGACATATTTATCAATTTTGTCTAGTAACTTATTCACGTGTAAACTTAAATCGCTCCACTCATCCTCTGAGACTGGTTTTCTAATTCGAATGTCAGATAAGTTTTCTTCTTCTACCAAATCCAATGAGTTATTAAGATAAGTTAGAGGTCTTAGGAAACGATGACTTAAAATAAACGATAATACGCCAATAATAACGATAATTAATAACAACACTCGCCAAAATAATTGATTTTGGTGTTGAATAACATTTGTATAATATTCTGGTTTCACAATTAATTGGAACGAACCAATTTTTTTACCTGTTGAATCAGAAACCACGGTGTTATAACCCATTAAAAATGTTTCGTCGTTATGTTGCACTTCTTGCAACTGATCTGAATGATTAATAGATGGTAAGTTCAATGTCATTGTTTCATAAATCAACTGATTTGATTCACTAAACAATCGAATTGTCGTATATTCATCTTCAAAATACTCTAAGTTGCTTACTGCATTACTTTGTACTTGATATTGTTCGTCCGATAATGGACGTGCTGTTGTTTCAGATTGGTTGTACACTAAAAATGGAAAAGCAAATTGCTGAAAATATTCATCAATGTTTTCGTATTTATTCTGATACGTATCATAAACCTGCTTACTTAAATTATCATTCACATCTTGATGATACCAAGTTAAACTAATGATGATAACTGGCGCAAAAAATGTAAATAATAAAATTCCCCATTTCCACTTAAGGGAAAGGGGCTGTTTTATTTTTTCTTTAAATGTTTCCATCTTAGTTTCTCATGACATATCCCGTTCCACGAACAGTTTGAATATAACTATCTTGCCCAGGAACGTCAATTTTATTACGTAAATAACGAATATATACGTCAACAACATTTGTCTCAACTTCGGATTTATAACCCCATACTTTATCTAAAAGTACGTCACGAGACATTACCATGTTAATGTTTTCCATTAAGTATAATAATAATTCATATTCACGTTTAGTTAAATCAATAACTTCTTCACCACGTTTAACAATACGGTTGGCCTTTTCTACCGTTAAATCACGATATTTAACCGTTGGTTGTTGTTGTGCACGCTGCTCATCTTCATGGTCTAAACGACGGAATAATGCACGTAGACGTGCTAATAATTCTTCGATTGCAAAAGGCTTAACAATATAATCATCTGCCCCTTGGTCTAAACCAGAAACACGGTCAATAACCGAATCTCTTGCTGTCATAATAATGATTGGTGTATCTTTAACCGGACGAATACGACGGCATACTTCTAGACCGTTTAATTCTGGTAACATTAAATCTAATAGGATGACATCCCAATCCTCATTTAATGCAGCATCTAGTCCACTACGACCGTCATATCTAATCTCAGTTTCATAGCCTTCGTGTTTTAATTCTAAGTCAACGAAGCGAGCTAAGTTTTTTTCGTCTTCAATAATTAGTACACGTTGTTTATTTTCTTCACTCATTCATTATCCTCCTTAACATATTCTAATATCTTCCTTATCAATTCTACACAATATTATCGCATATTGCTACTAATTAAGTGATTAATTCTAATATAATTAGAATATTTTCTCAATTTTTATTAGTAGTTATTAATATGCCCTGAGTTGAATTGATCTGTTGTATTTCTTTCTTTAGAAGAAAAAACGACCGTAAAGTTAATGTTTACGGCCGAAATCTCATGTGATATTAATTTGTAATGAAACATATTACCAATCGATTTCTTCTTCTTTACCTTCGTTCCATAAGAAGTGGAATGTTCCTTCTTTGTCCACACGGTTATATGTGTGTGCACCGAAGAAGTCACGTTGTGCTTGAATAATATTCGCAGGTAAAACTTCTGAACGATATGAATCGTAATATGCAATAGCTGCTGAGAATGTTGGTACTGGAATTCCTGCTGCGATTGCTTTAGAAACTACCCCTCTTACGGCACTGTTATTTTTCGTTACAATGTCTAAGAAGTAATCATCCAACATTAAGTTTTGTAAGTCTGCATTTTTTTCGTACGCATCAGTAATGTTTTGTAAGAATTTAGCACGGATAATACATCCTTCACGCCAGATCTTAGCGATTTCACCGTATGGTAAGTTCCATTCATTTTCTTCACTTGCTGCACGTAATTGAGCAAATCCTTGAGCATAACTCATGATTTTACTGAAGTATAACGCTTTACGAATCAATTCGATAAAGTCTTTCTTTTCTTCTTCAGTCACTTCCATTTCTGCTTCAATCGCAGGAATAATCTTACTTGCTTTAACACGTTCCTCTTTTTGAGCTGAGATGAAACGAGCAAATACAGATTCAGTAATTAATGATAATGGCTCACCTAAGTCTAGTGCACTTTGCGAAGTCCATTTACCTGTCCCTTTGTTTCCTGCACGGTCCATAATCACTTCGACCATTGCTTTACCAGTTTCTGGATCCGTAGTTTTTAGAATATGTGATGTAATTTCCATTAAGAAACTATCTAACTCACCATTATTCCATTCAGTAAAGATGTCACCAACTTCTTGAGCAGACATACCTAAACCACGGTGCATAATGTCATATGATTCTGCAATTAATTGCATATCTCCATATTCAATACCATTATGAACCATCTTCACATAGTGTCCTGCACCATCAGCACCAATGTATGTTACACATGGTTGCCCATCTTCAGCTTTAGCTGAGATTGCTTCTAAGATATCTTTGACTAAAGCATAAGCTTCTTCTTGGCCACCTGGCATGATTGACGGTCCAAAACGTGCCCCTTCTTCACCACCAGAAATTCCTGCACCAATAAAGTTAATGCCTGAATCTGCTAAATATTCATTACGACGAATTGTATCTTTAAAGAACGTATTCCCACCATCAATTAAAATATCGTCTTTATCTAAATGAGGTAATAAATTTTCAATCGTTGCGTCTGTACCTTTACCAGCTTGAACCATTAATAAAATTTTACGTGGTTTTTCTAATGAATTAACGAATTCTTCAATGTCATATGTTGCCACTAAATTCTTATCTGGATTTTCGTCAACAACTTCAGTTGTTTTCCAATCCGTACGGTTATAAAGTGAAACAGAGTAGCCACGGCTTTCAATATTTAATGCGATATTACGACCCATTACGGCCATACCCACTACACCAATTTGTTGTTTTGTCATGTTTATTTGCCTCCTTATGATTCCTTTACTATTTTAGCAAATATCATTAGAATATTAAAGGTTTACATCTATATTTAAATATTTGATGAGAAATATATTATTCAATACTTATTTATAGTCTATTCATAATTGTTCTCTATGATTGATTTGACGTTTTTTATATTTACAATTATAATAATGGCTACAAAAGTGAGGGATATGCAAACATGGCTAAATCGAAAAAAAGAAATTGGAATAAACTTGCGGCTCAATCGAATAAAGGTAAAAAATCAAAGATGGATCGAATTGTTAGATTTGTCGCAATTGCAATGGTAGTAATTATGCTAGCTTCAGTTGTTATAAGCTTAATGGTTAGTTTATCTACATTTAACTAAAGCAAAAGACACGTCACATCTTTTCAGATGTAGCGTGTTCTTTTTCAATAGTCGATTATAGTTCTGATTTAACTTTTCCAGTCCAACTAGAAAAGCCACCTTTTAAGATATAAATCTTATCATAGCCTTCTTTTTTTAAGATATTGGCTGCTCTTGATGCATAATTCAATGCATCATCATATAAATACACAGGTTTATCCTTACGGATTTCTCTGAATCTTTGCTTAAACTGTGACATCGGTATACTTCTTGCTCCTAAGATATGTTTAGCATCAAATTCTGGTGTTTCTCTCACATCAATAATTTGAACTTTACGGATGTTCTCCCTAATCTCATGACTTTCAGCCATTTCTGCGGATTGTTTACGCATCACCCATAATACTAACAAATAAATCCCATAAGCAACTAAACCGATAGCGATTAACGCTAAAAGAAATAATAAAATATTCATTTCCTACCTGACTCCTCTATTTTCATTTATTATCATTTATTTAAAATATTAACTTAAAATCCGATTACGACCGATAAATACTAGTATCAGTGCGATCACGAGCATAGCTAAAATAGCTAGTAGACGATTTGTCCTTGTTAATGTTCGCTTTGATCCAAAACCAACCGCAAACGTCATTAAAGCTCCAAATATCGCCCCACCAAGATGTCCCCAATTATCAATTCCTGATGTAAATAAACCATTCAAGAAATTCAATACTAGTAAAACTGTGAATGTACTCGCCCTTTGTTTAAATATGGGTGAATCGGGGTTTAAATACGCTAACACTAAGTAACTCGCAAACATCCCAAATATTGCAGTAGATGCTCCTGCTGAAATATTCACGTTAAAAGCAAAGGAAAATAAATTTCCACCAATTGCCGAAATTAAGTAAATTAACGTAAATTTACCGTGACCGTGTATCTTCTCTAAATCCATACCTAGAAAATATAAAGATATTCCATTCATTAAAATATGTGAGAAACCGATATGAATAAATGCCGCAGTTAATAGTCGCCACCATTCATTAAAGATAATCACCGCGGGTGAAAAGTTGGCTCCCATCTCAAGTAATGCCATGATATCTGTTGTCGTATGATACTTTAATAGCATAAATACGTAGACAGCGACATTAATACCTAAAAATATATAGGTCATAAATGGTCTATATTGCTTTTGATTATACACTCTAAATTGATTGTTCATCAAACTCTCCTTTTCCTGGAATAATCAACTTTTTAATCGGAATATCGTGCGCCTCAACCTTCCATGATCCATTAGGGTAAAGTTGCTCATTAAAGATGAGTGACACGGTATCGATATTAGCACCTGCAAGGGCTCTATCATAATAGCCTCCACCGAAACCAATCCGATAGCCATTCTCTTGATAAGAAACACCTGGGACGATTAATAAATCAATCTCTTCTATATGAATGCTTTTTGCATCACTTTTCGGTTGTCTGATTTTTCTTTGAACCGTTTCTAATTGAGTTTCGTCTTGATATTCACGAAAGCTTAATTGATAATTAGCTTCTATTCTAGGCAAATATAATGAACTATTTGTTAATTTAAATATTTCTTCCATAATTAGTGGCGTGTTAATTTCAGGATGAAAGCCGTAATAAAAGCCAATCGATTGAAATTGGTTTTCATTTATATAATTAATTAATTGCTCGCATAAATTTGCTTCAAGCTTTTTGCGATGATTCGCATCCATGGCTTTCATTGAAGTGAGCGTCGAACGCCGAATGTTTACTTTTTCACTTATATTATCTTTCATTTGTATCCGCTCTCCTCCCATGCACTCATATATTCTACCATATTTTTCCCCTAGTAAACCATAGTAATTCAGTTATATTAGAAGATGCTCTTAATTTAGTAAAATACAATCAAAAAAATACAGAGATTCTCGATTTCTCGATGAATCTCTGTATCGTGTTATATAGACTTATTTTTTAACTTCTCTGTGAAGTGTAACTTTGCGATCACGAGGGCAATATTTATTTTTCTCTAAACGATCAGGGTTGTTACGACGGTTTTTATTTGTTAAGTAATTACGTTCTCCACACTCAGTACATTCTAAATTAATATTAATGCGCATTATTATCCCTCCAAACTTGATTGAGTTTTGATTTTTAATGTATTCTCTATACAATACCAAAATATTATATCACAAAATGCGCAAGTAACAAATATTATTTTCAAAAAACTCTTTATATTTTGCTCTTTTCCTTATATATTGGTAAAATGAATTTAAATTATTACGAATCTGTAACATGCTTAGAGTTGAATCTTGTTGTAGATTTGATAAAATTGTATGAAGTAAGAATACAAACTCACGGAAAGAGGTGCTTTATGGACATTTGGATTTTAGTCATTGCCCTATTAGTCATTGCAATTATCTTATTAATTGCTTCATTCTTCGCAGGAGATGACCAAGATGTTACTGAGCAAATGAATGAATATACAGTTCAACAATCAGAAGAGTTATATGCAATCAAAACTCGTTTAGCTGAACTTGAAAAATCTCAAAACACACCATATAACGAAACAGTTGTATATAATTCAACTGATGAAGTTTACGATGACGAGCCTGTAGAATCACAAGAGATAGAAGAAGTTTCAGATAATCAACACGAAATGATTATCCGTCTTTACTCTCAAGGTTATACAATGCATGAAATCAGTCAAGAAGTTCAATTGAACTCAGTAACGATTCAAAAAGTTATTGACGATTATATTGAAAATCGTTAGAAAGGAACATTCGATGAAAAAAAACACATTACGTTCATTAGGTATCGGATTTCTTTCTGCCGGCATTTTATCAGGTGCTTTCGCCATATTTGTTCAAGGCCAAGCCCCAGTTGAAGGGTTACAAGTAAACTCTCTTCTCGGCTCCGGCGATCAAGAGCAAATAAGTCAATATGAAGAACAAGTAAGTTCTTTAGTTGCTGAGCGTGATTCATTAAATGAATCACTATCCTCTGGAGATAATCAGGACGAATCATCTGCGCAAGAACAGATAAGTAGCTTAACTGAAGCTAACGAATCACTTGTCGCTCAACTCGATAATACTGGCACAGAAACAAATAACGATGAATCTGATACAGAGACAACGGACAATGGTACTGACACAGATACTGAAGCTGATAATACAGGTTCAGAAACTGGTGAAGTAACCGAAGCTCAACCAGACTTAGAAGGCAGCTTCTCGATTGCTTCAGGCGAAGCATCTAGTGAAATTGCTGCTCGATTAGAATCAGACGGATTTATAGACTCAGCTGACGAATTCCAAAGCTTATTAGATGAGTGGGACTTAAACGCTGTGATCCAAGCCGGAGATTTTGAATTGAATTCTGATATGAGTATTCACGATATCGCTTCAATTATTACAGACGGAGCATATTACTACTATTAATATAATGAATTTAGCTTTGTGGATTTTATTTAATCCACAAGGCTTTTTTTGTACAAGAAAAAACCCACTTCCATTTAGAAAGTGGGTGTGTTTCTATTAGTTAATTTCTTGAGCAGCTGGACTATCTAAGTATGTTTCAATTGTCCCACTTGTTTCAGCTTGCATTTCGAAATAAGCGTTCATAACTTGGTGGGCAACACGAGTACTTTCACGTCCCCAGTTCTCTTCTTCTAAATATGGAATAACTACTGAAATAGCAATTTCTGGATCATCAAATGGTGCAAAACCAATATATGTCGCGTTAGTTACCGGTTGATTTTGTGCATATTGGATCGGGCCAGAATAGAATGCCTCTGTAGTCCCTGTCTTAGATCCAACTTCAATTGGGTAATTCATGAATAGATAACGCGCAGTACCGTCAAGTGTATGTGATACTTGTCTCATCCCTTCATGAATTCGCTCCATCGCTGCTTCATCAATCGGTATTACATTCAAGATTTCAGTTTCATTCGATGATTTAACAGAACCTAATTCTCCATTCGCATCCGTTCCACGTATTTCTTTAACTAGTCTAGGTGCATAACGTATACCGCCATTAGCGATAGTTGCTGCGTATTGTCCTAATTGTAAAGGTGTATACAGGTCAAATTGTCCATAGGATAAATCGAGTGCACTTACAAGTTGATCACTTTCTGGACTAAATCCAGCTGATTCAACAGGTAAGTCAATTCCGGTAGTTGTTCCTAAACCAAACTGAGCTAAATAATCACGTATGATGTTGATTGTGTTATCATGAATAGATAAGCGGTCATTTTCTTCATAAGTCATCTGCCCACCAATCATCATCGCTAATTTAATCATATAAATATTCGATGATAATTGTAAAGCTTCAATATCATCAATTGGCATTTCGCCAGTACGGTTAAATACTGATGTTTTTACTTGTGAGGCTTGGAATTTCAACGGCTCATCCACTAGGATATTATTATCTAAAGAAATAACATTTTCCATGTAACCTGTAGCTACCATGGCAGGTTTTATACTTGACCCCATACCATAACTCGTATTAATCGCTCCAAGTGTATCATCAACGATTTTGTCCGTATTATAAGAATCTGTATCTTCATTGTATTCAAATCGTTTTCCTGAGATACCTAAGATATCCCCGTTTTTTGGATTTGATGCAACGATGTATACACGGTCATTCAGACCTTGTTGTTCCATCGTTCTCAATGAATTTTCAGCAATTTCATCTAGTTTCCTTTGGAATTCAGAATTGATTGTCAGAACCAAGTTATCCCCTTTAGTTCCTTTATATAACATATCATTTTCTAAGATATCATCTGAAGAATCTGTCACAAAATTAAATAATGATTTTGTCCCTTTTAGGGCATTTTCATATTCTTGTTCAAGATAACTCATTCCAACACGGTCATTCATAGCATATCCACGACGAAGCAACTCAGGAGCTAATTCACTTGGAATACCGCCCTGTTCAGTTGAAACTTGACCGAAGATCGATCTAAGCATTTCTCCCATCGGGTAGACACGCTGCCAATCGGTCCCAATACTAATACCAGGTAATTGACTTAATTGTTCAGATACACGTGCAACCTCTTCTTCTGTAACATTTTGATTCTTAACTGTAACAGTTGATAATGCATAGGCACTATTCATTTGTTTGAATAAAGCCGCAATCTTCATTTCAGCGTTACTAAATTGGATGTCTTCTTCAGTAACGCTTTCAAGTTGAACAGTGTATAACTCAGGTCCAGGCAATAATAACTCATCTTCAGTTAAACGACTATTAACTAAGTCTTCATTCTTAATAATGAAATAATCTTTTAAATCACGTTCAGTTAAATTAGACGTTGGAACTTCAATTAATGAAGCAAGTTGTGTTGCAATATCTACTATATCTTGAGCCGACACTCTTGAATCACGATCACGTGTATAAAGAATGGCTTGCTCTGGTCTATTACCCACTAAAATATTCCCATTACTATCGTACATCATCCCTCTGGGTACTGAACCAGTTGATAACGTTGATTCGGTTCGTTCTACCATATTGGAGTAACGTTCACCACTATATAATTGAATATATCCTAATCGGATAAATAACACAGTAAACACCAAAAACGAAATAAAAAACAAGAGATTCAATCGTCCAGGTATATGCGAACGTGTTTTCTTTTGCTTTATTTTGTAGAGTGCCATTTATCTTCTCCCCTCTAATAGTTTAAATTCACCTGATTATTATATCAAACAATTAATCAAAATTGTATCAAACCCAAAGATTAACATCAATCTTTAATTTATCTTCATAAATTTTACTCACTAAAAAGATGATTAGCAGATTTTTCTTTGTTAATATATGATAGGATTATTAATTTCGTTAGGAGTCACAAAATGATAAATAAACTTAAACCGTATTTATTAAATACTATATTTGTATCGATTTTCTTTATCGGGCTTGCAATAATTTTTCAATTTGCGCCTTTTGGTAAAGATACAATGCTTACTGTTGATTTAGGTCAACAATATATTGATTTCTTTAGTATGTATAAAGAAACTTTAACCCATTCGCCTGAAATGCTCCTTTACAGCTTTGAAAAAGCGATTGGCGGAGAAATGATAGGTTTATGGGCATACTACTTGTTGAGTCCCTTTAATTTGATTTTCTTATTATTTAACGAGTCAAACTTTGAAATAGCAGTAACGTTAATTACTTACCTCAAATTACTGGCAAGTAGCTTAACATTTATGTACTTCTCACGTCATAAATATGACTTAAGTACGCTCCCATCAATCATTTTTAGCTTATCCTATACTTTCATGAGTTATACCATCGTGTATCAGTTAAATATAATGTGGTTAGATGGCTTAGTATTATTACCGCTTATTGCCTTAGGTTTAGGTCAATTAATAAGTGGAAAGAGTCGCTTACTTTATGTTGGTTCGTTAGCAATTATGTTAATTGCGAATTATTATATCGGTTATATGATTTGTCTTTTCTTAGCAATATATGCACTCTTTGTCATCGTCGAAAAACAAACTGTATTCAACATTAAAGAAACGATTGTCTCATACTTCCGATTTGGAATTCATTCAATCATCGCAGCTTTAATAGCTGGAATTACCCTTATTCCGACCTATTACTCTCTAACCCAAAACAAAGGCAGTTACTTGGAATTTGAGTTAGATTGGGAAGTTGCTCATACACTTCAAGATATTGCGTCAAAACTATTCGTTGGTAGTTTCAACTTTGATGAAATGTCTTCAGGTTCTCCTAATATCTATGCTGGGATGTTAGTTATCCTCTTTGTAGGTCTTTTCTTTATTAATAAAAAAATTAAATTGTCTGAAAAAATCGTTGCGATATTAATTTTTACAGTGTTTGCACTTTCTTTTAGATTTGATTTATTTAATAAACTTTGGCATGGTGGACAATTCCCAATTTGGTATCACTTTAGATTCTCGTTCACGACAAGTTTCTTTCTACTTGTAATGGCCATTAAAGCCTTTAAGAATCAACCCAAGCGTTTCCCGCTTGGTGTATTAATTACTGCCATTGTTGCGATGGCTTTATTCTCTGGTTATTATTTATGGATTGATGAATATACTTTCTTAAATGATATTAATATCTTTATTTCTCTGGCTTTCTTCTTGGCCTTTGTCATAATTATTCAATTAGAAAGACCTAAAAAAATCATTCTAAACTCGGTACTGTTAGTATTTGTTTTTAGCGAACTATTCATTAATGCGTATATTATTATGTCAGATATTAATTATGTTCAACAGTCGAAATTTGAAGATTATACTGAAACACTTAATCAAAGTTTAGCTGGTTTACGTCATCCAGATAATGATTTCTATCGAATAAACAAAACATTTATGCGTACTAAAAACGAAGCGATGTATACACACTATAGTGGTATGGATCACTTTGGCTCGACCATCGAAGCACATGTCCCTGAGTTATATGGTTATCTTGGCTTACCTGATGGTAATGGCTTTGCAACCTATACTAACGGAACGCTATTCTTAGATGATTTCTTTAATATTCGTTATTTCTTAGCTCCAACGACAAATTCGAGCGAACACACAGCGGATGAAGGTTATGTCTTATATCCAGAAGCCACTGATTTAGATATGGAATTCCACCCTATCTCGACTCAATATTCAAGGGTAAAAGTTTATGAAAACGAAAGAAACTTTGGTCTAGGCATGGAAGTGAGTTCAGATATTGCTAATGATGGAATTGAATTTACATCACATAGACCCATTGAAAACCAAGAATTATTATTAAGTCTTATAGATTATAACGGTAATGGCGCTCCTTACTTTACAGAGCATGACTTTACGGATGTCACTTATGAAAACGTCGAAGTAGCGGATACCGGAGATGGAGATTACTATACATATATTGATAAAACAGAAAACGATGCACAAACACCGAGAATTCGTTGGCATTTTGAAACAACTAATCGAAACCCATACTACTTTAGTATACCAAGTCAGTTCTCAAGTAAGAATGTTTCGTTTGATTTAAACTCTAATCATTATCGATTCTATTCGCCATTTAGGAGACGTCAAGTTTATAACGCCAGTTATGACACTGTTCGTGAAGATCAATACTTTGATGTAGAGCTTGAGGAAGAAGAATTGCAAGCGAATTTACTTGAATTATACGAATTTGACTTAGAGCGTTATGAAAAGATGATGGATACTAAAGAAGATAATAAGTTTAATGTGACCCATTTTAGTCACAATCACATCAAAGGAAATATTACCATTGAACAAGATGACGCTTATGTCTTATTCACAATCCCTTATGATGCAGCTTGGGACATAACTGTGGATGGCACAAGTGTTGAACCGGTAAATGTATTAAGTGATACTTTAATGGCGATACCTATAACGAGTGGTCAACATAATGTTGAATTAACTTACTTCCCTCGTTCGATTGTCTTTGGAGGCATATCGAGCTTGATTGGTATAATCAGTTTAGTCGGTATTATTTATTGGGATAGAAAGACCTCTCAAAAAAATATCAGCTTGGATACTGACTAAATTCAGATCATACATAAATAACTTGAGTACATATTGATTTAATATAAATAAGTTACTATTTAAAGAAAGGCAAAGTCATAAATTTACTTGATAATTCAATTGACTTTGGTATGATAAATTAATGAATTTAATTAGTAAAGGACGGTTCAATGAAGAAAATATTTAATTTACTTAAACTAGGGTTAAAGAACCCTCGCTATTATATTGAATCGATAAATGTGCCGTGGAAATATATTCATTTGGTTGCTTTTGGTTCGATATTAGCAATGACACTAGCGATGTTCGTTAATATTATTCCAGTTTTTTCACAAATTTCAGATGACTTCTCTAACGCTGTTGAGTATATACCAGAGTATTCTTTATCAGAAGGAACTTTGAATATAGCTGAAGGAGAAAAACCACTCTATTATCAATCTGATTCAGTGCAAATCGTCATTGATGATTCAATCAATACAGAAATGGGCTTTGAAACTGAAATTCCAGCTGAACAAAGAGAAATGTTGATGCCTAGTTCCCCTTTTGGGATCTTTATTATTGAGGACTACGCATTTCTAACTGTTGGTGAGGTTGTTCAAGAAATCCCAGGTTATGATTATCTTTTTGCAAACAATCATCGCTTTGAATTATTCTTAAATTATATTGTTGAAGAATCATTTTCAATTAATACAATGATGTTTTTAGTAATGCTAGTGACTGCTTTCTTCGTTTACTGGTTCCAAATTATATTAATCAGTATTATGGCTGGTTTCTTTAATGTTCGACTGACTAGAGCCATTAATTTCAAAGCAAGACTGAAGTTAACGGTTGTAATCTCATTTGTCCCAATTCTATTACTGGAGTTAATGTCTATACTGATTCCGGGATTCGTCGCAACACAGTTTACTTTAGCTGCTATTACTTTATTCCTGTTGTATCTTGCTTTTAAAAACCACACTAAATTTATTCATACTATTATGAATAGCCTTGATGATATTGATACGATCGATTTAAACTTTAAAGATGATACAGATAGTCAAGACAACGATGATGATGAAGAAAAATAATATCAACAAAAAACCAGCATCCATTAAAATTGGAAAGCTGGTTTTTTGTTATTTCTTGCGCTTATTTTGACGTGTTTGTGTTCGTTTGTGTGATTGGATTTGTCGATCTAATTTTTTCTTATAGCCCGGTTTTACTTTACGTTTTTTATTACGTTGAATCATACCTTTAATCACAGTATCTTCATTTTTCTTTTTGTCTTCACGTTTTGCACGAGCATTTCTAGCTTTAACTTCTCTAATTTCACCTTTAACGATGTCAACGTGCTCAAATTCAATCCCTTTTTTCTCTAAAGTATGAATGTCACGTTCATTGTCAGGCTCAATTAAAGTATAAGCGACACCTTTAATATTGTTACGTCCGGTACGACCAACTCGGTGGATAAAGAATTCTAATTCAGTAGGAATTTCCATATTAATAACCATAGACGTTCCTGGAATATCAATACCACGGGCAGCTAAATCTGTCGCGACGACATATTGGAATTCTAAATCACGAATTTGTCGCATCACTCTTTTACGTTCTCTAGGTGTTAGTCCGCCATGAATTGTCGCTACTTTTAGTCCCTTATTTTTCAGGAAATGACTGACTTCATCGGCATATTGCTTTGTGTTACAGAAGATCAATGCTAAGTATGGCTCACCCATTGTTAGTAAGGAATAAGCTATCTCCGCTCTATCTCTGCCCCGCGTATAGATTAAGTAATTCTCAATCATATCGGCGATTACACCTTGATTATCGATTTCGATTACTTTTGGTGCCGTCATATATTTATTTAAGAACACTTCTAATGTTTGAGGGATTGTTGCTGAGAAAACCATGATTTGTAATTCTTCCGGCATTCTTGAAGCAATCTCGTCTACTATCGATAAAAATCCTAAATCCATTGTCATGTCAGCTTCATCAACAACGAATGTTTTGGTTGATTGAACCCAAAGTGCATTTTCAGACATTAAGTCGAAAATTCTCCCCGGAGTACCAATAACTAATTGAGGTTGTTCATTATTTTGTAATTTTTCAAGTTGGCGTTGCTTATCAGTACCTCCAATATAACGCACGACTTTGATTGGTTTTTCTGAAAACTCAGCAATTTGAATTGCTACATTATATAATTGTTCTGCTAATTCTCTACTTGGTGCAGTAACTACTGCTTGGACTTCATTTGCATCAGCATCAATTTGGTTTAAGATGGGCACTAAAAAACTATGTGTTTTTCCTGAGCCGGTTTGGGATTGAACAATTAAACTGTGTCCATCTAAAGCTTGTGGAATCACTTCTTCTTGAACTGGCGTTAAAGTTTCAAAGTGAATGTCTAATAACGCATCTTGAATAAATTGTTTCAATGGTAATTCTTTAAATAATTTCATAATAATCTCCTTTCACTGTACTTTTTACTAACATGTCAAATTATACAAGTATCGGTTAAAAAAAACAAACCATAGTAATATTAAAATAAAATGAACAAATTATTAGATTTTTTTCTCCTTAAATTGTAACTAAGTCATTTTTAAGCTATAATATTGGTTGTTAAAGATGGAGGGATTTCATGGAAAAACATCGTTTACTCATTACATTGTTCGGAGCTACGGGTGATTTAGCTGCCCGTAAGTTATTTCCAGCAATATATCGATTATACAAAAACAATTATATATCTGAACATTTTGCATTAATAGGAACTGCTCGTCGCCCTTGGACAGACGATTATTTGCGTGAGGTAGTCCTAAACAGTATTAAAAATGAAATTGATGACCAAGCACATGCTGAAGAATTTGCATCACACTTCTATTATCAATCACACGATGTGAATGATGAAGATGAGTATCATAATTTACAAGAATTAGCTTTAGAGTTAGAGGAAAAGTATCAAACAGAAGGGAATCGAATCTTCTATATCTCACTCTCGCCTAGTCTATTCCCTATAATTACGCAGCATATTAAAGGTTCTGGCTTAGCTACGGAACAAGGTTATAACCGATTAATTATCGAAAAACCATTCGGAAATGACTTTAATTCAGCCAATGAATTACAAGAACAACTTCAAGTTTCTTTTGAAGAAAATGAAATTTACCGTATTGACCATTATTTAGGAAAAGGTTTTGTTAAGTCACTCCTAAATTTACGCTTTAGTAACATCATGTTAAAGTCAATTTGGAATAAAGAGAATATCGACCATGTTCAAATTACACTTGCTGAAGAAGTTGGTGTTGAAGATCGTGGTGACTACTATGAAAATAGTGGTGTATCTAAAGACATGATACAAAATCATGCACTTCAAATGCTTTCATTAGTTGCTATGAACGAACCAAAGGACGATGAGCCTGAGTCGATTCGTCAAGAAAAAATTCATATCTTAAAAAATCTACATCAATATGATTCTGTTGCTGAATTACAAGAAAATGTCGTTCGAGGCCAATATGGAGCGAGCGAATCCAATGAGTACAAAGCATACCGTGATGAAGATAAGGTAGATGCTGAGTCAACCACTGAAACATATTTCGCAGCCAAAGTTTTAATTGATTTACCAGAATGGGAAGGTACACCTTTCTATATTCGCTCTGGAAAGCGACTAGAAGGAAAATATACAACGATTCACATTCAATTTAAAGCAACTAAAGAAGATGTGCCTGGCAATAGATTAATGATTGAAATTAATCCAGACCTAGCTTATCGA
Source organism: Ruoffia tabacinasalis (assembly GCF_005864045.1). Lineage (GTDB taxonomy): Bacteria > Bacillota > Bacilli > Lactobacillales > Aerococcaceae > Ruoffia > Ruoffia tabacinasalis. The sequence continues at coordinate 8,101 of NZ_VBSP01000003.1, read as the reverse complement.
CTTTATTTAAATCAAGAAACGATCGGTTATACTAATGAATTAAAACAAATTGAATTGTCATACTCACCAGATGAGGAAGAAATTAACGCAATGCCTGCAGATTACGAGCGTTTAATCTTAGCATGTATTCAAGGGAATTTAAATAACTTTAATCACTGGCTTGAAGTTGCACATGATTGGAAATTTGTTGATAATATTCAGTGCTTATGGAAAGAGGCACCGAAACCTGATTTTCCAAACTATCCAGCGATGTCTAGTGGGCCAAAAGCTGCTGATGATCTCATTAATAAACAAGGCTTTGATTGGTTTGATTAAATAAAATACAAAGTAAAAGACCAAGTTGACTCAAAATCAACTTGGTCTTTTCTCTATTCACTTATATTATCTAAATATGCTTGCGCTGCTTGCCCTAAATCCTCTAATAATTGACTCATTTCCTCTTTGCTATAGACCGAGGCACCACTTGCTTTAGGATGGCCTCCACCATGGTATTTAGCCGCTATTTCGTTGATTGCTGGTCCTTTTGACCGCACACGAACTCTCCAATATGGATGGCTACCTTCTTGTTCAATAAATAAAGCCCAAGTATTCACACCCATTATACTCCCTGGAATTCCGACAGCGACATTCGACTCTTCTTCAGTAATTCCGTAACGTTTTAAATCAGCTTGATTAATTATGATGTGAGCCACACCATTGTCTGTAATTTCTAATTGGTCTAAGACAAAACCTTGAAATTTCGCTTGTTCCATTGATTTTGTATTGAATCGGTCATTGATAATAAAGTGATCAATCCCTTGTTTAAGTAACTCCGCTGCTGTTGTTAGTGTTGTCGCACTTGTTGAATCATATTGAAAACGTCCAGTATCCCCGACAATGCCAGCATATAGCATAAATGCAGCCTCTTTTGTTAGAGGTAACGCCTCTCCCAATTCAAGTGAAATATTTGCGATAATTTCACTACATGAACTTGCTTTTGTATAAACCATTTCTAAATCGCCATAACTATCCACATCAGGATGATGGTCTATTTTTACAAGTTTTGCCCCTTTATTATACCGCTTATCTTCAATTCTAGGATAATTGGCTGTATCAACAACAATGACTAAGGCATCTTCATAATCTGAATCTTCAATTTCGTCCATGTCACCCATCCAAGATAACCCTTTTGACATCGTTCCAGCTGCTAGCACTTTTTTGTTCTTAAAAGCATTCTTAATTAGATACTTTAATCCCAGCTGTGAGCCAAATGCATCTGGATCGGGTCTCACATGTCGATGAATAATAATTGTGTCATGTTTTTTTATGTATGTTAATAATTCTTGTACTTTCTCAGTTTCTAAATACATAGTCTATCCTTTCTATAACTCATTTACTTTGTTTCAATAACTTGGGTCGTAATAATTGCTTTTGAAACTAAAGAATTCTCGTGGAAAACATTGACCTCAATTAGGGCTGTTCGTCTATTCTGATTGAAAATATCAACTTTAAACTGAATTAAATTCCCCATTTGAATTAATTTGAAATAATGCAAATCAATCTTCTCAATAATATGATTTTGATTTGTTGTGTCATAAAATTTTTGATAAGCAGAATGCGAAATTAATTCACAAAGAACACCATAAGAAATCGTTCCTAAACTGTTTAACATTTGTGGCTGGACGACAACGCGGTAGTCATACTTCTGTTCTTGTGACTTTAAGATATATTCTTCAATATGCATAACAATATCATCTTCAAATGTATTCACAATTTGTGGTTGCTTTTGAATCATTTGAATTCCACGCATAATATCTTGACGTGAGACAACGCCTAATAATTCCATATTATCTTCTATAACAGGAATCATCTCAATATCTTCACGCACCATCAGTTGTGAGACGCTTGCGACAGTCATATGTTTCTGAACAGTCACCAAATCTTTAGTCATGACTCTTTCAATTAGGACTGATTCAGATTTTCCTATGAGGTCTTTCGCCGTCACAACTCCGATCAAACGGCTGTTATGATGGACTGGAAAGCGTGAAAGTCCAGATTTACGTGAAAGCTCGTAGAATGTGTTCACAGTATCTTGAGCCGTTAATGCAGGCGTTTGATTAATCGGCGTAAAGATATCGGCAATAGTCATAATTTCTTTCTTTATTTCTTGGTCTGCCATAGACCGGTTAATAATCGTCGCTACTGTAAATGAATCAAAAGGCGTCGAAATAACTGGTAATTTCTTCTCGTTAGCAAGCTTCACGATCTTATCACTCGTATCAAAGCCACCTGTAATAAGGACAGCGACATCATTCTCTAACGCCAATTGTTGAACTTCTTCCCTGTTTCCCACGATGATGAGTGAATTAGGTACAAAGTATTTTTTAACGTCATTTTCTTGCATTGCGCCAATAATGAATTTATTAAGGTGACGATCTAAACCTTCTTCTCCACCTAGAACAGTTCCTTCGATTATTGAAACCATTTCATTAAATCTTAACATTTCTGGTAAAAACTTTGATTTCTTCTCAATACGTATTGTTCCAACTCTCTCGATTGTTGAGACAATACCCAGTGTTTCAGCATCTTTAATTGCTCGGTAAGCCGTTCCTTCACTCATATTTAAATGCTTGGCGATGCCTCGAACGGATATTTTTTTGCCAATGGGAAGTGTTTCAATATATTGTAGTATTTGATTATGCTTTGTAGTCACTAAATCCCTCCAGATAAATAAAAAACTGTTATACTGTAATTCGATATTTACAGTATAACAGTTTAATTACAGATTGAAAATAATTATTAACCTAAGGCCACATCTAATATCATCATTAGGACAAAACCACCAATTAATGCTAAAGTTGCTTCATCCGTATGGTTAGAGGATTGTGATTCAGGTATTAATTGTTCAACAACCACAAAGATCATTGCTCCAGCTGCGAAAGCAAGTGCATAAGGTAATATTTCTTGAACAACTAGAACGGCTGCTGCCCCAATAACAGCTGAAACTGGTTCAACAACCGCTGATAACTGTCCCATTTGAAATGCTTTTCGTTTCGTTCTTCCGTCTGCATATAATGGTAATGATAAGGCTGATCCTTCAGGTATATTTTGTAAACCGATACCAATAGCTAATGCAATGGCTCCAGTTAAAGTCGCTCCAGCATTACCAACGCTTGCTGCCGCGAAGGCAACACCTAAGGCAAGCCCTTCTGGAATATTATGTATGGTTACGGCTAAGAATAACATCATCGTCTTCGATAATTTTCTATTATCTGAGTCTCCATGGTCTTCAGATAAATGCGTATGCGGAACCGTGTAGTCAAGGAGTCTTAAAAATAAACCTCCAACCACAAAGCCGACTGCTACGGGTAACCAAGACGGTAACGATGATGAGCTAGATTCAGCATATTCTAACGCAGGTGCTAGTAACGACCAAAAAGATGCTGCGATCATCACTCCTGCCGCAAAACCTTGCATAATTGCTAAAAAGCGATCATTCACTTCTTTAAAAAGAAAAACAAAAGCAGAACCAAATAATGTACAAAGCCATGTAAATATTCCCGCAACTAGTGCTTGAAAAATTGGATTACTAAATAATGCCATATATAAATTCTCCTATTCTAAGTCAAGTTTAATTGATGTATATAAAGGATGGTCAAAATTTGAAAAAGTCACACCTAATAATCGAATAGTCCGGTCAAGATGTCCATGTTCTTCCCAAATTTCTTTAGCTAATTCTATACTCTTTTCAACAGACTCAATCGATTCAATGGATTGAATTTGTCGAGTAATCGTCTCAAAATTATCGTATCGAATTTTCAAAGTAATCGTATGTGCTCTCATATCAGAAATATGATGTCGATTGTCAACCTTGTGTATCAATTTAACTATATTATCTACTACTTCAGACTCTAATTCAAGAAATACCGAAAAGGTTCTTTCTCTTCCAATTGATTTTCGTTCGCGCTTATTATTCACTGGTGTATTATGAACACCTCGCACTTTAAAATATAAGGAATAACCCATCTTACCAAAGTTTTCAATTAAATCATCGAGGGACTTTTCATATAAATCTTCCCCAGTAAAAATTCCCAAATCATGAAAATGCGGGAGTGACTTCTTTCCTACTCCATGAAATTTATCGATACTTAACTCTTTTAAGAATTGAACTGCATCTTTAGGTTCAACTAAGGTGATTCCGTTTGGTTTATTATAATCTGAGGCAATTTTTGCGATGAATTTGTTATACGATATCCCCACCGAACAAGTTAAACGCGTTCGGCGAAATACTTCTTCCTTTATCTCCATAGCCATGATTGTCGCACTCTTCATATTCTTCTTATTATTAGTGACGTCCAAATAAGCCTCATCTAGAGATACAGGCTCAATTAAATCCGTATATTCATTAAAAATTTCTCTGATTTGCATCGATATTTCTCGATAGTAATTTAAATCTCCTTGGATAAAGACAGCTTTAGGACAGCGCATATAGGCTTCTTGAGCAGACATCGCAGAGTGAATGCCATACTTTCTTGCTTCATAATTACAGGTTGATACGATTCCTCGTCCGCCGGTAAGTTTGGGATGCTTTGCTATAACAACTGGCTTATTCTTTAATTTAGAATTATCTCTCACTTCAACACTGGCATAAAAGGCATCCATGTCGACATGGAGAATTTTTCTAGATATATCGGGTTCAACTTCATCAAAAGATAAAATACCATATTGCACGCAACTCACCTCTCTTTATTGTATATATTATACAAACACTTGTTCGTAAAATCAATCTCTACTGCTTAAGTAATATTTCCAGACGTCTTTATATGTCAACAAAAAAATGCTCCAAGAAATTCCTTATACAGGAATTCTTGGAGCTTTATTGAAATTAAAGAGTGCTTTCAGTTTCATCGCTTTCTTCAGCGATGTCTTCACGGTTTTCTTCGCGAGCAATATCGTTCGCTACTTCAATTTCGTCTTGACGATCTACAATGTTACCACCTTGAGTAACTGTAGCGATAGCACCTAATGTAAATGTTAAATATACACCTTCACAATCAAGTACGACTGTTTGACTACTTTGGCTTACTTCATCTACAACACCATGAAGTCCTCCGATAGTCACTACTGCGTCACCTGGTTTCATGTCATTTAACATCTCTTGTTTTTTCTGTGCCTGTTTCTTTTGTGGTCTTATTAGCATGAAGTACATTACAGCAAATAAAACTATAAACGGCATAAAACTTAGAATAAATTCCATTAACGTTTGTCATCCTTTCATTTTTTAAGCATAAAGACAGTGTATCAAAAATTGAGACATTTAGCCACAATCTAGAAGCTTTTTGCGTTTGGTTTATTATATCCGTATCTTTCGAAGAAATCTTCTCTAAATTCTAGTAATTGATCATCCATGATCGCTTTTCTAACGTTGCGCATTAATTCTAATAAGAAGTAGACATTATGAATTGACGCTAAACGCATACCAAATAATTCATCTGTCTTAATTAAATGTCTTACATAAGCACGCGTATAATTACGGCAAGTGTAGCAATCACAATTCTCATCAATCGGTCTGAAGTCACGGGCATATTGAGCGTTTTTCACAACTAAACGTCCTGTACTTGTCATACAAGTTCCGTTTCTTGCGATACGTGTTGCAAGAACACAGTCAAACATATCAACCCCACGAATAACACCGTCAATTAAAGCATCCGGTGAACCTACACCCATTAAATAACGTGGTTTATCTTTTGGTAATTCGGGTGTTAAGTAATCTAAGACACTATTCATCTCATCTTTTGTCTCACCAACTGATAATCCACCAATTGAATAACCAGGGAAATCAAGTGACACTAGATCTCTAGCGTGTTGAATACGTAAATCTTTATAACCCGCACCTTGAACGATTCCGAATAAAGCTTGGTCATCCGGTCGTTGATGCGCTTTAAGTCCACGCTCAGCCCAGCGGGTTGTTCGGTTAATTGAATTTTTAACATAGTCATAACTATGATGGAAGTCCGGACATTCATCGAAACTCATAATAATATCTGCTCCAAGAGCATTTTCGATTTGAATTGCTTTCTCTGGTGTTAAGAATAATTTCTCTCCACTAATATGATTTCTAAAATGCACGCCCTCTTCTTCAATTTTACGCATATCACTTAGTGAGAAAACTTGGAAGCCTCCAGAATCCGTTAAGACTCCACGGTCCCAGTTCATGAACTTGTGTAAGCCACCCGCCTCTTCAACAATATCTTCACCAGGTCTTAACCATAGATGATATGTGTTACTTAAGACAATTTCTGCACCCATATCTTTTAATTCTTCCGGAGATAACCCTTTGACCGTTGCTAATGTTCCAACTGGCATATATATCGGTGTTTCAAAGCTACCATGAGGTGTATGTAAAATACCTAATCGCGCGCCTGTATTTTTCTCTTCTTTTATTAATTCATATCTAATTGCTGGTTCTGTCATAATATTTCCTTTCTATTATTGCTTTAATTCTATCTCAAAAATAACCGGATACAGTTTCCCTGTAATATAAAACTGATTGCCTTCAATATGTGCAATTCCATTAAGGGAGTCTATTTCATCCAACTCTTGGTCTGTCAAATTCTCTTCGAGAACTTCAGTCAGGTCATACTTATATGCCACAATACCCGTTTTTGGATCGATGACAATGATTTCATTAGTATACCATACATTTGCGTAAATATATCCGTTAGCAAATTCCAACTCATTGATTTCTTCTACTAATTGATCATTATAAGTCACGTCAATTGTGTCGATCACTTCAAAGGTATTTGGATCTCTTTGTTCAAGCACACTCGTTCCATCTGACATCCAAATGACATCTTCTTGGTCATCATAAGCTAGTCCCCAGCCTTCACCTTCATAATCAACGGTATCTATTATTTCTAAAGTATCTTTATCTCTTTTAAATGCAACGCCACTCCGCCATGTCAGTTGCCACACAGCATCTGAAGTGACTGTTAGACCTTCACCGAAAAATTCTTTATCTAATTGATCGACGACGTCATAATGACCTGTGTCTAAATCTAAATAACCAATCTTTGATTCACCGTACAAACCTGTCCCTAGCAGTAACTCACCTGCTTCATTTAATTCGAACCCTTGCGTGAACGCCGTCGAATCACTTGGATGAATTGACAAAAGTTCATATTCATCTTGAGAAGCCACTGGTATTATTGGTATAATACAATGAACGCAAATTAATAATGTTATTTTGTGAATGATTTTCTTCATAAAAAACTCCTTTAACCCAACCTGATAATATAGTAATTTTATCATATTTTTTAATAGAAAGGTCGTTAGTAATGAATCTCTATTCATTTTTATTATTTATAGTCAAATACATTGTTTACATTTTTAACGGAAAACCATATGTCGTTGGTCAAGAAAATTTATCAAAGGATGCTGCAATTATTGCATCAACTCACCGTCATTGGTTAGATCCAATTTTCTTAGCTATGGTTGTTGAACCAACTGAAATTGCTTTTATGGCTAAGGATACTTTGTTTAAAAATAAAATCTTCCGCTATTTATTACCAAAATTAAATGTTTTCCCTGTCAAAAGAGAAAAACCATCACCGAAGTCACTTCGTCGTGGTGTTGAGGTAATGAATGAAGAAAATAAACATCTAGGAATTTTCCCTACAGGCTCACGCTACTCTACTGAAGTAAAAGGTGGAACTGCCTTTATTCAAAGACTGAGTAAGAAGGATATTATTCCAATTGCTTTACAACCGCCAATGAATGCGAAAGAATTTTTCTTGCGAAAAAAAGCAAAAGTAGCCATTGGTGAACCTATTTCTTTCGATGATTCTAAAAAGTATACTCGGGAAGAACTGAAACAAATTGATATTGCAATCGCAGAGGCTTTCGATAAATTAGACAAGCAACTTGATCCTGATTACGAATATATTCCAAATAAAAAAGACTAATAAAAAGACATCTAACTTTCCTTCCAATTTGGGTTCATGAATTTTTGATGTTGGTGGACCGAGGAGCCAGGTGACGCAGTCACCTTGGCTCTTTTTTTATTCCTATGTTTAAGTGTCTCTCTATGCAACGATAGTTTGTGTTGTGTTCTCATCTTTAA
>NZ_VBSP01000002.1 GCF_005864045.1 Ruoffia tabacinasalis | reverse complement strand
TAAAAATCGAATCTCGATAAAAATGTTCTGTAAAATCTCAAAAAACATATAAATTTTAGAACCAAAGCAAAATTACGACAAAAAATGTATTTTTAATCGAAAAATTTAGAAGTATGAATTATTCAGGGTTAATAAATTTTAAGTCAAAGAAAGTTAAGATTTACTTAAATTTGATTAAATGGCGAAATTGTAATATTTGTAAAAGGGATAGTTGTAAACTTATAAGAGCAATGTTTGAATTACTACACTTGTCTTTTTTAAAACTTAATTTTGACAAGTCTGAAATTAGGATAAAATAAATCAGTTTAATTAAATTTGATTTTATGCTATGATAATTTCGAACTAGAAAGGTGGGCGTAGTATGGCGATTTTTAATGGTATGGCAGTACTTGTTGTCCGTTTTACGTTTATCCTATTGAGTTATATGGTCTTTAAAGATATTAATTGGCGTCAGTTTTTTACTGAACGCAAATATTACATGGCACAGTACGCGTGTATATTAGTTAGTATCGCAGTTGGACATGTAGCAGGTTCGTTCGTACTGACGATCATTGAGGTACTTCAAAATATATTTTTGAGTAGCTTTCTATAAATATTATATTTTTTGTCGTAAGCTCCAATGCGACAAAATACTTAAAGGGGATTATTTTAAAATGCAAGAAATTATTGTTCAAGGTGGAAATCGCCTAGAAGGTACGGTAAAGGTTGAGGGAGCAAAAAATGCCGTTTTACCTATTTTAGCAGCATCAATTTTGGCAGAAACTGGTGTGACTGAACTAACGAATGTACCTATTTTATCTGATGTTTTTACAATTAATGAATTATTAACAAATATTCAAGTAGAAAATTCATTTAACGAAGAAGCGAACGAAATGAAAATTGACGCGACAGGCGAAGTTAAAACAATCGCTGATTATGATTTCGTAAGTAAAATGAGAGCATCAATTGTAGTCATGGGTCCATTATTAGCTCGTTTTGGTCATGCAAAAGTAGCGATGCCTGGTGGATGTGCAATTGGAACTAGACCCATTGACTTACACTTAAAAGGGTTTGAAGCACTTGGTGCTGAGATTAACAGTCAAGCAGGTTACGTAGAAGCAACAGCGTCTAAATTAAAAGGAGCAAGAATCTATCTAGATTTCCCAAGTGTGGGTGCGACTGAGAATATTATGATGGCTGCAGTTTTAGCAGAAGGTGAAACAATCCTCGAAAACGTAGCTCGTGAACCAGAAATCGTTGATTTAGCTAATTTCCTTAACAAAATGGGCGCTAAAATTGTCGGTGCAGGAACAGAAATGATTAAAATCAAAGGTGTTGAATCACTTCACGGTGCGAAACATTCTGTTATTCCTGACCGTATTGAAGCAGGAACATTCATTGTTGCAGCAGCAGTAACACAAGGAGACGTTTTTGTTGAAGGTGCGATTCGCGATCACAACAAACCATTAATCAGTAAATTAACTGAAATGGGTGTTGAGTTTGAAGAATACACAACTGGAATCCGTGTTAAAGGACCAAAAACATTAAAATCAACAGATGTTAAGACACTTCCTTATCCAGGTTTCCCAACAGATATGCAAGCACAAATGTCAATTGCACAATTGCTGGCTGGTGGAAGCAGTGCTCTAACAGAGACAGTCTTTGAGAATCGCTTTATGCATTTTGAAGAATTACGTCGTATGAGTGCTAAATTTACAATTGAGCGTCAGACTGCTGTTATGTATGGACCAACTGAATTCAGTGGTGCAAGTGTAAAAGCAACTGACTTAAGAGCTGCAGCCGCATTAATTATTGCTGGTTTAGTAGCGAAGGGATTGACTCGCGTTTCAGAATTAAAAAACTTAGACCGTGGATATTATAAATTCCATGAGAAATTAGCTAACTTAGGTGCTAATATTGAACGTGTAGAAATTCAACCAATTGTTTCTGAATCTAATAAAACTAAAGTACTCGCTTAAAGTACAGAAAATAGATGGGTGAAAATACATGAGCAGAGATATCGGAATCGACTTAGGTACTGCGAATGTTTTGATTCATCTTAAAGGTCGAGGGGTCATATTAAATGAACCTTCAGTCGTTGCTTTAGATAAGCAGACTCAAGAAGTCATCGCTATTGGTAATGAAGCGTATGAAATGATTGGTAGAACAGCAGATTCGATTGAAATCATAAAGCCATTAAAAGGTGGCGTGATTGCAGATTATGATATTGCAGAAGCACTTCTTGTACTTTTCTTTCAAAAAATTCACTCACAGAGATGGTTTACAAAGCCAAATGTACTTATTTGTCGACCATCGAATATAAGTGAGATTGAACAAACAGCACTTGTTGAAGCGATTGAAAAAGCAGGTGGCGGCAAGATTTTTATGGAAGAAGAGCCCAAAGTGGCGGGAGTTGGCGCTGGAATTGATTTACTAGATCCCTCAGGGAATATGGTTATTGATATCGGCGGTGGAACTTCTGATATTGCAATAATTTCAGGTGGCGACATTATTCAAAGTACATCATTAAAGATTGCTGGGGATGATTTTGACGCTAGTATAATTCAATACTTCAAAGATAAATACAAACTGCTCATTGGTGAACGGTCTGCGGAGCAAATTAAAATTGATTTAGCTTCAGCAGTGTTCATTGAGAATCAAGCTCAATTAGAGACTAAAACATTAAAAGGTCGAGATTTAGTTTCCGGACTACCAAAATCAATTAATGTCACATCGAACCAAATATATGAAGCAATTCATGAACAATTAGCTATGATAGCTAGAGCAGCTAAAGAACTGCTTGAAGACACGCAACCTGAAATTGCGTCTGATATTATGGAAAAAGGAATACTACTTACAGGCGGGGGAGCATTAATCGGTTCTATAGACGTTTTTCTATCCGAGTATTTAAATGTCTCTGCCATTCGTGCCAATCAACCTATGAGTTGTGTAGCGATAGGGACGGGTATTATGCTAGATTTAATTCAATCTGGTAAATTACAACGGACAAATCTATCTTGGCAACAAAAAGTTGCACGCTATTTCTCAAGATTGAAACGCCGTCTCATTGGATAAACTAACGATAGGGGATCGAAATATGTCAGATAAATATATTGAAGACAATGTTTTATTAACCGTCTTAAAAACACTTGGTAAAGTAATATTATTTTTATTATTTATCGTTTTGTTTTTCGTTCTTGGTTTATTTATTGGATATTCCATTATAGGTGACGGAAATTACTGGGAAGTGTTAAATCAAGATACATGGCAACATATTCTTGACTTTATAAGATGACAGAATATTACAAATAAACAAATGAATTGATCGAATGATAAATCAAAGTTTTTTTACACACTAGGACTAACCAGTGTAAAAGTTAGCTCATGATTTTCATTCGATTTTTTTATTTAAAAGATTCGCTCCATCCTTTTAGAAATGATTTAAGTTACTGGTCAAATTGTGTATAATTAAGAGACTGAGAAATAAAGCGAATGAAGCTGAAAGTGGAGGTGTTTTAATGACAAATGAGTTCGTATTATCGGAATTACTTTTATATATTGTTCCAGTAATCATTATTTTTGTTGTTCAAAAGTATTTGAAATCATATTTGAAGTTTTTTGATAAGTATCCGTTGAATTTAGCTATTTTGCTATTGCCACTTTGGTTGACATTAATTCATCTTTTTTCAAAATTAATCTTTGGCTTTAGTCTGATCCCATTCATACTTTTCATTACGGCATTTGCCTTAGGTTTGCAATTGTATGACTATATCAGACGCATTGATATGTTTACTTTTCAAGAATACTATATGCCTGCTAGTCAATTAATTTCCAAAATGTTTTCAGCTTTCTTAGTTGGTTTAGTCCTTTTAAGAGTTTATACATACTTTTAGTGGGAAAATCCCCCACTAATCTTCCACTCGCCCCCACTTTTAACAAAGTTTGATAATACACTGTTTAGAGCCGTTACTCGAAAGAGTTTCGGCTCTTTTTTTGTTTAAATTTGGTAAATGGTGGTACGAAGTGGAGGGATGTGGTAGAATGAAATTAACTAAAATGGAGGAGGTGTAATCGTCGTGCTGATTGGTGAATATCAACATAATATTGACGTAAAAGGGCGACTGATTATGCCATCGAAATTCCGTCCAGATTTAGGTCATAACTTTATTATTACTCGTGGTTTAGACGGTTGTTTATTCGGCTATCCACTCGAAAATTGGGAAACTATTGAAGAAAAATTACAACAATTACCTTTAGCAAAAAAAGATGCACGTAAATTTACTCGTTTCTTTTACTCAGCTGCCACTGAAGTAGAAGTAGATAAGCAAGGGCGAATAAATTTACCTAAAACACTTATAGACTTCGCTAAAATCGATAAGAGCTGTCGTGTGATCGGCGTATCAGATCGTATCGAGATTTGGAGTAGCGAACGTTGGGAAGAATTTGCAGATAGTATCGAAGAAGATTTTGAAGATATCGCAGAAGACATGATTGATTTTGGATTTTAGAAACGGGGGGATTATGAATGTCATTTGAACATGAGACAGTTCTATTGCATGAAACAATTGATATGTTAGAGATTAATCCGAATGGAACTTATGTAGATTGCACCTTGGGGGGAGCAGGTCACGCTAAGTATTTATTATCTCAATTATCAGAACGCGGACATTTATATGCCTTTGATCAGGATATGACAGCCATTGACAATGCAAAAGTTGTATTAGCAGAAGAGATAGAAGCAGGTAAAGTAACTTTTATTCATCGTAATTTTAGAGAAATCGAGCAAGGCTTAGCAGAATATAATATTGAATATGTTGACGGTATTTATTATGACTTAGGGGTTTCATCTCCACAATTAGATATTGCTGAACGTGGTTTTAGTTACCATCAAGAAGCACGTTTAGATATGAGAATGGATCAAATTCAAGAACTTAGTGCATACGAAGTTGTGAATGAGTGGGATTTCAATGATTTAATAAGAATTATTAGTCGTTATGGAGAAGAGAAGTTTGCGAAGAGAATTACCCGAGCCATTGAATCAGAAAGAGAAAAAGCACCGATTGAAACGACAACACAATTAAGTGAAATTGTGAAGTTAGCAATACCGGCTGCAACTAGAAGAACAGGTGGACATCCAGCTAAACGAACTTTCCAGGCGATTCGTATCGCTGTGAATGATGAATTAGGCGCACTGGAGGAATCACTGGAAGCAGGGTTGAAATTATTAAAAGTTGGTGGACGTATGAGTGTTATCTCATTCCACTCTTTAGAAGACCGTTTAGTCAAACAGTTATATAGAGAGAAATCAACCCCACCAGAAACGCCACCGAATTTACCTGTACTGCCAGCAGAGCACCAACCTGAATATAAATTTATAAACCGAAAACCAGTTACTGCTGACTCTGAAGAATTAGAACATAATAATCGAGCTCGTAGTGCAAAACTTAGAGTAATCGAACGTACGACAATTAAAGAATAGATTTAAAGGATTTAGGAGGCATCGGATGTCAGAACTATTAGAAAAGACTAATTATAATGAAGAGCAATATTTTGAACGTAAATTGGGGAATCATTATGATAAATCTCAACCTGTTGCCTCACCAAACTATAGTGTACCAGCAAGTGATCAACCATTTGAAGAACAAGAAAGTAATGTTTCCAAAAAGAAAAGAAAACTATCTAAATTTGAAACAATCTGGTTATCTCTTTGTAGTATAATAGCCGTTGGAGCGATCATCGCTAGTTTCTTTATTAGAGTGGATATTATTGAGCAACAACGTTCAATCAATAATTTAGAAGATTCTATTACAGAATACCGTTCTAATACTGATATTTTAAATAGTCAAATTACTGACCAATACAATTATCAACAAATTAAAGAAGCAGCGGATAGCAACAATATGACTATTGAGAAAGACAGAGTAAGGACTGTTGAGAGATGAGCGAAAAACAAAGCAATCATTCTAATTTAAATATATTATTATTAATAGGCGTCGCAGCTATAACATTTATTTTGTTAGGTGCACGCTTCTTTCAATTAAACATAACTCAGTCTTCGCATGGTGAGGATTTAGTGGAATATATCGAAGATTCACAAGACCCAAGAAGTAGTATCATCGAAGCAAAACGAGGCACGATTTATGACATTCAAGGTCAGCCGATTGCGATTGATACTACTTCTTATTCCATGTATGCAGTATTACAAGGGGGAAATGGCTACGACGCAGTTGAAGATAGAGATTACACTGCCAAAGTATTAAGTAATTATATTGATATGACCCGTGATGAGGTCTTGGATATATTATTAAACTATGAAGCAATACAAGTTGAATTTGGTACAGCTGGTCGTAATATTAGTCAAGAAACGCGCGATGCCATTGAAGAAGAGAATTTACCAGGTGTTTATTTTGTCAGTCAAAGTTCTAGACAATACGTAAACGACTACTTTAGTTCGCATCTGATAGGATATGCTTCGAAACAAGAACAGAATAATTCTTGGATGCCGACAGCGGATATCTTAACAGGACAAATCGGAATTGAGTCAGCTTATGATGCTGAATTAAGTGGTCAAAATACCATTGAAAATAATCCTGACCTAGTTGAAAGAACACGGACATTATTGGGAGAAGATATTTACCTTACTCTAGATAGTAGACTCCAACATTATATGGAAGAGTTACTTGATTATTCTTATAATAAGTATCAACCTGAAGAGATGAGTGCTTATTTGGTCGAAGTAGAGACAGGAAAATTATTAACAGCTGCTCAAAGACCGACATTTAATTTGAATACCCGTGAAGGGATTGAAACGCAATGGACCAACCAATTGGTTGAAGAAGTTTATGAGCCTGGATCAACCATGAAGATATTAACACAAGGTACGGCTTATGATATGGGCGTTTATGAACCCAATGAATTAGTTGAGACTGGTTCAACAGAAATTGAAGATGTGACAGTTCGAGATTATAACTTGTACGGTTGGGGACCGATTACTTTTGATGAAGGATTATCTAGATCAAGTAATGTGACGATTGTTGAATTAATTCGCCGTATCGGCTTAGACAATTGGACAGATCAATTAACTGAATTTGGTTTCGGCCAAACAACGGAATCAGGCCTAGCGAACGAAGCGACAGGAACGGTGGAGTTTGATAACCCAGTGTCTGCAACAATGTCAGGTTTTGGGCAAGGATTTGCGACAACACCGATTCAATTGCTACAAGCTTTCACTTCGATTGCTAACGATGGGAAAATGATGAAAATCCAATACCTTAACGGCATTGGAGAGAATAATGAATTTCAACCGATTGAGATTAATCAACCAATCTCAGAAGAAGCAGCGGATCATATTGTTGATTTAATGGTTAATACTGTGAATGAAGAGTATGGAACAGCACAAGAATATAGTGTGCCGGGCGTTCAGATCGCAGCCAAAACAGGTACGGCGCAAATTGCCAATCCAGATGGCTTAGGTTATTTAGAAGGTGCCAATGATTACTATTTCTCAGTTGTTTCATTCTTCCCAGCCGATGATCCGAAATATATGTTGTATTTCTCAATGAAACGACCAACCAATGATCATAATTTAATGGGTTCACAAATATTAGCTGAGATATTTAGACCATTTGTGGAATATGTATCAGTTTATGAATAGAAAGTAGGACTACGATGGAACAAAAAAAATTAATAAACGTATTATATGATGCTCATGTAATTAATACGCAGTATTTAGAAACTGAAGTGTCTAGTTTAGTAAATGATACGCGTAAAGTAAAAAAAAATTCATGCTTTATTGCTATAAAAGGCGAGAACTTTGATGGGCATCAAGCGATTGAAGACGTAATTAACAAGGGAGCAAAATTAATCATTGTTGAAGATTTGCCCCAAGACCCAAAGCAACTTGATGCTACCATCGTGCAAGTAACATCAACTTTCCGTACTCAAGCGATACTTGCAAACCAATATTACAATGAACCGTCAACAAAGCTAAATGTTGTTGCGGTAACTGGGACTAATGGGAAGACAACAACGAGTAATATGATTAGTCAACTACTCGAAAGTCTCAATCGTAAGACAGGTGTGATTGGAACCTTGCATTATAAAGTAGGGGACAAATATTATCCTGCAGTTAATACAACCCCGAATGCTTTAGAGATGCAGAGATTATTCAATGCAATGGTTGAAACAGACTGTGAAGATGCCATCATTGAGGCGTCTTCACACGCATTAGCTTTAGGACGCTTATCGTTTACTGATATTGATTGTGCCATCTTTACGAATTTAACACGAGAACATTTAGACTTCCATTCAACTATGGAAGGTTATGCAAATGCGAAAAGTCTTTTGTTTAGTCAGTTAGGACAAAGTTTCCATAATGACCGACCAAGACTTGCAATATTAAATATGGATGATCCATACCACACGACGATGGCAGAAGTAACTAGTGCCGATATTGTGACATATAGTTTAGAGCATCCTCAAGCTACAGCCTATGCACATTCAATTACTGAGAAAAATGGTAAGACTGAATTTATTATTGATTACAAAAAAGAGACATTTACAGTAGAAATACCGATGCGTGGATCTTACAACGTTTCGAATTATTTGGCAGCATTTTTAACATTGAGTATATATTACCAATATACAATAGATGATATTGTGAAAGCCACTCAAGATTTTACTGGTGTCACTGGACGTATGCAAGTTGTTGATGAAGGACAAGATTTCGAAGTGATTGTTGACTTTGCACATTCACCCGATGCACTTGAACGAGTAATGCAAGAACTCATTGAACATAAATCAGATGATCAAAAACTCATTGCCTTGATGGGACATAGTGGCGGAAACCGCGATAGTGGGATGCGGGAACCATTAGGAAATATCTTATTTAAGTATGCGGATGAAATTGTATTCACTGCTGACAATCCAAGGTTTGAGCCAGTAGAAAAAATTGTCAATGAAATGATTGGTTTACATCATGATGATAATAAACCTTATTCGATTATAAAAGATAGAGCAGTAGCAGTACAACAAGCCATTGACATTGCTCAAAAAAATGATATTGTCTTATTCGCGGGTAAAGGTGGAGAACCTTACCAAGTCATTGGAAACGACAATATACCTTACGATGAAGTGCAAACAGTTATTAATGCTATCCATCGTAAACAGTTATAAAAACTAAGGAGTGAACGAAAAATTGAATATTATCTTACCAATCGTGACTAGTTTTTTATTAACAGTGATTGCGATGCCTTTTTTCATCCAATACTTTAATAAAAAGAAACTAGGTCAAATAACACGGGAAGATGGGCCTTTATGGCATGAAGTAAAAACTGGGACACCAACTATGGGAGGAACAGTATTTATCCTAGCTATTTTATTAGCGATGTTAATCTTTGGCTTTATCCAAACGTCTTACTCAGGTGAGTTCTGGATGGTTTGGCTAGCGTTCTTATTATTTGGAGCCATTGGTTTTATTGATGATTTTATAAGTATTTTCAAAAAAAGAAATGAAGGGTTAACTGCTAAACAGAAGTTCTTAACACAATTATTATTTGCTTTTGTGATATCGTTAATTGGCATGGTAACAAACCAACACATTTTCATACCATTTTTTGGTTTTGAAATTTCTAATATTCTCTTAGTCGGATTATTCATGTTTATCTGGATTACAGGCTTTTCAAACGCAGTGAATTTAACTGACGGTTTAGATGGTTTAGCGACTGGCTTAAATATTATTGCGTATAGCGCATATTACTTTATCGCCACAGCTGAAGGAAATTCAACTGTAGCAACAGCTTCATTGATTGTAGTTGGATCGTTAATTGGATTTTTAATCTTTAATCGTAAACCAGCGAAGATTTTTATGGGGGACGTTGGTTCACTTGCCTTAGGAGCAGGACTGGCAGTGATGTCATCCGTACTTAATAATCCATGGAGTTTATTAATTATTGGTTTTGTCTTTGTAGTTGAAACAGTAAGTGTTATGCTTCAAGTATTATCCTTCAAGACTCGAGGAAAAAGAATATTTAAGATGGCACCAATTCACCACCATTTTGAAATGCTTGGTTGGAGTGAATCAAAAGTGGTAAATGTATTTTGGGCTGTCGGATTAATTAGTGCATTGATTGCATTATTTATCTTTTAATAGGGAGCGATTTTTAGAATGGGAACGAACGAGAATTTATCAGACAAAGAAATACTAGTGTTAGGCTACGCAAAAACAGGGAAAAGTGTAGCTGAGTTCCTAGTTAAACAACAAGCAAATGTAACGATTAATGACCGAGGGGATCTATCACAAGACCCGTCGGTTACTTTGCTTTTAGAAGATGGCGTCCAAATCGTCGATGGTGGGCATCCTTTAGAACTCTTGGATAAGCATTTTGATATGATTATCAAAAACCCCGGGATCCCTTATTCAATTCCTTTTTTACAAAAAGCGATTGAAAAAAACATCCCAATTTATACAGATGTTGAGCTTGCTTCAAGATTTAGTAAGGCATCGATCATAGGTATTACAGGTAGTAATGGTAAAACAACGACAACAAGTTTACTGAGAGAATTATTAACTGAAAGAGAAAAAGGACATGCTTACCTTGCTGGAAATATTGGCATCCCAACTTTAGATGTTATTGATCAAGCGACAGAAGATGATGACATCGTCATGGAATTATCTAGTTTCCAATTAGCTGGAACAGAACAATTCCACGCTGAAATTGCGGTCATTACCAATATTTATGAAGCTCATTTGGATTATCATCATACACGTGAAGAATATGCCAAAGCCAAATTAAAGATTTTAGCCAATCAAACACAGGATGACCAAATCGTTTATCGTTATGATAATGCTGAATTACATCATTGGGTTAAAGAATTTAAAGGGCAACTTATTCCTTTTTCAATTGAAATAATCGATGAGTTTGTCCGATCGCATGGTGCTTATGTAGAAGGTGAATGGATATACTTTAAAGAAGAGCAAATTATACCATTATCAGATATTCAAATTCCTGGTAGTCATAATGTCGAGAATGTCCTAGCGGCTGTGGCAGTTGCTAAACTAAAAGGCATTTCTAACCAAGAGATTTCTGATATTGTCAAAGAGTACAAAGGGATGCGACATAGAATTCAGCCAGTTGCGAATGTCAGTGGACGTAGTTTCTACAATGATTCAAAAGCAACGAATATTACCGCAACGATTACCGCTTTAAATAGTTTCAAACAACCCATTCGATTTATTGGTGGCGGCTTAGATCGTGGTAATGAATTTGATGAGTTAATACCCTATCTTAAGAACGTATCAGGAGCTTATCTTTACGGTGAAACCAAAGACAAGATGGCAAAAGCCTTTAAAGCTGCGGGCGTTAACACTATTGAAATTTTTGATGATTTAATAGAAGCTACATCAAAAGCTTACCGTGAAGCAAGACAAGGTGAAGTCGTCTTATTATCACCAAGCTGTGCGAGCTGGGATCAATATCAAAACTTTGAAATTCGTGGTGACGTTTATATCGATACCATTGAACAATTATTACTAGAAGAACCATATACGGATGAATAGGAGTATCATATTATGAAAATCAATCGAATCATCTTATCTGGTGGAGGAACTGGGGGACATATTTATCCAGCTCTTGCAATTTATAATCGAATGAAAGAACTCAATCCGGACTTAGAATGTTTATACATCGGTACAGACAAAGGTCTCGAAGCAAGTATTGTTCCAAAAGCGAATATTGACTTTAAATCCATTGAGATATCTGGTTTAAAACGTAGTTTATCGCTGGATAATATAAAAGTCGCTTGGCAAATGTTAACGAGCACACAAAAAGCGAAGAAATTAATCAAAGAATTTCAACCTGAATTAGTCATAGGAACTGGCGGCTTCGTATGTGCACCTGTCCTTTATGGAGCAACCCAATTAGGTATTCCGACACTGATTCATGAACAAAATAGTGTCGCGGGAGTAACTAATAAATTCTTAAGTCGCTTTGTAGATAAAGTTGCGACGTCTTTTTATGAAGTTGAGAATGACTTTGCAAAAGTTAGTCACAAAGTGGCATTTACTGGAAACCCACGAGGACAAGAAGTAACAAACTATGCTAAAGATGAGCATATTCTATCTAAAAATTATGACTTTAATGACCAATTACCAACAGTACTAATATTTGGAGGTAGTCGTGGTGCGCCAGCTATTAATAAAGCAGCTGTAGAATCCATCGAAGCCTTTGCTAATAAAGAGTATCAAGTAATTATTGGGACTGGTTCAGTTCATCACTCAGAATGGATGACTTATATAGAAGAGAACCAGATTAAAATACCTAATAATGTTAAAATAGTTCCATACATTGATAACATGCCTGCACTATTTCAAAGTATTGATTTAGTTGTTTGCCGAAGTGGTGCAACGACATTAGCTGAATTGACAACACTTGGACTTCCGAGTATTTTAATTCCTAGTCCATACGTGACGAATAATCATCAAGAGATGAATGCCATGGCATTAGTGAATAATCAAGCTGCTGAAATGATAAAGGAAGATCGACTAGATTCAAATCAACTAGTTCAAACGATTGACCAAATGATTCTTGATCAAACCTCATTAAATAAAATGGCTGAAAATGCTAAAAAATTAGGTACGCCACACGCAATAGATGATATTATTACAATAGTTGAATCTATTCATTAAGTAATAAAGACTAAATATTTTCGAGGAGGTGAAAGCTATGAGTAATAATGAGCGACGAGGAAATTATCGAACAGGGCCTCAAAACACGTCAAATAATCGGAAACCAAACAGTCCTGAAACAAGGCAATCTAGACCGGTAAACGAACCGTCTCAACCGATTCGTGGAAACTATCGCATCGACAGTAATGGAAATCCGATTATTCCAAAGCAAAGTGGCATAACAAATCGAGACGAACTTGAGCAAGATTATTTCAGTCGGACTCAAAACACCCAAACTGAAGGGAATCAGAATCGAGAAGAACAGTATCAACCGAATCAAGTCATTCATCCGATACCGCCTCAGTCAGGTCCTGTTCAACAGCGACGTGTATATCATATGGATGATTACAGACGCGATCAGAATGAGTTTCATAGTCGTGCAAATCAACCAAATAGTCGAAACTTCGACCAACCTCAATCAAACACTCGAGAAAGAGCGACTAGACAGCAAAATCAGAATTTGAATCGAAGTCGAAATCAAAATCTGAACAGAAATCAGAACTTAAACCGAAATTACTCAGGCAATCAACCACCACGAAGAAATCAACCTCAAGGTAGTCGAACTAATTGGTATTATAACTTGCATCAAAGGGTCAATAGACAGATGAATAAAAGTTCTAATGCGACCTTGCCAGAAGGAAAGACTGTACTATTTGCAGTTTTTGCATTAATATACCTAACAATGCTAGTGACGGGTTGGCAATTAATGCCGTTTAATAAAGTGAATAATTTAGTCGTCACAGGAACCGAGCTTGTTCCGGAAACGTTTGTAAAAGGATCGTCTCGAATATATAAATTCGATGAAGTGGATGAAGTTATGAGCCAAAGACAAGACATTGAAGCGACAATTAAAGAGGAAAATCCTTTAATTGAAAGTGTCGTATTTAATCGACCAGATTGGAAGCAATTAGAAATTAATGTTGTTGAACATGATCTTGTGGGGTTAATTAACCAAGATGGTTATCATCTAGTCTTAAATAACGGTGAAATACTGAATGTATCCGGGAATCAAGAATTAGCAAATATAGCCAATGAAGCATTACCAGAATTAATCGGCTTCGATACAAGTGGAAAACTGACGGAAGTTGCACAAGGTTTGCGTCAAATTGATCCAGAGATATTAGCTATGATGGAGACGGTGACTTCCGCAGATGACGAGAATAAACCGAATGCCATTGTTGTTGAAATGGAAGACGGAAATACCATTAATGCCATTATTTCGACTTTTGCTCAAAAAGTGCAATATTATCCGGATATTTTAACACAATTAGACGGACAAACCGGAGTGATTAATTTTGAAGTCGGTGCATACTTCACACCAACAGAAGATTCTGCTAATAGTGTCAAACTTGACAATAATTAAGATAAGTTATATGTAATTATACTTACATTTATCTTTTTTTTCTTCTATTAAAATGAAGTTTGTGCTAATATAGGTAATGTGAAATTGAAGAAAATTAAACAAAATATAGAAAAATAATTAGCCAGAAGGGGGTTAATACCTAAATGAGAAATCAAGAAATTTTTGTTAGTTTAGATATTGGTACGACCTCAATTAAAGTCGTTGTCGCTGAGTATATTAATGGAAATATTAATATTATCGGCGTGGGAAATGAAAAATCACGTGGATTGAGTCGTGGGGTTATCGTCGATATAGATGATACAGTCAACTCGATTCTAAGAGCCATTTCTCAAGCAGAACGAAAAGCAAATGTTAAAATTAACGAAGTGATCGTTGGTGTTCCAAGTAATCAAATTATGGTAGAAGATTGCCACGGTATGATTGCTGTTGCAAGCGATAATAGGGAAATAACTGCCCTAGACGTTGAGAATGTAATCAATGCAGCTAAAGTTCGTTCAGTACCACCTGAAAGAGAAATTATCTCAATTATTCCTGAAGAATTTATTGTCGATGGATTTAACGGAATTAAAGATCCAAGAGGTATGATTGGAGTTCGTTTAGAGCTCTATGCTCGTTTAATTACAGGACCAAGAACAATCATTCATAATATTAGACGTTGTGTTCAAAAAGCAGGTTTATCAATCAGTGAACTTGTCGTTCAACCAGAAGCAATTGCATCCGTAGCTTTATCAGCAGATGAACGAGAATTCGGAACAGTGGTTGTTGATATGGGTGGTGGACAATCAAGTGCATCCATTATGTATGACGGCCAGATGAAATATTCATTCGTGGATCAAGAGGGTGGAGATTTCGTTACAAAAGATATCTCAGTTATTCTAAACACGTCACTTGATTCAGCTGAGCGAATCAAACGAGAATATGGCTTTGCTATCGCAAGTCAAACTACAGACGATGAGTACTTCCCAGTTGAAACAGTTGGAAAGAAAGAACCTGTCCGTGTAGATGAACATTATCTTGCTGAAATTATCGAAGCACGTTTAGTGCAAATCTTTGAAACATTATATGAAGAATTAAATCGTGTTGATGGACTCGATTTACCTGGAGGATATGTTCTGACAGGTGGAGCTGTGTCTTTACCAGGAGTCCTAGACTTAGCTAAACGATACTTTGGAAGTAAAGTTCGCTTATTTATTCCTGAAGAAATGGGAATGCGTAATCCAATTTATACGACAAGCCTTGGAATGATCGAATATGCTGCAAATCTTGATGATGTGCACCGAATTGCTCAAGGAACTTTTGCAGTTCCTTCACAAGCTGCCCCAAGACAATCTATGCCGCCACAAGGTGGACAAAGACGTCCGGCACCATCTAGTGGCCGTAACCAAGGGCAAGCGGCACGAGGTCAACAATCAGGTGACTTGTTCGGCGGTCAACGTCGTCAACCAGCTAACGAGACAAACCAAATGGCAACCGACCAACGCACGATGCCAGACACTATGCCTAGTTCAAATCAACAAGAAGATTATCAACAATATAATTCATTTGATGACGACTATCGTTACGAAGATGCGGCATACTATGATGACTATTCGCAAGATGACGAAGCGAACAAATATTCAGAGCCTGTTACTGATCAAAGTAATGGGAATGGCATAACGGCAAAAGTCCGTGATTTTTTCCAAACATTTTTTGATTAAGACTTGATAGATAAACAGGAGGAATATAAATGGAATTATCATTCGATTCAACAATGGGATATGATGGCGCAGTAATTAAAGTAATTGGTGTAGGTGGAGCAGGTGGAAATGCCGTTAATCGTATGATTAAAGATGAAGTTCAAGGTGTTGAATTCATCGTTGCAAATACGGACACTCAAGCACTACAAGGTTCAGACGCTGAAATTAAAATCCAATTAGGCCCAAAAGTAACTAAAGGGTTAGGTGCAGGATCATTACCAGAAATTGGACTTAAAGCAGCTGAAGAAAGTGAAGAGCAAATTCGCGAAGTACTAGAAGGAGCAGATTTAGTGTTTGTTACTGCTGGTATGGGTGGAGGTACTGGTACAGGTGCTGCACCAGTCGTGGCTAAGATTGCTAAAGACTTAGGCGCTTTAACAGTAGGTGTTGTAACACGTCCATTTACTTTTGAAGGACCAAAACGTGGACGCTTTGCAGCTGAAGGATTGAAAAACTTAAAAGACGCGGTTGATACATTAGTAATTATCTCAAACAACCGTTTATTAGAAATCGTAGACCGTAAAACTCCAATGTTAGAAGCGTTCAGTGAAGCAGATAATGTTTTACGTCAAGGTGTACAAGGTATCTCTGATTTAATTACAGCACCAGGTTACGTTAACTTAGACTTTGCTGACGTGAAAACTGTAATGAAAGATCAAGGAACTGCATTAATGGGTGTTGGTCAGTCATCAGGTGAGAACCGTACGGCTGAAGCAACTAAGAAAGCTATCTCATCACCATTATTAGAAGTATCTATTGATGGCGCAGAACAAATCTTATTAAACATTACAGGTGGAGAAGACTTAAGCTTATTCGAAGCACAAGATGCTAGTGATATTGTTGCAAATGCATCAAGTGGCGATGTAAACATTATCTTCGGTACGTCAATCAATAATGATTTAGGTGACGAAGTGATTGTTACAGTAATCGCAACTGGTATTGAGAATGAGAAGACTGATCGTAATAAAATGAGCACACCACCAAGACGCTCATTCAATACACCATCATCTTCAGCAGAACCAACTCAACCAGCTCAAAGTCAACAACAACCAGAAACACCAAACCAATCAAACGAAACAACACCACGTCGTCAACAAAAACGTGATTTATTCAGTGATTGGGATATTAATAGAGAAACAAATACACGTGACGTAGATACATCTGAAGCAGATTCTAAACCTAAACGTCAATTTGAACGTCCAAATACGGATGGATCAGGAAGTCGTCAAAGTGAAGTGAATGATTCAGATGAATTAGATACACCACCATTTTTCCGTAAACGTCATCGTTAATAAAGAGTTAAGATGCTAAAGCATCAAAATAATAATAGAGGAATCAGTATTGGTTCCTCTTTTTATTTATCAATAAGGAAAGATTTATGTTATAATTCATAAGATAAGAATTTAAGGGAGTGTTATAGTTGGGCCTTTTGAGCTTAGTTTCTAATTTATTTCAGGCATATACACTGGTTTTAGTCGTATACGCACTATTATCATGGTTACCAGGTGCCCGTGAAAGTGCCTTAGGACAATTTATTGTTAAAATAGCACGACCATATTTGGATATATTTGATCGATTCATCCCGCCATTAGGGGGCATTAGTTTCAATGTTATTATTGCAATTTTTGTTTTACGATTTATCCGAGATGGTTTAATCTGGATATTGGCAGCAATATTATTTTAAAAATGTGGTGAATTAAATGTCAGATGATATATATCAACATTATCGACCCGAAGAGCAACCGTTTATTGATAAAGTATTCGGTTGGATAGATCAAGTAGATTTAACTTATGCGCCTTATACAACTGTATTTTTAACCCCGCGAGAGAAGATGATTGTTGAACAACTTGTCGCAAGCCGAGATGAGATTTCAGTTATTTTCAGAGGTGGTTATGAAGGTGCGGAACGTAAACAAGCCTGTATTTATCCGCAGTATTATGAACCGAATGATGAAGATTTTACGATCGTTCTATTCAACATTAAGTATCCAGAAAAATTTGGAAATTTAACGCATGGTAGAATTCTTGGAACTTTTATTTCAACTGGAATTGAAAGAGAGCGCATTGGGGATATTATTACAGATGGAACGAATTGGCATGCACTCGTTGATGCATCAATTAGTGACTATTTGAAAACTCAAGTGACTAAAATCGCGAATGTTGGAGTTCAATTGGAAGAGTTATCATTTGATGATATATTAACCTCACAAGAACAATGGGAAGTAAAGCATGTAATTTCTAGCTCTTTACGGCTTGACACTTTATTAAGCAAAGTCTATAATTTTTCTAGACAGCGTGCGAAAAATTCAGTCTCACAAGGTGATGTGAAAGTGAATTTCGTTCCAATGGAGAGACCTGACGTTGAGATTGGTATCAATGATATCATTTCATTACGTAAGTTTGGACGCTTCTGGATCAATGATATTGAGGGTATGACTAAGAAAGATAATTATCGATTAAACGTCAATGTGCTTTTAAAGTAAATTACATAACTTGAATATATTTGAAAGGATTTGTAAATTCATGGTATTAACACCTAACGAAATATTAAATAAAGAATTTAATTCGAAGTTTCGCGGATATGACTCAGACCAGGTTAATGATTATTTAGATATAATTGTTGCGGACTTTGAAAAGATGATTGCGGAGAATAATGAACTTAAGAAAGACTTAGCAGCATCTAAAGAAAAAAATGAGTATTTTGCACAATTACAAGACTCATTAAACAGTTCAATTGTAGTCGCTCAAGAAGCAGCAGATCGCTTGAAACAAAACGCACGTAAAGAAGCAGAACTTATCTTATTCGAAGCTGAAAGAGAAGCTGATCGAATGATTAATAGTGCTTCAGATACAGCTAAAAATATCGTCACTGAATCTGATGCATTACGTCGTTCAAGCAAATCATACCGTAATAAACTAGAGCAAATGATTCGCCAACAACTTGAAGTTGTAACGAGTGAAGAGTATCATAGATTATTTGATGAAGAGATTGAATCACAATTTAATCCTGATCACTTCCATGAAGCAACAAATCAACGTGTAAATCAACGCGTAGATCGACTTGAAGAAGAGAACAGTGCTGATTTTAATGCAGCGCATGAAATTACAAATGATCGCTTTGTTGAAGAAGAAATCAAAAACGCGCCAGCACCTACTCCAGAAGTAGATTATCCGGCAACTATTGGTGTAGCTGATCATGAAGATACTGAAGCGACACGAGTTGATTTAAATCGTGATGAGTTATTAAATAATGTTGAGCCAGAAGAGCAAGAAGTTGATTCTAGACACGCAGAATTAGAAGCGATGATTGATGAAGAAGCACAAGCTGAAGCAGAACGTGAGAAACGTGCAGCTCAACGTCGTGAAAGTGTATTAGGACAAACAATTAGAATTGAATTACCAAAAGATTAATAAGAACAAGTTAATCTTAGGATACTTTTAGCGAGTCAAGAGTGGTGAAAGCTTGGCAGTCCCTCCTTTGATTAATATCATCTTTGTGCTTGTTATGGTGAAAGTAAGTAATCATAACCGCTTAAATAGCGTTAACATTTAGAGTGAATAAGTCATCTTTAGGGATAACTTATTAATTTGGGTGGTACCGCGTTTATAACGTCCCTTTTTTAGGGGCGTTTTTTATGTTTAATTAAATCAATCAGATTGGAGATAATAATGAAACTAAAAGATACATTAAATTTAGGTAAAACAGATTTCGCCATGCGCGCAAATTTACCTACTAAAGAAGTAGAATTACAAAAAGAATGGTCAGACGCTGACATGTACGAGAAAATTCAAGAGAAAAATGAAGGACGTCCTTCATGGATCTTACATGATGGACCTCCGTATGCGAATGGTAAATTACATATGGGGCATGCATTAAATAAAGTAACTAAAGACTTTATTGTACGTTACCACTCTATGGCTGGATATAGCTCACCTTATGTTCCTGGTTGGGATACACATGGTTTACCAATTGAACAAGCCTTAGTTAATGCTGATGGCGTAGACCGTAAGAGTATGTCTGTCGCTGAATTCCGTAAATTATGTGAAGAGTATGCATTGAAACAAGTTGAAAATCAAAAAGAAGACTTTATGCGTTTAGGTGTGACTGGTGAATGGGATAATCCGTATTTAACTTTAAAACCCGAATATGAAGCTCAACAAATCCGTATCTTTGGTCAAATGGCTGAACGCGGATATATCTATAAAGGACTAAAACCAATTTACTGGTCACCTTCAAGTGAATCAACATTAGCTGAGGCAGAAGTTGAATATAAAGACGTTACGTCACCTTCTATTTTCGTTGCTTTCAAAGTAAAAGATGGCAAAGATGTTGTACCGGCAGATGCTGAGTTCGTAATCTGGACAACGACGCCTTGGACATTACCTTCAAACTTAGGTTTATCTGTAAAGGCAGATGCTAAATATGTTTTAGTCAATGTTGATGGACGTAAATTTATTGTTGCGGAAGCTTTACTAGAAGCAGTTGCTAAGAAAATTGGTTGGGAAGATTACTCAATCGAAGCAGAATATAAAGGGGAGCAATTTGACCGTTTAACTGCACAACATCCGTTATATGATCGTGAATCATTATTAATGTTAGGTGACCACGTTGAATTAGATGCCGGTACTGGTGTCGTTCATACAGCACCTGGACACGGGGAAGATGACTTCATTGTTGGGCAAAAATATGGCTTAGATGTTCTTTCTCCTATTGATGACCGCGGACACTTTACAGATGGAGCACCCGGATATGAAGGAATGTTCTACCTTAAAGGGAATAAAGTCATCGTAGAAGAGATGCGTGAAACTGGAGCTTTATTATTTGACGAGAATTTCAAACATAGCTACCCACATGACTGGCGTACTAAGAAACCTGTAATTTACCGTGCGACACCACAATGGTTTGCTTCAATTAACAAATTCCGCGATGAGTTATTAAGCTCAGTTGAAAATGATGTGAAATGGTATCACCCATCGGGCGAACGTCGTATGTATAATATGATCCGAGATCGTGGTGACTGGGTAATTTCTCGCCAACGTGTATGGGGAGTGCCATTACCAATCTTCTATGCAGAAAATGGAGAGCCTATCTTAACAACTGAAACAGTTGAACACGTTGCTAAATTAGTTGAAGAGTTTGGATCAAACGTTTGGTTTGAAAGAGAACCTAAAGATTTATTACCTGAAGGATTCACTCATCCAGATAGTCCAAATGGTAAATTTACTAAAGAAAATGACATTATGGACGTATGGTTTGACTCAGGAACATCTTACGCTGGGGTATTACAAGTTCGTGAAGACCAAAAATTCCCTGCAGATATGTACTTAGAAGGATCAGACCAATACCGTGGATGGTTCAACTCAAGTTTTACAACTTCAGTAGCTGTGAATGGTTTCCCACCGTACAAATCAGTTCTTTCTCAAGGATTTGTTATGGATGGAAAAGGTCAAAAAATGAGTAAATCAATCGGTAATGTTATTACACCTGAGGAGATTACAGAAGAATTAGGTGCAGATATCATCCGTCTATGGGTTTCAAGTGTGGATTATGAGAACGATGTACGTATCTCTAAAGACATCTTAAAACAAGTATCTGAATCATACCGTAAGATTCGTAACACAGTGCGCTTTATGTTATCAAACTTATTTGATTTCAATCCTGAAACAGATAAGATTGCTGAAAGTGATTTAGCAAAAGTTGATCAATATATTCTTGCTAAATATCGTATTTTAGTTAATGAAGTAACAAAAGCTTACGAAAATTATGAATTCTCTACTATCTTCAAGAAAGTAATTAATTTCATTACTGTTGATTTATCAGCGTTCTACTTAGACTTTGCAAAAGATGTCGTTTATATTGAAGCGGCAGAATCTAAAGCGCGTCGTGCAATGCAAACTGTTATTTATACAGTTCTTGAAGGTTTAATTCCATTATTATCACCAATCTTACTTCATACTATGGAAGAAGCTTGGAAAGAATTACCAGGAGCAGAAGGTTTTGTTCAATTACAAGACTTACCTAAATTCGAAGACGTTTCTCAAGACAAAGAAACTGTTAAAGAATGGGATGTCTTCTTCAAAGTGGAGTCAGCTGTTGCTAAAGGTTTAGAAAATGCAAAAAATGATGAAGAACACCCAATCAAGAAATCATTTGAAGCAAAAGCAACTGTCTATACAGATCAAGAGACAATTGATCAATTGAATGACTTAAGTGATCATTTAGACCAATTATTAATAGTATCTGGTTTAGAATTAAAATTAGCTGATGAAGCAGACGAATCAGTGGTTGATTATGACGGCTTTGGTGTTAAAGTTCAGCCGGCAGAAGGTCATACTTGTGACCGTTGTCGTGCGGTAAGACCAGAAGTTGGAACAATTGAGGCGGCACCAGAATTATGTCACCGTTGTTTCTCAATCGTAGAATCACACTTCCCAGAGTATTTCGAGGAAGCAGCTGAATAATTAGAGTAGTTAAATTGCCCCACTAGACAGATTTTGTCTGGTGGGGTATTTCTATTTATCTAGAAATTATGTAAAATCTACCATTCATACTTGGCGTCTGTTATATTTAAATATGTAAAAGATGAGGTGAGTGTATGAAAGTGATTAAATATATATTATTAATCTTAAGTATGGGGCAATTTTTCCCTTTAGAAAGTTTTTGGCAAAGTAATTTCTTTTGGTTTTTTATTTGGATTATTTGCTTTCATTTAGGTTGGTTTTATATGGAATGTTTGCAATATAAACAGATAAATAGTGTTGTATTGTGTCTTTTAGCCTTAATCAATATATGGCTACTGCCATCCTTTCCATATTTGATGCTAGGACTTTTAACAATTGAATTAAGAGAGTTATTTTCACGGAAAAAGACTGTACTTATATTATCTTTAATGGCGATTGTTTCGGGGTTTATATGGTCAACGCTCACGATTTGGCCGCAGGTGGATTATTTAATGTTCACAGTGAGTATCGTTATCATATGTGGTTATTTAGCCGAACAAGCAACCCGCTTAGAAGTACAAGAAACTAGTCTTTATGAGTTTCGCACTCAAGCAGATGAGCAAGAAGAGCGGTTGATAGAGCAAAAGGCACAAATGATTGCGATGGAGGAAATTCATACCCTTAATGAGAGGAACCGAATTTCTAGGGATTTACATGATACGGTAGGGCATACTTTATCGACCATCGTCATCCAATTGGCAGCCATTGAGAAATTGACAGAGGAAAAGATGCCACAAGCATCAGCTATGTTAAAGCAATTACATCACTTTACTAAAGAAGGCTTATCAGATGTTCGCCAGGTGATTCACCAATTAAAGCCAAAGCATTATCAAAAGTTTGCCTTTATTGAACAAGTACACCACTTCATTTCAGATTTTGAGCATAATAGTCCGATTAAAGTTTATTTTAATAATAATCAATTACTTTGGAGCTTATCGCCTGAACAAGAGTTATTATTTATGAGAGCGATTCAAGAATTTTTAAGTAACAGTAGTAAACATAGTCAAGCAGATGAAGTTCGAATTCAATGTCACTTTACGGATTCCACGGTTATCTTAACGATGATGGATAATGGAAAAGGAACGGATACGATTAAACCACAAATGGGCATTACGGGGATGAAAGAACGGACGAAGTTATTAGGTGGAAAAGTTCAGATTCAATCCGCTCTAAATAAAGGCTTTAAAGTCAGAATCGTATTACCAAAGGGAGGCAGCAGTTATGACGGATAGAATCAAAGTATTACTTGTTGATGATGAACAACTCATCAGAGGTGGTTTAGCTATATTACTAGGTTCTTTTGAAGATATTGAGATTGTTGGAGAGGCGACTAGCGGTAAAGAAGCGGCGATATTTTGCCAACATAATCCGGTTGATGTTGTGCTCATGGATATTCGCATGCCAGATTCAAATGGGATCGAAGGGACCGAGTTAATCAAAGTGGCTCATCCTCAAATTAAAGTATTAATACTAACAACTTTCGAAGATGTGGAGTACATCGCTCAATCAATGCAATTAGGAGCATCGGGTTATTTACTTAAAGATAGTAGTCATGAAGAGATTCATGAAGGCATCCGTATTGTCTATAACGATAATGTTGTTTTGGACGGAAAGATTAGTCAAGCCATGTTATCTAATAACCCCAACTTCCAAAGTAAAAGTTTTAATGGAAAGGACTTTAATTTATCAGAGAAAGAAATGAAGATGATTTCGCTTATAGCCAGCGGATTAAATAATCAAGAAATTTCTGATACTTTATATCTCTCTGTTGGAACAGTTAAAAACAATATTAGTACGATTTTAAATAAACTAGATTTACGAGATCGAACTCAACTAGCCATTTTTGCTTATGAGAATGGCTTGATGAATTAAGACAACACCCTAAATAAATGCAAATTCCTGCGTTTATAATGGGTGTTTTTTTAATAGTGACTAAAGTCACTCGAATCGGTGACCTCAGTGAATAGCCGTCACATCAATGTTTAGCTATACTTAAGTTAGAAATAAAGAGGAGGGTAATTATGAGCTATGTAGAAATTAATAATATATACAAGAGTTACGGTAAAGATCAAGTGTTAGACAATGTTTCTTTTGAGATTGAAAGTGGAGAATGCTTTGGCCTAATTGGACCCAATGGTGCAGGAAAATCAACATTGATTGATATTATTACCGGTCTGACACAATATAATTCAGGGGATATTTCAGTCGATGGGCACGTGGTTCCTCAAGATGTTGTAAAAGTGCGTGAACAAATCGGCTTAGTACCTCAAGAAATTGCTCTGATGCAAGAGTTAAATGCGACTTCGAATTTGGAATATTTTGGTGGACTTTATGGTTTATCCGGTCATTTGTTGAAAGAACGTATCAATGAAGCCCTTGAGGTGGTTGGGTTAACGGAACATACGAAAAAAGCAGTTAAAACGTTCTCTGGTGGGATGCAAAGACGGTTAAATATCGCAGCCGCAATTCTTCACAGACCCAAATTTCTCATCCTGGATGAGCCGACTGTTGGGGTGGATCCTCAGTCAAGAAATAAGATTTTCGAATTTATTCAATATATGAATCAGGAGTACGGTACAACCGTTCTATATACTTCACACTACATGGAAGAAGTAGAAGCCTTGTGTGAGCGTTTATTCATATTAGATAATGGTCAACAAATTGGTTATGGAACACAAGCTGAGATTAAGCAATTAGTTCAAGATACAGTGAAATGGTTTATCGATGTGGAACAAGCGCCACTTGATTTGGAAGAGAAATTAACGACGAGATTGTCAGGTGTTCAACAAGTTGTGAGTGAAAATAATTCATTCCACTTAATTGTCGATCCTGTTGAATTTAACACAAAAGAATTGATGACCTTAATTAACGAAGAAAATATCGAACTAACGACGTTAAATAAAGAAGCTTTAAGTTTAGAGGAAGCTTTCTTACAACTCACAGGAAAAACATTAAGAGACTAAGGAGGTTTTATTAATGAGTCAATTATGGACTTACGTTAAGACAAACATGCGAGCGAATGCTAAGCAATGGATGTCGATTCTGGCATTATATGTTGCTATGCCGATCTTTTTCTCACTCTTAATGGGCTTCTCCTTTAGTTCAGCTTTTGTCCCTGAACAAACAAGTAATCCGGTGGAAGTCAGTATTAATAATGAAGATCAAGGGGAGGTGGGGCAAGTCTTCATTGATGCTTTCAGTAATGAGACCATGCAATCATATGTGGACATCGTAGAAAGTCATGATGATTCAAACTTTGTTATTCATCTTCAACCAGAATATAGTCAACGCTTAGAAGATACTTTAGTGAGTATTGAATCTAAAGAAAATGCTTCAGCATCTGAAGAAGCAATACTTACTCAATTAATTACAAGTTTTCAAAGTAGTTTAGTCAATCAACAACAATTAGGCGAAGAATTGGGAGCAAAGTCAGATCAAGCCACTGTCGATGAACTGATAGATTCTCTTAATCGCGCATCTCAATTGAGTAGTGAACAAGTATTTGTAAAGGAACAGTATGAATCTCAATCAGCTTTAACGAGTAATCAGTATATTTCTGTTTCTGGCCTCGTTTATATCTTTATTTTGTCACTAGCAGGAAGCATAGGTCTAAAGACAAACGAAGATATGAAGGGTCTAAGAAAAAGAATTGGCGTGCTCCCACTGACCCCCGCACAAGACGTTATTTACGGTATCATCTCAGACACACTAACGTATACATTTTTAGCTAGTTTGTATATGGTCATATGGCGATTCATTGATAGTACGACATTTGTTGGGAATCCCTTGTTTTATCTTGGCTGGATAGTTGTGTATGCATTATTATTCCAAGTATTGAATGGTATTTTATATTATTTTATACCAGATAAATACGTGAATTTAGTTTACCTTATCATAACATCTTTATATATGATTTTAGGTTTTCTACCCATCGACCGTCTTATAGGTGGGGAATTTGGAGAGATATTTAGTCAAAATTACTATCGAGAAATTTTCTCTCAACCGATGATTGACTATATTCTCAATAACGATTGGATGTCGAATATCGGCATTGCTGTTGGAATTGTATTGGTTAGTGTCATACTAATATTCTTCGTTATTCAACTGAGAAACAGAAGGGAGTTGAAACCAATATGAAATTCATACAATTAGTTTGGTTTCATTTTAAACGCATATGCCAAAATTTTGGTCTCATCTCCATATCTTTCATCATGCCGTTATTTATGGTCGGTGGTTTATTATTTATCACCACCTCTGATACGAATGCAATCTTAAGTGAAGAGTTTGTTATCGTAAATGATTCGGAGTTTGTCGAGGAGAATGTGTACCCAAGACTGAGTGAGAATTTACAAGCTAACTTTACGTCAGATTCTAAAAGGGCCTTTGAGCAATTGGAACAAAGTGAGTTAGCGATGATTTATGAAATCCCCGTTAACTTTCCAGAGGAAGGTTCCAGAATTAAAACGCGTAGTATCAATGGAGAAAATAATGATATATTCTTTGAATCTGAATTTACCTCTGTATTGAGTGAAGTAATGACAGAGAATGCTTTAAATGAAGCTGAGTTAGACTTTGAAAAAATTCAAGTTGCTGAACCAAGTATCAAACAAAGTTATACTCCCATTGACGGAAATTTAGTCATCGTAGTTTTTATGACTATATTCTTTATGAGTTACGCAAGTAGCTTAGTGAGTGCTGATTTGAATAAATTAAGAAGTGATGGTGTGTTAACCCGAAGTATTGTAACAAATGCCCGCAGTTGGCAAATATTAGGTAGTGTTTTAGCAGCCTTCTCGCTCTATAATTTTATCTCAGCGATGTTAGTGATCTTGCTTATTTGTTTAATATTCGGTATTATAATCACGCAACTCCCAGTGATAATTGCTGCAATTCTTGCTTTTTGTATCTTTAACGCTGGCTTTACGATGGTCCTATTCAGACTATTTAAAAATGATCAAGTCATCCTAATGGTAGGTATTGTCTTATCAATTGTCTTTGTGTTCTTAGGCATAGGTATTATAGATATACCAAGTTTCTCATTCATCCAATATATCTCACCATTTTATTGGCTGTTTGAATCTCTAGACACGGGAGCAATCTTACCAAATATTCCAGTCATTGCGTTATATGGCCTGGTTCTATTCACCGCAGGGAGTTTTAAAGTTGAAAGATTAGTAAAAGTCTAATATAGTGATCTTATCATGCTTATCCACTTACTATGCAAATGCAAAAAAGACGAGCCACTGAGATTTCTCTCGGTGGCTCGTCTTTTTGTATAGGTTAATATTCTGTAGTACCATCTTGTCGTTGTCTCTTTTGTTCGTCTGAGATAGCTAGGAGTTTGTCGTGTAATTCATTCTCCATGACTGTTAATTCTTGTTCAGCTAGTCGACGTTGTTGGCGTCCTGTTTTTTGGATTTCTAAGGTTTCTTCTAAGGCTCCAACAAGGTTGGCTTGAGTTTTACGTAATGTATCGATATCAATCACTCCTCGTTCAGCTTCGCGAGCAATATCAACAGTACTTTGTTTCAACATTTCTGAGTTTTTCAGAAGCAGACTGTTGGTTGTTTCAGACACTTGTCGCTGAGATGTTGCTGCGTTTTGTTGACGGAGAAGAGCCAAGGCAATCGTAATTTGGTTCTCCCATAATGGGATAGCCGTATGGACGGATACTTGAATCTTTTCTGCTAGGACTTGGTTAGTGTTTTGAATCATTCGAATTTGTGGTGCTTGTTGAATAGTCATTTGACGTGTTAAGCGTAGATCATGTGTTCGCTTATCCAAGCGGTCTAAGAATTGATTTAAGTCGTTCACTTTTTGGACTTCCATTTGATCTTGAGACTGGCGTGCTTTTTCGATCGCTGCTGGAATGACTTCGTTTTGAAGCTGTTCCATCTTAACTTCTCCGGCAGCAATGTAGACATTTAAAGCGTCAAAGTAATCTTTATTTTTATTATAGAATTGTTCTAACATCTGATTGTCATTTAACAATTCAGTTTTTTCGCGTTCTAAACGAATCGCTACTCGGTCAATTTGACTCCCGATTTGTTGGTAACGCATTTGAGTTTCAGTAATTGAACTCTTCACACGTTTGAATACACGTTGGAAGATGTTTGGTTCAGCCGTTAGTTGACGTGGGTCAGATTCTTGTAGTTTAGTCATTAACTCTGTAAGAACATCACCGACTTCTCCCGTATCCTTTAATTGGACTTGTTGAAGGATTGAGCGAGAAAATTCACTTAATTTTTTCTGTGCATTTGATCCATAAGCTATGATAGCACCCATGTTTGCTTCATCAATTTGTTTAGCTAAGTCTTGCGCTTGTTTTTGACGATGCTCTGGTAAACGTTCGATTAACTTTTCATTGGATACTTGACGTTTAGCAATCATTTCTTGATCTGCTAAATCTTTTTCTAGCGTTTGCTCGATGGTTTCATCGAATGGATTGGCTAGTAATTCATCAAATTCAGATGATTCTTGTTGCTTTGGTTGAACGGGTTCATTGATTGAACCGTGTTCTTGTTCTAATAGTTCGTCGAATAAGTCTTTTTCTTCAGTCATATTTTTCTACTCCTTCGTCTCGATGTCATCATCTTTGTCCATATTATTCCAATCTTCTAATATTTCATCAACCGATTTAGATGGATCATTTGTTTGCTGGCGATTTAAAGTACGGTTAGCTAAATTAATCTCGTCATCTAAATCTTGATAAGTCGCCTTGTGGAAGCTAATATAATCTTCAGTTAAGCGTTCAGCTAATTCTTCAATCGTCTGAGCACTTTTTTCTAGAATCAGATACGTTTGTTTGTTCTTAGCAATGTGTTCGCTCACTTCATTGTATTTCTCAGTTAAATCATCTAAGGAAGGGAGAATACGGTATATAACATCTCCGGCTTCACTGAAGCGTTTAGGTTCTTTGACAATATCTTGAAAGAATTGCTTACTTATTTCAATCGTATTGTGTCTAACATCAATGGCACGTAATTTAGCAGTAGCGTTCATTTGTTTTTCAATCGAGATAATATGTTCGCGTGCTTGGGCTAATTGTTCTCTAAAGTATGAAATTTCTTCATCAGATAAACCAGCTTCTTGATAATGTTGAATTTTATCTGTTGCTTTAGATCTAGAAAAAGGGTTTTTGGTAAATGATTTTGGCTGATTCACAAATATCTTATCAATGATAAAAGTCATAACTCCAAACCCAAAAAGGGTGGTTAGACATAAGATAAAGAGTAATACTATATTATTTATCATATGATAATCAACTTCAAAAATCGCATTAAGACCTGCCCCCGCAAGACTTAAAAGCGAAAATAAATAGACAATGGTTTGTAAGACATGGGGATTGTCATTAGTCAGATGGTTATATAGACGTGATAATGTTGAAATTGAGCCAAGGGTCATAACGATGACGATGGCTAGGTAAATAAGTGAGTATGGTAAAAATGTTGAGCCGGATAGCAGTATCCCAAGGAATAGTAAAATTATAATAATCATGGGAACATTTCTGCACTTACGACTTGATTTATTTGTATGTGGTCGTTTCATAATTAATCCTCCATTTTAATTTTTTTCTTTTTCATGTTCATCTTAACTAAAGTTTATCATAGAGCATTGAATCATTTATCGGACTAGAGACCCATATTTAAATATTGGGCATATAAATTTAATCAAAAAGTCATGCATTACACACAGAACTTGTCTATACTTACATTTAGAGAAGAATGAAAGGTGGATTGAAGTCTTTACTTGTATTATACAGGAAGAGGCGCTACAATTTGTCTTATATTTATTAGGAGGTACATGATGTATTCGAATCCAGAACATATCCCATTCTTACAAGATGAAGCTTTAAGAGAAAGTGAATTAATCTATGATGGGGCAATCTTACAATTATATCGAAATCAAATCGAATTAGAGAACGGGCAACTTGCTTACCGTGAATTAATTAATCATCAATCAGCGGTCGGTATTTTAGCGATCACACCTCGTGATACTGCAATACTTGTGAAGCAATATCGACCTGCAGTGGTCGATCACATTATTGAGATACCTGCGGGTTTAAGAGATTTTATTGAGGGTAGAGAAGAAGATGCACTCCTGGCAGCTAAACGTGAACTTGAAGAGGAGACAGGCTATCAGGCGAACGATTGGACGGAGTTAGGAAGTTATTATGTATCTCCGGGCTTTATTAATGAAAAGGTAACCGTATTTGTTGCGGAAGGCTTAATTAAAGTCGAAAATCCACTTGCTCAAGATGAGGACGAACAGATTGAATTAGTTGAATATACTCGTCAAGAAGTGAAGACTATGCTAGATAATGATGAAGTGAGGGATATGAAGACTACACTTGCTTTAAATTACTGGCTATATCAAAAGGGTGAATAAAATGTTTAATAGAAAACGAAATAGTGACTATGAAGATTATTTAGATTATGATAATAATCCAGAGGAAGAAGAGCTGGAATTTGATGAAACACGTGAATATCAGATCAATCCAGATGAAACATATGAGGAGAATCAGTGGCCAAGTGAAGAGGATTACTCCTATTATCAAGAGCAACAAGATGACTTCAATCCTGAATATGAAACGAGAAGTCAAAGATATGCAAATGATGAACAAGAAATTCCATATGAATCAAATTATGAAAGTGAAATACCAGAGGAATATACAGAAGAGAATGACGAGCAAGAAGCAACAAGAACGAGTCAAAACAATGCAATGCCAAGACGTGCGAAGTATAATGCACGGATCGATCGCTTCTTAAACAATGGTATTATCATTGTTGGCGTATTATTAATTATCGTGTTAGTCATTGCATTCTTACTATAAAATACATAAAAGAAAGAGGAATAATTATGATTATTGGGCTAATTGGAGCGATGGAAGAAGAAATTCGCGAGTTAAAAAAATCTATTACAAATCAAGAACACACTGAGCAATTCGGTGTAGAATTTATTAAAGGTAATTTGGAAGGCAAAGAAGTTGTTCTCGTATTATCAGGGATTGGGAAAGTAAACGTAACAATCACAGTGACATTATTAAAACAATTATTTAATGTGACACATATTATTAATACAGGGTCAGCTGGAGCACTGGACTCTGCTTTAGAAGTCGGAGATATTGTGATTGCCCATTCATTAACTTATCATGATGTCGATGTAACCGGCTTTAATTATGAGCTTGGACAAATGGCTGGAATGCCAGCGCAATATTATCCAGATACTGAAATGGTAAGAATAGCTCAAAATGCATGTCGTGAAATTGGCTTAGAACCTTATATCGGACAAATTGTTTCAGGTGATCAATTTGTTTCAACACAAGAACAAAAGTCAGAAATATTAAATAATTTCCCGTTAGCTCGAGCGGCTGAAATGGAATCTACTGCGATTGCTCAAGCAGCATATGTTATGGGAGTCCCATTTGTTATTATTCGTGCGATTTCAGATTCAGCTAATGATGAAGCTTCAGTTACATTCGATGAATTCATTGTTACTGCAGGTAAAGTATCTGCCACAATGGTGATGGCAACTGTTGCAGCCTTATAATTTACAATGTAAGGACGATGCCACCTAAGAAATTAGGGGGTATTTTTTTGTGGTTAAAAGACAAAATCAGTAACATTTATTAGAATTAAATTAAAACACTTGACTTTTTTGATTATATATCTTATTATAAGCTCATAAATAAAACAGATTGTTTCAAAGGACGAAGAGATAGGCAAGGTTATGAAAGAGAATTTGCGGTAGCTGAGAAGCAAAGCATAGCCCCCTATGAAGACACACCCTTTGTATAATAGTCAAGGTTGACCCTTTATCGTCAAAGTAATTCTATTACTTGCTGAGATAATTATTGCGAAATAATTATAAAAAAAGGTGGGACCACGTCGTAGACGTCCTTTAATCCAATTGGATTAAAGGGCGTCTTTTGTTGCTTTGATTTATAAAAAGGAGATAAGAAAATGAAAAAATTTGTATCGAAAATCAGTATGGTGTTTGTCGCTCTATTGTTATTATTATCCGTTTCAAAGCCAAGTTTTGCACAAGAAATAAATAAGGATGAAGGGGTAGTCATTGGTTTCGATGACACATTCGCACCTTTTGGTTTCAAAAATGAAGCAGGAGAGAATGTTGGTTTTGATATTGATCTAGCCAATGAGATTTTAGGTCGACTGGATATTGAATATTCTTTCCAACCCATTGATTGGAGTATGAAAGAAACAGAGTTAAATACAGGAAACATTGATATGATCTGGAACGGTTATTCAGTGACACCACAACGTGAAGAAGTAGTACTATTCTCTGATCCCTATATTCAAAACCGTCAAGTGATTATTGTTAAAGTCGATAGTGATATTCAATCCAAAGAAGATTTTGCTGGCAGATTAATCGCAACTCAAGAGCAATCTGCTTCATTAGAAGCAATTATGAATGAAGCTGACTTTGCTGAAGCATTAGATGGCGGTCAACCTGTCACATATCCAACGTTTGTTGAAGTATTTAGTGACTTAGACAACGGCCGCGTGGAAGGAATTGTCGTTGATGAATTATTAGCAACTTACTTCCTAGAGCAAAATGGGACGGCAGATCAATATCGAATTTTAGAAGAGAACTTTGGTGAAGAAGATTACGCAGTCGGTTTTCGTAAGACAGATGAAGCGTTTGTTGAAGAGTTTAATGCTGTGTTAGCAGAAATTATTGAAGACGACACATTTACAGAAATTAAATCACAATGGTTTAGTGATGTAGATAGCGAATAATATAACTAATGAGTAAGCTATAAGGAGCGAAAAGAAATGAACTTATCAATGTTACAACCCCTATATAATGGTTTCGTTACAACCTTTCAATTTTTCATATTCACGCTAATATTAAGTATTCCCCTAGGGTTAATAATTGCCTTATTAGCGCAGAGATTTTCGAAAACATTAGGGTTAATAGTGAATGGGTACGTTTATCTTTTTCGCGGGACGCCTTTATTGCTTCAAATGATGTTTATGTTCTTTGGTCTTCCATTTATTGGCATAGTATTGGGGCGGTTTGAAGCCGCCCTCATTACTTTAGTCTTAAATTATGCCGCTTATTTTGTTGAGATTTTTAGAGGTGGGTTAAATGCCATACCTAAAGGGCAGTACGAAGCCTTACAAGTTCTTTCAATCAATCGCTTCAATGGTTTAAAAAACGTCATACTTCCACAATTATGGAAAATCGTTATGCCATCCGTAGGGAATGAAGTCATTAGTTTGATTAAAGATACATCATTAATCCATATTCTTGGTTTAGAAGAATTATTAAAAGTAGGTCGAACGATGTCGAATCAACAAGCCAGTTTAATGCCATTTGTTTATGTAGCAATTATTTATTTATTATTTACAGGTGTGACAACATTGGTGTTGAGATTTATCGAAAGACGCATCGAAGCTTAAAATTAAAAAAACATTAAAATCATTGACTTTAACGTTGGTTTCTTTTACCATATTCTTAATAATAATTTATTTATGGATAGGTTTTAAAGATGGATTCCTTCATGAAAGAGAGTTTGCGGTAGCTGGAAAGCAAATCATGAAGCCATACTCACACACACCCTATCACAAAACATAAAACGTTTGACGCGTTATCGTCTCACTTTTGCTCATGTAGCATAAGTGATTAAGTTAATTACCGTGAGGTAATTATAAATGAAGGTGGAACCACGTCTCGACGTCCTTTGCTCCCAAACAGAGTGAAGGGCGTTTTTAATTTGTTTAAAGGAGTTTGAAAATGAAAAAATGGCTTAATTTATTAATACTTAGTATGTTGGTATTTGTACCCATCCAAGCAGCAGCTCAATCAGATATAACAATCCAACCTGGTGAGACAGTTACAGTTGGACTCGATTCAACTTTCGCACCTTATGGGTTTTTAGATGATGGTGAATATACAGGCTTTGACATTGAATTAGCTGAAGAAGTCTTTGACAACATGGGGGTTGATTATGAATTCCAATCCATTGACTGGTCAATGAAAGAAGCAGAACTGAATAACGGAAATATTGATATGATCTGGAACGGTTATTCAAAAACACCTGAGAGAGAAGAATTAGTACTTTTCTCTGATAATTATGTCGAAGGTCGCGTCGGTGTATTAGTTAAGAATGATAGTGAGATTCAAACGATTGCAGATTTAGAAGGTAAGAAAGTTGCGACTCAAGAAGGATCCTCTCAATTAGAAGCAATCAGACAACAACCAGGCTTAGAAGAATCATTAGATGGCGGTCGAGTGATTACTTTCTCTTCTTTTAATGAAGTCCTTCAAGAATTAGCTACAGGTCGGGTGGATGCGATTGTGGTTGCAGAATTAGTGACAAGATATTATTTCTCACAAAACGGTCAAGCAGGCGACTACCGCATGTTAGATGAAGACTTTGGAATAACTGAAACAGCCGTAGGTTTCAGACAAAATGAAACAGCCTTTGTTGAAGACTTTAATGTCGCTTTAAATGAGGTATTAATTAGTGAAGCTTATGAAGAAATAGAAAATCGTTGGTTCGCTGAATTAGGAGGCGATGAGTCTGCTGAAGAAGCAAATATGCTTGCACCATTATTGGATGCAGCCAAAACAACTTTACTCGTATTCTTTGTTGTTTTAATTGTCAGTATTCCACTTGGTTTGATTATCGCCTTATTAGAACAACGCGCACCAGCTTGGATAAAAGCAATCATCCAAGTATATGTATACGTCTTTAGAGGGTCGCCATTACTTCTTCAATTAATGGTTGTATATTTCGGCTTACCGTTTTTAGGTATTACACTAGACCGTGTGCCTGCAGCCTTAGCGACCATGATCATAAACTATGCTGCTTATCTAGTGGAGATTTTCCGAGGAGGCTTAAATGCCATTCCTCAAGGTCAGTACGAATCATTAAAAGTATTATCCATTAATAAACTAACGGGATATCGTCGAGTGATTCTTCCACAACTTTGGAAAGTGGTAATGCCTTCCGTAGGTAATGAAGTCATCAGTTTAGTAAAAGACACATCACTTATTTATATTCTTGGTTTAGACGAATTACTAAAAGTTGGGCGTTCATTATCTAATCAGTACGCAAGTATGATGCCGTACTTATATGTCGGTGTGATTTACTTAGCTTTAACAGGAATTGTCACAATTGTATTAAATCAAATTGAGAAGAGAATTGACTATTAGGAGGATTACAAATGAGTTTAATCGTAAAAGACGTTAGTAAACAGTTCGGGAATAATGTCGTAATAAGTAATTATAGTATGGAAGTTGCCCCAGGAGAAATTACAGTCATTCTAGGGGAGTCGGGAAGCGGGAAGACAACATTACTGCGTATGATCAATCACTTGGAAGAAGTTGATAAAGGTTCTATCTCGATTGATGATACTTACTTAGTTAAAGACGGAGAATATCAAGATAATCAATCCATTAAAGATTATCAATACAAGATCGGACTTGTGTTCCAAGATTATCAATTATTCCCAAACTTAAGTGTGA
This sequence comes from Ruoffia tabacinasalis, assembly GCF_005864045.1. Taxonomy (GTDB): domain Bacteria; phylum Bacillota; class Bacilli; order Lactobacillales; family Aerococcaceae; genus Ruoffia; species Ruoffia tabacinasalis. Next base: position 112,276 of record NZ_VBSP01000002.1, on the reverse strand, counting down.
CTGAGAATTTATTATTAGCCCCACTTTCGAATAAATTTGCTGACAAAGCTGTTTTAGAAGAAAGAGCGGCTTCATTGTTGGAACAAATGGGTGTCGGAGACAAAGGGGATTCTAAACCGAGCCAGTTATCAGGTGGGCAAAAGCAACGTGTTGCGATTGCGCGAGCGATGATGATGAATCCAAGTTTACTTTGCTTTGATGAACCAACCTCTGCCTTAGATGAGAAAACCGTCGGTAAAATTGCGGAATTAATTACACAATTATCCAATCAAGGAATTATGATTTTGATTATTACTCATGATAATGAATTAGTAAAATTATTAGGGGATGCAAGAGTTATTCGAACGACAGAATTTATCAAATAATGCTTGCTTTTGATACACCTGTTTGGTACACTAGCTCTTGTGTAAAATAATGCAGCGTTAAAACAGAAAGCGCGTCAACATTCTAAAACCTAATGAAATAAGTAGGGCATCGAGTAACCGCGGCTGCTAATGGTGAAAGTGAAAAGCAGAATGCACGCATTCGAGTTTTAAACAGAATTATTTTACTCCAAAAAACTTATTGGAGGAATTAAATTATGTCAAGATATACAGGACCATCATGGAAATTATCACGTCGTTTAGGAATCTCTTTAACTGAAACAGGGAAAGAAATCGCAAAACGTAACTATGCACCAGGACAACACGGGAACAACTCTCGTAGAAAAATCTCTGAGTACGGATCTCAATTACAAGAGAAACAAAAATTACGTTTCATGTACGGATTAAACGAACGTCAATTCGCTACATTATACCTACGTGCAGGTAAAATGGAAGGAAAACACGGTGAAAACTTCATGGTGTTATTAGAAACTCGTTTAGATAACTTAGTATACCGTTTAGGATTCGCTAATACACGTCGTCAAGCACGTCAATTAGTTAACCACGGTCACGTTACTGTAGATGGTAAGCGTGTTGATATTCCATCATACTTAGTATCACCAGACCAAGTTATTGGTTTACGTGAAAAATCTCAAGAATTAGCGTTAATCAAAGAGAACTTAGAAAACGTTGTTTCTCGTTTAGACTTCATCTCTTATGACGAAAACTCTAAAGAAGGTACTTTAACTCGTTTACCAGAACGTAGCGAATTAAATGCTGAAATTGATGAGTCATTAGTTGTTGAGTACTACAACAAATTAGGCTAATCTTTAGTAAAGATTTAATCACACATAGCAATTTACATAACGGGTGTCAGTTTAGAACGTATTCTAAACGGCACTCGTTATTTTCTGTCATAGGGTATAATAATAGGCTTACTTATTGCTTAAAATGAATGGATTATTAAAAAAGACAATCGAATATTAAAAAAGACAAAAAATATCAGGACCACAAAAGTGATCCTGATATTTAAATTATTAGTATATATTATTCTGGAGCATCTGGAACTTCAATGTCTCCGTCTATAATTTGTTGTTTGTAATCTTCGATGACTTCTAATGATTCATCGGTTAATCTTCCTTCTGCGATACCTACACCATCGTTAGCAAGGTTAAACCATTGGATGCCAGGTTCAAAGCCTTCTTCCATCATAGTATTACTGAAAGAGTGAATGGCATTCCCAGTGTTCTTTAAAGTAGAAGTTAAGTTGATATTGCGAGTTTCACCATCAATATCTACTTCACCTTCAGCACTTTGGTCTAAATCAACACCGATGACCCATAAATCTCGGTCAGGTTCAATACTTACTAAGTCTTTAGCTTCTGAGAATACACCGTTACCAGTAGGGCCTGAAGCATGGAAGATGACGTCAATATCATTCGAATACATCGTCGCAGCAATTGTACGACCAATTGATGGATCGGTAAAACTTCCTGCATATTGAATTTCGATATCAATAGAATCGTCGACGGCTTGAACACCCGCAACGAAGCCGGCTTCAAACTTATCAATAACAACGCCCTCAACACCGCCAACGAATCCAACTTTATTCGTTTGAGTCGTAGTCGCTGCAGCTACACCAGCAAGAAAAGCAGCTTCTTCATCGGCGAAGTTTAAAGAAGCAACGTTTGGTAAGTCAACGACTGAATCGACCATACCGAAGTATTGATCAGGATATTGTTCTGCAGTTTCCTGAACAGCTGGCTGTAATTTGTAGCCAATGGCAAAGATAATATCGATATTGTTTTGAGCAGCTAGATTTAGGTTTGTAATGTAATCAGCTTCAGTATCTGATTGGAAATAAGAAAAGCCATTCAAACCTTGTTCTTTGCTGTGTTCTTCACCCCAACGTTGCATGCCTTCCCAGGCACCTTGGTTGAAGGATTTATCATCAATACCTCCAACGTCCGTGACCATCCCGATACTAAAATCATCCTGGGCTTGAACACTTATAGTGGAGAGCATAAGTAAACTTGAGAAAAGTAATAAAGATTTCATTTATTTACCCAACCTTTCGAATATAATAAATATAGTATAGCATGTTTCTATAATAGAATTAGTATTTTTAATATAATAAATCGAATTTCAGTAATTTATTGAATTATTTACATATATAGTGATAATTTATAATCATTTCTGTTATTATAGTAAGTGTATGGGTGTACTATAGAACAATTTGACAGGTTTGGAATGATTTATATATACAAGTAGTATGATGACAAGTAAATATCTTGTCTATATTAGTACAGAAATAAAGTTGATTTAGATAAAAAGATGGAACATCGAGAACATAAACGATGTCATTAACGCTAATGCCTTTATTTATCTAGATAAATACTTTAATTAATGACTTGTAAATGCTATAATCTAGATTGACAATTTATGTAGTAAATTTAAAACACATATATATACTGATTGATGAGGAGCGAGACAATGAATTTAACCTTTACTGATATTTTATTTATCATCGTTATCCTCTTTCTTGTTGCATCGGGGGTTATTTTTTATCTAAGAACGCAGCGTGCGAAAGAGATTCGAGAACTAGAGAATCGTAAAGACGAGATGATGAGCATTTCAATTGCTGATCAGTTGTTTACGTTAAAGAATATGGACTTAGCGGGCCAAACGAAACGTAAATATGAAAGCCTTGTAGCAACTTGGCAAACTCTAACAAACTTCCAATTTACTGAAATTGAAGCGATGTTAGTTGGTGCTGAGCAATACAGCGAACAAATGAACTTAATGAAGGCTAAGACAGCTTTAGACGAAGCACGTGACTTACTTGATGAAACAGAAGTCCAAGTACACGATTTACATGATGAGTTAACGGCTTTACTAAAGATTAGTGAAGATAATCATGAACGTAATGAAGCGCTACTTGAACGATACAACACTGCTCGTAAAAGTATTATGAATCATTCATTTGACTATGGACCAGCCATTGAAACGTTAGAGAAAAACTTACAATATTTAGAGTTAAACTTTACTCGTTACAATGAATTAACAACAGCGGGCGATCATATTGAAGCGGATGATATGTTAGATACAATAGAAGCAGACTTAGGTAGCTTAGAAGACATTCTTGAGAAACTACCTTCAATGTATAACAAGATTAAGAAAGATTACGAAGATGCTTTAGAAGATATTCTTGATGGACACCAAAAAATGCTTGAAAGTCACTTTAACTTCGAAGGCGTGGACGTTCCTGAGAAAGCAGAAGAAATTCAAGAAAAACTGAACGAAGCGAAAAATCACATTAAAAATGCCGACTTAGTTGACGCGCAAACATTAATGGATAAAGCAGACCGTGAAATTAATTCATTATATGACTTTATGGAAGCTGAAATTGAAGCGAAGAATTATGTGAATACACATATTAATCAATTGCGCACGCGTTTCGAAGAAGTAAGAGAAAATAATCGTTATGCAGGGATTGAAGTAGACCGCATCGCGCAAAGTTATATCTTACACGAGAACGAAGTTGATCAAATCGGTGAATTAACTGAACAAATTAACGCAGAGTATGGACGTTTTACTGACACTGCCGGAACGATTGAATCCGATGGTGCAGTCTTTACTCAAGTTGCAGAACAATTAAGTCGTATTGAAAAGAATTTAAATGAATACGATAGCAAGCAACAAAAAATCGTTAAAGATTTAGGACAACTTAATGCACGCGAGCGTGAAGCGAAAACAAACTTAGATTCATATGAACTTGATTTACGTAACATGAAGCGACGCTTAGAGAAGCAACATTTACCAGGTTTAAGTTCTAATTACTATGAGATATTCTACAAAGTGACAGACGAGATTGAATATTTATCTAAACAACTAAATCGTGTTCGCATTGATATGGTTGAAATTGAAGGCTTAGAGAAACAATTAGCTGAAAACTTAAATAAATTAGATGAATTAACTGAGTCTACTGTCGATAGTGCAACACTAACTGAATATATGATTCAACATAGTAACCGATTCCGCTTTGACTATCCTGAGATGGATCAAGCCATTCATGAAGCAGAATACTTATTCTATGATGAATTCCGCTACGACGAAGCTTTAAATGTTATTGAAAAAGCTTTATACCGTGTTGACCGTGAAGGTCCGACTCAAGTTAGACGTATGTATCAACAAGAAAAACAAAATCGCGTATTCTAAACAATACAATAACCTTTGAATTTTGACTTTTAGTCGATTCAAAGGTTTTTTTTTATGTTTAGGAAATATTATATATACACTGACATCTAATCAAAGCTATGTTATAATGTTTGGTGCTGTTTTTAGAATAATTTTATAGATAAGAAAAATTGTAGAAGGAGAAATGCCATGTATTATTTCGATAATAGTGCAACAACAAAGCCGACAACTGAGATTCTGGATATTTATCAGAAAGTGTCATTAAATTACTTTGGGAATCCCTCAAGTGCACATAAACTTGGAGAAGAAGCTAAAGCTTTAATGACATCTGCACGCAGACAAATTGCTACAATATTAGGCTTTGAAAGCAATGAAATTTACTTTGCTTCAAGCGGGACCGAAGTGAATAACTGGGTCATGCAACCGATCTTAAAAGCAATTAAACAAATTCATCCTAATAGAAACAAAGTATTAATTTCTTCGATTGAGCATCCAGCTACAATGAAACAAATTCCACTATTAGAATCATTGGGTTACCAAGTGGAGCTGATAAACGTTGATGGCAACGGACAGATTGACTTGGCTCACTTTGAATCTTTACTAGATAATGAAGTTCTACTAGTGTCAGTCATGGGCGTAAACAATGAAGTTGGAGCGATTCAACCTGTTAAAGAAATCGCAACTTTATTGCAGAAATTCCCACAAGTGATTTGGCATATGGACGGCGTTCAGACCATCACTTCACAGATCGAATTACTGCGTGAACCACGCATTGACATGATTACTTTATCAAGTCATAAATTCCACTCAGTGCGCGGGGTAGGCATACTAGCCCATCGTCAACGTGTTCCTAACATGCCTTTACTTCATGGTGGTGGACAAGAGACAGGTAGACGTAGTAGTACTGAGAATTTAGCGGGAATAGTGGCGACAAGTCGAGCGCTAAGAAAAATGAATGAAATCCAAGTAGATACAAAAGAAAGATTAGCAGACTACCGCAGTAGAATTATTGATACGTTAACAAATCTTGATTGGCAGGTATTTGCTGAGGCAACTGGTAGTGAGCATATTGTCTGTGCAGCCTTAGCACCCGTTCCGGGCGAAGTATTATTACATGCCTTAGAAGAGCATGTTGTTTTTGTATCAACGACAAGTGCATGTGCAAGTCGCTCACACCAAGAACACGCGACGTTAAAAGCCATGAATATACCTGATGAGATTAGTAAATCAGCGATCAGACTGAGTATGGCACATACAACAACAGATAAAGACGTTGATTATTTACTTACAACCTTAGAACAAGTAACCGAACAATTTAAGAATTACGCCTAAAGGGGAGTTATAATGGAAGAAAAACAAATTAAAATTCATTACGGAGAATTATCGACAAAAGGTAAAAACCGTAAAATGTTCCAACAGAAGATGGCGGAACAAATTAGACATAAGACAAAACATATTGAACGTATTAAAATTTATCCAAACCGTGATTTTATGTTTATTAAATGCGAACAAGCAAGTTACGAAGAGCTCATTGAAGTATTAAAAGATATCCCAGGAATTTCACGTTTTGAACCAGTTTATCCTGTCGCAAAAGACATGGATGCAATTAAAAAAAGAGCTTTAGAATTATTTAGTGAATTGAATATTCAAGACGGTGAATCCTTTAAAGTAGTGGCTAAACGATCAGATAAAGAATTTGAACTTGATACGTACGCAATTCAACGTGAAGTCGGAGATGTTATCGGGGAAGCCTATCAAAACTTAGCTGTTAAGATGACACGACCAACCTATAAACTGACAGTGAGTATCCACCTTAAAGATGAAGCTTACTTAAGTTTATTATCCTACCCAGGACTACAAGGGATGCCATACGGTTCAAGTGGGCGCGGTATGTTAATGTTATCGGGTGGCTTTGATTCACCCATTGCAGGGTATTTAATGATGCGCCGTGGGATGGAGATTGAAGCCGTTCACTTCAGTAGTCCACCGTATACAAGTCCACAAGCTTTAGAAAAAGCGAAAAAATTAACCGCTAAATTAGCACACTTTGGAATGCCAATTAAGTTCCACAACGTCCCATTTGCTAAAATCCAAGAAGAAATCAAAGCGCATGTACCGGACAGCGAATCCATGACTGTAATGAGACGCTTTATGTTGCGAATCATGGATCAACTCATTGAACAAAATAATGCGGACGCAATTGTTAACGGGGAATCTTTAGGACAAGTCGCTTCTCAAACAATTAAGAGTATGCGTGTTATCAATGAAGTGACATCAACCCCGATCTTCAGACCATTAATTGCGACAGATAAAAACGAAATCATCGCCTTAGCTGAGAAGATCGATACCTTTGATATTTCAAATGAACCTTATGAAGATTGCTGTACAGTATTTGCACCAACAGCGCCTCATACGAAACCAAAACAAGAAAAAATTGAAGACTATGAACTTGCTCTAGATGTCGAAGCCTTAGTAAAAGATGCCGTTGAGAATACACACATCGAAAAAATCGATGAAGATTATATAAAAAACCAAGAAGCTAATTTTGCAAACTTACTGTAATAGGCAATCAGAATCTTTGAAGTATTCACTTGCAAGCGATATAATAACTATAGTATTAAAATATGAAAGGGAGTTATATCATGCAAGTAACATTTAAAGGCGATCCAATCGAAGTTAAGGGTACTCAACCTTCAGTAGGGGACAAAGCACCTAACGCAACAGTTACTAACAACAAAGGTGACAAAGTAGAATTAGCAGATGTCATTAAAGGCAATGTAACAATTCTAAGTGTTGTACCTGATGTATTAACTCGTACATGTGAATTACAAACTAAGAACTTTGCTGAGAAAACAGCTGACAAAGGTTATAAATACATTACACTAGGTCGTAATACAGTGGATGAATTTAATGAGTGGAATAAAGAAAACGAACTTAATGTTGATACTTATACGGATGCTGATGGAGAATTCGGTAAAGCGTATGGTTTAGATATTGAATTAGGTGGAGACGTTCGTACAACGCGTTCTGTATTTGTTGTAGATAAAGATGGAGTCATCCAATACAAACAAATCGTCGACGAGGTTGCTGACGAACCTGATTATGACTCAGCTTTAGAAGCTGCAGATAAACTATAATATAAGTTATATCCCAAAATACAATGACTAATTAACCGCCCAAATATTATTTTGGGCGGTTATTTTTGCTTTTAGCTATATTTTTGGCATGTAGAAGTAATATTAGACAAACATTTAGAAGGAATAAAATAAAATTATAATAAATATAAAGTCTTTTTGTAGAAAATGTACTATTATATATTAAAGGGGTGATTAGGAATGAATAATAAATACTATGCACTTTTAAAGGAGAAATTTCCGACTAAGGAAAGTGTACTAACAGAAATTATTAATTTAGAAGCAATTATGCAATTACCTAAAGGGACTGAGCACTTTGTGAGTGACTTGCACGGTGAGTATGTCGCTTTTAACCACGTTATGCGTAACGGTTCAGGGAGTATTAAGGAAAAGGTAGCAAGCTGCTTTAAAGACCGTGATAATGTAGATATTGACGATTTAAGCGTATTAATCTATTACCCAACAGGCAAGATAACATTGGAAGAGAATCGTTTAAATAGCGAAGAGATTATTCATTGGTATCGTAAACAAATTCATTTATTAATTGAAGTAACTTTATTCTCAAGTACAAAATATACTCGTTCGAAAGTGAGAAAGACGTTAGACTCACAGTACCGTTATATTATTGATGAATTACTTTCAGAATCGAATCCAGTTTCAAATAAAGAAGATTACTTTGATACAATTATTGATAAAGTCATTGAATTAGGGCAAGCGAAACCATTAATCCGTTCTTTATGTATTGCGATCCAACATTTAGTCGTTGATCATTTACACGTTGTTGGAGACATTTATGATCGAGGACCCGCACCAGATAAGATTATTGACCGTTTAATGGCCGTGCCAAGTATTGATATCCAATGGGGGAACCATGATATTATTTGGATGGCAGCGATGGCAGGTTCACTTGTTTCAATTATGAATGTGATTCGTATCTCATCTCGTTACAATAATTTAGATGTCATTGAAGAGTCATATGGAATTAACATTAGACCATTAATTGAGTATGCAGATAAATACTATGAGCCTATCGATAAATTCAATCCTAGACTGAGCGATATCAATGAAGTTTCTGAATTAGAATATCGAATTTTAAATATTATCCAACAAGCAACAAGTATTCTTCAATTGAAACTAGAGGGACAACTGTATACTAGACGTCCTGATTTTATGATGGAAAATCGTGACATGTTGAGTGCCATTAATCCAGAAAAAGAAACAATTAAGATTGAAGGAAAAGAGTATGCTTTAAGTAACTTCCATGCACCAACAGTAAACTGGGATAATCCTAATGAGCTAACAGAGGAAGAAGAAGCATTACTTGAGAAGCTAAAAGATTCATTCTTAGGAAGTGAAAAACTTAGACGCCACATTAACTTCTTATTGGATAATGGAGGAATGTATTTAGTTTACAATAACAACCTACTTATTCATGGTGGAATTCCAATGCATGAAAATGGCGACTTTAAATCATTACGTATTGATAATATGTCTTATGCTGGAAAAGAGTTACTCGATTTCTTTGAAACTCATGTTTACAAAGCTTTCATTAATAGAGAAGTTTCAGATGATTTCTCAACGGATATTATGTGGTATTTATGGTGTGGAGATTCGTCTTCCCTATTTGGAAAAGGTGCGATGAAGACATTTGAACGTTATTACGTCGAAGATAAGGAAACGCATAAAGAACCTAAGAACCCGTACTACCAATTAAGAAATAATGAGATTAATTGTTTAGATATTTTACATGAATTTGGGCTGGATAAGACAGCACATATTATTAATGGTCATACACCCGTCAAAGCAAAAGACGGCGAGAGCCCAATTAAAGGAAATGGTCGCTTGATTGTAATTGATGGAGGTTTCTCAAAACCATATCATTCACAAACTGGAATTGCCGGCTATACTTTATTATCAAACAGTTGGGGAATGCAGTTAGTAGCTCACCAACCATTTGATTCGATTGATGATGCGGTGATGAATAAGAAAGATATCGTATCAGTTAAACGTTTGGTTGATCGTGTAGAAGACCGAACAAGAGTTAAAGAGACAACCGTTGGCGAAAGACTTCAAAAAGAGATTGCTGATTTAGAGGAACTCTTTAAAAATTACGAGCGTTATTAATTAGAACTCTTTATTTTTCAGCAAAGTCATTTGTATGAAAAATAAAGAGTTTTTTAGTAATATGAATATTAACAATGACATCTTATTTTTCAGCAAAGTCATTTGTATGAAAAATAAAGAGTTTTTTAGTAATATGAATATTAACAATGACATCAGGAGGCTATTATGAATAATATTGAAAAGTTACAACAACAAATAAAAGATTCAAAGCGTATCGTCTTCTTTGGTGGGGCAGGTGTATCGACTGAAAGTGGGATTCCAGATTTTCGTTCGGCAGAAGGAATCTTTGTTCAAGAGACCGGTTACCAATATTCACCCGAAGAAATTATTTCGCACTCATTCTTTCAACAGCATCCTAAAGTTTTCTTTGATTTTTACTTTGATAAATTAATTTATCCTGATGCAAAACCAAATTCAACGCATCAATTTATTGCTGATCTAGAAAAGGTAAATAAAGACGTCACAGTCATTACACAAAACATTGACGGCTTGCATCAAGATGCGGGAAGTACGACAGTCTATGAACTGCATGGAACGGTGAGAGAAAATTATTGTCTAAAATGTCATCGAGAATTTACAATTTCAGAGTTAGAAAGAGATGCTGATGGCATTCCAAGATGCCCGGATGATCAAGGAATCGTTCGACCGAATATTGTCTTGTACCAAGAAGGTTTAGATCAAGATATTCTCAATCATGCGATTAAAGCTATTCAAGAAGCAGACATGCTAATCATTGGAGGAACTTCTTTAGTCGTATATCCTGCTGCTGGTTTAGTAAATTATTTTGGTGGCGAATATTTAGTGGTTATTAATAAAACAATCATTCTAGCGGGTCAACAAGGGGCTTTAACTTTCGAAGACAGTTTATCAAATGTATTTAACCAAATTGAGTTAAACTAAGTTGAATAAACTGTGTAAAATGAGCCGTCGGCTACTTGTAGAATGTAGTAAGATTTGATACACTATGTCTATATTTTAATACATTGCTAAGAAGAGAAGAGTAATCGACAGCACACTACAGAGAGGGAACAATCGGTGAAAGTTCCTAATGTTGATGAAGGTAGCTTGGAGCAATAAAGTGCGAAGATATTTTTGAGTGCTTTACGGAGATGACACTTCGATACGAACAAAGAGAATGAGTAATCATTAAATTAGGTGGTACCACGATAACGTCGTCCTATGTTCAGACATAGGACTTTTTTTGTGAGAAAAATAAAGTGATACGATTTAATAATGCATACTAAAAATAATTATACTTAGAAAGGATTGACATAATGAGTAAAAAAGTATTATCAACTAAGTACCAACCGCAAGAAGTTGAAGCGGGCAAATATGAACAATGGCTAGAAAAGGGTGTTTTTAAACCGAGTGAGAATCCGAATGCAGAACCTTATTCAATCGTTATTCCACCTCCTAACGTGACAGGTAAACTTCATTTAGGACATGCTTGGGACGTTACTTTACAAGATATGATTATCCGTCAAAAACGTATGCAAGGTTACGATACGTTATGGTTACCAGGAATGGACCACGCCGGAATCGCAACTCAAGCAAAAGTTGAAGCAAGATTACGTGAACAAGGTGTTTCAAGACATGACTTAGGTCGTGAGAAATTCTTAGAAAAAACATGGGAATGGAAAGAAGAGTATGCTTCACACATTCGTGAACAATGGGGAAAAATGGGGGTATCTGTTGATTACTCTCGTGAAAGATTCACCCTAGATGATGGCTTAAACAAAGCGGTTAATAAAGTATTTGTTAAATTATACGAGAAAGATTTAATTTATCGCGGTGAATACATCATTAACTGGGATCCAGTAGCACAAACAGCTTTATCTGATATTGAAGTTATCCATAAAGATGTTCAAGGAGCATTCTACCATGTTGAATATCCAGTTGTTGGTTCAGATGAGCGTGTAGAAATTGCGACCACTCGTCCTGAGACGATGTTAGGAGATACTGCAATTGCAGTTCATCCTGAAGATGAACGTTACCAACACTTAATCGGTAAGACTGTTCTATTACCTCTAATGAACCGTGAAATACCAGTTGTAGCCGATGAATACGTGGAACGTGAGTTCGGAACAGGTGTGGTTAAGATTACACCAGCGCATGATCCTAATGACTTTGAAGTAGGAAATCGTCATGACTTAGAACGTCTAAATGTGATGCATAAAGATGGATCAATTAATGCTAACGGTGGAAAATACGAAGGCATGGACCGTTTCCAAGCACGTAAAGAAGTAGTTAAAGACTTAAAAGAACAAGGTTACTTAATTAAAGTTGAAGAACACCTACACTCTGTAGGACACTCTGAAAGAAGTGGGGCTGTTGTAGAACCATATCTTTCAACTCAATGGTTCGTAAGAATGGAACCTTTAGCTAAACAAGCGATCGATAATCAAAAGACTGATGATGCGGTAGAATTCTTCCCACCAAGATTTAATGATACATTTATTACTTGGATGGAGAATGTTCATGACTGGGTTATCTCACGTCAATTATGGTGGGGACATCAAATTCCAGCTTGGTACCATAAAGAAACAAATGAAGTATATGTTGGTGAAGAAGCACCATCAGATATCGAAAACTGGGAACGTGATGAAGACGTATTAGATACTTGGTTCTCATCTGCATTATGGCCATTTTCAACGATGGGTTGGCCAGAAGAAACTGACGATCTTAAACGTTACTTCCCAACAAATACGCTAGTAACTGGATATGATATCATCTTCTTCTGGGTAAGTCGTATGATCTTCCAATCATTAGAATTTACTGGTGAAAGACCGTTTAAGAATGTTTTAATGCATGGTTTAATTCGTGACCCTGAAGGACGTAAGATGAGTAAATCTTTAGGTAACGGAATTGATCCAATGGACGTAATTGAAGAGTATGGTGTGGATGCATTACGTTGGTTCTTAGCGAATGGTTCAGCGCCAGGGCAAGATGTTCGTTATATTCCAGAAAAACTATCATCAGCATGGAACTTTATTAATAAGATATGGAACGCAAGTCGTTATGTATTAATGAATGTGGATGATATGACGCTTGATGAAGTTCAGATTGGTGATGATATGACCTTAGCGGATCGTTGGATCTTATCACGTTTACAAACCGTAACAGAAAATGTTACTCGCTTATTCGATAAGTTTGAGTTTGGTGAAGCGGGTCGTGTGTTATACCACTTTATTTGGGATGATTACTGCGATTGGTATATCGAAATGACAAAAGAAAACTTACAAGATGATAGTACAGACAATACAACAACGAAAAGTATTTTAGTATATGTTCTAGACCAATTCTTACGTCTATTACATCCAATTATGCCATTCGTGACTGAAGAAATTTGGCAACAAATTGCTCCCGCAGACGAGTCAATTGTTGTATCAAACTATCCAACTGTACAAGATAAGTTCATTGACAAAGATAGTGAAGAAGCAATGACGAAATTAATTGATATTATTCGCTCAGTTCGTCAAATTCGTAATGAGATGAATACACCACTTTCAAAAGCGGTTGATTTATACATCAAAGTAACAGACGAATCAGATCGTAACGTATTAGAAGATAACATTGCTTATATTCACCGATTCTGTAACCCAGAGCATTTAGAAATTGGTAGCGAAGTTGAAACACCAAGTGAGGTTGTAACACAAACTTTACCATTCGCGCAAATCTTAATGCCATTAGAGGGCTTAATTAAGATTGAAGACGAAATCAAACGTCTTGAACAAGAGAAAGCTAAACTAGAAAAAGAAGTTGAACGTTTAGTTAAAAAATTAGGTAACGAAAACTTTGTTAAAAAAGCTCCTGAAGCCGTTGTAAATGAAGAACGTGCTAAAGAAGCAGACTATAACAAACAATTAACTGCAGTTACCGAAAGAATTGCAGAATTAAAAGCACTATAAAAAAAAACGAGTATTCCCTAAAAGAAACAATTGGGCAATGAACAAGAAGTATTATTTTCAGGGGAGTTAATATTCGAATTATATTAACGGGGAGTCTTGATTATAAAATGAAATTTACTACTGTCGAACAAGCAACGGCTTGGCTAGATGCACAAAAAAATCCTAAACAAAGAATTGGACTTAAGAAAATTGAAACAGCAATGAACTATGTTAATAATCCACACCTAGGACTTCCAGTTATTCATATAACTGGAACGAATGGTAAAGGATCAACAACCACTTTTCTTAAAGAATTGTTATTAAGCCAAGGACTAGCTGTTGGAACATTTACATCACCACACATTATGCGATTTAACGAAAGAATCAGTTACAATGGCGAAAATATTAGTGATGATGATTTAATTCGAATTATCGAACAAATGGTTGAAGTCAATGAATATATGGAAACAACTGAATATGGACGTTTAATTTTCTTTGAACTATATACTGTCATGATGGCTTTGTACTTCCAGGAAAAACAACCAGATGTTTGTTTAATTGAAGTAGGTATTGGTGGGGAAAATGATTGTACCAATGTATTTAAAGCTGATTTAGCGATATTAACTACAATTGGATTAGATCATGAAGATTTATTGGGAGATACTGTTGAAGCAGTAGCTACTGAAAAGTCAGGGATTATTAAAGAAAAATCGATTGTAGTCACTGGTCCCATCCAAGCCTCTCCCTTAAATGTCGTAAGTGAGCGTGCAAAATTAATGAACGGTTCGCATGTGAAATTTGATGTCGATTATGGTTTTGACAATATCCAAAACTTAAAAGAAAATGGATCATCATTTGACTTTTGGCAAGTCGTTGACGGTCAAAAACATGTTCGAAATTGGCAAATTACAATGCTAGGACGTTATCAAATAGATAATGCTACAATTGCCTTAAAAGCATTTATTGCTTGGATGTCACATCACGGTCAGTACATTAATTTTGAAGATGCTGCTTATGCGTTAAAACATACAAAATGGATGGCCCGAATGGAGAAAATTTCGGAAAACCCAATTATTTATATCGATGGTGCTCATAATGCGCATGGTTTAACTGCTCTAAAATCATTGGTCGATGAATATTTCTATGATAAAGAAATCACTATTTTGTATGCAGGCTTATCAACAAAAAATCAAGATGAGCAATTGCCGATATTACAATCCTTTGAAGCTGATAATCTTTATTTAACTCAATTCGATCATCGAAAAGCGATGTCGATTGATGATTTTGAAGAGTTAGCAGATGAGTTACTTGATACTTCTTTTGAGATGGTTGAGGACTGGCAAAGTTTTCTTTTAGAATTTGTTGAGAAAGCTGATGAGACCAAGGAAAAAATCCTATTAGTTACAGGTTCATTGTACTTTGTTTCAGATGTGAGACAATTATTTTTGAAAAAAGTGAAAATAAAATAATGGAAATGCCTCTTTTTTGCGTATTTATATATATACACAAAAAGGAGGTATTTTTTATGAACATTTCAAAATCATTTATTCGAGAAGTTCCAAAAGATTTGCAACCGAGGGAAAGATTACTGACCTATGGTGAAAAAGCTTTGTCAGATCAGGAATTATTAGCAATATTGTTTAGGACAGGGACGCGGGAAGAGAATGTACTCAATCTTGCCTTGCGATTTATCGATCACTTTCAAAATTTAAATGAATTAAAACATTCCAGCATTGAAGAGTTTCAACAAGTCAAAGGTGTCGGACCGGTGAAGGCTATTGAGCTTAAAGCCGCGATAGAATTAGGTTACCGGATTGCGACGAGTGCAGTACCAAAGTATGGACATATTGTGTCTACCAAGTCTGCTGGGGAATGGCTCATTACAGAAATGGCTGATTTACATCAAGAACATCTTGTTGTGTTATTTCTTAATACCAAAAATGAAATTATTAAGAAACAGACTATATTTATTGGCTCCGTAAATAGTTCTGTCGCGCATCCTAGAGAGATTTTCAAAGAAGCGGTAAAGTATCCAACGGCTCGAATTATCATCGCTCATAATCATCCAAGTGGGGATACACAACCAAGCCCAGCAGACTTACACTTTACTAGGCGAATGATTGCGTGTGGTGAGTTAATGGGGATTAATGTTTTGGATCATTTGATTATAGGGCAGCATGAATATTTAAGTATTCATGAAACCACGAACTTATTTGATTAAAATTTTAAATAAAAATGTAAAAATATTGCATTTTTTATCCATTGTGATAACATTAACATATGTTTTTGTCAGAGGTAAGAAAGTTTTTTAAATAATTCAATTCGTACCATCAGCAAGAATATAATACAAGTGCTAGGCACGAAGAGGAGGCTATGAAAATGGCAGAAGGAAAAGTAAAATGGTTTGACGCTGGTAAAGGTTTTGGATTCATCGAACGTGATGGAGAAGCGGACGTATTTGTACATTTCTCAGCAATCCAAGGTGACGGATTCAAGTCTTTAGAAGAAGGTCAAGAAGTATCTTTCGATATTGAAGAAGGAGCTCGCGGACCTCAAGCAGCTAACGTTAATAAACTATAATTTTGTTAACAATGACTAATTAAAATCTCTTTAAAGAGTAAGGCTCAGGACATTTGTCTTGAGCTTTTTTATATGCATATAAATTGAATGAAAGCGCTTCCGATGATAGACTGAATTGTGAACAGAGTAAATATTAAACCATTATATTGATAGTGACTCATGTATTTATTGAATGAATTTAAACATATGATGCTTATAATCATGAAAGGGGAAATATTAGTGAAATCTTACCAAATGTATATCGATGGTGCTTGGACAAATAGTCAAAGCCCAGAGACAAAAGATGTTATTAACCCTACAACCGAGGAAGTCATTGCGAAAGTTCCCATTGGAAATAAAGAGGACGCGAATAAAGCTATTGCAGCTGCAAAAAGAGCATTCCCAAGTTGGAACACGTTATCACCTGAAGAACGCGCGGAATATGTCTTAAAAATTGGAAAAGGCATTCGTGAAAGAGCAGAGGAAATTACAGACTCAGTCGTAGCAGAACTAGGATCTGCTCGTAGTTTTAGTGAATATTCTCAAGTTGTTCGTTCAGCTGAAGAACTAGAGGCTTCTGTTGAAGCATTAAAACAATTTGATTTTATAGAAGAAATTGAGAATGCGACCATTATGAAAGAGGGCGTTGGTGTTGTTGCAGCTGTTACACCATGGAACTATCCTTTAAACCAAATTCAACGTAAAATTACACCCGCACTCTTAGCAGGTAATACAGTCGTTGTTAAACCTGCTTCGGATACACCGATAACCGCAATGATACTAGCTGAAATCATTGATGAAGCTGGGTTACCTAAAGGTGTTTTCAACTTAATTACAGGTAGCGGAAGTGATTTAGGGGACTACTTAGCAGGACATTCTGATGTCGGCTTAATTTCCTTCACAGGTTCGACGGATGTCGGTCGTAATTTATTCGACAGAGCTAAAGGTGGCATTAAAAAGCTTGTACTTGAACTAGGTGGTAAATCTGCCTTAGTTTATTTAAAAAATGGTGATTTACAAACAGCAGTGAAATCTTCAATGGATACGGTATTAAATAATACAGGACAATCGTGTTCTGCGTTAACTCGCTTACTTGTGCCAGAAGATGAACTTGACGCCGTGAAAAAGGCTCTTGTTGAATATGTCGAAGAGGCTAAAGTCGGCGACCCAAATGATAAAGAGGTTGTTGTTGGTCCCCTAGTTTCAAAAGGACAAAAAGAAACAGTTCTTGAATACATTGAAAAAGGAAAACAAGAAGGAGCGGAAGTTCTTATTGGTGGGAATGAAATTGACCGTAAAGGGTACTTTGTTGAACCAACTGTATTTGTGAATGTTTCTAACGATATGACTATCGCACAAGAAGAAATCTTTGGCCCAGTGCTTTCAGTTATTACTTATAAAGATGTCGCTGAAGCCATTGAAATCGCGAACGACTCAGAATACGGTCTAAGCGGCGCTGTTGTGGGTGACGAAGAAGAAGCTTTAGAAGTAGCTCGTCAACTTAGAACAGGAAATGTTATTGTTAACGGAGCGACAGTTAACAATGCGGCACCTTTCGGAGGTTATAAACAATCGGGTGTTGGCCGGGAGAAAGGCCACTACGGAATTGAAGATTACTTAGAAATTAAAGCGATATTTAAATAAATTTTACCAGGGGCTAGCAAGACAGCCCTTTTTTTATGGAAAAAATTAGAAGAATAATAAGTCTTACTTAAGAAGTTCGAGTAAATCCTAGTTATTTAGTTTACAAAATGAAAAAAACTTATATAATTTTATTAAGAGTGTGAAGTTTGGTAGCTTTTTGACTGATTGGTTTGCTATAATGTTTTGGTATGATTATATTCTTGTCAAAAGGAGGAGAAGCAATGTTTTGGAATAAGCAAAGACTAGGCATTGACCTCGGTACTGCTAACACCATCATTTATATTGAGAAAAAAGGCATTGCGCTGAGAGAACCTTCCATTGTTGCCAAGCAAATAGAAACTGGTGAAATTGTTGCCTTTGGAAAAGAAGCTGAGCAGTTAGTTGGAAGAACCTCTGACAAATATGAAATTATTCGGCCAATGCGTGATGGGGTTATTGCAAATTTCGGATTAACAAAACAGATGTTATCGCACTATATAAAACAAGCTGTTCATCGGTCCATTTCACGGCCAGAAGTAGTTATCTGTGTGCCAAGTAATATTTCAAAAGTTGAAAGACGAGCAATGATTGACGCCATTAAAGACTTAGGAATTTCACGTGCTATGATCATTGAGGAGCCGTTTGCAGCAGCTTTAGGTGCTGACTTATCGATATCCGAACCCCGCGGAAAGATGGTGGTCGATATTGGTGGTGGAACAACAGATGTAGCGACAATTTCCTACGGAGAAGTAGTAGATGATATTACAACCCGTGCAGGTGGGAATCGCATGAATGAAGCGATTCAAGCATTTGTTCGAGAAAATTATCAATTAGCCATTGGCTATGGTGAAGCAGAAGCATTGAAGATAGAAATTGGGAATGCGAAATTTACTGAATATGATAAAAATGATAAGATGGTCGTTAAAGGTCGTAATATCGCAACTGGTGTTCCAGATGAGCGAATTATATATGCTAAGGTTGTTTCTGAAGCCTTAGATGAAGTCATCTCGATGATCGTAACGTCAATTAAACAAGTATTAGAAGTGACGAAACCTGAGCTTTCTGTTGATATAATGGAATCTGGCATTGTCCTATCGGGCGGTGGCGCCTTATTGAAGCGTCTACCTGAAAGATTGTATGACGAAATTGGTATCCCTGTGCACTTATCTAAGATACCTCTCGATAGTGTCGCAATTGGTGCAGGAAAGATGCTGAAAGAACTAAATAAACAAGGTAAAGAACACGAGCGTCGCTCACGCTAGGGTTTTTTAGGTAAGGAAGAGGAATGAATGTTAAATAATAAGAAATTAATCGGATTACTTATCTCAGGTATAGCCGTAATTTCATTGGTATTCTTTTCACTGAATAATAGGACTACTAATGTTGTCAGTAGTGCAGTCAATGAAACCGGTGCGTGGGTAGGAAGAGTCTTCTCTGCTCCCGTGAATATCGTAGTGAATTTTGTTGATTCAGTTGATGAATTAATAAATACCTTTGAAGAAAATCAAAGTTTAAAATCTAAAATCGATGAAATCGATGAGATGCAAGTAAGAATTGCAGATTTAGAAACAGAAAATGAAAAAATGCGTCAAGAATTAGATTTATCAGAAACATTAAGTGACTTTACTCGTGTTAATGCCACGGTCATTTCTAGAAACCCTGACCAATGGATGGAAACTCTAACAATTAATGTTGGTGCCAATGAAGGTATCAAAAAAGACATGTCTGTCATGGCTGGGAATGGTTTAATTGGACGTATTGTCGAAGTAAACCCAACAAGTTCTAAAGTGATGTTATTAACAACACAACAACAAAACGAAAGCATGGTCTCTGCAAGAATCCAAACGCAAGGTGATTCATCTGCCAATGGTATTGTGAGTTCATATGATCCAAGAACCGGACATTATATTATGACTCAAGTCGATCCAGCTGCAGAAGTGGCAAGTGGTGATATGGTTATTACATCAGGTCTTGGTGGAATCACTCCAGCTACTTTGTTAATTGGGGAAGTAGCTGAATCTTATATGGATGATTATGGCTTATTCCAAGTTGTTGAAATTGAACCTGCGGGAGAGATGACCGATATTCGTTTTGTAACAGTGATTATCGGTGAAGGGCAGAGTGAGTAGATGAGAATCAATCGTTGGCAAAGATTAAAGTGGACAATTCCTGTAATTTTATTCCTAACAACAATTATTGATGCAGCCTTACCAGCCATATTTCCAGCTGCATTTTTAGGGAATGGCCAAGTGATCGTATCACATATCACTTTGTACTATATTGTGACATTTGCTTTTTATTTTCGTGAAAGTAATATTTTAATTTATAGTTTTATCTTTGGTTTATTCTATGATTCGTATAACACGACAGTCTTAGGTGTTTATGCTACTTTATATTTTATTATTGCTTATTTAATTATTAAAGTTAAAAAGTATTTACCAAAGAAGATGCCAGTTCATGCGATGTTATTCTTTGTAGGGATTGTAATTCTCGATGCCTTAGTTTACGTCTTTTATAATGAATTAGGCACATCAATGATCTCAATGACAGGCTTTTTAGTTTCAAGATTAAGTCCGACATTGATCTTTAATATTGTCATGGCGATCATTCTTTATTTCCCAACACGAAGCTTATTAAATTGGTTAGGTTACGAAGATTACATTATCTTTTAAACATTAGAAGAAAATGATAAAGTGACGACATTATGAAACTTATTTTAATAAAATGATGGAAAACAGTTGACTTATGTCATAAGAATTGCTAAACTCATTTCAAGTTAATAAATTAAGTCTGAGATTAAGAGAGTAAACAATAAAGCTCATCAAAGCGAGGTAAGGTAGAGTGGAAGCTTACCGATGAATTATTGTTGAACCGCACTTATGAGACAGGCAAGTGAATAAGTAGCTTGCTTCGCTGTCTGAGCGTTAACAATTTTGAGGGAATTCTTCTAGTTTATTTAGAGGAGTTAACTAGAGTGGTACCGCGGTCTCAAACCCGTCTCTATGTTCGAAGGAACTAGAGACGGGTGTTTTTGTATACATTTGTATACAAGACTTGAATACTTAACAGTCGCGTTGAATTACATATAAAACAAAAAGGAGAAATAAAAATGAAAAAAATGATGAAAGTATTATTATCTGTCGTTGTCGTATTAGGTTTATTCGCATCAGTGAAACCTGCAGAAGCACAAAAAACATTAGCTGATATTCAAGAAGCAGGTGAATTAGTCGTAGGTACAAGTGCTGATTTCCCACCATTTGAATGGGTAGTCCTAGATGGAGGCGAAGCACAAGTCGTTGGGATTGATGCTGATCTAGCACAATTAATTGCCGATGAAATTGGTGTTGAGTTAGTTATTGAAGATACATCTTTTGATGGTTTAATTCCTTCAGTTAGCTCAGGTCGTGTAGATATGGTTCTTGCAGGTATGACTTATTCTGAAGAACGTGCTGGGCAAGTAGACTTTTCAGAAGTTTATTATGAAACAAATAGTAAATTCGTTGTCCCTGTTGGAGAAGAAGGAAACTTTGAGTCAATTGAAGATTTCGCTAATTTAAAGATTGGTGTTCAAAAAGGTACAATTCAAGAAAGTTTACTAAATGATGTTCTTCCTGATGCTGAATTAGTATCAATGAACAAAAATGGCGATCTTATCGAAGCTCTAAAATCAAAACGAGTGGATGCAGTTTTAATGGACGGTATCGTCGTTGGTGAATTCGTTAACTTAAACAGTGACGCAATTGTCTTACTAGACGACATCCAAGTTGAAGAAGAAAACGAAGGTTTCGCTGCTGTAACGGCTAAAGGTAACACTGACTTAATGGAAGCCATCAATAAAGTTATCGCTGATGTGACTGAATCAGGACAAATGGAAGAAATCGTAACTAAGAATACAGAATTAAACGCTGAACAAACGGAAGAGTAGGCAATATAGAAAGCATCAGCGGACAATATCAGGAGGCGTAACAATGAAAAAAATAATGAAAGTTATCACAGCTGTGATATTATTAGCATCACTTGTCTTACCATTATCAAACGCAAAAGCACAAACAACGCTAGAGAGCATTAAAGAAAAAGGGCAACTTGTTGTTGGAACATCGGCTGATTATCCGCCTTTCGAATGGATTTCTATCGAAGATGGACAAGAAGAAATTATTGGAGCAGATATTGATTTAGCACAAAAGATTGCCGACGAAATTGGGGTAGAGCTCGTTATTGAAAATATGGGCTTTGATGGTTTAATCCCTTCATTGAAGACAAATCGTGTGGATATCTTAATTGCTGGAATGGGTTATACTGAAGATCGTGCTGAGCAAGTGGATTTTTCAACACCTTATTATGAAACAACGGATTACTTCGTTGTTCATGCCGAAGACGCAGAACAGTTTGAAGATGCCTCAGCTTTTGCTGAGAAACGCTTAGGTGCTCAAAAAGCTTCAATTCAAGAAGGAATCATTCTAAGTGAATTCCCTGATGCAAATTTAACTTCTCTAGGGAAAAATAATGATTTAATTCAATCGCTATTAACGAACCGTTTAGATGCTGTTTTATTAGACGAAGTCGCAGCAGCTCAATTTATAAAGCAAAATGATGGTAAACTAGTTCTTTTAGAAGAATTCCCATTCATTGACGAAGAAGCTCAGACAGGTCAATCAGTTATTTTGAATAAAGATAACGAAGATTTGTTAGAAGTCATTAATGGCGTTGTTGAAGAAATGGTTGAAAATGGCGAGTATGATGAATTAATTGAAAAATATATAGAGTTAATCTAAAGAAAAATCAAAGGAGCCGTTTGTAATACTACTGACGGTTCTTTTTTAAAATGAATATAAATATGTTAAACTTATTAAGAAACACAGCCTTTTTATCATATCTATAGTTAAAGATAAGTTTTTACGGGAGGATTTGGTTGAATGAATTTAGCGGAACGAATTAAACAATGGACAGAACAACACAATGACATGATCGTTGAAGGAATGGTTGACTTATTACAGATTCCCACAATATACGAAGAAGAGACTGTGTCTGAAGAAGCACCTTACGGTGAAGGTATCGCGAACGGACTTGCTTGGATGAAGGAAAGAGCTGATCAAGATGGCTTTAACACTTTTAACGATAAAGGCCAATATTTAGTTATCGAACTACCTGCATCTGAAAAGACCGACAAACGTATTGACGTTGTTGGACACATGGATGTTGTTTCAGTTGGAGACGGTTGGAATTACGATCCTTTCGGAGCAGAAATAGTAGGAGATAACCTCTATGCACGTGGTGCTCAAGATATGAAAGTTGCCGTTTGGTTGTCATATGTATCTTTACTATTGATTAAAGAAATGGATTTAACTTTAACCCATAATTTACGTCTCGTAGTAGGTACGGATGAAGAGAGCTCATTCGAAGACATTGTATACTATGTTGAACAAAATGGCTTACCGAACTTTATGTTTACACCAGATTCATCATTCCAAATAACACTTGGTGAAAAAGGGGATGCAGCCTTTTCATTAGACGGGCAAATTCAATCAACGATAGTTGACACAGTCGAAACATTTAATTCTGAAAATGCGATTAATGATCGTGTAGATGTCATTCTTAAAGAAGAAGCGATTGATAAAGTCACTGAAGCACTAGAGGAATTAACTTTCAAACATGGGTTAGTTGGCAATAGTTTAACTATTTATGGGAAATCTGCACACAGTTCAAAGCCCGAATTAGGAGAAAATGCACTCGCACACTTATTCAAATTGCTGGCGGAGAAATTAGATGAAGAATGGGCAGTGCCATTTAATGCAGCATTTAATGACTATAACGGTGCTGGTTTAGACTTAAAATCACACTATGAACCTATGGGTTCACCGACTGTGAATCCGTCACAATGCCATTTAACAGATGGTGAACTCAGACTTGTGGTAGATATTCGTTTCCCTAACCCGGTTACTAAAGACCAATTACAAGCAACTTTAGAAAGTAAGTTTCCAAACTTTACTATTGGGAATCATTTTCACTTCCCACCTACTGAAATTTCAATGGATAATCCCTATGTAAATCAACTTATGGGTGTTTATGATGATTGGATTGCAGAGAATCAGCCTGCATTTTATAGTGGGGGCATTACTTATGCCAAATTATTCCAGGGAGTTGGTGTCGCATTCGGAATCACATACTTAAATGATGGTATGGAAAACCGCGCACATCAGGCAGATGAATACTTTAATTTATCCGCTATGCCGACTGTTCTTGGAGCTTTAACTGATGCAATGGTTCGTTTAGTTCAATTATAGAAAGTAGGGTTTATGTATGAAGTTCATCGATTTACATGCAGACACACTCATGCATACGTCGTTTACGGGTGTCGATTCCTTAATGCACAATTCTCAAACTCACCTCGATATTCAACGATTAAGTCAAGGTGGAGCGATGGCACAATTTTTGGCAGTCTTTATGTTAAATGAAGCCATCTTTAAAAAGAAAAATAGACCAATAATTAGCGATAAAGAATACATCGATCAACTATACAATCATTTACAAGAAAGTATTGATAAGTATAGTAACAGTATCCAACTCGCAACGAATTATGAGACACTTGAAAGCAATCAAATGGCCAATAATATCTCGATATTCTTAACTTTAGAAGACGGTAGACCGATTGGGGAAGATCTCACTCGCTTAGAAGATCTATACGAGATGAGCTTTAGATTAGTCACACTTACTTGGAATAAAGAAAATTCTATTGGATACCCGAATAGTTTCGACAAGAACGACATGCGAAAAGGCTTAAAGAAATTCGGCTTTGAAGCCATCGAATTAATGAATAGCCTAGGCATGGTAATTGATGTCTCGCATCTATCTGATGGTGGGTTCTATGATGTGATTGAAACTTCAACGAAACCAATCATTGCGAGCCACTCAAATGCAAGAGCTCTTTCACCGCATCCAAGAAACCTATCAGACGATATGATCAAGAAAATCGCTGAGTCTGGTGGAGTCATTGGTCTGAATTTCTTTGGCAAATTCTTAAATAAAGATATAACGCAAAATCAATCGACCATTAAAGTTATGATTGAACACTTGGACCACATTCGTAACATTGGTGGTGCAGAAGTCCTCGCTTTAGGAACAGACTTTGACGGCATGAGCGGTGAGTTAGACATTGATGGCCCAGATAAGATGAATCTGTTATTTGATGCCTTATGGCATTCAGGCTGGGATTACGGAACTATTGAAAAATTTGGTTTCCAAAATGCCATGCGTGTAATTAAAGATGTAATGAAATAGGGGAATATGATGGAATATATTTTTACTGAAGAGGAATTCAATCTCTTCAATGTTAAAGGTTTAGATACACAAATGCCTATGATTCGCTCAAAAATTCAACCATTATTTAGATATTATGGTCGGTTTGTTTCAGAGCATATTCAAACAAAGTTGAATTTAGCTGAGCCATTGCCAGTCCATGTTGCCAAGCATATCCAACGCTCAGTTCACGAGCTAGAATCAACTTGGTGTGCCATTGGCGGAGACAACCGTGGTTATAAGAAATATCCTCATTTTCAAATTGGTATTAATGGAGAGTATCTTTTTATT
Organism: Ruoffia tabacinasalis; assembly: GCF_005864045.1. GTDB lineage: Bacteria > Bacillota > Bacilli > Lactobacillales > Aerococcaceae > Ruoffia > Ruoffia tabacinasalis. Next base: position 86,806 of record NZ_VBSP01000002.1, on the reverse strand, counting down.
ATGTTGTCTTTTATTGATAATATCTTATATCAAAAAGATATCGCAAAACTCTTTCAATCCGATATTGAAGCGTTTCAATCTTTACCTGAGGATATAACAATCATACCCGATCACACAAAACTGGCTTATGAATCTATTCTTGAAGCCGATTTAGAAAAGTTATTTGAGCGTCTTGAAAAAGTTAAAAGTGCAGAATTTATGATTGGGAGAATTGAACCTAAGATAAACCACCAATTACAATCTGAAGAAGACTATAAAGTTTGGCTAGCAAAGACAGTTGATGAGTTTTTACCCATGTATCAAAAAGCAATGAAATTTTATGAATAATTAATAAAAATAGTTGACGCTCATCTATTATTTTGCTATGATACTACTGTTGTATTTGTGCACCCATCTGCAACCGCACATCTTAAGTATATAAGTGATGGAAACATCCACTTAAAATGGCGAGTCTCGGTGTAGGAGTAAGTGATTACTCTGACAATAAAAATATAGGAGGTGCTTGAATGTACGCAATTATTAAAACTGGCGGAAAACAAGTAAAAGTTGAAGAAGGACAAACAATCTTCATTGAGAAGTTAGACGTTAACGAAGGTGACACAGTCACTTTTGATGAAGTTGTATTAGTAGGTGGAGAAGACACTAAAATTGGTGCTCCATTTGTAGAAGGTGCTACTGTTGAAGCGACTGTTGAAAAACAAGGACGCGGTAAAAAAGTAACAATCTTCAAATACAGACGTCGTAAAGACTCTCATACTAAACAGGGTCACCGTCAACCGTATACAAAAGTTACAATTAACTCAATTAACGCATAATAATGATTAACATATCATTTTATCGCGATACTCATAAGCACATTAAACAAGTCTTAATGACGGGTCACGCAGGTTATGCAGATCCAGGTTATGATATTGTTTGTGCGGCAGTATCGAGTCAAGTTATTTCAGTTGAGAATTCATTAGTTCAATTACTGAACATTGAAGTTGAAACGGAAGTAAACGAAATTGAGGGAGGTTACTTAAAAGTAACGCTACCTTCAAATTTAAGTAAATCAGTGACTCATGATGCGCAGTTATTACTTCAACATTTGCATTTTGCATTTGAAGTGCTGGCAGAGAGTTATCCTGAATTTATAAATATCTACGAAAAAGAATTTATATCATAGGAGGTGCATTGGAATGTTAAAACTTAATTTACAAATGTTCGCTACGAAAAAAGGTGGAGGTTCGACACAAAACGGTCGTGACTCAATCGCTAAACGTTTAGGTGCGAAAGCATCTGACGGACAAACTGTTACAGGTGGATCAATCATTTTCCGCCAACGTGGAACTAAAATCCACCCAGGTAACAACGTAGGTCGTGGTGGGGATGATACATTATTCGCACTAGTTGACGGTGTTGTTAAATTTGAGCGCAAGGGACACAGCAAGAAACAAGTTTCTGTATACCCTGCAGTTCAAGGTTAAGAACTTTATTATATAGCGGTTCCTAAGGGTTGTTTGTAAGTGAATAATACCTTAAGGGGCATCAAAGGGGCAAAGTTAGATGATTTTAAAATCTAGCATTGCCTCTTTTTGTTGTTCTTCCATTTCTTTTGTAAAGTGGGCATAGACTTTATCAATCATATTTGTGTCTGAGTGGCCAACTTGCTGGGCGATTAAATCTTTGCTTATATTATTTTGGACAGCCATAGTAATGAATGTATGTCTAAATATATGCGTGGTCACTTTTTTGTTCGGTATTTCAATGCGAGATAATACCAAGTTCAAACTTTGCGTTCGAAACGGAGTGCCATGAACCGTCTTAAATAGTAATTTATTACTTCTGTCATGACCATTCGCAACGGTCTGCAATTTTGTTGTATGTATTTGTTCTTTCAATACCTTCTCAATCGTTTCATTAAAATAAATCGTTCGATCTTTGCCTGTCTTGGTAGTTGTGACTATTCGGTTGTCGGAATCATATGTCTTGTTAACGGTAATTGATTTATTTTCAAAGTTGATGTCTGTTTCATAATCTAAGACAGTCAGTTCTCCAAAACGCATACCAGTACTGACTTGCAAAATGACCATGCGTTTATGTTGATATAACTCATTTACTTCAAGATAATTTAAAACTTTTTGCAGCTCTTCTTTTTCTAAATATTTTAAATCATCTTTAATGGTGACATTGATTTTAGGTACTTCCAGAAGTGGAATGATTGACGTCATATCTATGCCTTTATATTTCAAAGCGTAATGTATAATTCGTCTTACAACTGATCTGGTTTGGCGCATCGAATTATATTTATATCGCTTGGACTGTAAGTTCTCAAGAAAAAAAGAGTTAAAATGCGAAGCAGTTAGTTTATCAAATAGTATATCTCCAACGCGTTCATTCAATGCTTTTACATTTGATATTGTTCTGACATAAGTAGATTTCTTTACAGTTGGCTCAAAATATTTTAACCAATCATCAGCTACTTCTCTAAAACTAATTGCTTGAGAGTTTACATTCGGCTCTACTCTTTTATTTATCTTCTCGTTTAAAAATAACATCGCTTCTTGTTGTGTCTTTTTCTTCTTATCATTTAAAGTGATTGATACCTTTTTGTCTTTGCCTGTCACAGGGTCTGTATATCTTTCCACGTACTTAAATTTTCCATTTACTTCTTCTATCCACATGCTGAATTCCTCCTATTAATTATGCTATAATAGGGTATAGCAAATACGCCTACTATAGGTTATTTGTGTCTCATATCTCACACTCAAACTTTGGTCGGGGAGAGTGTGGGGTATTTTTCAAAGTAAGATTTAAAATAAAAATTAGATTCTAAAATATTGAGAGGTGATTAAATTGGAAATTACACAATCCGATTTAGAAATATTCAATGAACTTGTTGAAGAGTTCTACTACCAACACCCACAACTTAATAATGTCGAATATGATGAATCAGGCATACCATTTGAATACAAAGATGGAACAATTACTTATGAATCATATGGGGCAAAAAAAACGTACCAAATACATCAATTATCATCTAAATTAAAATCTTTAATGTAGTAGTTATTAAAGAAGTCTCTGATGCCATTCATTAGCGTTTGGCATTGATCTTTAGAAGTAAACCCTTGATTAAAATGTGACACCGAATTCCTTATTAGGAAAAGACTTCTCAAATGCGTTTTTTCTCTCTTTTTCATTTTTATTGGTTTACGACTTAAATGTTCAATGTAAATTTTAGCGGTTGCATCATCTGGAAAATTACTATCAATTAAATTATTTTTCTCCAGAGTTAAATAGATAAGATGTTCTAGAATCCCACCTAAACCTGCAGCACATACAAACCATTTTTGATTATTATACGCAAATAGACATTCATCAAATTCGATAGTGAATTGGTCATTATTAATTACAGCTAACATTTCTTCAAAGTTATATCGTTTTGCTCTAATAATTGATTTATTGAAATCAATTATTTCTGCAGGGCTTTTGATTAAACTATCAATATTATTCGCTTCTTTTTCTACCCATACTTCAGCCCAGGAACCCATATAAGGAATTCGATTTAGAGAGGAATATATTATATTGTTAGATATATCTGGAATGATATTTTTTTCTATTAAAAAACTTATTTTTTGTAATATATTCATTTTGTAAAATTTTGTTGAAGTGGTAATCTGAACAGCATCTATCATCTCGATTGCATCTTCTTCATTTTTTGTGGCAAAATTTAATATACTTCTTTCTCCTATATAGCTATCATTAATACCTATACACCATATTTTTACCGGTTTTCTATACCAAAAGAAAATATCAGAAGTTGATTCATCGGGTTCTAATAGCTTAAGTTCATATAGATAGTTAGCTTTAGCATATTCCAATAAATCATTTTTTAATGTCGAAAATGAATCAAACTCTATATCTTCACGAATAAATTTTCCTGTTTCCCTTAAGATGTTTGGATTCTTTAATTTTATATATTCTTCTAATTGTTCAAAACTGCTATTGCTATTTATATTATAAGACATAATTACCTCTTTCTTTAAAAACTTCTAATCCACTCCTCCGACCGCCAAGTTAGAGGGAGTGGGGTGTTTTTGATTATAGTAATAGTGCAAGTACAATGATTATAAATATTGTAATTAATGTTAATGTACAACCACAACTTTGCATCGAATTACCTACTTCTGCCATAGCATTTCCTGCTTTGCCCATCTTTTCTCCAGCTTGGTAAAACTTACTATTCATCACTTGTGATTCATAATTATGAAATAACGACTTCACTTGTTCAGGGTCAAAGGGTTGACCACACTTGGGGCAACGTTCCGTATGATAAGTTAACACGATTTTGTTTTCGCAATGCGAACAGTTGATTCTTATTCGTTCTTTTTTAATATCCATAAAGAACCTCCCCTACAAATATTTTCTTCATTTTATTCTCCAATTCATTTATAAATGACCAGTAACTCGATACATTTCAATGGCTTCAACAACATATTTATCTGGTACCGAAAAGTGTTCAGCGATTTCATGGCGATCTAAACTGCCGCGCTCATCAATTAATCTTTTTAACTCTGAGTAAGGTATCAACTTACGATAACCCCAACGACGTGCTTTAATTTCTTGTTTCATATTATTGCTATCTTTATAATTTGTGATGTCACCAACGCTCGTTTCATAATGCCCTAATTCTTCCGCAAGGATAGCCAGTGACTTCTCGAAAGGCATATTAGCATTAATTGATACGTGTCTACCTTTAATATAACCCGGAATACCTTTTGGCATATCCACAAACTCAAACGTGAGTTCATTGTCGTATTCTGACATTAATTTTTCGAGTAAATTCATACCAACACCTACTTATTTTTGTGCTTACTTCTAATAAATTCTAAATACTGAATCACATCTTCCATTTCTTCAGGCGTTAAATCATCATCAATATGAGCAGCGAATAACTCCATCGCTTCACTAGCTTCATCAGTTTTATTTCTAATGGAAGCTAATTTTTCTTCGCCTAAATTCTTATCATAGTCTCTCCAATATTCATCTCTGTCCGCCAAACGGTCAATAGAGATACCAAAATAATCAGCTATCTTCTTAACTTTATCCAGTGAAGGGCTACTCGTCTTCCATGCATAAATAGCTTTTTCTGACCATCCCATTTTCACTGAAAGCTCTGAAATTGATATTCCACGCTCATCTGCGACTTCTTTTATACGGTCAAACAACATTGATAAATCAACCTTTCTGACCTTACTTAAAATAAAAGTATAAAATATTATACAAAACACTTGCTTAAAAGTATAAAATATCATACAATTATATTCGTAAGGGAAATTGTTAGTTAAAACGTCCTTAAAAACAACTGAAAATTAATCATTTAATCGTTGGGGAACGGAAAAATAATGATGAATCAGTCTTTGAGAAGGCTTATTTAACTACGTCTATATAGTACGATATTTTATACTTGTTGTCAAATGAAAGTACGATATTTCTAACGATTTATCTTACATAATTTTAAATTAAGGAGGGGAAAATATGCCAGAAACTATTGGGGCACGACAAAGAATACTAGATTACATGAAAGAAAATGATGTGAGTTATTCTCAATTAGCTGTTATGACGGGTTATCGAAAACCTGATATTCACACGGCTTTAACTGGTAAACGCAAAACACCACAAGCGAATGAGATTATTTTAAAACTTATCCAGATGTTTGGATTGGCTTAATGAGGAGGTTAGAGAATGAATATAATCAAAGCAACTTTCACACCCCAGTATTGGGCACTACCCAAAGACATCGCACTAATCTTTGGATATAAAAGTCCGACCAAGTTATTAACATCTTTTAGAGCATTCTGCGACAGCAGACCTAATTACTTCAATCCTACTAAACCTTACCGTGAATTAGAGGGTACGGACACTATTTATAACGTCTACGCATTTGCACACTACTTTGAGAATAGGCAGTTACTGGATGCAGGTACAAGATCGTTAAAGTTTGAGAATGATTTACCACGACTAGTCGAAGCGTATAGCTTACATCTTTTGAAAGAGGAGAGTTTATGACAGATTTCATTGGAGAAAACTTAAAAGCATTGAGACAACAAGCTGGGCTAACTACACGTGATGTAGCGAATTACTTAGATGTTGGACATGCAATTGTTGCTAAGTGGGAAAAAAGCAAGGCAAACATTACAGACGAACGGCTGGAAGAGTTAGCTAAATATTATGGTGTGACGATAGAAGACTTGGAATTTGGAGTGATTAGATGAATATGAAAGAGTTCCACCGAAGAAAAATGAGAGAAGCACAAGACTTAGGTATTGAAGAACTAATTAAGTACCACGAACGGAAATTTGCTTTAGCAAAGGATGAAGAAAACAGTGAGATGGCTACGCGCAAGCTTGGCAAGTTTGTTGTTGCGATGACAGTGTTCACTTGTGTATCACCGTTCATTGCATATGGATTGTTTTTGTTCGTATGGAATTAAAAATAGCCCACTACGACGAATAGTGAGCTGAGTAAATAATTATTCAAGGAGATTATAACATGACGAACGTAATTAAACTAGTAAACGGTGTGAGAGTGATGGAAATACCGTTCCAAACTAGAGAGGATGCTATCAGTTTTCTGACAAGCAACAACTCATACTATTTACTTCAGCAATTCGGTATTAAATACATATTGGAATCTGAGTTGATTAAGAAAGGCGTGTAACTAAATGCAAATACAAGATTTATTATTGATCGTTACTTCTATAGAAGAAGATTTATCTGCAGTCGATGACTTAATCGACAGAAAATTTAATCGAAGTGCAACACTAGTGGTGGACCAATGTAGTTATCGATTGCTAAACCATGAAGACGAATTCTTGCAAGCGATAGAGATTGCTGAAGCTATCACACGTATCAAGAAATGGGTTAAAGAACATGGAGGTTTAGATAGGGAGTGATAAGTAAATGAGTAATGTGAAACTTTATAAACACCAAGAAGATGTCCTAAATGAAACATATGAGTTTAATAGAGTGGCGTATTACTTAGATTAGGGCATGGGTCTAGGTAAGACCTTTGTAGGCAGCGAAAAATTATGGGAACTGAATACACCATATAACTTAGTGGTATGTCAGAAATCGCAAATAAACGACTGGTACAAGCACTTTAAACAACACTATGACTATCAGGTCATTAAGTATGACGACCGTGTAAAAATACCGCCAGAATCAGTTATTATCATCAACTATGACAAGTTATGGAGACGTCCAGAATTAGGACGGTTAAAAGATTTCACGTTGATGTTAGATGAAAGTTCTATCATTCAAAACGAAAAATCTAAACGAACTAAATTTATCTTAGGACTGAAACCAGACAACGTCATCCTATTATCTGGTACACCGACAGGTGGTAAATACGAAAAGCTTTGGAGCCAGTTAAAGTTACTTGGCTGGAACATAACCAAGACTGAGTTTATGAAAAAGTATGTTGAGTTTAAACCCAACAAGTATTGGGGTGGAATTACAGTCACTGGATATAAAGATGTAGAAGGTCTGAAAAGTAAGTTAAGAGAATATGGCTCGGTGTTTATGAAAACCGATGAAGTGTTTGATTTACCAAAGCAGAATTACGTGCCACTTGAATGTAAGACCACACCAGAATATAAGAAGTTTGAATCAAGTCGGATTGTAAAGATTGGTGACGAGAAGTTAATCGGAGATACGAGCGCCACGCACCGAATGTATTTAAGACAGTTAGCAGGTGTGAGAAACAAAAACAAATTGGATCGTGTCGAAGAATTACTTGAATCAACGGAAGATAGACTACTAATATTTTATAACTTTAACGTTGAGCTGGACGAGTTGTTAAGACTGTGCAAGAAACACAAGAAACCTATCAGTGCCATACGTGGTGGAACAGTGGACAAGAAAGCTTATGAAACTAAAGAAAACAGTGTCACTTTAATTCAATATCAAGCAGGGAGTAAAGGGCACAACTTACAGAAAGCAAATAAAATAATCTATTTCAGCCCGCCAGATAGCGTTGAGAACTGGATGCAGTCACTGAAACGAGTACACCGAATAGGACAGGAACAACCAGTGTTTTATTATCAGATGATAACCAAAGATAGTATTGATGAAAAAATTTACAGCGCTCTGAGAAGTGGCGTTAACTACACGGATGAATTATTTAAGAAAGATTTTAAATGGGAGGAATAAATAATATGAACGCAATTGAGGCAAGAAGATTGTCGATGGAAAATACAGGGATAAATGAACAAATTTTAGAATTGCATTCAGCAATTGAAGAAGCGGCCAAAGAAGGGTTGTTCGAAGTTAGGTTAAATTTTACCGGAGGGAGAAGCGTCCGCAGAGTGATAGAAATGGAGCTACGTAATGATGGATATGATTATTCGATGTTTCGTGGAGACGAAGAAATATTTACCATTCTTGTTAAGTGGTAAGGGAGGACTAACACATGGCCAAAAAATGGAACGCATTCACACGAATATATGAACCATACGAATTACCAGACGGAGCAGTAATGTATTCAAATAACTTAGACCGTTTGATTATGTGTGCACAGTGCAGTGATGTACTCAAATACGGTAAAAGTTATACATCAAAACAAATACACAACAACAATGGACTTGGATATTGCGTATGCGAGAAATGTTACGAACAAGAATGGAAAGAGGAGAGAGAATATGTCGAACTTAGAAGAAATTAAAGATTTGAAACAACGACTTGGAAATGAAATTGTTATTGCTGCTGAAGATGAATTAATTTTAAATGAATTTCAGGATATTGGAGTGAAGATCAAATCACTACAAGACGAACAGAATTTATTAAAACAAGATGTAATCGATATTTTGGAAGATTACGAGTTAGCACGTTATGAGAACAACAAAGGTTTAATTAGTTACTCAAAAGCATCAACACGTAACAGCATTGACAGTGCAAAATTACGAAAAGAATTACCAGATGTGGCTGAGAAATATACTAAGACTTCAAATGTTAAAGCATCAGTAAGGTTTAAAGCCAAATGAGGGATGTTTATAAAAAGGAAGGTGACTTCCAAAGAGATCTTATTAAATTTATCGAAGCGAATGGCGGATATGTGGTCAATCACTTTGCAAACCAATTTACTAAGACAGGTGTACCAGACCTGCTAGTGAGTATAGACGGTACATTTCATGGCATAGAACTTAAAACAGATACTGGTACAGAAACTGAATTACAAGCCCATCACATGCAGTTAATTAACCACAGCGGTGGCTTAGGTTATGTAATGCGACCTAGCAAGCATAAAAAATTAAAGTTTACTGCTGAGTACGAATACTGGCAGGTAACATTCGAGGAATGGAGGGAGTTATATTTTGACTGAGTTATTAAACCAATTAGGTGATATCATGTGGGACTTTGAAAAGTTAGTTGATGACATTGAGGACGATAAAATCAACATCGCAGAACGTCGAGCTAAAGAAATTAAAAATCAGTTGTATGATTTCAGGCGTGAGTTAGAAAAAGAAGGTGATGCTATGTGACTGAGGTAAAACCACAATACAGTTACAGTCGAGTTGATCTTTATGACAGATGTCCTTATCACTTTAAATTACGGTATATAGACAAGCTAACCGAACTTACTAATTACACGGGAGACAATCCGTTGCTACTTGGTACAGCAATGCATGAGGGAATCGAGCACGGTGTGGAGTATGCGATAGATAAATATTTAAGCAGCTATCCCATAGTCAATGATAATCATATTAATGAAACGGTAAAGCTAGAGATACTTATCCCTAAAGTCCAAGAGTGGCTAAGTCAGTTTGATGGCTTAGACGTTATTCACGAGTATGAAATAAGTACTGAGGACTATAGAGGGTATGTGGACTTGATTGTCCGTGATAAAGCATCAGGCGAGTGTATGGTCGTTGATTTTAAATACAGTAACAGCATTGATGCATACAGAGAATCAAATCAGTTACATGTGTACAAGCACCAGCTAGCCCAACTAGGGTTCAATATTACAAGACTTGGATATTTATTCATAGAAAAAGTAAAGATCAAGTATAAGAAAAATGAAAGTGTGTATCACTTCAGAAAACGAATTGCTGACGTAACACGTAACGCAAAACTAACATTTTTACCAATCGAGTATGACGAGCATAAAAGTTTAGCGTTCGATTGGAGTATCAAAGCGATTGAGAATGAAACAGAATGGGCGAAGAACCCAACAGGCGACTGCTTTGCATGTAACGCCATCGAAGCGAAGAAAGAAGGTCGCTGGACAACAATAACCCCCCCTGACTATTTAGAAACAATACAAAACGAACAAGGAGAGATAATTATGGCATTGCCTAAAAATGTAAGAAGAGATATTCAAAAAGTAACAAAACGAATTGTGTGGTTATATGGACCACCATTCAGTGGTAAGACCTGGTTCGCAAACAGTTTCCCTGATGTATTGATGTTAAATACAGACGGAAATATTAAGTTTGTGGATGCACCTTACGTGAACATTGCAGACCAAGTTATTAAACAAGGTCGAGTAACAGATTACAAATTAGCATGGGATGTGTTGGATGAAACATTATTAGATTTAGAAAAGGGCGACCATGATTTTAAGACGGTAGTGTTCGACTTACTAGAAGATTTATATACGGCAGCAAGATTTAAAGTGTATGAAGATTTAGATATTGATCACGAGTCAGATAACAGCTTTAAAGCTTGGGATATTGTAACGACAAAATTCTTATCAATGGTTAAACGTATCATCAACTTAGACGTTGAAAACATTATTTTTATCAGTCATGAAGATACAACTAAAGATTTTACAAAACGTTCAGGAGATAAAATCAGTGCTATCCAACCGAACTTGCGTGAGAAGGTAGCCCTTAAAGTAGCGGGTATGGTCGATATTGTTGGTCGAGTGGTAGCAAATGATGATGACCGACGTCTGGTATTTAAAAGTAAGAGTTATGTGTTCTCTGGTGGACGTATTCCAAACATGTCAGTCGATGAAATTGACTTAGATTATGACGAATTTATTAACGTGTATGCACAGTCTAATAAAGGGTTAGCTAAACCAGTGAAGCAAGAGCCAACTGACTTATCAAATATTAGTGATGTTGAAGCTGTTGAAGAAGTCAAGGAGGCAGTTGAAGAAAAACCAACACGAACTAGACGTAAGAAAGCTGAGCCGAAAGAGGTGGAAGTTGAACCAGAAGTTAAACCAGAAAACGATGCAGGCATTGAGCCAGAGGTTGAGCCAGAAACTGAGCCAGAAGTGGAAGAGCCAAAACCTAGACGAGCTAGACGAAGTAGAAAATCAGCCGAAGTGGTTGATGACCAGTCAACGGATACAAATGATAAAGAAGATGCTAATGATGACAACAGACAGGAGGATACTGATGAATCAGGAGAAGATACTGAAAGACCAAGAAGACGTCGCAGAAGAAGCAGAAGTTAATGTTTTAATTGGAAAGGATATCGTTGACGCATATCACCGTTCACTATTTCATATGGACCAGGCAAAGAGTGACGCTGAACATTTTCAAAAGAGTTTAGATAACGCTAAGAAACGATATGACCTTTGGCAAAGTAACTTAGAAGAACTTAAACAAGTCGCACCAGAATTAATTAAAGGATTGGAGAAAAATTATGAAAAAACAATTAAACACTAAAGAGCAATGGTTTGCAAACACTGAAGAAGAAGCAAACCAAATTGTCGAAGATGCACGTGACGAGTTTGGCGAAGAAGTTATCGGACATGCTATTGATCTAAAATCAAACAAAAACGGCGAGTATTACTTAGTTAAGTTAAACATGAAATATAACACCGCAGCAGGAATCATGGAAACTCAAGCGGAAGACACATACACAGAAGGAGACGAATAATTATGAGTATTGATTGGACTAAATTTGACAAACAAGTAGATTTTGAAGGTATTGAGGACAAGATTGCACAGGCAACTGAGAATGGCGACTTCCCAGATATTCCAAATGGTAAGTATGAGGTTGGAGTGGCGTCAATGGAGCTAGGTCAAAGTAAGAAAAGAGATGACGGTTCAGGTGGAGACCCAATGCTTAAAATTCAATTTGAGATTTTAGACGGCGAGTACAAATCATATAAATTATTCTACAACGGTGTGATGCAACCAGGCAATGAGAAGGCGATTGGATACCAAATCCATAATAACAATGAGATGTTACGTAATTTATGGGATAGCGATGATGTTGAGTTTAAAAACTTTGGAGATTATAACGAACTGATCTTAGACATCGCAGATGAAATTATCGGAGACAACTGGAACTATATTATTGAAAAAGGTAAAAACAGAGGCGGATATGACACATTTAAAATCTTGGAAGTCTTAGAGTAAATTACTTGGGAGTGGGTTTAAACACTCACTCCAATTTTTTATAGATTTAGGAGGAATATTAAATGAAAAAGAGATTTAAAGCATTAACAGCGGTGGCACTATTATCACTAGGGGGCGTAGTTGGGTACGCGTCAACAAACGTATTTGATAGTCTAAACCAGATTAGAAGCGATTACGATTTTACGTTTAATTTTGCAATGAATCAAAAGCAAAAGGCGGAGCAATTACAAGCGCAACTGGACAGCGAAGCAGGCAACAAAGAGCAGTTACAAAATGAAGTTGATCAGTTAAAAAGTGACATTGAGCAAATCAAAAACAATCATTCGGTTGAGCTGACGAATAAAAACCATGAAATTAGTCGTAAACAAGAAGAATTAGAAGTAAAACAACAGGAAGTAAACGCTAAGCAAGAGCATATCAATCAACTGAATAACGAACTAGGCAATTTAAACGGGCAAATGGCGCAAGTAGAAGCGCAAGTGAATGATTTACTTAACTACACGAATAACCGCGTGAATGAGCTTACAGGAGGGGAATAAATATGATAAAAATATACACAAAACCGAATTGTATGGCGTGCGACGCTACTAAAAGATATTTAACAGACAAAGGAATTGAATTTAATGTTGTTGATGTTATGGCAGATGAGCAAGCGTTACAACACGTAAAGGACTTAGGAGCGCAAGGAATGCCAGTAATCACAGCGGACGGACACGAACCAATTTTTGGCTTTAGACCAGACTTACTAGCAAAGCTAGGTGAATAATTATGGGGAACATCTTAGATTTTATCGGAGAGCAAGTCACACTTAATGGGGTGACAGGAAGTATTATCGGAGTAAAAGACAAAGAAACATTGCTTCTATTTGATTCAGTTGCTAATCAAAATATTAATGCAAAAATGCCAACAGGTTTGTTTTATCATTGCACAAGTTGCGACAAAGTAAAACCAATCGAAGAATTCGGCAAGGGGGAAATTTGCGCAAGTTGCCGAGTTGAAAGCTATCAACTTAAAGAGGGCGAAACACCGCTAACATTTAAACATATTACTGATTTAATGAATAATTTGTATGAAAGAAAAAATGCAGATTATGGGAATAGCTTTGATAGATCACTGGATGCTGATGGTTTGCTGGTGGCCAAGATTAGATTAGGCGATAAGTATAACCGCTTTTCACAACTGATAAGTAAACAAGCGCAGATCAAAAGTGAATCCATTGAAGATACATTAATCGATTTAGCGAATTATGCGGTCATGACATTGATATGGCTAAGCAAGGAGGATAAAAATGTTTGATAAATTGAAACAGGTATTATGCTTTCATGATTGGAACAGCGTATTAAATTCAGACGGATCTAAGTATAAATACAAGTGGTGTCATAAATGTAAGAAGCGGGTGGATTTATGAAGAAAGCAAAAACGATAACTGATCTAAACAGCGCATTTCACAAACGAGTGGTTAAGCTAACGCAGGAATACGATTATAAACAGTTACAAGCTCAAACTTTCGCTGACTACATGGTCGCGCTAGTGATTGCGTATGAGCAGGAAAATGCACGTTTGAGTAGCTATGAAGTTGGTGGAGATTATTTAGTTAATCGAGGTGGCGATTAGATGAAGAAACTTAGACATCAGTTACGGAATAAGCCAGTTGAGTTAACACCCAAGCAGATTGAGAAGCTGAAAGCAGAAGCGGCATCAAAGGCTGCCGAAGTAGTTAACTTGATACCGCTGTTGGTATTAAAGGATAAGTTTGGGTTCGGTAAGGTTAGGTTAGAGAGATACCTAAAACATTATCAGGAAGCTATTGAAGCTTTTAATCAAGGGTATTTAGATTTAAATGACGTGAAAGAAGTTTTGTTAACTGAAGTTAAGATTGCGTTTTATGAGGAGGGTGTATCGGAATGAGTGAGGAAGAAACGTTATTAATAAGAATAAAGTTTGCTATTGACATGTATAGCTCAGGGGTAACTTCAGCAGGATGCGCATTAGAGCAGATTTTCGATTTAATAGATAAGCGTGATTTGGAGGAACAAGAATGATGCAATCAAAAGTAAGACGCCCGATGGATTCGGAAGTAGAACGAATAGTGGACGAAATATATGCGGATGTTTCCGAACTCATCCTCGAATGGAAGATAAACCATGCGATAAAGAGAAATGGATCGACACTGATAGATTACAGGAATCACGGATTGGGTACGATGAAATTCAGTGAGAAACTCATAGATGCGATTACTGATGAGTTATTAAGTAGAATTATTGATGACGGCGAGCTTAATGAAACTGTGTATTTGGAGGAGCAAGAATGGAACAATTAATCAAAAAAGTAGAACAATGGTTTGTTGATCGTAACTTACATAGCCTAGATGGTGTTGGTCAACTTGAGAAACTACAAGAAGAAGTTGAGGAACTTATCCTAGCGTACAATGAAGATGACAGAGCCGAAGAAATAGATGCAGTTGGAGATATTTTGGTTGTGCTGATTGGCTACTGCATGCAACGTGATTTAGATATTATGGATTGTCTGAATAGTGCGTATGAGGAAATTAAAGACCGAAAGGGTAAGGTAATTGATGGAGTGTTTGTTAAGGAGGCGGATTTATAGTGGAACAAGAATTAACCAACATGTTAGAACTACTAAGACAAGGTCTGTCCGAATTACCAGCTATCGGTTCGGATGTGTTCAACACTTATGCGAGAGGTATTCAGGTAGAGGGTGGGGTAACGATAGCTATTTATCTTATCATCATACTGTCTCTAGTATTTATCATTAGATATCTAAAATATAAATCAGACGAGCTTGATACGGGTAGTTGGGCAACAAATAGATGGTCGGAAAATTTAAGAGTATTTACACTGGTGCTGTCAACCATATTAATCGTTATCAGTATACTAGCGAGCTTCGGTGTTTATAGAGGTGTGATGAAGTTATTATCACCTGAATATATGCTAATCAAGGAAGTCATTGGCATATTAACTATCTAAGGATTTACAACATAATCATTCTAACAGGAGGTAAAAGAATGAAAACAACAAAAACAATCACAGACTTAAACGCAGATTTTGTTAAGGCGGTGCAAGGTAATGGATAAAAACAAACTATTGACCATTGGGCAAATATTGATTGGTCTATCTATAATTATCCAAATTGCCTATGCGATATATTTAATTTCAAATCACTTATCCCAACCCAGCGAACCAACACACGATCCAATCTATAACCAACTTATCCAAGGCGACCAGCCAATGTTAGTCAGCCAACATAAAGTAGGCGATGATGCGGTGCCAGAAATACACATGGAGTATTACAATCCAGTTAGCAAGACTTATTACACAGTAGTTTACAAGGAGTGACACTCAATGATAATTTACAAGTTTTCAGTGTTTAAGCAGGACTGGTTAGTCAGCCTGCTAGACACAGAAACAAAACAAGAATCATTAATTATTAATAATGTTAAAGCACTCACTAAATTTTACAACGAGTTTAAACGCACCGTCTGGGTCGGTTATAACAGTACCAGTTATGACAAGTATATTTTAGCTAGTATCTTAGGTGGTTATAACCCGTATGACATGTCAGATTTTATTATCCGACAACAAAAACAAGGGTGGGAGTTTAGTGACAAGTTGAAAGATTTCAGTATTAATAATTACGATACAAAGATTAATAATCACTCACTCAAAACAATAGTTGGTTTCATGGGACATGACATACGCGAGTCGTCTGTCCCTTTTAATTTGAAACGCAAACTGACTGATCAAGAACTTTTAGACGTAGCAAAACATTTGCGATATGACGTCCAACAAATCTTTTTGGTATTCATGGAAACGTTAGACACATTCAATGCGAAGTTGGCGCTAGTTAACCAATTTAAGTTACATCTCAAACATATCAGTAAGTCTATGGCGCAATTGGGTGCAGAGATATTAAAGGCACGTAAAATTAATAAAGATGATGAATACGACATTTGGGCGCCGTTCGACGCTGAGTTAGGTAAGTATGACGAGGTGTTAACATTCTTTAACCGCAGACGTGTGTTAGATGCAGATTTAACCATCGATATAGCTGGTGTAGAGAACAAACTTGGTAAAGGTGGCATACATGGTGCGCTGAAGAATTATCACACACAAGCGAAGTCGGATGAATATATTATTTTGTTAGATGTTAATCAACTTTATCCAACGTTACTTTTAAACTATGACTTATTAAGTCGTGGTGCAAGGTTTAAATCAAAATATGAATGGAGTTTAGATGAATCCTTAAGATTGAAAGAGTTAGGACCTCATGCTGCAAGACTGCCTTATAAAGAGTTTTGTAACATCGTGTACGGCGCGAGCGGAGATAGGTTTAATAAGTTATATGACCCACGCAACAGGTTACTTACATGTATCTTTGGCCAATGTTTTATTGTTGATTTAATCGATAAGTTAGAACCAATCATCGAACTTATTCAATCCAACACAGATGGTATCTTGGTTAAGATTAAACGTAAAGATTTTGACCAACTGGATGATATTGTTTTTGAGTGGGAAGAGCGAACAGGATTAACGATGAGTTTTGAATATTATGATCGTGTCCATCAAAAAGATGTGAACAATTACATATTGATAGGTGATAGAGTCACAGCAGTTGGTCAGTACACTAAAGATTTATCAATCATAGACAATGACTTGCCTATTGTAAATCAAGCCGTTAAGAATTATTTTATCCATGGAATAAGCGTAGAAGACACAATAAATCACGCTGAAAACCTTATAGACTTCCAGCGAGTGGTACGTATCACAGATAAGTTTGATGGCGCTAAATATGGTCGTGAAGTTCGCAATGAAAAAACATTTAGAGTATTTTCTAACACTAATGGCTTAAACTTATCCTATCTAAAAAATGGTAAGACAAGCAAGATACCACACACACCCGATGCAGTCACACTCGTTAATGAAGATGTGACAGAGCTATCCATACCAGATTGGTTAGATAAGACTTGGTACATTGATTTAGCAAATAAACGTGTGGATGATTTTATTGGGAACGAGAAACAGAAAGAGTTATATGTTGAGAACATCAGTCTGTTCTAATCTATATATTTAATAACAGAAAGCAGGTGATTAGAATAAGCAAGTTTGATATCTACAAAGGATACTTAAAATCAAAAGGTAAACGAGCAGTAGAATCGTTTAAAGACACTCCAGAGAATTTAGTGAAGTATGACACTGCCAGACGATACGACAGCTTTGTCGGTGTGTTAAATGAAGATTATGTCATGATTGATATCGATAGTATTGAAGAGTCTGATTTGATGCTAGATATCATTGAAGATTTAAATTTAAAATGTTCGGTCATTGAAACCGAGAATGGTATACACGTTTACTTTAAAGGATATGACCTACCAACAAACAAAATAGATTGGTGGAGTCCCATAGGTGTGCAGGTCACACTGAAGTTAGGTGATAAGAACACAGCTGATCCGTTAAAGTTAGACGGAGAGTTCCGGCCTTGGATAATTGAATCAGACGAACACGAACCATTACCACGTTGGTTATATCCAATGGTTAAGATAGACAAAGAGCGTACGAACAATCCAGTGGATGACATCGTTAAACGTAACCAAGAATTGTTTAATTACATTTTAAAATTACAATCCGTTGGAATGAGTACGGAGGAAATAAGAGAAACCATTCGCATCATTAATCAGTACATATTGGATGAGCCACTAGACAATGATGAGATTACTGTAATACTAAGAGATGATGCATTTAAGAAACAATCATTTTTTAAAGGTAATACATTTTTACATGACAAGTTTGCTGAGTATCTAATCAAGGAGTATCACATCATTAAGATAGATGATAACTTACACATCTATGAAGACGGAGTATACAAAGCAGGTGAAGATCAGATAGAGCGGTTCATGATTAATGAGATACCAACACTCAAACAAAATCAACGACGTGAAGTGCTGGCTTACATAAACTTACGCGCACCCAACAAACAGTTTAGTAGTACGCGATACATTGTATGCGAGAATGGAATTTATGATGCGGATACTGAGAAGTTATTACCGCACTCACCAAACATCATCGTCACAAATAAAATACCAGTCAGGTATGATGAGTCCGCTTATAGTGAGTCGGTGGATAAGATATTAAATAACATCAGTGTCCATGACAGAGATACGCGCTTACTGATTGAAGAAATGTTTGGCTTCACATTACTGCGACGTAATGAAATTGGTGCGTTCTTTATATTAAAAGGTAAAGGCTCAAATGGTAAATCAACGTTACTAACTATGTTGAGAAATATGTTAGGTAAAGATAATATTAGTTCACTCGATATTAAAGAAGTAAACGAACGGTTCAAGACAGCAGAGTTGTTCGGTAAGCTGGCCAACATTGGCGATGACATATCTAAAGCTTACATTAAAGATACATCTGTACTTAAGAAACTTGTAACAGGTGAACCTGTACCTGCAGAGTACAAAGGCAAAGACCCTTTTACTTTATATAACTACAGCAAGTTAATCTTTAGTGCGAATGACATTCCAAGGTTCAACGATACCTCTGACGGATTTAGGCGACGAATTAATATTGTGCCGTTACGTGCAAAGTTCAGTAGCAAAGATAAGGACTACGATCCGACAATCATTGATAAGTTATCTCAACCAGATGCTTTGGAGTATATGCTGCAGTTAGCAATTGATGGAATGTTTAGAGTGATTGACAACAAATCATTTACAGAAGTTGAATTCGTTAAACAAGAACTTCAGAAGTTTGACGAAGAAAACAACCCACTCATAGTGTTCATCCAAGATACGGATGCACTGGTCGGTAGACCGACAAAAGAAGTATACGCTGAGTATTCAAGTTGGTGTGAAGAGAATGGATTCACCGCACTCGGTCATATTGTATTTACACGAGAGATAAATAAACTCACTGGACTAGAAACGAAACAAAAAAGGTTAGAAAATAATAAACGTGGTCGAGTATTTGTTGAGGAAGAATAGTAACTCACAACATTCAAATGAACGTTTGATGACAGAAAAAACGCTAAAATCTGTCATAATCCGTGCCACGTGACAAAAACAAATGCTGTTACATCAACGTTTTAAAATTAGTTTGTCACGAAGTGATGACAACTTTTCTCGAATTTATACACGTAGTACGTGTATAATTTGGTCTTAAATGAGAAAAAAACTCGTTTGTCACAGATGAAAAGGGCATCTGTGACACTATCTGTGACACGTTTTAACGTTGGTATGACAGCCTTTCTAAGGGGTGTCACAGATGTCACAGATGATTTCACTTTCTTTACATTATTAGAGAGGTAAAAACTATAATACTATATAAATATATATAAGATATTTAGGGGTTTATCTGTGACAAACCGGTTAGTGACATGCTACAAACCTATATGTACCAAGGGGTTAGAGGTGTCACAGATACATTAAATCATCTGTGACAGAGTGAGACAACACACTCACACCACACTCACACCATAGTGTTACCAACAACAAGGAGGTAAAGTTGATTGAGCAACAAGAAACTATTAAACATTTACGAATGGTTGACTGACTATCAAGATTTACAGAAGCGCATCGCATACTTAGAACATAAGATTAAACGATCTAAACAAGAACTCAGTAGGTGGGAGTCAGGAGATTTAAGTAACCAACCACTCACTAAGGATTCGATTGCTGCTGATTTAATTAACGGAACATATATTAAGCGAGATGAAACTGAACTCGCCCACCTAATAAATTTACGTTTTGATTTGGTGAAGTTTGTAAATCAGTTCGATGACTTAGACTCAAAGATACTAAAGCTTAAATACATTGACGGTTTAAGTTTGTATGAGATAGCCGAGCGAACAGGATATAGTTACATGCATATCCGAAGATGTCACAGTAGTTTGGCTAGAGCTATCCAAGCATACGATAAGTTTTTATTAGATTACTTACCATAGTGTTTCAAACGTTGTTACTAAAACGTATCATCATTGATGATACAATCCTGAGGCAGACACAGTACGTATCATCAGTTATGATGGTAGTGTAAGAAAGTATAAGTCGACACATATTTTTATGTGCCGGCTTTTTATTTTGAGTTAAGGAGTGATGAGCAGTGTCAGATACTAACTTAGATAATCAGTCAATGTTAGATGCACTGAAGATACTCGCACGGGTTGACCTGCAGAGTCAACTCACATCGGAAGAGCGTGATCAGTTCTATTGGTCTAGCCCGTGGAGAAAAATCAAACCAATAATTTTACAGCGTGACAATCACGAGTGTCAAGTTTGCAAAGACTCTGGTCGAGTAACATTGACAAAGCTTATCGTTCATCACATCAAACCATTGGAGTACTATCCTGACCTAGGACTGGATGAGGACAACCTACTTACTGTGTGTCACTCATGTCACAACAGCATTCACTTCGATACGAAGGACGATGGCTTCGTTGATTGGTGGTAGAAGTTAACGTTACACGTGATGTTTCACAGAGGAATGGCGTACCTATGCGTTTTCAGAGGTTTGCATTCGTGACCCCCTGTGAAACATTTTGGGTTTTTGTAAACCGTCGTCAGCGGGCGGGAACCTTGCGTATGAAATTTTAAGTAAAAATAATTGATTAAGGGGGTGTTTTAGTGAGAGCAGTGACTTATAAACAAATTGAAAATTATTGGTTGGATCTAATTGGTGAAGATGATATTTATGCACGAACATTGTTACATCGCTATTTAGTCCATTTGAAAAATCAACGACGATTGCAAACGGAGATTAATAAGATGGGTGTTATCGATACGGTAAAAAATAAGCATCAACAATATACCAATCCTAATAAATTGTTAAAGGAAATAAGAGATATCGATAAAGAGTTGCGCACGATTGAGACCTCGCTAGAAAAATTAGTGATATCTGAAACCCCTGAGGAAACTACTGAACGGAAGCCATTAATTTAAAATGTTGAAGCAGAAACATGTTGAATATTTTTTTGATTTATATGAACGGAAGAAGATCATACTCAATCGTGATCGAATTAAACTTATTGATTGGTTAAAGCGCGTAGTCTTAGTTAGAGACGATTTTTATTTTGATGAAGAACAAATCGAAAACTGCATCACTTTTATTGAGAAGTTTTATTTCAAGTTAGAGCCGTGGCAAAAATTCCTAATTGCCTTTGTATTTTTAATGGATGAGTCGACGAATGACTTAGTCTTTGATGAATATTTTTGGACGATGGCACGTGGTGCTGGAAAGAACGGAATTATCTCTGGGTTAAGTAATTATTTTTTAAGTCACTACCATGGTGTCGAAGAATATAACGGAGCGATAACAGCAAATAATTTAGATCAGGCCGAGAAATCATTCTTGGAAATAAAAGATACGATAAAACGAAAACGACCTGAACTCCAAGATTATTTCAAACCATTGAGCAATGAAATCAAAGGCATTGATACAAATAGCGTGTTAACAATCCGTTCTGGTTCGGGTGACGGTAAAGACTCGTTTGCGGATGGGTTCTTAATATTTGACGAGGTCCATGAATCAGAATCTGGTGATGATGATAAATACGAAAACCAAACATCAGGTCTTGGGAAGACAAAATATTCACGAACGTTTTATATTAGTACGAATGGATTTAAACGTGAAGGTAAATATGACGAGTTGGTAAAACGTGCAAACAACATACTGGACTCTGACAATTTAAACGATCCTATGTTCCCTTGGGTGTGCACATTAGACCATCCAAGTGAAGTAGAAGATAGTGAGATGTGGCAAAAAGCGAATCCGATGTTTCACCCACCTATGAGTGACTATGCAAAAACCTTATTTAATATGGTTAACAAACAGTGGAAGAGACTTGAGTTAGGGATTGGTAACAAAGCAAAATGGTTAACCAAGCGCATGAACTTACTGGGAGTGAAATTGAGTAGCCAGATTGCAACGCAGTCGGAACTTGAAGCAGCAACCCGTGATTTTGGTGATTTGGATAACATTCCAGTGATAGGAAGTGTCGACTTCTCAAGCGTGAAAGACTTCACAGCGATGGGCCTGTTATTTAAACGGGGTGATGAGTATATTTGGAAGTCGCACAGTTTGGTTTTGCGGAAGTTTTTAGAAACGGAAGCCATACCTGCGCCCATCGACGAATGGGAAGAGCAAGGTTTACTAACAAAAATTGACGGTAATTCCATAACGGAACAACAAGTGTTGGATTGGTTTTTGGAACAAAGGAAACATTACTATTTCACAAAAATTGTCATAGATAATTACCGTGATACAACCCTGAAACCTTTTTTGGAAAAAGAAGGGTTTGAAGTGGAAGTTATACGGCGGTCACCGTCCGTGCAAGCAAAAATTGGAACAACACTCGAATCGTTATTTGCACAAAATAACATCGTGTTTGGAAATCCAACCATGATGAGGTGGTATACGTGGAACGTGAAACTCGAACGTGATAAAGACGGTAACTTCTTATTCAATAAATGGGAAGATATCAAACGTAAGACGGATGGGTTCATGGCTTTTATCCATGCACTGTACGTAAGTTTTGAAGATTTTGACGAAGGACCAAGTGACTTTATGCTGAATGGATTTTTTGATTAAGTTAAATTGACCTAGTGCAAGTCATAAAACTGACTGTATAACCCGAACGAGGAGGTGTGGTGAGTTGCTATTTATTTTCGGCCTAAAAAGAAGAAAGGAGCAGTGATCCAACATCTCCCATGCAGGGTTAAGCAAAAATACAATAGGAGGTGAGCAATATTGGATTGCTAAATTATATAAAAAATATTTTTACTCGTGACACTTACATTTCTGACTGGAGCGAGCTGGTGGATGATTATAACACGACTCACTTAAAGCAAACCGCTTTGGATACAGTTATGGGGAAAATCATTAACGCATCGTCGTTGGTAGAATTTAACACGTCGGACGAAAGATTAAACCGAAAGTTAAATGTGCAACCGAACCAAAACGAGAATGCGAATGAGTTCCGAACAAAAATTGTAAAACGATTATTACTAGAAGGCGAAGTCTTAATTATCAAACATGATGAGATGTTCATTGTCGCTGATAGCTGGACTGTTGATAAAAAAGTCACACGTGAGAATCTGTACGAAAATATTGTCATTGATGATTTAGTTTGGCATAAAACATATTCGGCTCACGAAGTGTATCACATTAAATATCACAACAATAAATTGAAACGATACCTAGACGACTTGGATAAATCGTACGGAAAATTATTCGAACGGTTACTACAAGTACAAATGCGCGAAGGTCAAATACGTGTGTGGGCAAAATTTAAAATGTTAACTCCTATTAAAGGAGAAGAACATGCAGATACTGCTGAACGAAGTCGGAAGACTCTGAAAGATTATCTGTTTGACATCAAAGACCAGATAGAAAATGAGTCGGTGCCTGTACTGCCTTACCAAAATGATTACACGCCTGAAGAGCGGTCAAGTAACCATGTTGGTCGGTCAGTGGACGAGTTAGGTAAAATTGAAAACTTGTACGTGAAACAAGTCGCAGATATATTACAAGTGCCACCGCTTATTTTTAGTGGGGAATTAGCTGATGTGAGTGAGCATAATAACAACTTTGTGCGTTGGTGTATTAGACCGTTGATGAAACTTATCGCAGATGAGTTTAATGCTAAATATTTCACGGACGTTGATTATTACCAAGGTAAGAAAGTTACAGTAAACACTATTTGGGTAATTTATAATAGTGAGTTTGAAATGGCTAAAGACGTGAGAACAATGATTGAAAGTAGTCATTGGTCGAATGATGATATTTATGAGCTACAAGGTAAACCAAAACTGAATACTAAGATATCCACTCAAAGATATCTGACTAAAAACATGGCACCCTTAAATGAAGATGGGAGTGTGAATGATGGCAAAAAATAAAACAACTGTTTATCTAATTCGTGATACTTATACACGAGAGGTTTTAGAAGTGACTGGTGACTTCCAGTCTGCTATAGAGGTTGTTAAAGAAAATAGATCACACTATTTTCGGTGCATTATTGAACCGAAAATAATTAAAGTTAATAATCGAGATGTTATTGGATACATGGCTGATGATATATTTGTGTCAATCGGAGAATTAGAAGAGTATCTAAAACACAATGATGTTGAGAATTTAGAAGTTGTAAAGTCGTAGCGATACGGCTATTTTTATTGAAAAAAGGAGGCTGAATATGTGAATGACAAATTAAAAACATTGGCAAAGGTCATCAAACCAAACATCACGAACGAAGTCGTAGGCGACAAATTAATCATCACGTTGTCAGGGACTGTTGGTGAGCCTTATTGGTATGACGATGATCCAAATGATTTTATTAATGAAAAGCAATTTAAAAGTCTAATCGGTGATAGCGAACAAGATATTATTATCAAACTAAATTCACCAGGCGGTGATGTGTTCGAGGGGATTGCTCTGTATAACTACATTAAGAGTCTAAGCAACCATATCACCATTGAAGTTACATCTTTAGCAGCAAGTGCTGCATCGATTATTGCAATGGCTGGCGATGAAGTTGTAATGTGCACTGGTAGTCAAATGATGATTCATGAAGCTAGTACATTTACTTTTGGTAATAAATCAGATATTAAAAAAACACTCAATGCCTTAGAAGCAGTGGATGGATCGTTAGTTGATATTTATGCAGACCGTACTGGTCAATCTGCAGATGTTATCAATGACTGGTTAGCTGGTGAGAAGTGGTTTAAAGCTGATGAAGCGGTAGAAAATGGATTGGCTGATAGTGTTAAAGAAAAAACTGAAACAACTACTAAAGAATTTTATGTAAATAATGAATTAGTAGCAAGAGAAATTAATGTAATAGACCTTGAAGCAGATGCAATAGTCGCTAAAGTTCTTGAGAAAATAGAAAACAACAAAGTAATAGCAACGAACAAAACAGCATTTGAAAAATACATAAAAAAGGGAGTTAATAAATAATGACAGTTAAATTAAAAGCATCAAAAGAGGAATTAAAAAATAAATTAGACACAGTAATGAATAGTGAGACAGCAACTCAAGAGGATGTTATTTCAGCGCAAGAAGCGTACTTTATGGCAATTGCAGAAGATGCAGCTAAACAAGTAAAAGCCGAATACGAAGAATTATCAAATGTTAAAGATGACTCTATCTTACAAGCACGTGGTATCCATGTTTTAACAGCACAAGAAACTAAATTCTATAATGAAGTGGCTAAAACGGGTGGGTTTGATGACACGCAAGTATGGCCAGAAACCATTTTCGAACGTGTGTTTGAAGATTTACAAGAAGAACACCCAATCTTACAATTGGTAAACTTCACACCAACAGTTGGACGTGTTAAGGTTATTCGTTCTCGCCGTAAAGGTAAAGCGGTATGGGGACCATTACACAAAGATTTAGAAGGTCAATTAGATGCAGAATTCGGACAAACAGAATACACGCAATTAGCGTTAACTGCATTCTTCTTAATTTCTAATGATACGCTTGACTTAGGACCACGTTGGATTAATCGTTATATCCAATTATCATTAAAAGAAGCTATCTCAGACTCATGGGAAGAAGTGATCGTTAGCGGTACAGGTAACAACCAACCAATTGGGTTACTTAAAGACTTAGACGGCTCTGTAACAAAAGGTGCATATCCTGATAAAGCATCTGCAGGAACACTAACATTTAAAGACCCTGCAACGATGGTTACAGAATTTGCAGGCGTATTAAGCACAATGTCTAAATACAAACATAAGATTGGCGACGGAGATGAAGGTGTAGATAAATTCCGTAAAGTCGGCGGTAAATTACGCATGATTATTAACCCAGTAAATTACTACGAAGTAGTAGCACGCACAACATCAATCAATGCATCTGGAGATTATGTAACTAAAATTCCATTTGTTGGTGCGGAAAATATTATCGAATCTGTACATGTACCTGCTGATAAATTAATCATATTTGTTGAAGGTCAATATGATGCGACTCAATCACGTCCAGAGAAAACATATGAGTACAAAGAAACATTTGCAATGCAACGCGCAACGTTATATGCAGTGGATATGTTAGGTAACGGACAACCACGCGATAACTATGCAGCACAAGTTTATGACATTGCAATCCCAGTTGAAGGTGCAACGGGGGAATAACAGGGCGAGCAATAGCGCCAGAAATACCAGAATATAACAGCATTACTATTGCGGAAATTAAAGAACAATTAGACGAATTGAATGTCGATTATGAATCAGGTCAAGTGAAACAATACTACTACGATCTGTTGGTAGGTGAGTTAAATGGTTGAGATTATCGATATTGAGTACGACAAACATTATGATGCACTGAAAAATTATCTAAAATCAACTGATGATGATAAAGACAATATCTTAAATTTACTAAAACGAGGACACCACGTGATAATGAGTCATTGTGGTGTCTTTGATTTAGAGAATGAAGTTGGTCGTGATTTGGTGTTTGATTACGTTCGGTTTGCTTATAACGGATATCGAGAACATTTTTTCTCAAGTTTTGAGTATGAGTTGAATGGTTTTAGGTGGCAGATTTACACGGATGCAGGTGATGCTGATGTTGAAGAAACCTGAGGTTATCCAGCAAGTTTACAACGATGGCACGGTCGTATTCAACGAACGAAAACAAGCGTATGACAAATACGGCACACCCATTAGAAACAAATATAGTTTGGAAGAAGTCAGTCGTGCATGGTTTAGGTATCTAGGTATAACATCTCAAGATACCTATCATGCTCACGCTGATGGGAAAGAATTGACTGAGAAGATAGCAATTAAGGGTAAAACGGTTATTGATGTCAAATGGACACTTCAAATTAACAGCAACACCTATGAGGTCTATCGTTCCTATTACAATTCTAAAAATAATGAAACTGAGTTAAGTTTGGTTGGTGTGAAGAATGACAATTAAAGATCGAATTTACGAAGCGCTGAAATCAGTTGAAGATAAGAGTTTTTATGCTGACACTGACTACACTGGATTTCCACGAGTTTTGTTTTACTTAATTAGTAACGTACCTGTTAGATACTCAAACAAAAGACACTCAAACCGAATTAAATATCAAGTGAGTTATTACAGTGATCATTCGTTAGATGTTGAAACAGATGAGAGCTTGATGGGTATTATCGATGCTTTGGAAGATAAAGGCCTGCTAACAACCAATTGGTTGGAAGTTGTTTCTATAGATGAAAAAGAAAATTCATCTACGTATCATTACATGCTAGAGGTGAGTGGATGAGTAGCACATTCGGATTTGAAGAAGCCATCCAAGATACTGAGAAGTTATTATATGGTGCAGAGACCGTTCATTTGGTTTATGAAGATTCAGCGGATAAGTTGCAAGCTAGAACAGTTGAGATTGCATCATCCAAAGGATTGGAAGTAACCGGTAAAGGTGTGGCAGGTATAGAAACAATCGTTGACTCAAACGGATTTAAGCTGGGTTGGGGTCCACGACCTAATTTACATTTATATTTCCATGAAATTGGAACGTATAAAGACCCACCGAGAACGCACGTTCGTCCGGCTGTCGATGAATTAGAAACTGAAATACAAGATGATATTCAAAATAAATTAACAGAAGGAGTTTAATAAAATATGGCAACAACAACATTTGAAAAACAAGGATTGGTTAACGGTATTGGAAACTTATTCTTAGAAATGATGGAAACTGAGGATTCAAGCGTAAACGAACCATCGTATAGTGGAAAAGTTTATGAAACAGTTTCAATCGATACAGCTCAAATTACATTCGAAATTAACGAGAAACAAGTATTCTTATCAGATTTAGAACACTCAGATTTAACTAAAGTTACAGCGGTTAATGTACCAATCAATGCGGGTTATTTCCCGGCTGGATTTGCTGAAGAAGCACAAGGAATGTTAGAAGACGGTGTTGGCGGATGGTTTATGCCAGACACACCAAAGAAAAAACCTTTCAGAATGTCATTCCCAGCTAAAACGGAGAACGATGATGAGATTATCTATTCATTCCCTAAATGTACATTATCGCCAGTTGAAGGAAATTTCCAAACACGTAACACAGATACTACTGAGCAAATTCCAACATTTAACGTACGATCAGTTCCGTTGTTATACAAAACAACTGGTGAAGCGCGTCGTGTTTACAATAAACAATCATTAGTTACGCCAGAGGAGCAATCAGTTTGGGACCGTAACAAGTTATTGACACAAGGTTGGTATAACGCAGCAACAAAAGAATTATGCAAAGTGGAGGAGGGAGTATAATTGTCAATTTTTAAAAAGTCACTTAAAACATTTACGTCTAATATCTTAGGAGAACCAGCAGAGTTTAAAATTAATAACGCTATTTGGTTATTGATGGAAACTAAGTTTGGTTTAACCCAAAAAGAATATGTAGAAGGCGTACAAGATAACGAGAATATATATGGCGCTAAATTTGTTACAGCTACTTTAATGGCTAATGGTCATAAAGTTACTGAACAGGAAGTATTAGACAATACTGACCCTGCTGATATTACAGCATTCGCAATGGCGTATAACGAAGTCATGAGTGAAAAATATGCTGACATCGTAGGTACGGGTACTGAGGGTAAGACTCAGAAGAAGTAGACTGGGATAACCTCTACTTCTTATGCAAAAAATTCTTTCATATGACAAAAGACGAGTTCATGTTCGACCACGATCTGGATTTAATCATCGATTTAATAAACCGAGAGATTGAACTTAGAAACAGTGACGAACCGGCAAATGATAATAATAACGAAGTGATGAGAGCAACAGATTTTCTGTAATTGCTCTCATTTTTTTGATATTTTTTAGGGAAGGAGGAAAAGAATGGCATTAAGAAAAATAGGTGTTATCTTCTCCGCAGAAGGTCATGCGCAGTATTTAGGACAGCTTAAACAAGTCAATCAAGAGATGCGTACACTATCAACTCAGTCTAAATTAGCAGTGGCTCAATTGGGTAATAACGCGTCAATTACGGACACGTATGGTGCACGCATGAAATCTATGACCGCTCAATTAGACGTCGCTAGAAGTCGAACTACGATGTTAGTAGACCAACAGAAAATTCTGGGCGATGAACAAAAACGTCTGCCATCAATGATTGATAACGCAACTAAGAGTTATAACCAGTCAAATGCCACGACAAAAGAATTGAGAAAGTCATATCAAGATTTGGCTAAAGCAAAAGGCGAAGATGCTCAGGAAACAATTGAAGCTGAGAAAGCATATAAAGCATCTAATCGAGAAACTAATGCACTCAAAAAAGAGTTGAAAGAACTTGAAGTTGTTTATAACCAAAACTCTAAAGAGTTAGAGAAATTACCTAACAACATCGCAAAGGCTGAACTAGCTCAACAGCGATTAACTAATTCAACTCAACGATTGCACGAAGAATATCGTAATCAAGGAGGAGTTTTAGCGGACGTTGCTAAAGGTTGGCAAGACTTTGGTGACAGGGTACAAAATGTTGGATATACGATGACTCGCACTGGGGACTATCTAACCACCAGAGTCACGTTGCCAATATTAGCTACTGGTGGATTGATGGTTAAAGCGTCAATGGATTGGGAGTCTGCTTGGGCAGGCGTAATGAAAACGAATGATGAAGTTGTTGATTCGACAGGTAATGTTATTTACGGATATGAACAACTGGAATCTGAATTAAGAGGTTTAGCAACAACAACACTTCCTTTAACACATACGGAGATTGCTGGGATTGCTGAAAATGCCGGTCAGCTAGGTATTGCGGCACAAGATGTGACGGAGTTTACAGAAGTTATTGGTAAGTTAGGCCATACAACTAACCTTACATATGATGAAGCTTCAACAGCCTTAGCACAATTCTTAAACGTCACTGGTTCAGGTACTGACACAGTAAGTAATTTAGCTTCAAGTATTGTTGCCCTAGGAAATAATACTGCAGCAACTGAAAAAGATATCTTAATGATGTCTCAGCGGTGGGCAACTACAGGTGCGATGATTGGTTTGACTGATGATCAAATCACGGCTATCTCTGCAAGTCTTATTTCAATGGGTGTGAATGTTGAAGCAGGTGGGTCAGCTTTACAACGATTTGGGCAAAAAGTAAATTCACATGTTTTAGATGCGGGTGAGAGTTTAGACTTATTAGCTGAAACATCCGGAATGACAGCAAGTGAATTTGCGACTGCTTGGGAAAATGAACCAGTTGAAGCAATTCAAGCATTTTTACTAGGATTGGACGGCGTAGTAAAAGAAGGTGGGAATGCTAACCAATTATTAAAAGAGTTAGGCATTACATCTGTTAACGAACTAAATGCGCTTCTAGCCTTAGCCGGAGGGCACGAACAACTCGCAACAGCGATTGGTCTATCTTCAGATGCATACGCTGAAAACACGGCTTTAAATGACGAATTCGCAGTGTTCGCTGAGACGACTGCTGCAAAAGTTCAAGTATTAAAGAATAGATTAACGGATATTGCGATTGAATTTGGTGGACCAATTGCTGACGCTTTAACATCTGCCTTAGATGCAGCAGAACCATGGATTGAAACTTTAGCGGATATAGCGGAAGAGTTTTCTAACATGGACGAAGCTGGTCAAAGAAACATATTAATGTGGATTGGAATTGCAGCAGCTGCTGGACCAGTATTAAGTATATTTGGTCGGTTAACATCAGTATCAGGAAAAGTTATTACAGGTGTCGGTAAGGTAATAAAGACTATTGGTAAATTAACTACCCCTAAATCGATACTAGATATGCCAGGCAACATAGGAAAAGTCACAACTGAATTAAACAAAGTACCGGGTAGTGCAACAACGGCTGGAGGTGCTGCATCACTATTCAGTAATCCATATGTGGTTGCGAGCGGAGTGGCCATAGCGGCTATTGCTGCGGTAGGTGCTTACTTATTATATGAAGCTAATGAACCTGTAAGAGCTCATGCTGAATCAGTGAAAGAAACCGAAGGAGCTTATCAAGACTGGTTCGACGGTGTGACTGCTGGAATTGGAATAATTTCAGAGTTAGGTGAAACAGCTATTGCTTCTGCCCAAGATACGACACAAGCTTATAAAGATGCATTAGATGAAATTCAAAATGCAAATGCGGAAACCCAAAATGCACTCAGTGCGATGTTCGGTGAGAATGTATTTGGTGGGAATGAGTATCGCTTCTTTGAAGGTGAATGGCTAAATCAATTTAGATTAAGACTAGATAACGTTACGCGCTCTATGAAAGATTTTGGAGCGAGTGAAGAAGAAATAAATCGTGTCCAAACTGCTTTTAATAACTACGGAACGATGTTAACAAATACTCAATCTGAAGTATTTAGATTATTCGAAGCAGAACAAGTCGTAACGGCTGATTGGGCGATTGCTCAAACACAAGCCATTGACGGGGTAACTAAAGCGGTTGTTGAAGGCTTAGAAGAGCGACGCACGGTACGTCAAGCTGAACTCGATGCACAATTGGAAGGTCAATATATTACTCAACAAGTGTATGACCAAGAAATACAAGCATTGAACTCTTACACTGATCAGGCTATAGCAAGTATTCAAAAATCAACACAAAGTATTAGTGAGATATTTGCGGAAGCGTCAAGAAACAACCGAGTCTTGCAAGAAGAAGATGTCGCTTCATTCGTGGCGAGCATGATGAATATCTCTAAAGTAACCGGTGAATCGTTATCTGAAAACCAAGAAGTTATGAATTTATTGGCGGATAATATGAGCTTCCTAACTCAACACACTTCTGTCGAAGCCATGAAGCGTATGGGGATCTTAGACGATGAAGCCATAAGTGCTTTAAAAAATGCTAAAACCACTGAAGAAGCTTTACAAATCATGATTAATGCACTAGATGCTTACGGTGCTAAAGAACTAGAGCCTAAGAATGCCTATGTAGATGGTAGTCAGGCCGAAGTAGAACTAATGGACCTCACCGACTTAGCTAACGAGTGGAACAATCTCACCTTAGAAGAGAAACGTGCACAAGTTGAGTCGCGCGGTAAAGAAGAAATTGATGAGCTACTTGAGTTACTTGGTGTTGATTGGGAGTCACTGACACCTAGTCAAAAGCGCTACTATGCTGAAGCTGAGGGTGGCGAAGCGTTAGAGAATATTTTATATCTAACAGGCGAATGGAATCGTCAAACAGACCCTGAAGTTAAATATGCAGTACTGGAAACTCAGATAGACAACGAAGCATTACTTGGTGCGATTGAAGCGCGTGATTTATGGAACAACGCTGACTTTATGTCATTAGCAATGGAAGTAGATACGAACGCACCAGATGCTGAAGCGCAACTCGTTAATTTAGTTAATTACTTTAGTGCACAACTTGGTTTACATCCGTTGCAAATGGAAACTGAGGCACTGACTGAAGAATCACAACAGAAATTAGCAGATTTAATCGCTACTTATACAGGTGCAGACGTTGGGGAAGTTTTAGAATTTCTGACAGAAACCAATGCACCTGAAACCGCTGATGAAATAGAGGAATTTAATGAAGCAGTTGCGGGCTCATCACCAGAAGTCACATCGACGTTCCATGCTAGTGCAGGTGAGGCGGATGTTGAAGCAGGTAAAGCTGATGAATGGAATACGACGTTAGGCGAGACACCAGAGTCAAAATCATCTGGTATTCAAACGAATATATTCTCAATGGCTTTAAACACTATAGCAGTACTTGGATACAACGTAGCAGTAGGTGCGATGACAGACAAAACATCTACTCTTACAACTGCCGTGCCTGGCATAGTCACGAACACATTATTAGTGCATGGTTGGAATAATGCAATGGCAAATTCTTACAGCAAGACATCTACATTGACCACCGTACACCGAACAGTGCGTGAAAATGCAGGGTTTGCAACAGGTGGCCACATCGATGCGTATGCTGAAGGCGGAAATATTGCATGGGGTGGAATGTTTGCAAATGGTGCATCTAATGTACCACGTGATTATGTGGGGATTGTTGGTGAAGCAGGACCAGAATTATTCCACGTAACTGATCGTGGTGTAAGTATCACACCTTTAAACTCACGCGAGAAAATGCGTGGCGTGACGGGTGCGATTGAAGATTATATGAAAGGCAAAGGCGGTGGCGGTGACACAATCAATTTAAGTGTGAATATCGACCAGCCAGTCATCCGTGAAGATAATGATTTAAAAGAATTAGAACAACGTTTTGTAAAAGTGATTGATAAATCACTGGGTCAATTAGGAATTTATAAACGAAGGGGGCTATCTCGATGAGTGATGGAATTTGGTTTAATGGGAAACATAGTTATGAAGACTTAGGACTGACTATGCCACGAGACCCCCAGATAGGTTTTCCGCAGAAAATTAAAAAGAAAACTCGGATACCGGGTACGAATATTATTATTGATAGTGACGAAGGTAGAAACACTCAAGAATATACTGAACGTGAAATCACTGTTTGGTTTAACATTATTGATTTTTCAAATATACACATAAAAAACACACTCCAAATTATTGAAAGAGCAGCTAACTGGCTTATAAGTCCAGTCGGTAAAAACAGGCTAGAGATAGATAATATTCCGTATTATTATTTTGAAGCTGAAGTTGAAGGTGTTGAGAATTTTGAAACTGATATGTTAAAAACAGGCGAAGCAGAAATTAAGTTTATTGCTTATCCGTTTAAAATTTCTAAGTTTAGAGAAGGTCATAACTTGTGGAATCCATTTGATTTAAGTCGGGATGTCTGGCAAGACGTCCAATTTACTTTACCGGATTTAGTGACACAGCAATTACCATTTAGACAGTTACCAATTGGTGAGATGGTCATATTAGGGTCGTGGACAAGTATTCAATCTGTCGGAGTGAATAATGTCATCCGACACTATGAAACTGAACCATTTTATGAAATTGTCGCGAAACGAACAGTTGAAACGAACCATTCAAATGGCTGGTTCGGCAATACTGAATATCAACTCAGCAATGGTTATTGGGTGCGAGACCAGAATATTATTCAAGCACGTACTCGTTGGCTAGATGTTAAATTGATTAATGTGAGTGATCATCCGATAACGCCTAAGATTTTACATGTGCCGTCTGATAGCGGTACGGCGTGGAGAGGAATTACTATTCAGCGTGATAATAACTTTTATAACTTGCGTGGGGATGTTCCAGGGCAAGCGGAATATCATAATGACTCATTCCAGTTATTACCTGGCGAGAATGATATCCGAATTTATGGGCAGAATAATGTTGTTGAATTTGTTTGGAGTAAGGAGGTGTTGTAATGGCTTTTCAAGCTGATTTTATAAATGGTAGTGAGAAAGTCAGAGCGCACTCACCTATCGATGAGGTAACTCGACTGAAAGATATTGAACTATCTCTTTCTGCTGTAGATATTGATTCGTTTGATTTTTCGGTTGAATGGAACCATCCAGCCATTGATTTTATAAATGAAATGAAAACGATGATAGAAGTTATCAACTTGGACACGAAAGAGACGATGTTTGAAGGACGTATCTTATCTCAAACAGGAACTACTGATGATAATCAAACCGAAAGACGGTACATCGCTGAAGATTGTACCGCTTTTTTGCATGACTCAAGACAAATGCCTAAGAAAATGACGGTTAAACCGAGTGAGTTGGTAAGGTTTTTATTAAATAGACATAACTCACTTGTAGAGCCAGAAAAACAGTTCGCTGTAGGAACAGTTGAGATTGATACGTATATTGCTTACGGAGATAGTCCAGAAGCTGAATTAGTGAAAGTGGAGCTACAAAGTGGTGACACCGCGACTATCAAACCAAGCACAACGAAAATATATGATTGGAACGGCAACGCACTGAATATAGCAAACTATGCTAAAGGGGTTGCTCATACGATAACAGACACACGTATGTTGAACGGCGTAAAACAGTATCTGTTAAGTCGAACTTGGCCAAGTGGTGTAACTACTCAGGAGGGCTTTATAAATGAGAACGATATTGTTGAAGCACAAGCGACAGTGTCTCCAGGTCAGATAACTGAACCAGGCGGGGAGTTATCGCCAAGAACGAAGTTTAAGATACGAGAGGGTGTCACAACTTATTATGGCGCTTCAGACGGCGGTGGAGCTAAAACAATCCCATCCGAGTATCGCGGATATACGTACACAGTTAGTTCGCATGGTTTAATTAATGGAATGTACGGAATGCTGTACAACGGCACGGTTATTGCGTGGATCCCATCAAGTGATGTTGTCCAGATTGATGGACGTGATTTTGAAGTAGTAACACCGCCAGAATCAACGGCTCCAGTAAAAGTTGGGGATAGTTATCCGCCTGGGACAAAAGCAAAAATTAAAAGTGGTATCACAACTTATTATTGGTCAGCTGATGGAACTAGACCAACCACAATACCATCTGATTATAAAACTAAAACTTACACCACACGTGAGTGGTCATCATTGTACAAGCGATATGCAATCTATTGGAATGGCACGCACATCGCATGGATAGATGAGTCTGCTTTAGATTTTGGTGCAACACCTAAACCAACTCAACCTATTGGTCGTGACAGACCGGTGTATACAGAGAAGATTAGATACATTGATGTAGAGCTAAGTTATTCAGACAGCACTTATGATGCGATTAAAAAGTATCTACTCGATCCGTTTGGTGCAGAATTAGAATGGACAAAGGTTGAAGAAGTTCGAACATTACATGTAAGACGAAGAATACAAAATGAAACAGATGAAAAGATTATGCCTGGACTAAACCTAATTCAGTCGAATTTAGAAGTTAATCCAGAGAATGTCACAACTGTTTTAATACCGATTGGTAATCCACCTAGCGACGAAGAAGGTGAAGAATAATGGTAGTAAGTGCAAACAGATGGCTGAATGAAGCCGAACAAAAAGAAAATGCTAAATATATTTGGGATAGACTCCGTGCGTTTGGTTGGTCGGAACAAGCAGTCGCTGCATTACTTGGAAACACGCAAGTAGAGAGTGGACATAACCCAGGCATTTGGGAGGGAACAAACCCCAACGATGCAAACAGAGGTTTTGGACTAGTGCAATACACACCAGGTAGCATGATAATCGATTACGCAAGAAGTATTGGTAAGTCGCCAGGCAACATGGACTTGCAATTAGAACTCATTGACAGCGACCATTTTGGACACTGGATACCGACTGAATCGTATGATTTTAGTTTTGCAACTTTTAAAACAAGTACGCAATCCGAAGTAACTTTAGCTGATGCATTTCTGAAAAACTTTGAACGGCCAGCAAACCAGTATCAACCAGATAGAGGAACACACGCAACCAGATGGCTTAAAGAATTTACAGGGTCGTCTGATGGAAGTAGTGGCCCAGTCATTGTTGAGAATGGTGGCCAGATATCAAAGGCTATTGAATGGATGCAAGCACGACAAGGTAAGGTTACTTATTCCATGAAGTTCAGGAATGGACCTAACAGTTATGACTGTTCAAGTGCCGTTTTTTACGCCTTACAACATGCAGGTTTCCCAATCCCCTTTGTCGGTAATACAGAAACTTTATACAGCATGGAAGGCGACCTATTAATTCCCATTAACAGAAACGATGTTCGCATGGGAGATATTTTTGTATCGGGAAATAAAGGTGGTTCAAATAACGCTTATGGACACACTGGTTTTGCGCTAAATGAAACGCAAGCCATCCACTGTTCAAGCCGTTTTAACGGAATTGGTGTATCAAGTAATGCGAACAGTACAGTATGGGCCTACAGCGGTGCACCTGTTTATTGGTACCGCGTGGCAGGTAGTAATATTGCTGGACCGACTGCAGACATCGATGAAGAAGATAAAAGTATTTACATCAACTCTGTGAACAATGGCAAAGAATACTTAAGACATGAACAACTTATATCGTTGTTTGGAGTAAATGTTGGCGAACAAACTTTTGATGACGTTGAAAGTCCGAATGATCTAATGCAAAGAGGTTTAGACTGGCTAGATAGCCAACCTCTAAATATAACTTCACTATCACTCACATATGCAGATTTAAGTTTAATGGACAGTCGCTACAAATCGCTAAAAATAGGTGATGTGATTACAGTGGTAAATGAAGAATTGAATATAAACACACGAATGAGAGTTGAGAGTATGAAAATAAACCTTGCTGATATGAGTATCCAAGAAATAACATTAGGTAAACAACCAATCAGAATTAGTGATTGGCTAGCACAACCAGAATTACTTACGACATTTAACACTATAGGAGGGATAAGATGACAGTATGGGATTACACACCAATTGGGCCTAAACCACTGCCATTACAAGTAGGGAAGATAAGCCCAATAGGTCAACAAATAGCAAGGGACGTAAGGCTGAAAGGCTACGGAGAAGATACAAAAGAAGCCATGGCTCGCATTGTAGAATGGGCTGATATTTTAAATAGTTATGCGTCTGAAGTGAGTGAAACGGCTCGAATATTATATAACGAGTACTACCGACAATATTCAGACGTCATCACAGAACTAAGCAAAGACCAAGACTACTACTCGCTACCTGAAATTGCGGGGGCGAGAGGTGGTTTTGACACGCTGGGGGAAAGGTTGAATGAAACTACCGCGCAGTTGGCACAAACTAAGAGCGAAGCCGAACGGAAAAGAAGGTTAGAGGATTTAGATTCAGAAGTTCTTGCGGCTATTGAGGGAGGCGAGGAAACCGAATTTAACCTGCTAACAATCCCGCAAGATGATAGCGCCACGATGTCGAAAATAAAATCCACTTTCGACTTTTGGCCTAGAACTACAAAATTTAAAAAGCGAAGTGTAAATTCAGCAGGCGAATATACAAGCTCTACTGTAAACTATGCGTCGGACTTTATACCTATATACGACAGTTACGAAACACTTGTAAACAATGACAAGAAATATAGAATTACAGTAGTATTTTTTAACGATGATAACGAAGCTGTGCATGACATGTCGTGGCAAACAGATGACATGGACATCAAGTCAATCATCGAATCAAAACCCGATGCTACTAAATTCGTCGTGCGTGTGAGTAATTTAACTGGGTCAACTATGCAAGACGATCTAGGAGATTACTTATCTTCTACGATTTATGTCAAAACTAACCGACATCCAGCACGTACTTCAGATTTATCAAAAGTGGAATTGAACGAGTGGCTAAAAAGATTCCCGAGTGCGAACTTCGATAGGGGTTATTTGACTGTGGATAACAATAGTTTAGCATTGGGTCAGAATATTGCAACAAGCTACCACAAGTGGTTAGCTTACGCAGACACTGACACCTCAAGGGAAATATCGCATATCAAGGCTAATTTTATAGCAAAAACAAATTCGTCCAATAGAATCTTTATAGAGAGTACCGACGGCAGAGTTGTGTGGCTATCGCTCGGCTCAAGTAATATCATCGAAGCCTATACTTTAAACAAATTCGATGGCACTTTTGCACCAATTATACATAAATATGGACGCATCGACTTATTCAGCTATCCGAGCGAAAATGAAACTTTTTCGATGACTGCGAAAATTGTGGGTAAGCTGGTAGTTGTTTATATTGACGACTTAGCTCAATGCGCTTATGACCTAAGCGGGTATATAGGTGATAAAATCACAAAGTGCGGTCTTGCATATCGAGGGAATAAATCGACGCCTAACACTGTCAAAAATTTCGAAATAAGTTATCAAAATGACAATTTCATGCACATAAGTATAGACGACACTTTTAGCGTCCTTAAAGATTTGACTATTAATGCGAGTTCCTACGCAACTCTCTTTGATCATGCGGACTTCGCTTTTATGAAATCCATGCACGAACAATATGGAGCGGTTTTTAGTTTGTATCTTTTCAATCAAGTAAATGGTGACTCTTTTAACTTGGAAGCCATGACGAATAAATTTAAGCAAGAATTTTCCGAAAATTCACACTGGTTAAAATTAGGATATCACTCAGACGCTGAAGACACTTATGCAAATACGCTGACTGATAGTGCGCTTGTGGCGAACGTTAAAAGTGTGTACGCTCAAATTCAGCGGTTTGCATCTAAAGATAACATTGATTTAATACCTCGATTTGGCTTTTTTAGCGTCAATAAAAGCGGGCTGGCGGCACTAAAAGCTCAAGGATTAATTATGGGCGCTTTGACAGCAGATGATGCGCGGACAGAAAATAGCGGATTGTCAGGTGTAGGACTGGATGTCGCCAGAAGTGCGGACAGATTCGTGGATATGCTTGAAGAATTGCATTATTTCCGAACTGAAACCAGATTGGATGGAATGTCTGGCACGGATGTGGTCAACTTACTCAATTCAATTAGTTTGGATCAAAATAACCGTAAAAACTACATACTATTCTCCCACTCTATTGACCACCAACCGTTAGAAAGTGCAATTAAATGGTCATTTGAAAAACAAATTGGTTTTGGTTATCCGATGAACAACGTTTAAAGGAGCGTGAAAAATGCAAATTGATTTAAATCTTATTGCTATGTGGGCAGGTGCTATCGCAACAATCTGGAGCATGATTAGATTGGTCGTAACACCTTTTAAAAATGCCATCACCAAAAATGACCAGACGATGAAGTCACTGGAAAAGGCGATTGATGCACTCACATACGATTTGAAAGATTCACAAAAAGATAGAGAGAAAATTCACAAAATATTGGACGTACATACAAGAAAAATTGGTGATTTGGAAGATGATGCCATTCGTAATACCGAGCGTATTAATACGTTGTTTAAACAGAGATAAGGAGTGAATATATTGATAGAAATATTAGATAATGCCGTTATTGTTGCTGGAGCGCTAGTGTTCATCATCAACGGTATCGTGGAAGTCATTAAACAAGCTACAGACTTAGATAACAAATACATCCCCTTATTATCGCTTGTAATTGGTTTTGGGATAGGCGTAGCGATTGCCTTAGGGTTTAACTTACCACTCGCAGAAACTATTCTAGCGGGCGGTATTGGCGGATTAGGAGCAAGTGGGTTATACGATAATTTTAAGAGTGTCTAATGGCACTCTTTTTTATATGGAGGTAATTAAATGGTACTAACGGAACAACAAGTACGAGAAAAGTTAAAAACATACGCACCACTCGTGCAAAATACGATTCGCCTATTTCAGTAGCTACACGCTTAGCGCAACTTATCGTGGAATCGCAAATGTTTACATCGGAACTTGCACTTAAATCAAATAACGGATTTGGGATAAAGGCATCTGCACCATGGACAGGTGATAGCGTACCACATGTATCGGGTGAAGTAGGCGGAGCGAGAGAATCGGAGTTTAGAAAATATCCATCGCATGAAGCTTCAATAAAAGATCATGCGGAGTTCTTTACGTCAACACCTTTTAGACAGACGGATAAGGTTTATGGACTAGCTATTAAAGCGACCAATTATAAAGACGAAGCAAAATATCTGGCGCCGAAATTTAAAGGGGATATGTATTCTTACGCAGGTGATCCTAATTATGCAACGAAACTTATAGATAAAGTGGAGAGATATAACTTAACGCAGTACGACACAAAGAAAGGAAATGATACAATGAGTTTTCCAAGACCAAAAATGACAGACAGACGCAAACAAGCCTTAGGTTATCCGGGTAGTGGAGCTTATGCTAAACGTTCGGTGAGTGCAATTAAGAACATCGTATGGCACTACACTGCAACTAAACACGAAGGCAATGGTGCAACGATCATCAAGAATCACGAACGCTATTGGCGAAATACGTATGGTTGGGATATTGGTGGCTACCATTATTACATTGACCGACAAGGTAACATCTATTGGAACTATGATTTGGAGATTGTGACATACGGCGCAGGAAGATTAAACCCGCAACTTATGCACATCTCGTGTGAGGCAAGTTCGGCGAGCAATTACACATCAGCGCAAGTTAAAGCACGTGAAGCGTTAACGTTATGGCTAATGAGTGAACCGCTGAAACACCTAGGCGGTCAAGACATGCGAGGACACAAGGAAATTCCTTATAACTCAACGTCATGCCCGGGATATTCGGTAGCCGAATTAAATCAATATCGTAAAGATTTATCGGCTAAGTTAAAAGCTGGAAGTAAACCTGTTGATCCGAATAATCCTCAAGGTATGGCAACGACACCATTCAAGGACTACAAAGAACCACGCTTACCGTTTGATGAACTTAAAAAGGGCGATACAGTGACCTTAGATACTAATTGGCAATGGGCCGATTTGACTAAACGTCAGCTATTGGCTTCGCCAAAATATAAAGAATTACTAGGTACTAAGGATAAAATTTCCGAAGTTATCAAGTTAGATAAACCTGGCAACCACTCTAAGGTGGCGTACAGATTAGAGAAATACAATTCGATTATATTAGAAGAATACTTAGAAGAATCTAAACGAAGCTGGGAACTGAAACCAGTCGAAGTTGAAACACCCGAAGAAGTTAAACAGAAATACGAAGAACTTCAAGAAGGTGAGTATATTGATAATGACGGTGTTGTATGGGTGTGGGGCAAGAAGTAAAATACATAGCTTGAGATGGTTGTGTATTTATTATACAATATATGTATATGATCAATAGGAGTGCTAATTATAGTCCTCTGAAAAAATAACCCCACTTCATTGCGAGGTGGGGCTTTTTTTATGCAATCATTCATTTACAAACCAAACACTTGTTCGTATAATGACAGTGAGGTGTATAATTATGAAAATAGATATGTTAGGTCCAGAGTTTAATAAATTCAGTGAAATATTTGATAAGTTGTACGTAGGTCGCGAACCATTATATGCAATCATAACAAATTTGGAAAATATGATGACAGCAAATAAAATAAATTTTTTCAAGCTACCAGCATTCAAATCAAAAGATTCTCGTAATCACTATTTTATCTTTAAAGTTGTGGACGACAGGTATGTTTTCTCGTATCTTAAGTAACAAAAAATGCCCCTTGATAAATGGGGCGATTAAGGGGCAAATTTCACTTAGTTTTATCTTAGCTAGTACTAGTTAGTAAATTTCAGAACATTGAACTGATGCGGTTATCCGAGGTTGGAATACTTGAGAAAATTTATCGTTTGGTTTCTGTATACCCTGCAGTTCAAGAAGCTTAATTATCATTAATTAAGGATCAATTGAAATAAGCCAGTTTAGACGAATTAAAAGTCTAAACTGGCTTATTTTTTTTGCTTTGTTTTGAGGAGTAGGTTTGCTGATTAAATCAAATATAAATGCCGTAATCAAGCATTCGAAAAAGAATTCGAGTGCATGTTTAGTCGTAATCAAGCATTCGAAAAGAATTCGAGTGCACGATTAGTCGTAATCAAGCACTCAAAAAGAATTCGAGTGCATGTTTAGTCGTAATCAAGCATTCGAAAAGAATTCGAGTGCACGATTAGC
Source organism: Ruoffia tabacinasalis (assembly GCF_005864045.1). GTDB lineage: Bacteria > Bacillota > Bacilli > Lactobacillales > Aerococcaceae > Ruoffia > Ruoffia tabacinasalis. The sequence continues at coordinate 44,086 of NZ_VBSP01000002.1, read as the reverse complement.
CGTAATCAAGTACTCGAAAAAAATTCGAATACTTGATTAACATAATATACTGGTCCTATGAACGTGGACAACCAGAGACATGTCCATTTCATTCGTGGGCTCATTTCATTCTGAAAAAATTTAAGCAGACTCATATATAGAACCCAAAAGCTTATGAAGACTAATCAAAGTTGTCTACTCCTCAAACATATCACTTCGATCAACAAAACCATCTGATGTTAATTCAACAATTCGATTACATACAGCTTGTAAAAAGCGCCGGTCATGCGACACTGTGATGATTACGCCAGGAAAGTCCTTAAAGACCTGTCTTAATTCACCCTGCGATGTGGGTGAAAAGTTTCTTGACGGCTCATCTAATAACAAAACATTTTGTCTCTGTAGATCAAATTTTAGTAAGAAAAGTTTTGCTCTTTGGCCACCAGAAAGGGCGTTGATAGAATGCGACATTTCATCAGGCAGAAACTTCATGCTGCCTAAGTAAGTCATAATTTGTGTTCTTTCTTCAGCCGATCCAGTTTCACTTAAGAAACTAATTGGGGTATCTTCGGGTGAAAGGATGTCATCATAATTTTGTGGCATATAGCCAACTTTTACTGCTTCAGTATTCGCTAATTTTTGCTCGATTTTCTTTAAGAATGTACTTTTTCCGATACCATTTTGCCCGATAATTCCGATCTTGTCAGAACCATTTACAGTCAGTTCCAGATTTTTGGTTAAAACATCGCCATCAATATCAATCGTTTCATTATATAGATGAAGAATTTGTTTACCATGTGGAACAGGCTGGGTATTCGAAAAGCGAATATCAATGGGATCTTCTTTTATTGGGACTTCGTCAAAATTTTCAGTTTCCCGGTCATATCGATTCCCCGTAGATTTGACTGCTTTCATTTTCTTAGCAAGTAATCTACCAGCGGTTGCATCATGCGCAGCTCTTAACTGTTGAGTCACGCTTTGTTCGATGCGATGGTGTCGCGCCATCTTTTTGTCGTGTTCTTCGCGCTGCTTCAAAGAAATTTTCATTTGTTGATTAAACTTAGATTCTTTTTGGCCAATGTATTCACTATAAGGTAGGTTAGCAAAGGTTGCTACAGGGCGTTCTTTGTGTTGCAATCTTTCAAGATGCAAGACACTTGTAGCAGTTTCTTCCAACAGGGCTTCATCATGGGAGATAAAGATGACCGTTTGTGTTGTATTTTTTATAAAATTCGTCAACCAATTCAAAGTTTCGATATCTAAATCATTGGATGGTTCATCTAATAGTAATAAATCACAGCCGATCATGAGCAATTTAAGAAGTTGAACTTTAATGCGTTCGCCACCAGAAAGTGATTTCAGTGTTTGCTGGGAGTATAGTCTGTCAATATCAAAGGCAAGTTGACTCCCGTATTTATATAATTCAGTGTAATCAAGTGTTGCGACGTCTATATCCGCAAAGAAAAATGATTCGATCTCTTCTTGTAATAATTCTTCCGGTAGAGCTTGTGGTAGATAGCCTACTTTACTAAACTCATTGACCAGCTCACCAGAAATATCTAAGTAACTGTGGATGTGATTTTGTTGTAAGATATAGTGCAGCAATGTTGATTTACCATTACCTTCTTGTCCAATAATCGCGAGTTTATCACCCGAATTCACCACGAAGTTGACATTTTCCATTAAAATCGATAAATCATATCGATGTCGTATAGTTAAATTTTTAATTTGTAACATAAATATTCACCTCATATTCAAAAAAACGGCCGACTACAATGAGATTGCAGCACGGCCGTTTTTAGGAAAGGGCATATTAGTAGGCAGTTTGGTATACCAAAAAAGCCTGTAGGATGCACAATTATCATCTAAAAAAGACCGCAAAAAATAAACCTTGTGTGTCTATTTTCCTAAAGCTGCTTTTTTAGATAATAATCATTTGTACACCACCTATCTTTTTATTATTCAAAATGTACCACAAAGTCAGATTTTTTACAAATATTTTCTTAAAAAGGGATTAATTAATGTAGAGTCAATAAATCAGTGGTAAAGTAAAAGGTGGACATAAATTCAATCTTAAAATATATATAAAGGAAGTGAAGTATGCTAGAGTTAAAAAATCTCAAAAAAGTATACAAAGTAGGAAATACAGTTACGAAAGCATTAGATGATGTATCTGTTGCGTTTCGTCAAAAAGAATTCGTAGCAATTCTTGGGCCAAGTGGTTCAGGGAAGACAACGTTTCTAAACGTGGTCGGTGGACTTGACCGCTACGATAGTGGAGATATGATTATTAATGGACAATCAACAAAATCTTTTAAAGATACAGATTGGGACGCTTATCGAAATAACTCTATTGGTTTTGTTTTCCAGAGTTATAATTTAATTAGTCACCTAGGCATCACTGATAATGTGGAATTAGGTATGACTTTGAGTGGTGTTTCGAAAGAGGAAAAACGTCAAAAAGCGGAAGATGCCTTAAGACGAGTAGGTTTGGGAGACCACTTAAATAAAAAACCAAATCAATTATCCGGAGGACAAATGCAACGTGTAGCCATTGCTCGTGCGTTAGCAAATGATCCAGATATTTTACTATGTGATGAACCCACAGGGGCATTAGATTCAGATACTGGTATTCAAATTATGGAGTTAATTCAAGAACTATCACTTGAGAAATTAGTGATTATGGTCACACATAACCCTGAATTAGCAGAAAATTATGCTAGCCGAATCATTGAGTTTAGCGATGGGCAAATGGTGGGGGACTCAAATCCATATGACAATACGGTTGAAGCAGATAAATTAAATTTAAAACGTACTATGATGAGCTATTTTACAGCATTAAGCTTATCATTTAAAAATATTTGGACTAAAAAAGGACGGACGTTCCTAACTGCATTTGCATCCAGTATCGGAATCATCGGAATAGCAGTCGTCCTATCTTTATCAAATGGTTTCCAAAAGCAAATTGACCAAACACAAGCAGAAACATTAGCGCAGTTTCCGATTACGATTTCTCAAATTGCTCAAGATACATCCGCAGAGAATCTGACGAATATTCAAGATAGCGGCAAACCTTTTCCTGAGACATCAGAAGTAGTCGCAGATGTGGATCCGAGAGAGAATTTACAACATATTAATCCAATTGATGAAAAATTTATTGATTACGTGGAAAATATTGATCCGGATTTGAGTCAACATATTAACTATGCGCGTAGCACGCAGTTGAATTTAATGCGCGAGATTGATGGCGAGCCACAAGTGGTTCAATTTTCAAATGTTGATAGTGAAAATCAAACCACCGGTGATATGATGAATATGGTCTCAAGTATGACCGGTGTTGGAGTTTCAACATTCCCGCATAACTTAGATTCCGGCAACAATACATTTTTACAAGATAACTATGATGTCCTTTCTGGAAATTATCCAACCAATGAAAATGAAGTCGTCCTAATTGTCGATGAGAATAACGAAGCGAACTTACATGGCTTGAATAATTTAGGATTTGAAGTAGAGGAAAGTGACGCGATTCCATTTGAAGATATTGTCGGAACTGAAATTGCCTTAGTTTATAATAATGCTTACTATGAAGAGTTACCTACAGGTAATTATGTACCAAACCAAGATTTAGAAGAAGTTTACAATAATGATTTAAATGAAATAATCACAGTGTCAGGAGTTCTTCGAATTAAAGAAGACTCACCAATGGACTTATTAGCTCCAGGTATTGCATATAGTGATTTACTCGCTCAAAAAGTTGTGAATGAAAATCAAGAATCTGATGTTGTTCAAGCACAGGAAGATTCCGATGTTAATGTGATGACGAACGAACCTCTAGAAGGTGAATCAAAAGATCAATTAATGACTTTCTTAGGTGCCAATGAAATACCAAATACAATTATGATTTATCCAAACAACTTCGAAGCTAAAGATGAAGTCCTAGCTTATCTTGATGAATTTAATGAAGGTAAAGATAATGAAGATAAAATCATTTACTCTGACTTAGCTGGTACGATGACAGAATTAACGGGTGGCTTAATGGATGCGATCACGTATGTGTTAATCGCCTTTGCTGCTATTTCATTAATTACAAGTATGATTATGATTAGTATAATTACTTACACGTCTGTACTTGAAAGAACGAAGGAGATTGGTGTACTGAAAGCCTTAGGTGCTCGTAAGAAAGATATCACACGCGTATTTGATGCTGAAACATTAATTCTTGGAGTCTTCTCAGATGTTATAGGAATCGTCGTCGCTTACTTACTGACGTTCCCAATAAACTCAGTGATCGAATCGTTGACGGAATTACCTAATGTTGCCCAACTAGATCCAGTACACGCACTCGTATTGGTAATCATCAGCACGATCCTAACTGTACTAGGTGGACACATTCCTGCTAAAATGGCAGCCAATAAAGACGCGGCGATTGCTTTACGAGCAGATTAATCGGTTTATGGGGATTTATCGACTCAAAGTGATGCTTTTCGCTCAAAAGCGATACTATGGAAACTCAAAGTGGCGCTTTTCGCCCAAAAGCGATACTATGAAAACTCAAAGTGACGCTTTTCGTTCAAAAGCGATACTATGAAAACTCAAAGTGATGCTTTCCGCTCAAAAGCGATACTATGAAAACTCAAAGTGTCACTTCCACCCAAAAAATCAACAAATTAAGTAGGAATCACATTAAATTTCCTGCCTAAACACAAAAACGACTCAATCGCATCGGATTGAGTCGTTTTTTTATTTGAATTCTTTAAAGTAACTCGTTTCGTCTTGTTCAGTCAGTTTACGCAATTCATCGCGCGTTTCTTGAGGTAACGATCCACCGAAGTCCATAAATTCGATTAAATCTTTGAAAGCGCGTCTTGGAATTGCCAAGTCAGACAGCTCATCTAATTCAAAGCCAAGTCCAATATCATCTTCCTTACCATTTTCTAGCTTTTGAACAAAATCTGGTTCAGTAACAAACACGGATGACATTCCGATCATGTCAGCATTTTCTAAAGCTTCTAACGCTTTATCGGGATCATTAATCCCACCTGTTGCGATGACTGGAACACGTCCATTAATATGATCATAAACTGCTTTGTTAACTAATTCGCCTTCGTGTTTTCCAGCGCGGGCAGTTGCTTTATAAATATCGCGCCCCCAGCTAGCAATCGCATAGTATTGAATATCCGACACCTCTAATAACCAGTCAAAATATTGATTAAACTCATCTACAGTATAACCAACTTCAGATCCACGTGTTTCCTCAGGAGTTCCTCTAAAGCCAAGAATAAAGTTTTCAACACCAGACTCATCAATAGCACCTTGAACAGCTTTCATCACTTCAACACCGAAACGGGCACGATTTTCCAAAGTTTGAGAACCGTATTCGTCATCACGTTCATTTGAGAAAGGTGAGAAGAACTGTTGTGGTAAAAGACGCTGAGCATTCGAAATTTCAACTCCGTCAAATCCAGCTTCAATGGCACGGCGTGTCGCATCAGCATATTGTTGAATCACGTGGTTAATTTTTCTTTTAGACATAGGTAAGACTTCATGCTCGACAGGAGTTTTTAAACTCATATGACTTGGTCCGTATACTACACCGTAATCACGCAATGTCACTTTCGCAAAACGACCGGCATGAGTTAATTGTAGTATGGCTTTCGCACCATCTTTTTTCATAGCTTCGGCCCATTTAGATAATCCATAGATATAACTATCATCACGAACACTCGGTCCAAACTCGAACAATTGCGCATAATCTTCGATATATGCAGCAGTAGTTATTTGTAGGGGCGCAGATTTACTTCGTCTTTCGGCATAAAGAGTTTCTTCCTCAGTGACATAACCTTCTCGAGAAGATGCGTTCGTTGTTAATGGGTTTAATGAGAAACGGTTTGCAATCTCGATTCCATTAGGTAAACGAAGGGGATCGAAAAGTGGGGCGTATTTTTTGTTAATTTGGTTAGACATTGGATCCTCCTATTAATTTATATTTTATCAATTGTATCATAGAGCTAACAAAGCGACCACTCACACGCTTACAAAATAACTCATATTATTACCACACTGAAAGGGATTTCAGTATAATAAAACAAGATAGGTTGCTGTTTTATATGAAAGGGTGGAAATAAAAATGAAAAATATGATAAAAGGTTTAGTCATGTTACTCCTATTCACAATGTTCGTTCCCTTAATGAATCATGTTCATGCAACATCAGAAACAAGCAGTACAGATGCAGAGATGGTACCAGAGTGGGGAATTACACTGTTTGAAGACAAAGCTCAAGAGAATAAGATGTTAGATCGTGCTTGGGAAGATTATCAAACCGCTATCGAATACTATCAATTAGCAGACTTAGAAACGATGGATCCAGGAACGTCATATGCTCAAGTAATTGGTACGTATAATCCAGATGAAGATATTGAAGTTAAAGAAGAATCGGCTGAAGACGGAACAGCAACAATTAGTTATATTTATCGAGCGGAAGAAGGGGATTTAAATCCAAACACCGGTATTGAAGACTGGGCTCAAGTTGATTTTTATTTTGTGAATGAGAATTTAATCTATACTGGGATTACTACTTTATCACTTGCCTTCATGGCAGAAGGATTAGTCTCAACTACTGACCATTCAGCTTTAGTATCTGACAATGCCAGTGTAGAAGAACTGGCTGAGGTTGAAAATTTTGAATTAAATGGCTTTGGACAAATCAAAGTAGACGGTGAGTATGCGTATGGAGTAGGCTATCCAAAAGAGTCAGACAATATTGGTGAAGGAGGTTTATTAATTATTCAAGATGGACAAGTTGTGGGTGACTCAACAGCTACTTTTGAAGATTTAATGGCCTATAGTTTTTCAGGATTCATATATTTAATGCTTGTTTCGCAAGTGGATAATCAAGTCTTTGAACCTGCGCAATAAATAAAGAGGAGGTCGTTTATGCTTTCAGTTGGAATTATGTCGGGGACATCTTTAGACGGAGTCGATGTCGCCTTATGTGAAATATTAGGCTCCGGAACGGATACGAGTGTGCGTTTTATTGAATTTGATACGTATGATTTACCTCAAGCAATTCAAGAAAAAGTTCGTCAATGTGCTGCAAATGAGTTCATTCGACCAGCCGATTTGTCATCGCTAAACTTTGAATTAGGTGAATTGTTTGCTGATGGAGTTAAACAAATTTGTCAAAAAGCTGGGATCGAAACAACTGAGTTGGACTTTGTTGCCAGTCACGGTCAAACAATTTACCACCATCCTTTTCCTAATAATGAATACGTTGCAAATACAATGCAATTGGGTGAAAGTGGCGTCATCGCAGCACGTTGTGGCTGTACAGTGATTAGTGATTTTCGCGTGATCGATGTTGCATTAGGTGGGCAAGGAGCCCCTTTAGTTCCATATTCTGAGTACGTAGTGTACGCAGATAAGAATAAATCCAGAGGTTTACAAAATCTTGGTGGCATAGGAAATATTACAATCGTTCCAAATACAATGGATTCCAACGATATTGTAGCATTTGATACAGGACCAGCAAATATGATGATTGACTCGGCAATGAAACATTATTTTCAGAAAAACTATGATAATGGGGGAGAATCAGCCTTGAATGGTGAATTCATTCCTCAACTCCAAGCTGAATTGAAAGGTCATCCATATTTAAAGTTACCCATTCCAAAATCAACAGGTCGAGAAATGTTTGGCGATGATTATGTGGCGTCTATATTAGAAAGATATAAATCAAGTAAAGCAGAAGATGTCGTGGCGACACTAACTTGGTTCACAGCGTATTGCATCAGTTATCACTACTACGAATACGTAGAGAAAATACATACTCTCGATGAATTAATCATTTCTGGTGGGGGAAGTCATAATAAAGCCATAAGAAAGTATTTGTCAGAATTAATGCCAGAAGTGTCTATTTTAGTTCAGGAGGATATTGGGTACAATTCAGATGCGAAAGAAGCGATTGCGTTTGTTATATTAGCCAACGAAACTCTTCATAAACAACCGTCAAATGTCCCAAGTGCCACTGGCGCTTCAAAACCAGCCATCCTAGGTAAAATTCAATACGCACCTTAAATATTATAATAGCTCAACAAGCTCAAAACCTTGTTGAGTTTTTTGCTGATTATTGAAGAAAATTTCATTTATCTTTAAAATACACGAAATGATATTTCAATTTAAGTAAATGTATGTTATTATCAATGTGTGAAAACGCATTCATTTAAAATGAGACAGGAGCGATGAAATGGAAGAAATTATTTTCGAGATTATTTCTAATGGAGGCAATGCGAAGTCATTAGCCTATGAAGCAATCGAAGCGTCAGAAAAAGGGGAGTACGAGAAAGCCGAGGAATTACTTGTTGAGGCGAATGAGTTTTTGAAAGAAGCACATAAAGTACAAACAAGCATTATTACGGATGAAGTGAATGGAAACCATATTACGGTTTCAGTTTTATTCGTCCATGCCCAAGATCACTTGATGACTGCGATGGAAGTAAGGGATTTAGCGAATATACTCATTAGACAGAATAAACGATTGAATGAGTTGGAGAAGAAATTAAGTTAAGCATAAAAGGTGAAAGGTGATGATGATGGCTAAAAACAAAGCAGAAACAAAAGCAAGAACGCAAGTTCCAACACTCAGTTTCAAAAATGCCTTTTTACTGATGTTGTATATATTTATAACATTTACCATTGGAATGACTATTATTGAATACATTCCAAGAAATATGCTTTTAGTAGTAATTACACTATTAAGTCTAGTCATTGGTTATGGTATAGGTTTTATCCAAGAAAAAATTCAAAACAAAAAGAAACTAGGTAAAGCTTTTCTTTGGTTAGGGGGCGTGTTTTCAGTCTTAGCTTTTGTCATGTTATTTGGAATTTATTATGCTGCTGTCTTATTTTAAGGAGGAATTAGAATGAAAATATTATTAGTTTGTGCCGGTGGAATGTCGAGTGCCATTGCTGCGAAGTCGTTGAAAGAAGCAGCTCAAAAAGATGGTTTGGATTTTGAAGTTAATGAAATAAGTACTTCTGCCTTTTCTGATGAAGTAGGAAGAGAGTATGATTTAGCATTAGTAGCACCGCAAGTGCGTCACAGATTTGATACGTTTAAAGCAGATGCTGACAAAGCCAATGTGCCAATCTTATTAATTGCACCTAAAGGTTATTCACCCATCGGTGGGAAATTTTTATTAGAGCAAATTAAAAAAGAAGCCAGTGATTTATTCAACTAAGGAGGATAAAAAATGTTTGAAAACATAGCGAATTGGATTGATTCACATCTTTCGACACCGATGGCAAAATTAGGTGAGCAACGTCACTTAAGAGCCATTCGTGATGGTATAGTTGCGACATTACCGATCATTATTGTTGCTTCTATGTTTATGGTTATTGCCTTTTTACCAAACTCATTACCTGAATCATGGGGTATTTCAAATTGGATTATGGAGAATCAATTCAAGATTCTATTACCTTATAGAATGTCAATGTACATTATGACCTTATATGCTGTCTTTGGAATTGGGTATTCTTTAGCAAAATCTTACGATTTAGATGCTTTATCAGGCGGGATTTTAGCAGAATTAGCTTATCTATTAACTGTTATCCCGGTGATGATTCCTGCAGTCACTGATGGCGTGACTGAATTAGCTACACAGAATCCTGAATTGGCAACTTATTTAGAACAAATTCCAGCTGGCTTTAATATTCCAATGGCAAATCTTGGATCCGGTGGGATGTTTATCGGGATACTGAGTGCCTTCTTCGCCGTTGAAGTGTATCGATTTACTCAACGTAGTGGTTTCAAGATTTCTATGCCAGAACAAGTTCCTGCTTCAGTGGCACGTTCATTTGAAGCCCTAACGCCAACCGCTATTATTCTAATTGTCGTATCAGCGATTACAATGTGGATGGAAATAGATGTTCACGGAATTATTGCAACATTTATGGAACCACTTATTTCAGCTTCTGACTCATTAGGTTCGGTATTACTATTAACGTTCTTAACGAATTTCTTCTGGATCTTTGGTATTCACGGTGCATCCATTGTTGGATCTTTAGCTCGACCTTTATGGTTAGTCCTTTTAGAGCAAAATACAACCGCATTAGCTGCGGGTGAAGCCATTCAGAATACAGCTCCAGAGCCATTTTATCAATGGTTTATCTATATCGGTGGTGCAGGAGCAACGATTGGTCTTGCATTATTACTTGCGGTCGCAACTAAATCTACTTATGGGAAAACCTTAGGTAAAACAGCGTTAGTTCCAGCAATCTTTAATATTAACGAGCCATTAATCTTCGGGGCACCAGTTGTCTTGAACCCAACATTAATGATTCCATTCACGGTTGCTCCAATGGTGAATGCTGTAATTGCCTGGTACGCAACAGAATGGGGATTTGTCAGTCGAACAGTCGCAAGTGCACCGTGGACGTTACCTGGCCCAATAGGAGCCTTTCTTTCTATGGGGAATGACTGGAGAGCAGCAGTACTAAATATTGTCTTAACACTCATCGCTGTCTTAATTTATTATCCATTTGTTCGTACTTATGACAACCAATTATTAGCCGAAGAACAACAAGATACAAGCGCAGAATAAAATATCATCACACATTCAAACGTCCTACTAATCTAGGGCGTTTATTAAGTAAAAAGGTAGGTAATTATGAGAAAACTAGGAATATCAATTTATCCAGAAAAAGATGACAGTCAACGTATCAAAGAATATATTAAAGCCGCTTCAGAAAGTGGCTTCAGTCGAATCTTTTCATGTCTTCTATCAGCTGATGGTGACAAAGATCAAATCATATCTGAATTTATAGAAGTGAATCAGTATGCTAAAGACCTTGGCTTTGAAATTATTGTTGATGTGGCCCCTCGTATCTTTGAGAAGTTAAACATAAGTTATGATGATTTATCATTCTTTAAAGAGATTGGGGCAGATGGCTTGCGTTTAGACATGGGCTTCACCGGAAGTGAAGAGGCTTTAATGACTTTTAATGAGCAAGATTTGCTGATTGAGATTAATATGAGTAATAATGTACATACGATTGATACCATCATGGACTATCAACCTAACCAATATAATTTAATCGCTTGTCATAACTTTTATCCACACCGTTATAGTGGTTTAGGAATCGATTTTTTCAAAGCATGTACAAAGCGATTTAGCCAATATGGGTTAAGAACGGCAGCCTTTATTACAAGTCAGAATAAAGATACATATGGACCTTGGCCAGTCACGGATGGTCTGCCAACATTAGAGATTCATCGGGAATTACCTTTAGATGTTCAATTAAAACATTATATTACATTAAACCTAATCGATGATATAATTATATCTAACTGCTTCCCAACAGAGGACGAATTACAAAAAGTAAAAGAATTAGATCTAACAATGCCGGTATTTAACGTTGATCCAATTGAGAATTTACCTGAAACTGAGACAGCTATTTTATTCGATACATTGCACTTTAACCGAGGCGATATCAGTGAAAATATGATTCGCTCTACCCAAAGCCGAGTAAAATACAAAGGACACCAGTTTGATGTCATAAATCCAGTAGAAGTCATCCGACGAGGTGATGTCATTATTGAAAGTAGTGAATACGGACATTATGCTGGAGAATTACAAATTGCCCTCAAAGATATGAAAAACAGCGGTAAGAGTAATGTTGTAGGAAGAGTAAGAGAAGAGGAAATATTTATCTTAGATGATATAAAACCTTGGCAAAAATTTAAACTTCAAGTAAATCGTTAATATTATAGAAAAGTGGTGAGGATTGTTTGGCTGAGACAAATATTATTGGCTTGATAAAATCAATCAAAGAGAGTTTACCTAAGGCGGAAAAGAAGATTGCTCAAGCAATTATAGATGCACCAGAAGACACAATCTATCTTTCAGCTAAGCAGTTGGGAGAAAAAGCGGGTGCCAGTGCTCCAACTGTGGTTCGTTTTTGTAGACGCTTAGATATTGATGGATTTACCCAGTTGAAACTCATGATTTCCAGCGAATTATCAAAATTAACCGATTCAGGTTACTCTGATATAAGTGAGGATGAGAATTTTTATGAAATTAAAGAAAAATTATTGGGGAATGCGCATCAATCTTTAGTTGATACAACATCATTAATTAAAGAAGAAGAAGTCAATGCTTCCATTCAGCAAATTGAAGAGGCAGATGTTATTTATGTATATGGAGTGGGATCCTCTCACCTCGTGGCAGAAAACTTTGCCCAAAAGTGGCGCCGTATTGGCAAGATAGCGATTGTTGAAAAAGATGCACATGTGATGATTACTCTCATAACAGGGAACCAACAAAAGGCTCTGTTCGTGGGTATATCTAACTCGGGTGAAACAAAAGAAGTGATAAAGTTATTGCAACTTGCAAATAAAGCAGGTTGTCAGACGATGGCGATTACACAGTTTGGAAAGAATAGTTTATCTGAAGAAGCCGACGTAACGATACGCCATGTTAGAGCGAATGAACAATTATATCGTAGCGCGGCGACTGCTTCTCTGCATGTACAGTTTTATGTCGTGGATATTTTATTTCACACTTATGCATCAAAACATTATGAAGATGCGATCGAACGAATTCTGCTTTCACGTAAAGCGATTAAAGATTACAATGACTAATTGTTTAACAGCCTATGCTTTAAGCATAGGCTGTTTCTTTATGCGAAACAATATATATATTGCAATCAATCATCATATGTCTTTTATATAATGCGTATTATATAATTGTATTTATGACGCATTAAATAATTTAGGAGGCATATATTATGCAACATGTATACGATTTTAATGAAGGAAGCCTAGAGATGAAAGAGTTATTAGGTGGTAAAGGGAGTAACTTAGCTGAGATGACGCGCTTAGGTTTACCAGTACCTAAAGGCTTTGTCATAACGACAGCAACATGTATCGATTATTTGGAACATGATGAGGAATTGGATTCAATGACACAATCAGAGATAAATGCTGCATTAATTCGCTTGGAGGAAAGTTCAAAGAAAGGATTTTCTGACACAGAAAATATACTCTTAGTTTCAGTTAGAAGTGGTGCGACGATTTCAATGCCAGGAATGATGGATACAATATTGAATGTAGGCTTGAATGATGCAAATGTTGCTTGCTTTGCACAAATCACACAAGATGAACGCTTTGCTTATGATTGTTATCGTCGACTTCTGCAAATGTATGGGAATGTTGTTTATGGTATTGATATGAAACACTTTGATAATATTTTAAATCAAGTTAAAAGAAATAAACGTTATAGCCAAGATTTCGAATTAACAGCTGATGATTTAAAAGATATGATTACGCAGTATAAAGAAATCTATATAAATCTTGCGGGTAAAGCATTCCCCCAAGATGTCAAAGCACAAATTATGGGTGCGGTTGAAGCGGTGTTTAAGTCATGGAACAATGATCGAGCCAAAATTTACCGAAAATTAAATAATATTCCAGATTCAATAGGAACGGCAGTAACAATTCAAGAGATGGTCTTCGGTAACAAGAACGAAGAAAGTGGTACGGGTGTTCTTTTCACAAGAAACCCATCAACAGGAGAAGACCAATTATATGGCGAATTCCTATTGAATGCTCAAGGTGAAGATGTAGTGGCTGGAATTCGCACACCCATCTCTATTAATCGTTTAAATGAAAGTATGCCAGAAATCTATACTGAATTACTAGACATGACTAATAAATTAGAACAACATTACAAAGACATGCAAGATGTGGAGTTTACAATCGAAGACCGAAAGTTACATCTACTGCAAACTCGTAATGGAAAGAGAGGGGCTAAATCAGCGTTCAAAATCGCCGCCGATTTTGTTAATGAAGGCATCTTAACTAAAGAAGAAGCCTTGTTAACGATTGATCCTGAATCGATTAATCAACTATTACATCCAACTTTTGATGAGAAAGACTTAGCTCAAGCTGAATTAGTGACAGACAATGGTCTGCCAGCGAGTCCAGGAGCAGCGACGGGGCACATAGTATTTGACGCTGAAACAGCGAAAGAATGGTCGGAACTAGGTAAACCTGTCATCTTAGTGCGTCATGAAACTTCACCCGAAGATATTGAAGGGATGAGTGTCAGTGAAGCAATCGTTACAAATCATGGTGGGATGACTTCTCATGCAGCTGTCGTTGCCCGAGGTATGGGGAAATGTTGCGTAGCAGGTTGTGATGTACTTGAGATTAATGAGGAGCAGAAATCTCTACGTTATCCTGGTGGTAGTTTAATTGAAGGGGATATCATCTCAGTCGATGGGGACACAGGTTCACTATATGTCGGAGCGATTCAAACGCGAAATTCAGATTTAGATGAGAATTACCATACTGTGATGTCTTGGGCAAATGACATTGCGACAGTAAAAGTTCGGATGAATGCAGAGACTCCTTTAGATATTCAAGCTGGTTTAGATTTTGGTGCGACAGGAATTGGACTCGTTAGAACTGAGCACATGTTCTTTCGACCAGAACCTTTGAGTGAATTACGTCGCTTTATCCTTTCTAACAGTGATAACGAAAGAAAAGATGCATTAGAATCGATTTTAATCCATCAACAAAATGACTTTAGAGAGATTTTTGAATTGATTCAAGATAAACCAACAGTCATACGTCTACTTGATATGCCATTACATGAATTTCTACCTAATTCAAAGCAAGACATTGAAATCGTTGCGAGCCAACAAAACGTTTCAGTTGAAGATATTTCGCAAAGGCTGACAGGTTTGAAAGAATTAAATCCAATGCTCGGACACCGTGGTTGCCGCTTAGCTATGACTTACCCAGGATTATATTTGATGCAGGCAGAAGCTATAATGTTAGCTGCCATTGAATTAAATAATAAAGATATAGCCGTTAAGCCTGAAATTATGATACCATTAGTAAGTACAGAGCGTGAAACGGCTTACTTAAGAGAAATTATCCAAGAGCGCATTGAAGCTCTATTAGAAGAACATCAAGTTCAATTAGCGTATACAATTGGAGCGATGATTGAAACACCTAGAGCAAGTTTAATTGCGGATAAAATTGCGCAACACAGTGACTTCTGTAGTTTTGGTACAAATGATTTAACACAAATGGCCTTTGGTTATTCTCGTGACGATGCAGGAAAATTCTTAAACCAGTATGTGAATGAAGGTGTACTCGCCTATGATCCATTTCAACGCGTGGATGAAGAAGGTGTAGGTGCATTACTCCAGATAGCGATTGAAAATATTAAGAAGGTAAACTCAACAATAAAATTAGGTATTTGTGGTGAGCATGGTGGAAACCCGAAATCAGTAGAATTATTTGCTTCATTAGGCTTTTCTTACGTGTCATGTTCACCTTACCGAATTCCAATCGCTCAAATGTCAGTAGCTCAAAGCGCAATCAAATTAAAACAATAAGCACGTTAGTAAGATGATAAAGTGAGGGACTAATATGAATTTCACACAACGGCAGAAACAAATTGTTGAAATTGTTAAAAGTAAAGAACCGGTAAGTGGTGATGTTATTGCTGAAGAGCTTGGTTTAGCAAAGTCGACGTTGAGAAGTGACTTGGCTGTCTTAACAATGACCGGGGTTCTGGATGCTAGACCGAAAGTCGGTTATATCTATTCAGGACTGGAACCTCAGTCACTTTTGTTTGAGCAATTTAATCAGTATAAAGTGGCGGACGTGATGATTCAACCCGTCATTGTTTACCCGGATACAATGGTAAATGATGCGATTACTTCATTATTCATGTACGATGTTGGTTCACTTTATGTAGCGGATTCAACGTCTAAAAGTCTCATCGGAGTTGTATCAAGAAAAGACTTACTAAGAAGTTTGATTGCAGGTCAAGCAGAGAAGACCGCCGTCGCAATTGTCATGACCCGTATGCCTAACATCATTGCGGTTACACCAGAAATGACGGTGCTGAAAGCAGCGGAATTAATATCCAATCATCAGATTGATTCTTTACCTGTAATTAGTTCAGACGATCAAGTTATTGGCAAGATGTCTAAGACGAATATAATTGATTTACTAGTTGAGTTAAGTTCAGAGGAGGATGCTTAATGCAAGAAAAAAATCACCAAACATTTTATGTTATATCAGATTCAGTTGGAGAAACAGCGATTAGGGTAACAAATGCCGCACTTGCACAGTTTCCGACTTTCACTGATTCAAGTGTTAAGCGATTTCCATTTATTAATACGTTAGAAGAATTAACTGAGATTTTAGAAGATGCACTAAAGCATCATGCCACAGTCGTTGCAACCTTAGTTAATGAAGACTTACATTATTTTACAAAAGAATTTACCCAAAAGAATGACTTGTTTTACTTTAATCCGATTCATGGTTTGATACAGCATATTTCAACGATCACTCACAAAGAACCGAGTGAACAGAGTGGAAGTTTACATAATTTGGATGATCAATACTTCAAACGAATTCAAGCCATTGAATTTGCGGTCAAATATGATGACGGTCAAAACCGACGCGGCTTTAAATTAGCTGATATCGTTATCTTAGGCGTTTCTCGTTCATCTAAGACGCCTTTAAGTATGTATTTAGCTAATAAAGGCTACAAAGTTGCGAATCTACCCATCTTTCCTGAGGCCAACATACCACAAGAAATTTTTGAAATTCCAAAAGAAAAGATATTTGGCTTATCAGCGTCGCCTAAATACATTAGTGACATTCGTAAAGAAAGAGTGAAGTTTCTAGGTCTAGATGAGAATGCGACCTATTCAAGTCTTGATCGTGTGAAAACTGAATTAATGTTTGCGAACGATTTATTCGATAAAGTTGACGCACATATCGTCAGTGTAGAAAATCAATCTATCGAAGAAATGGCCGAACATATTATACAAGAATATAAGAAATATCAATTGTATGAAACTGAGAAATAAACACGAGAACCAGCGATTTATAGCTGGTTCTTTTATTTTTAGATAATAAATCGTACTCATAGATTTATTTGAATGATTTACTTGAATTTATATAATAACTCGCTTATAATTAACAAGGTTAACTATTAACGAAGTTAAGTTATTTAAGGAGGTGTTATAGTGAAAAAGCGTCATTTAGTGCATCAGATGTACAACATGTCGCAAATGTTTTCTAGAGCTGCAGAAGTTCAAGGTCGGTCAGTGATGTCAAAAAGCGAGTTCAAGATACTGTTTCATGTATGGAAAACTCATCGAGAAGAAGATAAAATGTTGACCTCTCGTGAATTAGCTACTTTAATGAACGTATCTTCACCAGCAATATCTAGAACGGTCAAAGGCTTGGTTCAAAAAGAATGGCTGATTCAAGAAGATGACCCAGATGATCGCCGTAATATCTTTCTTAAATTATCAGATGAGGGAAAAGAAAATTATGAGCGAGCCATTCAACATATGGAAAACTCAATGAAAATTATTTTTGATGAGTTTACTGAAGAAGAGATCCGTGTCTTTCTCGATACAGGAGCTCGACTGACAAAAGTCTTAAATAAAATAAAAGAGGAAAGTGAGGAATAGTAATATTATATGAAAAATTTAATTAATCATTTAAAACCTCATTGGAAATGGGTTATTATTGCCCTTGTTGCGCATTTTATACAAGCATTCACAACGCTTTTGTTACCAACTTATACGTCTAACTTAGTTGACGTTGGGATTCAAAACAGAGGTGTGGAATTAGCAGTACCATTAAAAATGACCGCCAATTCAATGTCGGAATTCGAGATGTTATTATTACCTGAAGAACAGGAATTAATTGAAGAGCATTATACACAAGATGGAAACGGCAATTATACAATTAAAAGTTCCGTTGAAGAAAATGAAGAATTGATGACAGCTTTAAGTGAATCTTTTGAAGTTCCTTTAGCTATGTATCAGACAATCTCAGGGATGTCTGAAGAAGAATTAGCAGCGACAGCTCAAGAAAGTGATAGTTCAGAAGTGATGGACTTATCTGGTATGCGTGATGAGTACGTTGAAAAAATGAATACACTCGGACCTGCGATGGTGCATTCAACAGCGATTCAATCAGTTTTAGAAACAACTGAAGAAGCTGGAGGAGACTTAAGTAGTACTCAAATTAACTACGTCTTAACGCAAGGTGGACAAATGTTACTGATTGCCTTAGTTGCATTCGGTGGCGGAGCACTTGCAGCTTATGTAGCAGCAGTCGTTGGTGCGAAAGTCGGAAGTACTTTAAGAACAAAATCTTACGAAAAAGTTCTTCAGTTCTCTAATGAAGAGATGGAGAAATTCTCAACGGCTTCACTGATTACACGTGGGACAAACGACGTGCAACAAGTACAAATGGTGGTAACAGTATTCTTTAGAATTGTGTTATTCTCACCAATGTTAGCGATTGGGGCATTATTTTATGTATTCCAATCACAAATTTCAATGTCTTGGATTACGATTTTAGCTCTATCACTTGTCGGAGTTCTTATGGGAATTCTTATGAGTGTTGTAATACCTAGATTCAAAGTGTTACAAAAACAAATTGATAAAGTGAACTTATTCGCCAGAGAGATCTTAACTGGGCTACAAGTTATTCGTGCATTTGGTCGACAAGATTTAGAATCTGAACGTTTTGATGGCGCGAACCAAGATTTACGTAATAGTTATATCTTTGTTGGTCGTACAATGGCATTAATGAATCCAATTTTATTACTGATTGCCAATGGTATTTCAGTCTTAATTATTTGGGTAGGTAGCCACCGTATTGGTGACGGCTTAATGCAAGTAGGTGAGATGATGGCATTTATCACTTATACAATGCAAGTCATCTTCTCATTCTTTATGTTAACGATGATGTCAATTATGATTCCTCGTGCGATCGTTTCTGGGGAACGTATCCAAGAAATACTTGATACACCGTTATCTATCAATGATAAAGAAGACGTAAAAGTAATTGAATCACCAAAAGGTGTCGTAGAATTTGATAACGTCAGTTACAAATTTACTGGTGCAGATAATAATGTAATTAATAACATCAGCTTTACTGCAGAACCAGGTAAGACAACAGCAATTATTGGAGGTACCGGTAGTGGTAAATCAACGATCTTAAATTTATTAATGAGATTCTATGATGTATCAGAAGGATCAATTAAGATTGATGGCGTTGATATCAGAGATATTAGTCAAGAACAACTCCGTGATATTATCGGATATGTACCACAAAAAGCGGTACTATTCTCAGGTACAATTGAAAGTAATATTGGATACGGTGTTGATTCACTTTCTGATGAAGTAATGCATGAATCGGCTGATATTGCTCATGCAACTGAATTTATCGAAGAAAAAAAACGTGGCTTTAAAGAACGTATCTCACAAGGTGGAGGTAATGTGTCTGGTGGGCAAAAACAACGTTTATCAATTGCTCGTGCCATTGCAAAACAACCTAAAGTGTTCATCTTTGATGACAGTTTCTCTGCTTTAGACTACAAGACCGATGCATCATTACGTCAAGCTTTAAGTGAAAAAGTTTCAGATGCTTCAATGATAATCGTTGCTCAACGTATTAGTACGATCCTTGATGCTGAGCAAATTCTTGTTCTAGATGAAGGTAAAGTTGCTGGATTAGGTAATCACTTAGAATTAATGGAAACAAGTGAAGTTTACCGCGAAATCGCAACATCTCAATTATCTCAAGTCGAATTAGATAATTATGAAGAACAATTTAAACAAGAGAGGGAGGGAGAATAATGGCAGATAAAGATACTCAACAAGAAGAAAAAGTACAAAATCAACCAAAAGTTCCTGGACCTCGTGGTCAAGGCGCCGCAGAAAAACCAAAAAACTTTAAAGATAGCTTACTTCGAATCTTTAAAGAAGTATTGAATTTTAAATGGGCAATGTTACTTGTCTTTTTTACGACTATTCTCTCTGTATTATTTAATATTATTGGTCCTCGTGAATTAGGTAAAGCCACTTCAACATTATTTGAAGGTGTATTAGCTGAAGTTCAAGGAACAGGTTCGATTGAATTTAATGTAATTGGTAGAATCTTATTAACAGTATTAGCCTTATACGTAGTGAGTTCAATTTTCAACTGGGTTCAAGGTTTTGTAATGACAGGTGTTACGGAGAATGTCACTTACGGTTTACGTAAAAAGATGTTAGATAAGATTGATAATATGCCAATGAAATACTTTGAATCTCACTCACATGGTGAGGTCTTATCAAGAATTAGTAACGATATCGATACACTTGGAGCTTCATTATCGCAGAGTTTTGCTCAATTATTAAACTCTATCATGACAATGCTTGGTATTGCGATTATTATGTTTACAATTAATTGGATACTCGCTTTAGTTGTATTAATTGTCGTACCAATTAGTTTAATTACAATTCGTATACTAATTAATGTATCTCAAAAATACTTCCGTCAACAACAAGTATCCCTTGGTGTAATTAACGGACAAATTGAAGAGAACTTCTCAGGACAAAATATAGTTAGAGCATTTAACCAAGAAGATAATGCTATTGATGTCTTTTATAAAGATAATGCTAAACTAGAAGAATCTGCGTGGAAATCACAGTTCTACTCAGGTGTTATGTTCCCATTCATGCGTTTCTTACAAAACTTTGGCTATGCTGCTGTTGTAATGGTTGGGGCATACCTTGTAATTATTGGTATGATTCGTGTTGGGGATATTCAAGCCTTTACTCAATACGTTAACCGATTTACACAACCTATCACTCAGTTAGCTCAAATTGTAACTTTATTACAAACAATGGTTGCAGCGGCTGAGCGTGTGTTTGAATTCTTAGATGAAGAAGAACAAGATCAAACAACAGGTAATGCTTTAGATATTGAAAATGTACACGGTGATGTATCATTTAACCATGTTCAATTTGGATATAATCCTGATCAAGTCATCATTACAGACTTTAATGCCGATATAAAAGCGGGACAAAAAGTCGCCTTGGTTGGACCAACAGGTGCAGGTAAATCGACTATGGTTAAGCTGTTAATGCGTTTCTATGATGTTGATAAAGGTTCGATTAACTTAGATGGTGTGGACGTTAAAACGTATAGTCGTGCTAATTACCAACGTTCAATTTCGATGGTATTGCAAGATACTTGGTTATTTAACGGAACAATTATGGAAAACATTCGTTACGGACGTTTAGACGCAACGGATGAAGAAGTGATTGAAGCAGCCAAAGCTGTTCATGTAGATAATTTCGTTAAGAACTTACCTGGTGGCTATAACTTTGAAATTAACGAAGAAGCTTCAAACATCTCACAAGGTCAAAAACAACTTGTGACGATTGCGAGAGCCTTGTTATCAGACCGTCCAGTTCTTATTCTTGATGAGGCGACAAGTTCAGTCGATACTCGTACTGAAATTCTCATCCAACAAGCGATGGACCGTATTGTAGAAGGTCGTACAAGTTTCGTTATTGCTCACCGTCTTTCAACAATTAAAAACTCTGATTTAATTCTATACATGGAAAACGGAGACATTGTTGAACAAGGGAACCATGACGAATTAATTGCTAGAGGTGACAAATATGCAAATCTTTACAATAGTCAATTCGCTTCAGGTGGTTCACCGTTTGAGGAATTTGATGATTAAAGTCAATATTGAATAAGCAAAAGACATGAACAAATCGTTGTTCATGTCTTTTTTTATATGCAAAAACTTCGATATATTTGAACTTTAGTTTATATAAAGCTTATAATATAAGTATCAAAGAAGATAGGAGCGTTTACAAATGAAGAAAATAATAAACGTCATACTTGTTACTTTATTAGTTGTCTTAACTATGGGGCCCTTACCGGCAAAAGCACAAGAACTTGCTCCAGATGATGTCTTGTTAAATGTGATTAATGGATTGAAAGAAATTGAATCTTTTAAAGGTGACTTTGAAGGTAATATGGATTTAATTTATCCTGAAGGAACGATGGACTACACTGTTGATGGAAGACTTCAAGTCAAGATAGCGCCCGAACTTGAAGTAGGTTTTGATTTAGACGCAACGATGAACGCTGAACATAACGATGGGTCGACAATGGATGAAACATATCACTTACTAAATTATATCATCGATGAAACAATGTACACATTTGAAGAAGATTCTACTAAAGAAGGTGAAAGTGAATGGGTCACTGCTGACCTTACTACGGTACTCGGTATGCCAGCGGAACAAATTACTACTCAATATCAAATGCTTGTATCAGTCATCGAAGGATCAATTCGTAGTTATTATATTCCGTCTAGGGTGCATCAGTTATTAAGTGAGAAAACGACGGTAGAAGAGCATGATAATGGCTACACTGTCACAATTAACTCTTTCGAAACAGAGGAAGAATGGATTGAATTCTTTGAAGCCTTAGAAGAGTTAGGAATGACTGTGACTCAAGAAACAGTGGATTCGGGTGTTGAGATTAGTAACCAAATTGAAAATTATGAAGGTCAAGCTATTGCTTTGGCTGATGGATTAAATTATACAATTACCGTCGAAATGGATGAAGATTATTTTATTACAGCGATTCAAGTGATAGTTGATTCAGATGTTCAAACACTCGAAGAAGCTTCAGCATCTGAACCTGATCCGGACATGCCAGAGTCATTGCAAGTAGAATTTAATTATAATGTCACTGACAAAATCTTTAATGAAAGTATTGAAGTGCCTGATGAAGTTCCAGTGGGAGTAGCTTCATAGAATAAATAATGAAAATAATATAAATTAAAATATTATTAGAATTTGATGTTGATTTCGTGTGAGTAGTCAGGTATACTGTTTGAAACAGAGAAATGAGGTTAGGAACATGCAACAATTATCCCATACATTAAAATCAATGTATTTTAGCTACTTTAGATAGCGTTCATACCACCTAGTATGAACGTATAACGAAAGTTCATATCTATGGTGGCTTGATATTGTTGTGTCTTGGCCGCTTAGAGTATAAATTAAGCGGACCTCCTAAAATGGCCAGTTTCGAGAACTGCTTAGTTTATGCTAAGCAGTTTTTTTGTTGAAAAGTTATAAAAAAGGGGAGTGTAAACAATGTCAAATTCTATATCAAAAGGATTTAAAACTAGTGAGATTATCTCAATCGTCATTAGTTTACTTATATTAGCTCTAGCTGTTTTGAATTCAACGATGCAAATTGGTTTATTCAATATTCCAACCGTTACTTTTTCAGTTCTAGCTATTTTTGCTAGTAGCTTGGTATTGTGGCTGTTTGTTGCCATTGATTGGCCAAGTATTTTATGTTTAATTTGTTTAGGTTTTCTACCTGAAGTCACTTATGGACAAATTTTCCAGCAGTCATTTGGTAATACAACGTTTGTCTTTTTATTCTTTACATTCTTAGTGACACATGCCTTAGAACAAACATCATTTTTAAAGCGTGTTTCGGCATGGGCAATTAATAGTGCTTGGGCTCAAGTAAGTCCTTGGAGATTTGTTTTTGCTTTTCTATCGGTGATGTTATTAATCAGTACTTTCGTTTCACCAACGATCTTATTTATGATTGCCTTTCCAATCTATGAAGAGGTTATGACCCAATTCGGATTAGAAAAAGGGGATAAACAAGCTTCGAAATTATTAGTCGCCTTATATGCTTCAATAGCTATTGGAACAGCGATGACGCCTATTAACCACGTGTTCGCAATTACTGCGATGGGGCTATATGAAACGGCCTACGGAACGGCGATTACGAATGGTCAATATATGAGTTTCGCAGTGCCAGCAGGCTTAACAATTTTCTTAATTCTTTTAGTCTCTCTAAAGTGGATTTGGCGAATGGATTTATCTAACGTAAAACTGGGTGAGATTGCTTCATTATCAGATTTACCAAAAGCGGATAAAAAGGAAAAAGCAGTCGTTCTGATCTTTGGTGGGGTTGTTGCTTTATGGTTATTACCAGAAGTATTAGGCTTTATCTTACCTGGAGTGGCAGCATTTCTAAAATCAGCAGGAATTGCCTTTCCACCTATGATTGGTGCTTTAGCATTAGCAGTGGTTCATGTTGATGGGAAGCCGTTAGTAAAGTTACAAGAGGGAATTTCTAAAGGTGTGTTCTGGCCGAGCTTACTGATCGTAGCGGTGACACTCACTTTGGGTAGCTTCTTATCGAATCCTGATATGGGTGTAATTACTTTAATCGAATCATTCTTAACACCACTGTTAGTTGGCTTATCACCATTATTAATGGTATTAGTCTTCATCATTTGGGCAGCCTTGCAAACAAATTTCTCATCAAACTTAGTAACTGTGTCAGTTGTTACAACCATAGTTATTACAATTGCGGGTTCACAGGTGGATTTACCAATAAACGTGGCAGTCGTTGCGAGTTTAATTGGATTCATGGCGTCACTCGCATACATGACACCACCGGCAATGCCTTATATTGCTATCTCAATTGGATCTGGTTGGACCACAGCTAAAGATGCTTTATTATATGGTTTTTACTTATTATTATGGAGTGCCGCAAGTGCAGTATTGGTAGGATATACATTAGGAAGCGTATTTTTAAGTCAATTATCATAGGAGGAATAATATGTTAGAAAAACAAAGAGCAACCATCGACCGAATTGATCGCGAATTGGTAAAGTTATTTGAAGAACGAACGAAAACGGTTGAGGAAGTAGCTGAAATTAAATTAGAGAACAATATGGAAATCTTAGATAGTGGCCGTGAAGCGGTCGTTATCGAGAAAGTACAAAGTTACTTAGAAGATGATTCTTTAAAAGGTGAATTAGCCGATTTATATGAGAACATTATGCGCATTTCCAGAGGTCATCAACAAGAATGGATGAGTAAAAGAAAGTCGTAAGAGATAGGATAAAGGAGCAGTTTTATGAAAATAAATCCGAATTTTAATCGCTTACCTGGGAATTACTTATTTAATCATATTGCTGAGAAAGTTTCAGCATTCAAAGAAGGCAATCCTGACTCAGAAGTTATCAAATTGTCTATTGGTGATGTCACTCAACCTTTACCAAGGGGAGTGGTTGAAGCAATGACTCAAGCAGGTCAAGAACAATTGAAATCTAAAACTTTCAAAGGCTATGGGCCAAGTACTGGCTATCCATTTCTTAAGCAAGCGATTATAGAGCATAGTTATCAAACATTGAATATTGATTTATCAGAAGATGAATTATTTATATCAGATGGTTCAAAGACAGATGCAGGAGCCATTCAAGAGTTATTTAGTCTGGAAGCTAAGATTGCGATTGGTGATCCGGCGTATCCAACTTATATTGATAGTAATGTTATGGCGGGACGCTTAGGACATTATGATGATATGAGTCAAAGTTGGTCTGAATTAATAACGATTCCGATGACGGTCGATAATCACTATCAAGCGGTGCCAGATTTTGACCAAGAACAGCAGCCAGATGTGATATATATTTGTTCACCGAATAATCCCACGGGTGTCGCTATGACGAAGGATCAACTGCAAGAATGGGTTGACTATGCAATTGAGCATGAAAGTGTCATAATTTTTGATGGGGCTTATGAAGCCTTTATACAAGATGATCATATCCCGCATTCCATCTATGAATGTGAGGGGGCTAAGCAATGTGTGATTGAAATGCGTAGCTTTTCTAAGACAGCGGGCTTCACGGGTATGCGTATAGGTTATACTGTCATACCTAAAGAACTTGTGATTGAAGGTCAATCATTGAATGCCATGTGGACGCGTCGCCAACCAACGAAATTTAACGGTACCTCATATATCATTCAACGCGCGGCATTAGCGACTTTCGAACCGGAAGTTAAAAAAGAGTTGAAGGATAATATTGTATATTATCAACGTAATGCTCAGCATATGGTTGATGCTTTCAATGATGCGAGGATTGAACACTACGGTGGGGTAAATGCACCATATATTTGGTTGAAAACACCAAGAGACTTATCTTCTTGGGAATATTTCGATGAATTACTACAGGAAAGTCAAGTTGTCATCACACCAGGTTCTGGCTATGGGGCTAATGGTGAAGGATTTATGCGCCTGACTGCCTTTGGAACATATGAAGATACAGTTGAAGCGACTCAAAGAATCGTCGAAACTTATTATAAATAAAAAATACGGTTTGAAGTTCTCAATGAATTTCAAGCCGTATTTATTTGTTTAATAGTTAGCAATGATATCTTTGACGAGTTGATAGTTAACGGATTGGATTTTATAAGTTGAATTTTTTTAAAAAACAGCTGCACTCACTAACATTCCATGGGCATGAAATGTAGGAATTTCGCACCAACTAGGTGAAATCACAATTGTGTTGAGGCATTGAAACATAATCCACCTGAAGTATCAGGCATAATGTAGCGTTTATTTAATAGTGAATGAATTAATGGATGACTATTTAAATCGCCTTCTAAATGAAGGTTTACACCCATTACGTTAATAACCTATTCCGCACGTAAAATCTCTTCATTATTCTCATTCTCCATAATGTATTTTCGTGAGTTGTCATCATAATCAACAGTTTCATCATCTTTGAGAATGGTTAATTGGCCACGGTCCTCACCTTCAATAATAGCTTCAGCCGACTTCATCGGAAGTTTTCCTTTAGCTAAGTTAAAGGGTTCTTGATATTTATCTAAGTATGCTTTTCTTTCTGATTTAGGCATATATTGCCATAAGAAAGTCAATATTCGAGTTGTGGAAACACCAATACGTTCTGTCTTCGTCATTAAATTTGAATGATTTTAAGACTCTCTTAGCCCTGCTGTTCCCACTGTCTTGAAAAAGTTATGACGTGAGAAAGTATACACGGATTCATTTTCACGTTCTTGTAATAGATATTTGAGAACGTCGATCGCAGTTAGACTTGTTCGAATGGCAACGATACGATCATCTTTAGAATAGTCATGCGTGAGTTCATTTAGTGGGGAAGAGTTACTAATGTAATTTGGTTTTCCGTTCAAATGGTAAGGGTCTAATACTGGTAGAGAACCAGAACACAGATGGTCACGAACATATTGACGAACCTCATTTGAAACAGTGACTAATTCCAACTGTTTTGTTTCACTTAACTATCGCATATCTTCGACGGTTTCATAGTGTACAGTTGCATTCAATAATTCAATTTGCTTCATTGTTCGATCATTTAAATACTCACCAAACAAGGCACGCATCATAAATTCAGGAATATCACCTTCAATTTTTGCTTCTTCTTTTAGCCTAACTTCATACTCGCCTGATTGTTCGTAATCATAAGTAATATCAGTTGTTCTGGTATTTACAAGTGCTAAATCTGATTCTCTCTAAAAGGTACCCCTCGCCCAAAACTATGCGAGGTATCTTAGCAAACAATAGTAACATCATGATTTTTATCTTTTAATTTTTTTGCATAAGAAGTGAGAACAGCCGATCCGTTAATTCCCATCCCACTAATTGTGATATCCTTCTTATAAAAAAGTTTTAAACTTTGATTCTAATGTTAATAAAATCATATTCAAGTCCGTGTTAATAATTATCTAAAGTAACTTAATACCATTGAAATGTAATTTCATTTCATTCTTGATAAAAATAAAATTTTTGTATTGAAATTTCATTTCATAAGTTGTATAATTTGTTTAGAAAACGATTACAATGGAGTGAGGATATGTATGGTATTTCAATATATTTAAATGAAGATGTGACAGAAGAAGTTAAACAGTACATAAGACGCATGCATGAGATTGGTTTTAAAGGTATTTTCTCGTCAATTCATATCCCTGAAGATGATTCTGAATTGTATTTAGATCGATTAGGGCAATTAGGTTCGGTAGCAAAAGATTATGAAATGGAATTAGTCGTTGATGTTTCTGGAGACGCCTTAAAGAACTTAGGTATTTATTATAAAGATTTAACTCCATTGATTGAACTAGGTGTGACTGGAATTCGAGTCGACTATGGAGTCAGTCACGAAGAGATTAAACTCATTAGTGAGCAAGTAGATGTTGTTTTAAATGCGAGTACAATTAGCGTAGAAGATTTGAATATTTTAAAAGAGTTAGAAGTGGATTTCACGTCGATTGAGGCTTGGCATAATTATTATCCGCGTCCTGAAACGGGCTTAGATAAATTAGAGTTTATTAATATGAACAAATGGCTGAAAGAGCAAGGGATTACGGTCATGGCTTTTGTACCAGGAGAGGGTGATTTGAGAGGACCTTTATATGAAGGATTACCAACTTTAGAAGACCACCGTTACAAACATTCTTTAGGGAGCGCGCTTGAATTAAGGCAAACAACCTTTGTTGATAAAGTGTATATTGGCGACCCAGGTTTGAGTACTTATAGTCAAATTCAGTGGGAAAAATATTTAAATGAAACAGTCTTATTTTTCGAAGCAGTCGCGACTTCCAACACTATCGAACAACTGAAACATATCGAAGGGCGACACACTCAAAGAATGGACGCGGCTCGCGATGTCATTCGTAGTCAGGAAGCAAGGATGAGACAAGATTTCGTAGTTAAACCGGAACAAATGAGTGAACGAACGGTAGGTTCAATTACGATTGATAACTCTGATTATCTTCGATACGAAGGAGAAGTTCAAATAACAAAAACGAATCTACCAGCGGATGAAAAGGTTAATGTGATTGGTTATATACAATCGGGTGATTATCTTTTACTTGAGGCAATGAGACCTGGACAACCGTTTGAAATTCAATGGAAGAGAGGATAGATAGATGAAATTAGGCAAGCTAACAACTGAGACGAGAAATGAAGCTTCGATGGCATTAGACCAAATGAGCGTTCAAGAAGCTATTGCACTGATGAATCAGGAAGATCGCCGTGTACCCGAAGCGATTGAACAAGTTTTACCACAAATAGAAGCAGCGATTAAATTAATCGTGAAATCTTTTAAACAAGACGGTCGCTTAATATACATGGGAGCAGGAACGAGCGGACGCTTAGGGGTCTTAGATGCAGCGGAATGTGTACCAACCTTTAGTACACCGCCTGAGATGGTCGTTGGTTTAATTGCTGGTGGAGAAAAAGCCATGTTATCAGCAGTCGAAGGGGCGGAAGATTCTGCAGAGTTTGGGCGAGATGACTTAAAAGAATTGAAATTAACTAATAAAGATACAGTTGTGGGAATTGCGGCAAGTGGTCGAACGCCTTATGTTAAAGGTGGTTTGGCCTATGCTCAAGAAGTTGGCGCATCTACGGTATCAATTGCTTGTAACAAAGGCGCTGAAATTAGTGAATACAGCCAAGTTGCCATTGAAGTGGATGCAGGCGCAGAAGTATTAACCGGGTCAACTCGGTTAAAAGCAGGAACAGCTCAAAAGTTAATCTTAAATATGTTATCAACAGTATCGATGGTACAAATTGGAAAAGTGTATAAAAATTTAATGGTAGACGTACAACCAACCAATGAAAAGTTAGAAGAACGTTCCAAACGAATTATAATGCAAGCGACAGAATGTGATTATGAAGTAGCAGAAAAAGCTTTTCAAGAAGCAGATAACAACGTTAAAGTGGCCATTGTTATGGTATTAACAAATAATGATCCAAATAGTGCAAAAGACATATTAAGTCATAACAACGGGTTTATCCGAGAAGCTATAAAAGAAGAGGAGGAGCAATGATGAATACAACAAAAGAACAATTAATTGCTAAAGAAGTATACAAACATATGGGTGGTAAAGACAACACTACAGACATCTATAATTGTATGACACGTGTCCGGATTGATTTAGTTGATCCAAGTGTCGTCGATGAAGTTGAATTGAAAAAAGTTGACGGTGTCATGGGTGTTGTTCAAGACGGGAATAACTTACAAGTAGTTGTCGGTCCTGGTACAGCTAGTAAAGTAGCAACTGAATTAGCAAGTATGTCAGGCAGTGTTAAAGGTGCGGCTGTCGATGAAAACCTTGACCCAGAATTAACATCTGGACGAGCAAGTACAGAACAAATTACAAAAGAGAACAAAGAAAAATATAAAAAAGGAAATGATAATGCCTTTAAACGTATTACTCGCTCAATAGCTAGTATCTTTGTTCCATTAATTCCAGCTTTCGTTGGTGCCGGTATTATTGGGGGGATTGCATCCATCTTCCAGAACATGATTACCGCTGGTCAACTCGATGCAGCCACTTGGGGACATGCCGTTGATATACTAAATATTATTAAAAATGGTTTATTCGGCTACTTAAATATTTATGTAGGTATTAATGCTGCTAAAGTATTTGGCGCAACTCAAGGTATGGGTGGAGTTATCGCTGGGATTATTTACCTTACAGGTATGAACCCTGAGAATCCACTCATTAATATCTTTACAGGAGAACCCCTATTAGCGGGACAAGGTGGGATCATTGGTGTCATCTTAGCAGTATTTATCTTATCATATGTTGAGAAATCGGTGAGAAAAGTTATTCCAGACGCTTTAGATATTATTTTTACCCCAACAATCTCGTTGCTAGTAGTAGGATTACTTACGATTTTCGTTATTATGCCAGTTGCCGGGGTCATTTCATCCTCATTAGTTGGTTCAATAAATTGGGTTCTAGATATTGGTGGAGCCTTCTCAGGATTTATGTTAGGCGCATTCTTCTTACCACTCGTTATGTTTGGTTTACATCAAGTGTTAACACCTATCCATATTGAAATGATTAACACAACAGGTCAAACGAATCTCTTACCAATACTAGCTATGGCAGGTGCTGGACAAGTTGGTGCAGCAATCGCTGTAATGGTTCGCGCTCGTGAGAACAAACAATTAACAAACATGATTAAAGGTGCGTTACCTGTAGGTATTTTAGGAATCGGTGAACCATTAATTTATGCTGTAACATTACCTTTAGGTAAAACATTTATTACAGCGTGTATTGGTGGAGGGATCGGTGGTGCCGTGATTGGTTTCTTTGGAAGTGTTGGAGCAACAGCCATTGGACCAAGTGGAGTTGCTTTGATTCCACTAATTGCTAATAACATGAGGTTACAATATGTCATTGGTTTAATTGCAGCTTATATTGGTGGCTTTGTCGTTACATACTTCTTCGGAGTACCAAAATCAGCCATGGAACCTACTGAATTACAAGGATCAGGTTCACAAGCACAAGATCCGTTAGCTGACTTTAACTAATCAGATAGCGAGTCATTGACCTTGATGAGATTTAATTCTCATTAAGGTCTTTTTTTATTTCATATGATTTCACCGGATTAAATTCGTATTGTATTGTTAGTTAGTGTAAACTAATAGTTATAAAATACAACAAGAAAAGCAAAAAGATAAGGAGAATACGTCATGAAGAAGCGTTTATTAGTACTTGGATTATTAAATTTACTTGTTGTCCAAACGGTTCATGCAGAAGAAAAAAGCGAAAGTCCATCTGTTTCCCCTGATTTGGCGACACAAATACTCGAAGGCGAATTCAGTGATGAAACAAAAGAAACTATCTATAACAAAATAAAAGATGTCTTGGACAAAGTGACTGAAGTGATCGAATCAGGTAATAATATGAATGGAATTATCGGTATGGCTGACATCATAGAGTTATTTGGGGATGAGTATACCTATGAAGAAGATTCACTCAAATATGATATGTGGGTAGCCGTAGATACCTTTAAACTGACGGTTTCAATGAATGAAAACAATCAAGTGGACTATTTATATGGAAATTTGTATCCGACGTTTGAAAGATTACAAACAACAGATTCAGAATCTGATTTAGAAAAAGTTCAAAAAGTAATCAATCATCCTGATGCTTTACCAAGTTTTTCTGAAGTGGATGAAAATTATAAGGATTATTACTTTGAATTTATTCAAGATGAAATGTCTTATATTACTGGGACGTATAGTATGACCTACGACTGGGCTTCTAAAGATTTAATTCAATTAGAAGTTGGGCAAGCTAATTATGGTCGTGCCAACTTAACAGTGACACAAGCTGAGATTGATGAATTAAAGCAAAGGGATAATTTAATTATTCAAGATGTTATCGATGTGGTTGGTAATAACTGGACGTATGTTCAGAAACTTCAAGAGAATAGCCACTCATTCATCTGGCAAGATCCGTTGGGTAAAGATATCACAGTCATAGTGGCGGAGGATTTAAGCGTTGAAGAAATCTCAACAGGCAACTTAGAATAAAAATGTAGAGCAAGGAGAAAATGAATGTCAAAAAAAACAAAAACTTGGTTAGTGATCATTGGAAGCTTATTTATTCTGACAATCGTTGGCTTATATATATATACTTTTTCAAATACATCACAAGCAGACTCTACTTCTAATGAATCCTCTCAAATAGCTAGTCAATCTTCTGTTGTAAATGATAGTACTCAAGAAGAGATGATGGAAGAGCCGGTTGAACCGATTGAACAGGAGTTTTTATTTGAGGATTTACCAATGAAAGAAGGTAAAGAAACACTTCCATCACAAGAAGGGGAGTTAACCTTTAGATCAGTCGGGGATGTGTTAATTCATGACAGGGTCAGTTATTTAGCTGACACTTACTCACCGATCTATCAAGATACTGTGGCGAATATGCTTGAAGAAGGTTTTGAACCTGACCTCTTTGAGGGAGATGCAGCCTATGACTTTATGCCGATGTTAGCTCATATTCAACCTTATTTGGAATATGCTGATATTTCGATGGCTAATTTAGAAGTGATCGCTGCTTCACCGCAGTTACCAATGTCAGGGTATCCGCAGTTTAATGCACCGAGTGAGATTATTGCTGCACTGAAGCGAATCGGTATTGATATTGTAAGTAATGCTACAAATCATACCCTAGACTGGTTCAGTGAAGGCGCGCACTATTCACTTCAGAACTTGCAAGAAGAGGATATGATGTATGTAGGTAGTTATGAATCTTGGGAAGATTATAATACAAACCGAATAATAGAAGCAAATGGCATCAGTATCGGATTCTTAAATTATTCTTATGGAACCAATGGTATTCCCGTACCTGCTGGAGAAGAGTATTTAATTAGTCTGATTGACGTTCCCTTAATGGTAGCTGAAGTAGAAGCATTGTCCCAGCAAGTGGATGCGGTTGTCGTAAGTTTACAACTTGGGAATGAATATGATACTTTGCCGAATGAAGATCAGTTTTACATATTTCAAGCATTAAGTGATGCAGGGGCTAAGCTAATCTTAGGTGGGCATCCACATGTCCTACAGCCAGTTGATTGGTATAACAATGGGGAGACCTTTGCAATTTATTCTCAAGCAAGTTTTCTAACTGGACAAAGAGATTTAGATAATAAGCAAGGCGGGATTACTGAAGTAACGTTTCAGCGCGATGAGTCCGGTGAAGTGAATATTGTGAATCCTAAGTTCATGCCTATATTTAATTTGGGGGTGGAAGCAGAGAAGATGTATCAAGTTGTTCCATTTGCTGATATCGACTTACATCAAATTCCCGATGGCCAACTATGGTGGAATACGATTGATGAACGTATGCATATTTACGTGGATGATTTTGAGTTTGTAACTCATTTAGAAACGGAAGCGACTGAGGAAACAATAGATACTTTCAGATAGACGGAATGCTGTATTAGCTATTATTTTACATTTCCTTTGAGTTGTTATAATATAATTCTAATATTTAAACTAAATTTATAAGGGGATTTTAATAATGACTCAAGATGGGCGAATTGATTTTTTATATTTAAATGAACAAGATATGATTGATGCGGGCGTTTTAAATATGCAAGAATGTATTAACGTCATGGAAGATGTTTTTGGAATCTTAAGTACAGAAGATTACCGGATGGGTGGTAGAGAGAATAATTCTCACGGAATGGTTGTCTCATTCCCAGATGAACCTGAGCATAAAAGTATGCCGGCCAATGGTCCAGACCGTCGATTTTGTGCGATGCCAGCCTATCTAGGTGGTGAATATCGTATCGCTGGATGTAAGTGGTATGGTTCAAACCTTGATAATAAAGATAAAAACCTACCGCGTTCGATTCTCACAATGAATCTGAATGATGCCGATACAGGGGCACCATTAGCCTTTATGTCAGCTAATTTACTGAGTGCTTGGCGAACTGGGGCAATTCCGGGCGTAGGTGTGCGCTACCTTGCTAAGCCAGATTCAAAAGTGGTTGCAGTCTTAGGTGCGGGTGCGATTGGGAGTTCAACTGCTATCGCATTGCTTTTAGAGGCGAAAAACGCGGAAGTGTTTAAAATCTATGATGTGGATGAATCTCAATCGCAAATTCTGAAGGAAGATTTAGAAGAAAAATTTCCAAATGTATCGATACAAATTGTACATTCAATTGAAGATGCTGTGAGAGAGACGGATATCTTAAACTTAGCAACTTCTGGAGAAGCGAATCCTAAGATTGAGAGTGAATGGATTAAACCAGGTGCTTTAATTATCGGGTCTTCTTCAGGGAACTTTGATCCAGACTTTGTCATTAATAATGTTCGCTTAGTTGTCGATAATTGGAAGATGTATGAAGAAGTGAAGTACGAAGATGTCTATCCATATAACACCCTTGAGATGGGCGTTTTAGGACGATTATTCCTAGACTGGATTCATGAGGATCGCATGACGAGTGACATTATTATGAACGTAGGTGATATTATTAAAGGTAACGTTCAAGCTCGTGAGAACGACGATGATATTATCATCTTTGCTTTAGGTGGCCAACCTTTGTATGATATTGCTTGGGGTTACCAAGTTTATCAAAATGCCTTAGAAAAAGATATCGGAACAAAACTTAATTTATGGGAAACAGCGTTTCAAGCGAGATAAAGAAAATCATTCTCTGGATTGCCTGTAAATATGAATAGAAAAATCTCCTAACCACTGTGGGTAGGAGATTTTTTGTATAGTTTCTTTTGATTAATTCCAATTCTCAGATTGATAACCCACGGGGTATGCCACTTCATTAGGCGACAACACGCCGTCCTTGATGACTGGTAAATCAACAGGTAATTGACCTGTAGGTCCTTCTTCAGAAGAAGTGACACCAAAGATGACTTCAACCACAGCAGGAATGTTCGGACCGAATGATGCGACGGGCTCTTGTCCGCCTTCCGTTGGGTCCATACCGTTATATCCGTAAGAAATTAATATCGCATCATTATCAGTGAAGTTTACGGCATCATACGGTTTATTAATACTTACTTGCACCGTTGGAATACCTTGCTCTTTTGCGTAAGTGAATATTTCTTGCGGAATCGCTGTTCTAAAGTTATCAGCAGCAAGAGAGGATTCATCTACCATACTCGTGTATACTACGACATGACTGGCTTGTGAGATTGCCTCTGCAAAGTCAGTGAATTGACTTTCTTCATTATAAGTCAATATTTCATACGTAAAGTCAGACGAGAGTGATTCTTCTAATCGCATCCGCTCTATACTGAACTCAGTTCCAGGAACTTGATTTGTATCCGCTGTAATAAATAATACATGATCATCTGCTTCCGGTTGAATGGGTAAAGCGGCTTGTTTATTTTCAATTAAAGTGACAGCATGATTGGAGATTTCACGTTCATTGGCACGATTCATGTCAGAGCCAACTATCTCTGTTGCATTCGCAACGACATCATCTTCAGATTGACTTAAGAATTCATCCTCAAGTAAACCTAATTCTTCCTTAAGCGTTAAAATGCGACGGACTGAATTGTCGATATTATCCATGGGGATGTCTTCACTTTCAACTGCGTCAACAAGACCTTGAATCACCTTATCTAGCAAAGTAAGATCGTCATTGGATCTAATAATGACAGGCATCAATAATATATCTGCGCCAGCTTTTTTAGATAAGATCGAAGTTTCAACCTCACCAAAGTTATTTGCTATAGCTTCCATGTTTAAAGCATCTGTGATAACAATGCCTTCATAAGCCATCTCATCACGAACTAGATCTGTTAAGATTGATGGAGAGAGTGTAGCAGGTAATAAGATATCAGAACCATCCTCTTCCGATACTTTCATCTCTGATTCTAGTTGTGGGAACTGGATATGTGCTGTCATAATCATATCAGTGTCTGCATCCATCACAGCTCTGAAAGGAAGTAATTCATTATTCATAAATTCATCGAAACTTTTATCAACGACAGGTAAGCCGAAGTGAGAATCGACATCGGTATCTCCATGTCCTGGGAAATGTTTCGCGGCAACAGCGACGTTATGTTCTTTAATCCCTTCGATATAACTCAAGCCATGTTCAGAAACGATCTCAGGATCAGAGGAGAATGAACGTAAACCGATGACTGGGTTTTTGGGGTTGTTATTTATATCAACCGATGGAGCAAAGTTTACATTGATGCCTAAGGCTTCAAGCTCACTTCCAATAATGTCACCAGCTAGTTTCGAGTATTCTGGGTCATTTGTTGCTCCTAGCGCCATATTACCCGGTAATTGAGTTCCCGAACCCAAACGGTTCACGATTCCACCTTCTTGGTCAATTCCAATGAGAAGAGGTAAGTGATCACTTTCAACTTGAGAGGCTTGCATTTGATAGACGAGTCGGGCTGTTTGTTCTGTTTCAACCACATTTTCAGCAAATAAAATGACACCACCAAATTGATAGTCGGCAAAGATTTGACGAATATCATCGTTTAATTCAGTCACGCCTACTTCTTCACCATCGACTTCCCAATTTCTAAAGTCTGGCATGAGCGTTTGAACGACTTTCTCTTCGAGAGTCATATTTGCGATGATCTCGTCGACGCCATTATTAATATCTTCAGATTCTGCTTGTGCAGAATAGTAGGGCGTTGTGATGTTTAACAATAGCATTCCTGCTAGAAATAATCTCGTGAGTTTTTTCATCATATTCTCCTTTATAAGTTAATTTAAAAGTCTTTCTGTAACTTTCACCTCCGCTATATTGTATATATTAAATGATAACATATAAGCGCTTTCCAACCGAGTGATAATCACTATAACAACCGATTATTTATGTGGTAATATTAGATTAGAATCAGGAAAATTCAATTGACTTTTGATAAAATTTTCAAGTTATGAGGGATAAAGATGAAAAAATTGTATTCATTTCTGTATTATTCGCTTTTGTAGTTATTCTAGCAGATGTTAGTGCCCAGGAAAATTTATTTGGTAGATACGAAGTGACAAATGAGAATTCATTGATTAAAGAAATTCACATCCTCGAAAACCGGCTTCAAATTGTAATTGATAATGAATATTTAATTGAGAGTGAAACAGAAGATAAAACAGAAAAAAAGTCATGGATTATAAGAATCTTATGGTGAATGAAGATGCTTTATACGGTATTGTTGATTTGGAGGCTCAGTCAGATGAAGATAATTCACAAAATCAACAATATCTAGAGATAAATTTTTTCGATGGCCAATCATTCCCTAGTTTTAGTTTAGATATTGTTAATCCTGAATATTTAGTTATTGATAATCAACTAATTGTTAAATATCGTGGCGATCGCTTCTGGGATTTCAATATTGAAGAGGGTCAAATTTCAATGGATAATCAAGATGTTCATTTTGAATTAGTAGAATAATGTCATTACTGAATCTTACGGCATTTGTAGAACGAATTCGTTTTATGAATGCTTTTTATTTTGGTTGGAATTTTATAATTCTTTTAAAAGGATATCGAGATTTGATATAATGGATACTAACGTTATGAAAAGTGAGGCGCATTATGTTTAAAGGATTAATTGATCGTTTTTTAAGTAAGCAAACCAATGGGGAAGCTCGAACGAAAGCAGGAATCTTAGCTGGACGAGTGGGCTTAATCTCTAACTTTGTATTATTTGGAATTAAATTGCTGGCGGGGACAATGTCAGGCAGTATTTCGATTATTACAGATGGGATGAATAATTTAGGCGATTCTGCGTCTTCTTTATTAACATTATTCGGTTTTAGAGCAGCTTCTAAACCAGCTGATAAAGAACATCCTTACGGACATGAACGATCAGAATATATTACGGGCTTATTAATTTCTGTTGTTATCATTTATGTTGGTTTTCAATTTTTCACGTCTTCAATTAAACAAATCATGAATCCAACGCATCTAAATGCCTCACCACTAGTCTTTATTTTATTAGTTGTGTCAATTATAGTTAAGATTATACAAGGGAATTTTTACAAGACAGCAGCTAAGGCTATTCATTCAAATACATTACATAGTGCGGCACAAGATAGTATGAATGATGTCTTTGTAACTCTGATCGTACTCGTGTCCGCGACCGTTGAGACGGTGATGGGTTGGAAAATCGATGGTTATGCAGGTGCCTTGTTGTCTGTGATCATTGTTTATAGTGGTATTCAGGAGATTAATGACTCGATTAGTGATTTATTAGGGACCAGTCCCTCTAAAGATGAAATCCAAGCAATGAAAACTTTATTGGATAAGTATGATTCAATCGTAGGCTACCATGATTTACTTGTGCATAATTATGGACCAAACAAAACCTTTGCGACGATTCATATAGAAATCGACGATAGTTGGGATTTAACTTACTCACATCAAGTAATTGATCAAATTGAAGCAGACTTTGAAGAGAAGTTAGGGGTAGAATTAGTGTGTCACGTTGACCCAATTGCGATACATAATGAAGAACATACAGCTATTTACCGTCAAGTTAAAGATATTCTTAAATCATTTCAATTAGATTTAAAGTTTCATGATTTTAAAGTAGATAGTAAAAATCATCGAAGTCATATCACTTTTGATGTTGTTATTCCTGATGGCGTGGAGGAAACAAATGAGGAATTATTCTCAATGATCAAAGAGAAGATTCATTCACACATCGGTGCTTATGAATTAGTCATAGAATTTGATCGACTTGATTTGTTAAAAGAAGTTTAAATATGAAGACACTCCTTCGGATACTTTTAGTAAACGAAAGAGTGTCTTTTAAGTTATTATTCGGAACCTTCAGTCATACAACGATTTAAAATTTCAACAACATCTTCTGGATTTAAAGGAACGTAAGCTCGTGACAAGCGTTCGGCAGGTCCTTTGGCCATTTCTTCGAAATGTTCATCCGTTTCAATACCTACTTCCGGAAGAGTCATAGGTAAACCATTATCGACGAAGAATTGATAAGTCTTTTCAATCGCTTCTTCAGCCATTGCAAACTTATCATCGGTTTCTTCAATATCCCATACTTTGTTTGCATATCTCGCAAAACGATCCACGGTTTTGTCACTTAAGATATATTGCATCCAGCGCGGTGTTAGAATGGCTAATCCGACTGCATGGGTAATATCGTAGTAAGCAGATAAGTAATGTTCAATCGGGTGAGTTGTCCAACCGCCACCTTTACCCATCGAGGTTAAGCCGTTTAATGCTACGGTTGACGCCCACATTAAATTCGAACGCGCTTCATAGTTCTCAGGATCTTCTAACGCTATTGGTAAGTATTTAATAGTTGCTCGTAATATGGACTCACTTAAGCCATCTGTAATAAAGGCATTGTCTTCTGCTTGAAAGTAGTTCTCAATTGTATGAGACATAATATCTGCCGTACCAGCAGCTGTTTGATTCGCAGGCACAGTATATGTATAAGTTGGATCCAGGATAGAAGCATAGGGATATAGATGTTTGCTTGCTGTTCCTTGCTTCATCTTTACATCGAAGTTTGTAATAACAGCGTTAAAATTCATCTCAGTCCCTGTTGCTGAAAGTGTCAAAATATCTACTAAAGGGAGCGCAGCTGTAATTAAACTGCCATCCATAACTAAGTCCCAGGCATCGCCATCGTATTTTGCAGCTGCGGCAATAACTTTAGAACAATCGATGGTTGAACCACCACCTACGGCTAAGATGACATCGATATCATTCTCTTTACATATTTTTGCACCTTCACGAACCGTTTCAATCCGAGGATTAGGATCAATGCCACTGAGTTCAAAAATCTCACAACCTTTAAGTAAATCTTGTACCTCGTCATAGATACCATTTCGTTTAATACTCCCGCCACCATAAGTGAGTAAAACTTTGTTTCCGAATTGTTTAATTAAATCAGGTAAGTGTTTAATTTTACCTTCACCAAAGTAAACTTTAGTTGGAATATCGTAATTAAATGCTCGCATATAACAAACCTCCATTTGTATGTTGTGTTATTTTTATTGTACAAGACATCGCTTTCAATTAGCAATTAAAAAAACTTACCAAGTAACTGCTCGGTATGTTAAATCATCATTAATCAATATCTTCGAAATCGGATTTTGTAGGTATGTTGAATGGTTACATATCGAAGTTACCTTCCCATCAATCGACACCCACCGATGTTTTCATCTAAATTCGTAATTGTATATGTAATGTAGCAACACTTGAACGATTCGAGAAACCTAGGACCATTGTAGGAAATGCTTTTCGATAGAATTTAATTGGATTCACTCCAACCAATAAGAGAATAACAACGTAGACGAGTAACATAATTACGACAGCAGAGTAGAGTGCTGAGATAAAGTTAATCATATACTAATAACCTCCATCTCGTGAGATAAAATCGTATTTGCTACAAGCGCTGAAACCCGTAAGGCATTAATTTATTCTCGTTCGTTAACACACTATTCACGACAACTTGCGCAGTTTGCCGAAATTCATTGAAGGCTTTAATCGCATCAGGTTTTTTATTTCTCATGAAGCGAATAGAAGTCGCAAAGAATGCTCCTATAATTACTACAGATACGATACTACTATTTGCTGTCATCACTGAGAACAGATTATTAGGAAATAACTCTAAGAAGAATAGTGGAAAACTCTCAGCAGCAATACCTTCCATAGGCTAGTCCTAAAAATAAAGCAACCATCATCCGCATTGAAAAGGAAGTTTTTCGTTTTGACATATTGCGTATAATACCAATAATGACTAGTAGTAAAATGATCACGCCGATCGTGAACCGATGACTTCCTTTTTAAAAAATTGTAAAAAAGGGTTGATTTATCATATTATTCCTCCTTAAATAATTTTAAAATGAAAGAAGCAAGCGATGCTCATGACTCTATAAGTCTATTTTATGAAATAAAATTCAGGTATCAAAGTAATTGATTCTAATTCTTAATCTTTGAAATATTAATTTGACAAAGGCAGAGATTTGCGTTACTCTATCTCAAGTAAATTAAATAAGAGAACAATACAGTATTGAGGCCGCTTGTAATATCAGTAATCAGAAATGATGAAAGGATTGCTAGCCGAAATGTCAAATTGATGTTGGGGATAGATTGAATAAGTCTATCACTGTCTTGTAGGGTTGCCCAAACTCTACGTAGGTGAGCGTGCTGTGTTGTGGGCAAAAGAACCTGTCAAATTCTGGCTGTGAGCTTTTGCTCGCAGCCTTTTTATATACATTTTTTAAAAGTGCAATGTAGTAATTCGCTCACCATGCTGTAAAGTGTTCAAAATAAATGGAGGAACAAAGTGAAAAATATATTCAAGGCATTAGGAAGAGTCCGGATGCCACATACCTATGTATTATTGTTTAGTTTTATTATTATTGCTGCCATCCTTTCTTGGATTGTCCCAGCAGGGGAATTTGAGCGAGTAATGGTTGGAGAACGTGAAATTATTAATCCAGATTCATTCGCACATGTTGCAAGTAATCCTCAAGGTATCTTTGAAGTGTTGAAGAGTATTCCAAGAGGTTTCGCTCGAACACAAGGTATCTCTTACTTCTTATTTGTCACAGGTGGGTCATTTTTAATTATTAATAAAACCGGAATGATCGAATCGGCTTTAAGTCGAATTGTTAGTTCATTAAAAGATAAAGAAGCTTTAGTCATTCCAGTTGTGGTTCTAATTATGGGATTAGCAGGTTCAACGATTGGCTTGAGTGAAGAAACAATTGTCTTTATTGCTTTAGGTGTGTCATTAGCGCGAGCGATTGGTTATGACTCACTTATCGGAGTCGGAATGATTGGGCTTGGAGCAGGAGTTGGGTTTACATCTGGCTTCATGAATCCATTCTCAGTTGGGGTAGCACAATCGATCGCGGAATTACCCTTATACTCAGGTATTGAATTGAGATTAGTCCTGTTTACCGTATTATGGATTGTAACGTCTTTATATTTAATTATTTATGGTAAACGTGTCAAAGCTGATTTAACAAATAGTATTGTTTATGATGAGGAAATGAAAGCCAGAAATCATGCGGACTTTCAAGATTTAAACACAACTGAAAACATCGAATTCACAACTAAACAGAAGATTATTGCAGCTGTTTTTGTTGGTGGCTTTGTTGTTATAGCATACGGTGTTATGAGCTTAGACTGGTTTATAACTGAGATAGGTGCTGTATTCTTAGGAATGGGCTTAATTAGTGGTCTAATCTATGGAATGAGACCAGAAGATTTAGCAGATAACTTCATTGAAGGTGCTAAAGACATGATGTATGCAGCATTGATTGTTGGACTGGCACAAAGTTTAGTGATTATTATGGAAGACGCGATGATCCTAGATACATTGATTAATGGTTTAACGGGTGCAATTTCAAACTTACCGTCTGTCTTATCAGCGGCTGGTATGTACGTCGTTCAAATTATTATTAACTTCTTTATTAGTTCAGGTAGTGGACAAGCGGCTGTTACAATGCCAATCATGGTACCTTTAGCAGATGCTTTAGATGTCACACGCCAAACTGCAGTATTAAGTTACCAATTAGGGAACGGCTTCCTAGATTCAATTATGCCGATGTCAGGAATCTTAATGGCTCAATTAGCAATTGCAGATATTCCTTACAAAAAATGGGTTAAATTCGCCATGCCTTTAATGGGTATTTGGTTAGCGATTGGTCTAGTCTTTATTATCTTTGCACAATTAGTCGGCTATGGACCATTTTAGAAATTTCGAAAGGGGAAATATTATATGTCAAAAGAACAATTACACGAAATCGTTTCAGAAATGCGCGAGGAATTACAAGGTTTAAGTGATTATATTTATGAAAATCCTGAACTAGGATTAAACGAATATAAATCATCACAAGCCCATGTTGATTTATTAAGAAAACATGGCTTTGACGTTGAGTATCCATACTTAGGATTCGATACGGCGTTTAAAGCAACCTTTGATTCAGGTAAAGAAGGGCCAACAGTTGCCTACTTATCAGAATATGATGCACTTCCAGGCATTGGTCACGGCTGTGGTCACAACATGCTTGGGACTGTAGATACGGGTGCAGGAATTGCCTTATCTAAAGTCGTTGGTGAAACAGGTGGGCGCGTCGTAGTTCTAGGAACGCCGGCTGAAGAAACTGATGGTGTTAAAGTTGATATGGCTAATGCTGATACGTTTGACGATGTGGATGTCGCTTTATGTACACATCCCTCTGATCAAAACTTAATGAGTAATGTATCGCTTGCGATGGAAGCTTTAGAATTTGAATTCTTTGGAAAAACAGCTCACGCGGCTGGTGCTCCTTGGGAAGGAATTAACGCTTTAGATGCTGCCATTAATATGTTCAATATGGTGAACGCGGGTCGTCAACAATTACGTCCAGATGCACGTGTTCATGGAATTATCGCTGAAGGCGGTGTCGCAGCCAATATTATTCCGGAATACACTCGTGTTCAATTCTATGTTCGTTCTCTAGATATTAATTACTTACAAGAAGTGAAAGATATGGTTATCCGAAGCGCTGAAGCAGCATCAAGTGCAGCAGGTACGACAATGAAATATAACTATTTTGAAAAGTCATACTATAATATGATCACGAACCAAAAATTAAGTGATACATATAACGCTAACGCAGCAGATTTAGGAATCGAAATGATCGATGCGGGTGAAGACTTATCAGGTTCCATCGATATGGGGAATGTCAGCCAAGTTGTCCCATCTATCCATTCGTACTACGAAATTACAGATGGTGTACCAACTGCGGGTCATACCGTTGAATTCCGTGAAGCAACTCGTACTGAGTTTGGTTACAAAGCGATGATGCGCACGGTTGAGATTCTAGCTAGAACAGGTTTTGATGTGATTACAAAACCAGAACTACTGGCAGAGATTACTGAAGAGTTTAACAAGATTGAAAAAGTAAACTAATTTAATATTTTTGAGTTTTGGTATCAGCGAGATTATTCTTGCTGATACTTTTTTTGGATAAATAGTAATAAAATCTGTAAAAAATATAATATGTCCTGAATAATTCATAGTTTTTCTAAAAATGTCAATTAATGTTGTGATTATAGTACTTGTAGTAAATTGCTTCATCACCCGTTAGGTGATGCAAAAAGAACCCCTTTCTGATATGGTTAATTCACAAC
>NZ_VBSP01000001.1 GCF_005864045.1 Ruoffia tabacinasalis | reverse complement strand
AACAGAGGATGAACCAATGGCTGGAATCGATTCCTCGACATTTCTTTAAGTCGATGACGTTTGATTGTGGTAAGGAATTTTCCAATTGGAAAGCATTAAGTAATCAACATGACATTGATATTTATTTTGCCGATCCAGGAACGCCCTCACAGCGAGCTTTGAATGAGAATTCCAATGGTTTATTACGCAGAGACGGACTGCCAAAAGGAATGGACTTTAATCAAGTAGACCAAAGCTTTGTGTCATCGATTGCACACAAACGGAACACGATTCCACGGAAATCCTTGCACTACCAAACACCGTTGGAAGTATTTTTGAGTTACTTAGATGAAGCTGTTTTGTCTAGCTTAATTTGACAAATCAAATAATGAAAATATAATATAACAGATTGATATGTTTTTATTCACATGAAAAAGTTTCATATTAAAATTTAATTGAATTAAACACGGATTTACTCATATAGTTTAATTGTGAAAACAATAACAAACTTCTGGACTCGCCAAAAAAATATGTTATAATAAGTTTATAAGTAAA
Organism: Ruoffia tabacinasalis; assembly: GCF_005864045.1. GTDB lineage: Bacteria > Bacillota > Bacilli > Lactobacillales > Aerococcaceae > Ruoffia > Ruoffia tabacinasalis. Next base: position 195,395 of record NZ_VBSP01000001.1, on the reverse strand, counting down.
ATAAATAGCTTAAAGGGGAGAATTGTAATGGGAAGAAAGGTTCAGACATTTAATTTTCATTTCCATAATGGTGGCCAATGGGAAATTCCAGTAGAATTAGTCGGTGATATTTGGATTAAACGTGTTTCAACAAGTTTAGGTAGAATTAATGATGGAGAAATTGTTGAGATTCATCCTTCAGAAGCTTTCAGAATGGAATTACTACCTGAAGCTGATACTTTTCAAACAACAGACATTAATCAAGGTGGATTAGAGGCTGGAATGTTTGAGACAGTGATAAAAAATCAAGATATCGAACGATTGACAGTCGTATGGGATAATGAAGACAGTGAAGAAGTTTACTTCCCATTTGAAGTAACTGAAGAGAGTGGCACAGTGAACAAATTCATGTCAGGAAAAATCCAAGATGGAAAACTATTTTTAGTTATCGATGTAAATAATCATGTTAATGATATTTACCCAAATTAATTTAAACTAGAACCTTTGATCATATTTGATTGAAGGTTTTTTTATTTGGAATCCTTTAAAGAGGCTGTTACTTGTACATTTTAAAGATTTGTGGTATATTGGTTAAGGAATTTAGAAGAGACGGGGAGGAGTGAGCGGCGACGCTTGCTCCTTTCATATTTATAACTAAGAATTAAATTTAAAGGATGAGGTGAAATATTGAGTAAAGTTATTGAGTCCGTAGTTCCAGTAATTGAGCCAATTGTAGAATCAGAAAATTGTTATTTGGTTGATGTTGAATATGTAAAAGAGGGACCAAACTGGTACTTAAGAGTCTATGCCGATAAAGAAAATGGAATAGATATTGAAGATTGTGCGAAAATTAGCGAAAAACTAAGTGAGGCACTCGATCAGATTAGCCCAGATCCATTTCCAAAAGCATATTTTTTAGAAGTGTCATCGCCAGGTGCTGAACGTCCATTAAAAACTGAAAAAGATATCTTAAATGCTGTGGGCGAATATATTCATTTAGATTATTACGTACCACAATTTGGGGAGAAATTTCATGAAGGTACTTTATTAGAAGTCACGGATGGAATTTTCCAAATTGAAGTAACAATTAAGACAAGAAAGAAAGTACTTGAAATTAAACGCGATGCGGTATCAAAACTCCGCTTAGCAATTAAATTCTAAAAAATTAATGAGGTGATTAAGAAGATGAGTAAAGATTTAGTACAAGCTATGCAGATTCTTGAAGAAGAAAAAGGGATTTCTAGTCAGGTCATCAAAGAAGCACTAGAATCAGCCTTAGTATTAGCGTATAAAAAAAGATACGATAATGCACAAAACGTTGAAGTAGAATTTGACGAAGAAAGTGGATCAATCAAAGTTTTTTCAGTGAAAGAAGTTGTAGAAACTAAGTATGACCCTACTTTTGAAATTTCATTAGAAGAAGCTTTAGAAATTAATCGCGCTTATGAGATTGGCGACAAAATCAAATTTGAAGTAACACCAAACGATTTTGGTCGTATTGCCACTCAAACAGCGAAACACGTTGTAATGCAACGTATTCGTGAAGCTGAACGTGATATTATTTATAATGAGTTCATCCAATATGAAGATGAGATTTTAACTGGGACTGTTGAGCGTTTCGAAAAAGGAATTTTTTATATCAACCTAGATAAAGTTGAGGCAGTTATGCCAATCCGTGAACAAATTGCTGGAGAAAACTTAGAAATTGACGAACGTGTAAAAGTGTATGTGTCAAAAATTGATAAAACACCCCGTGGACCACAAGTGGTCGTGAGTCGTTCGCATCCAGATTTCTTACGCAGATTATTTGAACAAGAAGTGCCAGAGATTTATGATGGGATTGTTGAGATTGTTTCAATTTCACGTGAAGCTGGAGACCGTTCTAAAGTTGCGGTAAGATCTCGTGATGAGAATATTGATCCAGTTGGTACATGTGTGGGTCAAAAAGGACAACGTGTACAAACAATCGTAAATGAACTGAATGGCGAGAACATGGATATCATTGAATATAGTGAAGATCCTGCAACATTTATCCGTAACGCTATGAGTCCTGCAGAAGTTATTAATGTAATTTTTGAAGAAGAAGGAAACTCTTGTATCGTTGTAGTGCCAGATTACCAATTATCGTTAGCAATCGGTAAAAAAGGGCAAAATGCTCGCTTAGCTGCGCGTTTAACATCACATAAGATAGATATTAAATCAGAAACAGCTTATGAAGAGTATTTATCAGAACAAAGTGCTGAAATCGAAGAAGATTACTTAGTTAATAATGAAGAAGAATTAACTGAAGAGTATGACGCTTTTGATGAAGCTGAAATTATTGCTGATGTTGAAGAGATTGAAGAAATTGAAGAACAAGATAGTATCGATGAACAACTAGAAGAACAAGATCTAGCAGAGAATAATTACGATGCAGAAGCTGTCGAAGAAGCAATTTCTGAAGTTGAGCATGATTATGAGCAAGATTATGATGAATTGCTTGAAGAGCAAGAAGAACAAGATGAATTATAATAAATGATAATTTTCATTAAAGGAGCGAACTAATGGCTGCTAAACAACGCAAACAACCAATGAGAAAATGCATTGTATCTCAGGAAATGTATCCAAAAAAAGAATTAGTGCGTGTTGTTAAATCCAAAGAAAACGAAGTTTTTCTTGATCCAACAGGACGACAAAATGGACGAGGTGCTTATATAGCACTTGAACCTGAGTTGGCATTAAAAGCAAAAAAAGAAAAAACATTTGATCGTGCATTTGGTGTGAAGATTAATGATGAATTCTATGATGAGTTATACAATTATATTGATCATCAGAAAGCTCGTAAAGAACTACTATGAAAAATGATTTAAAGAAATTAAATATGTTAGGTCTAGCTATGCGCGCCAGAGAGATTATTTCTGGAGATGAATTGGTCGAAAAAGCGGTAAAAAATAACCGTGTTCGCCTAGTATTATGCGCTAGCGATGCCAGTGAGAAAACATTAGAGAGATACCGTTCTTTAAGTGAACGAAAAGATATTCCCCTTAACACTGAATTTACTAAGTATGAATTAAGTCAAGCTATTGGTAAAAACCGTTCAATTATCGGTTTGACAAATCAAGGCATGACAAAGAAATTTTTATCTTATGATGTGGAGAGTGAGGAATCATATGACTAATTAATTAGGAAGGTGATTACATGACTAAACGCGTATATGAATATGCAAAAGAACATGATCTGACAAGTAAAGAGCTACTAACTATGGCTAAGTCAAAAGGCATGGAATTCGGTAGCCATATGTCTTCAATTTCTGAAGACCAAGAAAAGCAACTGAATAATATTATTAGTAATAAAAACACTAAGAAATCCGAAAAACCAGAAACAAACTCGAAAGAGGCAAATAAAGAAGGTTCAAAACCTTCTCAAAATACTAGTAAAAAAGCATCGGATAAAAACCAAGCAAAACAAAATCAACATAAAAAAGAGGAATCTAAAACGAATACTAAGCAGAATAACAACTCAAATAAGAACGCTTCTAATAACAATAAATCATCAAATCAACCTGGACGCCGTAATCGACGCAATCGTCGTGGTAAAGGGAACAAGAATTTCAAGAACACTGAATCTAAAGGGATTACACAACGTAAACATAAAGATTTACCAGAAAAATTAGTGTATTCTGAAGGAACAAATATTCAAGAAATTGCTAAAATGTTGCACCGTGATACATCTGAAATCATTAAAAAATTAATGATGAACGGTGTTATGGCTAACCAAAACCAAGCACTTTCAAAAGATGTGATCGAATTAATCGCGCTTGAATATGGTGTAGAACCAGAAGAAAAAGTTGTTGTTGATGTATCTGATTTAGATGTGTACTTCGAAGAAGAACAAGATGAAGCTAAATTAACAATCCGTCCAGCTGTTGTTACAATTATGGGTCACGTTGACCACGGTAAAACAACTTTGCTTGACCAATTACGTCATTCACGTGTTACAGAAGGTGAAGCTGGTGGGATTACTCAACATATTGGTGCTTACCAAGTTGAGACAGAAGACGCCAATATTATTACATTCTTAGATACGCCTGGACATGAGGCTTTCACTACTATGCGTGCTCGTGGAGCGGACGTAACGGATATTGCCATTATTGTTGTTGCTGCCGATGACGGTGTAATGCCACAAACAGTTGAAGCGATTAACCATGCGAAAGCTGCCGATGTACCAATTATTATTGCTGTGAACAAAATTGATAAACCAACAGCAAATCCAGACCGTGTAAAACAAGAGTTATCTGAACACGGAATTATTTCTGAGGATTGGGGTGGAGACAACATCTTTGTCGAAATCTCAGCGAAATTCAATCAAAATATTGAAGAATTATTAGAAATGATCGTACTAGTTGCAGAAGTTCAAGAACTGAAAGCTAACCCAGATCGTTTAGCATTAGGGTCAGTTATCGAAGCGCGTCTTGATAAAAACCAAGGTGCAACGGCAACATTATTAGTACAAGATGGTACTTTAAATGTTGGAGATCCAATCGTAGTTGGTAATACGTATGGTCGTGTTAGAACAATGGTTAACGATATTGGACGTCGTATTCGTACAGCTGGACCAGCGACTCCTGTTGAGATTACTGGTTTACAAACGGCACCTCAAGCGGGTGACTTATTCGTTGTATTCGAAGATGAGAAAACTGCGCGTCAAGCCGGTGAGCAACGTGCACAAGAAGCACAAGAAGCTCAACGAAGTTTAACTAAGAAAGTAACGTTAGATAACTTATTTGAATCATTACAAGAAGGCGAATTGAAATCAGTTAACGTGATTATTAAAGCCGATGTGCAAGGTTCAGCAGAAGCCTTATCTGCAAGCTTACAAAAAATCGAAGTTGAAGGTGTGCGCGTAAACGTGGTCCATCAAGCCGTTGGAGCAATTAATGAAAGTGATATTTCATTAGCTGCTGCTTCAGGTGCGATTGTGATTGGATTTAACGTTCGCCCAACACCACAAGCACGTCTACAAGCAGATTCTGAAGTTGTCGACATTAGACAATATCGTGTAATTTATGACGCTATTGAAGAAATAGAAACAGCAATGAAAGGTATGCTAGACCCAGAATATGAAGAAGAAGTTCAAGGTCAAGCACTTGTACGTGAGACATTTACAGTTTCTAAATTAGGTACGATTGCTGGTTCATTCGTAACAGATGGCTATATTGCTCGTGATAGCCAAGTTCGTTTAATTCGTGATAACATTGTTATCTTTGAAGGTGAAATCGCAAGCTTGAAACGATTCCAAGATGATGCAAAACAAGTAGCTAAAGGCTATGAATGTGGTATCATGATTGAAAACTATAACGATGTTAAGATGGATGACGTTATCGAAGCATTCCATATGGTTGAAATAGAAAGATAACCTTTTAAGGAGGACGATACTATGGCAAAATACCGTGCAGGTAGAGTTAGACAAGAAATTTTACGTGAAGTTAATAATATCTTATTATTAGAAATTAAAGACCCGCGTGTTGAAGGAGTAACAATTACCGACGTAAATGTTACCGGAGATTTACAACAAGCGACAATTTACTATAGTACTTTATCGGATAAAGCTGGTGAAAGACAAAAGACTCAAAGAGGTCTGGATGCTATTACAGGTAAAGTTCGTAGTGATTTAGGTAAGAAATTAACTTTATATAAAACACCGGAAATTAAATTTGAACGTGATCGCTCAATTGATTACGGTAGTCATATTGATTCGTTATTAAACCAAATTAAAGGTGACGATAACGAAGAAAGTGACAACGAAGCGTAAAGATTTAAACCATTCAAGTCACAATTGTGATTTGGATGGTTTTTTGCATTTTCAAACAATTAATATAGAATAGCGGTTAGGATGGAAGTTTGATATAATCAAGTGTCGAAAAGTTTATATTAAGGAGTTAATTATGATAAATGGTATTTTAGCGGTTTGGAAACCTAAAGGCATGACGAGTCATGATGTGGTATTTAAATTGCGTAAAATGTTAAGAATGAAAAAGATTGGACATACTGGAACACTTGATCCAGAAGTAGATGGTGTTCTAGTTGTTTGTTTAGGAAAAGGAACTCGCTTAGTTGAGTTGCTGATGGACTCACCTAAAGTATATTTTGGAGAGATTACCCTTGGGACGTCGACAGAAACTGAAGATGCTCACGGCGAAGTCGTTGACCAAAAAGCAGTTCTTCAGCCCGTTTCAAATGAAAAAATCGATAAAGCGATGTCAACATTTGAAGGTGTCATTGAACAAATCCCACCGATGTATTCTGCAGTGAAAGTGAATGGTCGAAGATTATATGAGTATGCTCGAGAGGGATTAGAGGTAGAACGACCAATCCGAAATACTGTCATTCATTCGTTTGAACGCGACGGCGAGCCCGTGTATAATCAAGAAAGTGGTACTCAATCTTGGAAATTCAAAGTAGATTGTGGAAAAGGAACTTACGTTAGAACATTAACTGTCGACTTAGGGAAGAAGTTAGGGTATCCTGCGCATATGTCGAAATTAACAAGATTACAAACAAGTGGTTTTTCAGATTCTGAGAGCTATACGCTTGAAGAAATACAAACATTAATAGATAATGAAGAAATCAATGATAAAGTGGCTACAATTGAGACAGCATTGAAGCACATTCCAAAAATTGAATTGGACGATGAATTATATGATCGAGTGAAAAACGGTCAAGTATTATTGAAAGCTGATTTCGAGCAAGATTTTCAAGAACCAATGGCTTTCTATTATAAAGATAAAATAATCGCGCTTTATCGTCAGCATCCAGAAAAAGAATTATATATAAAACCATACAAAATGTTTGTTTAAATGAAAGGAGATTCTAAATGAAGATAGTACACTTAAGTCATCCTTACGATTCAAAAGAAATATCAAATGAACCAGTAGTCATGACTTTAGGTTTTTTTGATGGCGTTCATTTAGGTCATCAAAAAGTAATAAAAAGAGCAAGAGAAGAAGCAGATAAAAGAGGAATTAAACTAGCTCTAATGACGTTTAATCAACATCCTAGAATAGTTTATGAAGATCTTAATTTAGATTCATTTCATTACTTAACAACGAATATGCGAAAAGCGGAACTAATGGAAGAATTTGAAGTGGATATTTTATACATTGTTGAATATACATTTGCTTTTGGTACTCAAACGCCGCAAGAATTCGTTGAAAAGTACTTAGTTGATTTGCATACCGAAGTCGCGGTGGCAGGTTTTGATTATACTTATGGAAAAAAAGACATCGCGAATATGCAAACTTTACCCATTCATGCTGCCGAGCGCTTTGATGTCATTGAAGTTGAGGAATTAGCATCACACTTTTCCAAAGTAGCAACGACTCGAATTAAAGAACTCGTTTACCAAGGCGATATGGAGCAAGCCAATCATGATTTGGGCTATATTTATGAAATATACGGTACAGTTATTCATGGTGAAAAAGTAGGACGTACATTAGGATATCCAACAGCTAATATCAAAGTCCCACATCCGCAACTGCTTCCTGGCATAGGCGTTTATGCCGTTGAAATCAAGATAGGCGATACTTGGTACTTAGGTAGTGCATCTATAGGTCATAATATTACATTTTACGATAATCATGATTTAACTTGTGAAGTCTACATCTTAGATTTTGATCAAATGATTTATGGTGAAAAAGTCAGAGTCAGATGGCACCATTATTTACGTGGAGAATATAAATTTAATAGTGTCGATGAATTGATTGATCAATTGAAAGTTGATGAAGAGAACACTCGTCTTTATTTCGAAGATCAAGGTGGTGGTCGAGATGTATAAACCAGTAATCATAAACCTAGCACTCGTATTAATTGGAACGTTTATCTTTTCAATTGCGATTAATTCCATTGTCATTCCTAACCAACTTGGTGAAGGTGGCGTCACAGGGATCACACTCTTACTGTTCTATGTATTTGACATTAGTCCTTCACTGAGTAACTTTATAATCAATGCGATTATTATGCTTATCGGTTGGAAGTTTCTCGAAAAAGAGACAATCTTTTATACGCTCGTCGCAATTGTATCCATGTCATTATTTTTAGAATTTGTATTCTTACCTAGCTTTATCCCAACGAATTCATTATTAGGACCTTTAGCAAGTGGATTTTTAATTGGTCTAGGGATTGGAATTGTTATTTTAGGACACGGGACGACAGCAGGCGTTGATATCATTGCGTTAATCATTAATAAATATATGGGCTTGCAAGTTTCCATTGCATTGTTAATCCTTGACGTTATGATTGTCATTCCATTAACTGTTGTTATCGGTTTAGAAAAAGGCGTACTGACTTTAATCTCATTATATATTACAAGTAAGATTTTAAACTTTGTCATGGAAGGGTATAATCCTAAAAAAGCGATCATGGTTGTATCAAATAAGCATGACGAAATTGCTGAAGAAATTATGAAGAGAGTTGATCGGGGAATCACAGTGTTAAAAGGTTACGGATATTATTCTAAAGCAGAAAAAGATGTTCTATATGTAGTTATTAATCGAATTCAGTTAATTAAAGTTCAAAGAATCATTAATGACATTGATTCAAATGCTTTTGTCACAGTGACTGGAATCCAACAAGTTCTAGGTGAAGGTTTCACATTTAACCTGGATCAATCACATGATATTGAAGAAAATGAAGTAATCTAGCACTCTTAACCAAAGAGTGCTAATTTTTTTGATTTTTTTCGGTAAATCCCTTGACAATTGTCCTAGTAGGATGTATTATAATAACAGTTAGCACTCAGATAATTTAAGTGCTAATAAGTGGGGTGAGAAAATGTTGACACCAAGACAACAGGAAGTTCTTAATTTAATTATACAACTTTATGGACAATTTGAAGAACCCATTGGTTCTAAAACTTTACTTCGAGAGAGTTACTTAAAAGTGAGTCCTGCAACAATACGTAATGATATGGTTGTGTTAGAGCAACAAGGCTTACTAATGAAGCCACATACTTCTAGTGGCCGAATACCATCTATTGATGGCTATCGTTATTATATTGACGGGATTATTCATCAGGAAGACAAAGAATTACCATTTCTTGATGATGACGCTAATTTTGAAGAGTTAACTCAAGCGAAACATTATAGTCCGTTACAACTGACACAACTTTGTGCAGATATATTAGTTTCATTGACTGGATTTACAGCAGTGGTACTTGGACAGAATAAAGAATCGCATTATTTTGAAGAATTTAAATTAGTGCCAATCGATCGGACGCGTTATATTTCAATCCTTATGACAGATAAGGGGAATATAGAGAGCGAGCAAATTGAATTAAAAGTGTCACTTTCAAAAGATGATATCACGAAGTCAGTAGAGATGATAAACGATGAACTTAAAGGTGTTGTACTTGAAGATACCTATCAAAGGATGAAGTTAGGAATACCTTTATTAACTCAACGTTTAACAGGATATCAATTAGATTTCTCTCCGTTGATTGAAAAATCAATGCACCACATAAAAGGACACCGCTATTACATTAGTGGGAAAAGTAATCTCTTTGATTTGATAGATGGACAAACGAGTAGAGAAGCATTGAAACATCTTTTTGAACTCATTGATGGTTCAAGGGAAATGTATCATTTACTCGAAGAGCAAGAAGAAGGCATTAATATTATGTTTGGTTATGAGTTTTTAGCTGATAGCTTAGCGAATATAAATCTTCTCACCGGTTCATTTGTGAATGAAAATCAAAAAATAATCTTAGGATTACTCGGACCTACAACAATGTCCTATGAAAAAGTAATTGCGTTATTAGAAGTGATGATTAACAAATTATCGATTCAATAATATGAATGAAGGAGGGTGTCAATTGACAGATAACGAAAAAAATAACAATGTTGTTGATGAATCTGTAGAAATTATCGAACCAGAGACATCAGAAGAGACAACGACTGATGCACCAGAAGTTTCTGAAGAAGAAACTCAAGAGGTATCAGAATTAGATAAATTAAAACAAGAAAATGAAGAGCTAGATGACAAAATATTACGCCTACAAGCTGAGATGGCTAATATGCGTCGTATTAATACGAGAGAACGATCTGAAGCAGCAAAATTTAGATCACAAAACTTAGCATCATCACTCTTAGAAGTTATTGATAACTTAGAAAGAGCTCTACAAACGGAAACACCATCTGAAGATGGACAAGCACTTAAAAAAGGTGTAGAAATGGTTCATAACCAATTCAAAAATGCGTTTGAAAAAGAGAAAATCGATACAATTGATCCATTGAATGAAGAATTTGATCCAAACTTCCATCAAGCAGTGAGTGTTATGCCTGCAGGAGAAGGACAAGAAAGTAATCATGTGATTCAAGTGTTACAAAAAGGATATCGAATTGATAATCGTGTCATTAGACCGGCAATGGTTATCGTATCAGAATAAATTTAAAAGGAGAAATGTAATATGGCTAAAATTATTGGTATTGACTTAGGTACAACAAACTCTGCTGTAGCGGTTCTTGAAGGTGGAGAAGCGAAAATTATTCCAAACCCAGAAGGAAACCGTACAACACCATCTGTTGTAGCTTTAAAAAATGATGAAATTCAAGTAGGGGAAGTTGCTAAACGTCAAGCAGTAACAAACCCAGATACAGTAAGTTCAATTAAACGTCACATGGGTGACAGTTATAAAGTTTCAATGGGAGATAAAGAATACACACCTCAAGAAATCTCTGCAATGACATTACAATACATTAAAAGTTATGCAGAAGACTACTTAGGTGAAAAAGTTGATAAAGCAGTTATTACAGTACCTGCATACTTCAACGACTCACAACGTCAAGCAACTAAAGACGCTGGTCGAATCGCTGGTTTAGAAGTTGAACGTATCGTTAACGAACCAACAGCAGCTGCTTTAGCTTACGGTTTAGACAAAACTGATAGCGAAGAAAAAATCTTAGTATTCGACTTAGGGGGAGGAACATTCGACGTTTCAATCCTTGAATTAGGAGATGGAGTCTTTGATGTTCTTTCAACTTCAGGTGATAACAGCCTAGGTGGAGACGACTTTGATGAGAAAATTATCGAATACTTAGCAGCTGAATTCAAAAAAGAAAACGGCATCGACTTAACTAAAGATAAAATGGCAGCACAACGTCTTAAAGATGCAGCTGAAAAAGCTAAAAAAGATTTATCTGGTGTAACATCAACACAAATCAGCTTACCATTCATTACAGCTTCAGATGCTGGTCCATTACACTTAGAAACATCATTAAGCCGTGCTAAATTTGACGAATTAACAGACGAATTAGTAGAACGTACTAAAAACCCTGTTCGTCAAGCATTAAAAGATGCTGGCGTTGACAAAAATGAAATTGACCAAGTTATCTTAGTTGGTGGATCAACACGTATTCCTGCAGTAGTTGAAGCAGTACGTAAAGAAACTGGTAAAGAACCTAATAAATCAGTAAACCCTGACGAAGTTGTAGCAATGGGTGCTGCAATTCAAGGTGGAGTCATCTCTGGTGATGTTAAAGATATCGTATTACTTGACGTAACGCCATTATCATTAGGTATCGAAACAATGGGTGGAATTTTCACTAAATTAATCGATCGTAATACAACTATTCCAACAAGTAAATCACAAGTATTCTCTACAGCAGCAGATAACCAACCAGCAGTAGATGTACATGTATTACAAGGTGAGCGTGAAATGGCTCAAGACAACAAAACTTTAGGAAGATTCCAATTAACAGATATTCCTGCAGCACCACGTGGTGTTCCACAAATTGAAGTTTCATTCGATATTGACAAAAACGGTATCGTTAACGTAAGTGCTAAAGACTTAGGAACTCAAAAAGAACAAACAATTACAATCAAATCATCTTCAGGTCTTTCAGATGAAGAAATTGATCAAATGGTTAAAGATGCTGAAGCGAACGCTGAATCAGATAAACAACGTCGTGAAGAAGCAGATTTACGTAATGAAGTAGATCAATTAATCTTTACAACTAACAAAACTTTAGAAGACTTAAAAGATAAAGTATCTGAAGAAGAAGTTAAACAAGCGGAAGCAGCTCGTGATGAGTTACAAGCAGCAATCGATGAGAACGATTTAGAAGCAATGAAAGAAAAACGCGACGCTTTAAACGAAGTTGTTCAAAACTTAACTGTTAAACTTTATGAGCAAGCAGCAGCTGAGCAACAAGCTCAAGCAGATGCTTCTGGTGAAACAGCTGAAGATGACGGTGTCGTAGATGCTGAATTTGAGGAAGTTGACGACGAAGAGTAATTTTTATAAAATGATTACATTATGATGTTAATTTTTAGCCGAGGGCATCAATACCCTTGGCTTTTTATATAAACTGACTTGCTATCATTTTAAGAAGGAGGTAGATTATGGCAGAGAAACGTGATTATTATGAAGTGCTTGGCGTATCTCGTGATGCATCTGATGCAGAGATAAAGAAAGCCTATCGTAAATTATCAAAGAAATATCATCCAGATATTAATAAAGAAGAAGGCGCGGAAGATAAGTTTAAAGAAGTTTCTGAAGCGTATGAAGTACTAAGTGATTCGCAAAAACGTACGGCTTATGACCAATATGGACACGCTGCAAATGATCCAAACTTTGGTGGCGGCTTCGGCGGCGGTGGCTTCGGTGGCGGAAGTTATGGCGGAGCAGGATTTGGCTTCGAAGATATCTTCGAACAATTCTTTGGAGGTTCTGGTGGATCTCGTCAAAGTCCAAATGCGCCTAGACGAGGAAGCGACTTACAATACCGTGTGACATTAACTTTTGAAGAAGCAATCTTCGGAAAAGAAACAACAATTAAATACAACCGTAATGAAGAATGTCATACGTGTCATGGTTCAGGTGCTAAACCAGGAACAAGTCCAGTAACATGTTCTAAATGTCATGGAACTGGAGCTGTTCAAGTAGAGCAAAACACACCATTTGGTCGTGTTATGACTCAAAGAGCTTGTGATGTTTGTTCAGGAACTGGCCAAGAAATTAAAGAGAAATGTCAAACGTGTCATGGTGCAGGAATTGAAGCTAAAGAGCATTCAGTTAAAGTAACTGTTCCAGCCGGAGTAGAAACTGACCAACAAATTCGTTTATCAGGACAAGGAGAAGCTGGTCAAAATGGGGGACCTTATGGAGACCTTTACGTAGTTTTTAGAGTACAGCCAAGTGAGGAATATGAACGTGACGGGACTGAAATTTATTATGAATTACCAATTTCATTCGTTCAAGCTGCCTTAGGTGATGAAATTACTGTACCGACTGTTCACGGAAAAGTGAAATTAAAAGTACCTGGTGGTACACAAACAGGTACAAGTTTCCGACTTAAAGGTAAGGGTGCACCTAGTATAAGAGGTAACTTCACGGGAGATCAACACGTTAAAGTGACAGTTAAAACACCTACAAAATTGACAGAAAAAGAACGCGAATTATTCCAAAGATTAGCTGAGGAATCTGGCCAAACGGTTCGTGCCAATAATGAAGGTGGATTTTTTGACAAAATGCGAGACATGTTCGATAAATAATTTTATTTGAGTATGTAATATAAGGAGGCAACTCGGGCTAGTTTTATTGCTTGAATTGCCTCCTTTAAGTTTTGCTTATTTCAGATTGTCGTATGTCTATAAAATGTTTTACTTTTCTTTTAAATTGTATTTTTATGAATGGATAATTAATTAAAAAAAGAGTGTTGAAGCCTATCAATATGCAATGTTTTTTGGTATGATTAAGTGTGAGTATTTTTGTAGGTAAGCCATTTGGCTATAAAGGAAGTGAAGGATTTATGAATATAAATGAAATGAGAGAAAGACAAAAAAGAATAAGAAATTTCTCGATTATTGCCCATATTGACCACGGAAAATCAACTTTAGCTGACCGAATTTTGCAACAGACCCATTCAGTCGCTGATCGTGATATGCAAGCTCAATTATTGGATTCAATGGATCTTGAGCGTGAGCGTGGAATTACAATTAAATTAAATGCGATTGAATTAACATATAAAGCAAAAGATGGCGAAGATTATATCTTCCATTTAATTGATACACCTGGTCACGTCGATTTTACATATGAAGTTTCTCGTTCATTAGCAGCCTGTGAGGGTGCTTTATTAGTTGTTGATGCGGCTCAAGGGATAGAAGCTCAAACATTAGCGAATGTTTACTTAGCCTTAGATAACGATTTAGAAATCTTACCTGTGATTAATAAAATTGATTTACCAGCAGCAGATCCTGAACGTGTTCAATTTGAAATTGAAGATATTATTGGGATTGATGCTTCTGAAGCCGTTCATGCAAGTGCAAAATCTGGTATTGGAATTGAAGAAATTTTAGAACAAATTGTTGAAAAAGTGCCAGAACCACAAGGGGATGTTGATGCACCTCTTAAAGCATTAATCTTCGACTCGGCATATGATAGTTACCGTGGTGTTGTTTTAAACATTCGTGTCATGGAAGGTGTATTGCGCCCGGGTGATCAGATGAAATTAATGAGCAACGGGAAAGAATTCGAAGTTGTAGAAGTAGGTATATTCTCACCATCGCCAATTCAACGTGATTTCTTAATGGCCGGGGATGTTGGCTATGTAACAGCAAACATCAAAACTATTCAAGATACGCGTGTTGGTGATACCATCACATTAGCTAATAACCCAACGGAAGAAGCATTGCCTGGATACCGTAAATTAAATCCAATGGTTTATGCTGGACTATATCCAGTTGATTCAAGTGACTACAATGATTTAAGAGAGTCTCTTGAAAGATTACAATTAAACGATGCGGCACTGCAATTTGAACCAGAAACGTCTCAAGCGCTAGGTTTTGGTTACAGAACAGGGTTCCTAGGTTTATTACATATGGATGTAATTCAAGAGCGTTTAGAGCGTGAATTTGGCCTAGACTTGATTATGACTGCACCTTCGGTAATCTATGAAGTGGTTAAGACAGATGGTGAGACTATTATCGTTGATAATCCATCTATGATGCCAGATAACACAGAAGTTGATAAGATTTTAGAGCCTTACGTTAAAGCAACAATCATGGTACCAAATGATTATGTTGGAGCGGTTATGGATCTATGTGAACGTAAACGTGGTAACTTCCTAACAATGGATTACCTTGATGAATATCGTGTAAACGTCGTATATGAAATGCCAATGGCTGAAATTATCTTTGATTTTTTTGATAAATTAAAATCAAACACTAAAGGTTACGCTTCATTAGAGTATGAAGTGATTGGTTACAAACAATCAAACTTAGTGAAACTTGATATTCTTCTTAATGGAGAAATTATTGATGCATTTAGTACAATTGTTCACCGTGACTTTGCTTTCAACCGAGGTAAAGAGTTAGCAAGTAAATTAAAGGAAATCATTCCTCGTCAGATGTTTGAGATCCCTGTACAAGCTACTATTGGTAATAAGGTTATTGCGCGTACGACAATTAAAGCTTACCGTAAAGATGTAACTGCCAAATTATATGGTGGGGACGTTTCTCGTCGTAAAAAACTATTAGAGAAACAAAAAGAAGGAAAGAAACGTATGAAGTCTGTCGGGAGTGTGGAGATTCCCCAAGAAGCTTTCATGGCAGTACTTTCTATGGACGAAGATTAGTATATATTAAAAATAGACATCCTTCACTGGATGTCTATTTTTTTGGCACAATGTAGGCGACACTTTGAGAATTTATTGTATCACCTTACTATTATTATTTAGTTTCAAGAGCAGTATTTCCGTCCATTTTTACATGCATTTTAAGCATAATGTAACGAGCGATAGGTTGCGCGATTAATAATTCAATAAAGAAAGCAATCGCAAAATTCCGTGGCCAAAGGTTTAGAAAGTTATGAATTGGAATCATATTGATTTGGCGCATGCCAATCCAGGGAGCAATGATTGATAGGGCAATGGACATCATAAAGACATTCACTAAACAGTTAACAATCATATGTGCCCTGAAGCTGTCTTCCTGTGTAAGAATTTTATTCGAAATTTTTGTCGCAGGTTCATGAGTTAAAAGTACTAAGATGACAACCGCGATCCATATAAACGGCATAACACCAAAAGCATTGCGTAAGGTTGAAAGACTAAAGCCCATTTCTAAGCTTGTGATGAACGGGGCGATAATAAGAACAGATAAGACTGATAAAATTAATAAAAAGACAATAAATTCTTTACCGTTACGAGGTAATTTCATGTGATAATCCAAAATATAAAAACTCCTTTTCAATTTTGCGCATAAAAAAACAGCGCAAAGACACTATTAAGTGCTTTACGCTGAACAATTATACGCTGTAAATACTTCATTTATAATATCTATTTTACAAATAAAAAGCAAGTTAAAATTTGCTTGATTATAGAATACGCTATTATTAATAGAATACACGAATGATTGATCGTTATTAAAATAAGTTATTTGTCCATTAAGCTAATGAAAACGTTCTACTATGATATAATGTTTGAAGAAACCGACAAATTAGGAGTGATTATTTGAGTCAATTAACAGATATAGATATCGCTAAGCAATCTGATAAAAAACCAATAAATGCAATTGCCAAAAAATTAGGTATTTCCGAAGAGGGGTTTATACCTTACGGGCATTATAAAGCCAAAATTGATGTAAAGATGAATAAAGAGGACTTTGAAAAGAACAAGGGGAAACTCGTTTTAGTTACAGCCATATCGCCAACACCCGCAGGTGAAGGGAAGACAACAATGTCTGTAGGTTTAGCTGATGGCTTAGCGCAGATTGGTAAGAAACCAGTCCTGGCACTTAGAGAACCTTCACTAGGTCCCGTCTTTGGGATGAAGGGTGGTGCAGCAGGAGGAGGATATGCGCAGGTAGTGCCAATGGAAGACATTAACCTTCATTTTACTGGAGATTTTCATGCAATTTCTTCAGCTCATAATTTGATTTCTGCCTTATTAGATAACCATATTCATCATGGTAACTCATTGAATATTGATTCGAGAAAGATTCATTGGAAACGTGTCGTAGATATGAATGATCGTCAACTTCGTCATATTGTTAATGGATTAAATGGTTCAACTAACGGAGTGCCACGAGAAGATGGCTATGATATAACCGTTGCTTCAGAGATTATGGCTATCTTCTGCTTATCAGAAGATTTAGTCGATTTGAAAGAAAGAATCAGTCGCATCATTGTGGCTTACACTCATGACAATCAACCCGTAACTGTGGATGACTTAAAAGGTTCTGGGGCAGTAACGGCTTTGTTAGTCGATGCTTTTAAACCCAATTTAGTTCAAACGCTCGAGAACACGCCTGCATTTATCCACGGTGGACCTTTTGCCAATATCGCTCATGGTTGTAATAGTATATTAGCAACAAAACACGCTTTAAATTATGGTGATTATGCCGTGACTGAGGCCGGTTTTGGTGCAGACCTTGGTGGAGAGAAATTTATTGATATCAAATGCCGTACCGCGGGACTTTCGCCTGATGCAGTCGTTGTTGTAGCAACCGTTAAAGCTTTAAAAATGCATGGCGGTGTTTCAAAACAGCATCTGAATGAAGAAAATGTGATTGCAGTAAAGAAAGGGCTAGTGAACTTAAAGCATCATATTCAAACAATGAAAGATGTCTTTAATTTAAATACGGTAGTTGGGATTAATCACTTCTATACCGATACAGATGCAGAAGTTCAAGTTATTTTAGATGCTTGTCAAGAATGGGGCATTAAGGCTTCTGTTGCGAAAGTATGGGAACAAGGTGGTAAAGGAGCGACCGAATTAGCTCAATTAGTTGTTGAGGCTTGTGAGAATAAGACAGACATGACTTTTGCTTATGATTTAGATACGACTTTAATGGACAAAATCAATCATGTAGTTCAAAAAGTGTATGGAGGCAATGGCGCAACCTATTCAAATAAAGCGATGAAACAGTTAAGAGAAATCGAGCAAGCTGGTTTTGGTCATCTGCCTGTATGTATGGCTAAAACTCAATATTCACTTTCAGATACTGCTTCTTTAATTGGCGCACCGACGGATTTTGATATTAAAATTAGTGAATTACGCTTATCAGCTGGTGCTGGCTTTATCGTTGCCATTACTGGAACAATTATGACGATGCCCGGTTTACCTAAGAAACCATCTGCAGAAAGTATAGATGTCGATAGGGAAGGGAATATTACTGGCTTATTTTAATCATATTACATATAATTAATGAAGAATGAATCATTTCTTATAGATGAGGAGTATATTTATGAAAAAAGAAACTTTATTTAGCTTCATTTTAACTTTATTACTTTTTGTTCCTACTAAAGCTCAAGCAATGTCAACTTTACCTAACACAGGTGAGTCAAATAGCTGGATATTTATCCTAATAGCAGCAGTTGCTGTAGTTGCTGGGATTTGGTTAGTAGTTTCATCAAGAAAGAAAAAATAAGCTAAAGATATGAATGTTTAATTATGAATGCATGGTCTTTGAATTTATTCAGAGCCATGCTTTTTAATTTTTAACTTTGAAAAGCCTATTGAATTCAGGTAGAATGGTTTAAGATTTTATGTCAGAGGAGTTAAACAATGCTAAAAAAATTTTTCTCGTATTATGTTCCATATAAAAAATTATTTGCGATTGATTTTATTTGTGCTGTTATTTCAGCTATCTTGGAATTATTCTTTCCGATTGCCGTGAATATGGTCATTGATCAAATATTACCTCAAGGTAATTTACGTCATATTGTCATGTTCTCAGTGTTATTATTTGCTTTATATTTATTTAATACGACGATGAATTATATTGTCGTATATATCGGGCATGTCTTTGGAAGTCATATTGAGACAGATATGCGTAAAGAGCTGTTTGAGCATTTTCAAAAACAATCTTATGCGTATTTTGACAAGATGAAGACTGGGGACTTAATGAGTCGTATTACAACGGACTTATTCGAAATTAGTGAATTGGCCCATCACGGTCCTGAAGATGTTTTTATAACGATCATGACTTTAGTTGGAGCGTTTCTCTTAATGTTAAATGTACACATACCCTTAGCATTAATGACTGTCGCTTTAATTCCGATCTTGGGAGTTGTACTGGGACTGTTTAGCCGTTATATGGTTAATATTAATGTAAGTATCAAACAAAACTTGGGACGGTTTAACTCTGGAATTCAAAACTCAATTAGTGGAATGAGAGTGGTAAAAGCTTTTGCGAATGAGTCATACGAGAATAATATTTTCGTTGATTTAGCAGAGAAATATCGTTTAGCTATGGTTAGATTTTATAATTCTATGGCAACAAGTTCTTCCTTTAATTATATCGTGATGCGTTTGATCAACTTATTTGCCTTACTAGCGGGTTCTTATTATACAATTGTGGGTGAATTAACGATCGGTGAGCTCGTTGGATATATTCTCCTTTCAAATGTATTTATTCGTCCACTTGAGAGAATTAATGCGATGTTAGAAGTTTATCCAAAAGGGTATGCTGGATTTGTAAGATTGCAAGAAGAACTGAATAAAGAACCAGATATTGTTGATCATCCAAATGCGGTTGAAGCACCTAAGTTCGAAGGAAATATTCGTTATGACAATGTTTCTTTCGGTTATAACAAAGAAAAACCTGTCCTGGAAAATGTAAAGATTGATATAAAAGCAGGACAAACGGTAGCTTTTGTTGGACCGTCTGGTGCGGGTAAAACGACATTAGTAAACTTACTTCCTCGTTTCTATGAAATTACATCAGGGCAAATAACTGTAGATGGTGTAGATATTCAAGATGTGACGATGCAGTCATTACGGAAACAAATCGGTATTGTTCAACAAGATGTCTTTTTATTCGATGGAACCATTAAAGAGAATGTACTCTATGGTCGCTTAGATGCGACAGATGAAGAGGTAGAAGCAGCCATTGATTCTGCAAAATTACGTGAAGTGATTTCGAACTTACCGGATGGGATTGATACCCAGATTGGTGAAAGAGGAGTTTCACTTTCTGGTGGACAGAAACAACGTTTATCTATTGCTAGAATATTCTTGAAAAACCCTAAAATTCTTATATTAGATGAAGCGACAAGTGCTTTAGATACAGCTACTGAACGCTTTATTCAATCTTCACTCGATGAATTGTCACAAGGGCGAACATCTTTAGTCATTGCTCACCGCCTAGCAACAATTACTAATGCAGATCGCATCATCGTTGTCACTCCTGAAGGAATTATTAGCTCAAAATAACATCTATGCGGATTTATACCGTAGCCAATTTGGTGGGATGTAATGATTTCCAGGGACTAATTGTTCCTGGATTTTTTATTGGACGTTAGAGTCTAATAAATTCTTAATCTAAGCTAAGGGGAATGGGATATTTTCAGTCTATCTATGTTATA
Source organism: Ruoffia tabacinasalis (assembly GCF_005864045.1). Classification (GTDB taxonomy): domain Bacteria; phylum Bacillota; class Bacilli; order Lactobacillales; family Aerococcaceae; genus Ruoffia; species Ruoffia tabacinasalis. The sequence continues at coordinate 175,076 of NZ_VBSP01000001.1, read as the reverse complement.
ATATAGTGAATTTAGCGAGGAGTTTTGATATGAAAGAATTAAAAATTACAAATTTACATAAAACTTACGGAACAAAAACTTTACTAGGTGGAGTTGACTTATCGATTCGCACAGGAGACCGAATTGGTTTGATTGGGCCAAACGGGACTGGGAAAAGTTCACTATTAAAAGTGATTGCCAATATCGATACATATGACGAGGGAGAGATACTCAAACCTAATGATTACCGCATTGGCTATTTGGATCAACATCCAGAATTAGATTTAGATAAGACGATATTAGAGACAGTCTATGATAGTCCAGCACCCCAAATTCAAAAGTTATTACGCTATGAAAAAGCACGCTTAGATTTGGAAAATGATCCTGAGAATCCGACCAATTTCGACCGCTTCACTAAGATGAGTGATGAAATGAATTTAAATAATGGTTGGGAAATTGAAGTGAATGCCAAAACAATCTTAAGTCAGCTTGGCCTGAATGATTTAAGTCGTCTCGTATCTACATGTTCAGGTGGGGAACGTAAACGTATTGGGATTGCTCAAGTGCTAATATCTGAACCTGATTTATTAATCTTAGATGAGCCAACAAACCATTTAGACATATCATCGATTCAATGGTTAGAGAAATATTTAGCTACTTATAAAGGAGCACTATTACTCGTAACGCATGATCGCTACTTCCTAGAGCGTTCAGTTAATAAAATTGTAGAACTAAACTTTGGAAAATTGAGAGAATATTCTGGGAATTATCAAGACTATTTAACTAAACGAAGCGAAGAAGCAGCCAATAACGAAAGAATGCAAGAGAAACAAAACCGCTTATTCCAACAAGAACTTAGTTGGATGCGCAAGGGTGCCAAAGCAAGAACCACTAAACAACAAGCACGTATCAATCGTTTTGAAGATTTAAAAGGTTCAATCGAATCACGTAATCAAGCAGATGAAGCGATTGATTTTAACTTTGATCAACAAAGAATCGGCCAAAGAATTATGGATTTAGAAAATGTCACAGTTGAGATTGGTGATAAGACTGTTATTGAAAACTTTACGAAAAGCTTTATCAAAGGTGAACGTCTAGGTATTATTGGTGAGAATGGTATCGGAAAATCAACATTCTTAAACACCTTAGCTGGATTACATCCTATTACAAGTGGTGTGTATGAAATTGGTCAAACTGTTAAGATGGCATATTACCGTCAATTGGATCAAGACTTACCTGGTGAGATGCGCGTTCTAAAGTATTTAACACAAATTGCGGACGAATTTCAAACGGATGGAGGTCAATCTGTTTCAGCAGCATCAATGTTAGAGCAGTTTAACTTCCCTAGAGTGACTCACGGTACTCAAATTAAATATCTTTCAGGTGGTGAACGCCGACGTTTGTATTTATTGACATTATTAATTCAAGAACCAAACGTATTGTTCTTAGATGAGCCAACGAATGATTTAGATATTGAAACACTCACGGTGCTAGAAGATTACTTAGATTCATTTGTCGGAGTCGTCATTATCGTATCCCATGACCGTTACTTCATTGATAAAACCGTGGATCAATTGTTAGACATTCAGGGTGAAGGTAAATTTAAGTTAATTTACGGAAATTATAGTGATTATTTAAATACTCAAAGTAAACCAGCACCTCAAACTGAGAAGACAGAAAGCAAAGAAGCTCCGAAAAAAGAAGTCGAAAAAGTAAAGACTGAGAAAAAACGTATGTCATATAATGAGAAAAAAGAATGGGCGACAATCGAAAAAGATATCGAAGAAACGGAAGCTGAAATTGAAACGACTCAAGCAGAAATGGCTACACAAGGTAGCGATGCTTACAGATTAATGGAATTACAAGAAAAGGTAGAAAGTCTAGAGTTAGCTTTATTAGAGTATTATGAACGTTATGAATACTTAAGTGAACTTTCATTATAGGAAGGATAATTATAGAATGACAACTCAATATCAAGATTTAGTAAGAAAAGTATTAAACGAAGGAACAAAAAAAGAGGACCGGACAGGTGTTGGAACTTTGAGCATATTTGGGCATCAAATGCGCTTTAATCTCCAAGAAGGCTTTCCTTTATTAACATCTAAGCGCGTTCCCTTTGGCCTCATTAAATCAGAATTACTTTGGTTTCTCCGTGGAGACACCAATATTCGCTACCTATTAGAAAATAATAATCATATATGGGATGAATGGGCATTTAAAAATTATGTTGAAAGTGATGCGTATGAAGGACCAGATATGACCGACTTCGGTAGACGTGCCTTAGTAGATGAAGCGTTTAAAGTGCAATATGATGAAGAAATGACTAATTTTCAAAATGAAATATTAACGAATGATGACTTTAGTGAAGAATTTGGTCACTTAGGCGATGTTTATGGTAAACAATGGCGTGCGTGGCAATTACGTAATGGTGAAACCCTTGATCAAATTAAAGTAGTCATTGATCAAATTAAAACAAATCCTGATTCAAGACGACACATTGTATCCGCTTGGAACCCTGAAGATGTTCCTTCAATGGCGTTACCTCCTTGCCATACTTTATTCCAATTCTATGTGGCAGATGGTAAATTAAGTTGTCAATTATATCAAAGAAGTGGCGATATCTTTTTAGGTATTCCATTTAATATTGCAAGTTATGCCTTAATAACGCATTTGATTGCGCGTGAAACTGGTTTGGACGTCGGAGATTTTGTTCATACGATTGGTGATGCTCATATTTATTCGAATCACCTTGAACAAGCTAAACTTTTATTAGAAAGAGACGTTAGACCATTACCTCAACTCGTTATTCAAAGTGAGGCTAAATTAGATGAAATTGAAAGCAATGAAATCAAAGTGGAAAATTACAATCCACATCCTTCAATCAAAGCACCAATCGCAGTTTAAGGAAGTGAAATTATGATAACATTTGTATATGCACAAGATTTAAATGGCGGGATTGGTTATCAAAATGACTTACCGTGGAATTTGCCAAATGATTTAAAATTCTTTAAAAAAACGACTATGGGGCACACAATGTTAATGGGTCGTCGAACATTTGAATCAATGAATAGACGACTGTTGCCGGGTCGAAAAACGGTTGTATTAACATCTGATAGATCTTATGGACAAGATATTCCAGAGTTAATAGTCGTTCATTCGATTGAAGATGTATTAGCTTTGTCAGAAGGCCGTAACTTAATGGTTATTGGTGGGGCTAAAGTTTTCCTATATTTAATTGATCATGCGGATCGAGTTGTAAGAACGGTTATCGAGGACGAATTTTTGAATGATGTTGTCATGCCTGAGATTAATGAAGATAACTGGGAATTAACGAAAGTCGTTCGAGGCGAAACGGATGAAAAAAATATTCATAAACACCGATATGAATGGTGGCAACGTAAGGAAGAGGGTAAATAATGACAATAGAACGTTATACAAGACCAGAAATGAAAGATATTTGGTCACTTGAGAAGAAATATGAAACATGGTTAGAAGTTGAGGTCGAAGCGTGTCAAGCTTGGGCAAACTTAGACGAAATCCCACAAGAAGATGTAGACAAGATAAGACAAAATGCGAGTTTTACTGTGAAGCGCATCTTAGAAATTGAAGATGAAACGCGTCATGACGTTGTTGCGTTTACCCGTTGTGTGAGTGAAAGCTTGGGCGATGAAAGTAAATGGATTCACTACGGTTTAACAAGTACTGATGTAGTTGATACAGCTTACGGCTTCCAATTAAAACAAGTCAATGACATCTTAAGAAAAGATATTCAACGCATCATCGACGTCGTCGGTAAAAAAGCTAAAGAACATAAATATACGATTCAAATGGGAAGAACCCATGGTGTTCACGCAGAGCCAACAACTTTTGGTTTGAAATTAGCAGGTTTTTATTCAGAATTAAAACGTAATCAAAAACGTTTTGAAGAAGCGGCGAAAGAGGTTGAAGCAGGTAAGATTAGTGGTGCAGTTGGATCATTCGCTAATACACCTCCTGAAGTTGAAGCATATGTCTGTGAACAACTAGGTATTCGTGCCCAAGATATTTCAACTCAAGTACTACCACGTGATTTACATGCACATTACGTGGCGGTTATGGCGTTAATTGGAACAAGTATCGAACGTTTTGCGACTGAAATCAGAGGATTACAAAAAACTGAAACACGTGAAGTGGAAGAATATTTTGCTGCAGGTCAAAAAGGCTCTTCAGCAATGCCTCACAAACGTAACCCGATAGGAAGTGAGAATGTCACTGGTTTAGCACGTGTCATGCGTGGCTATATGACACCAGCCTATGAAAATGTCTCTCTATGGCATGAACGTGATATTTCACATTCTTCTGCAGAGCGAATTATCTTACCAGATATAACAACTTTACTAAATTACCAACTTAATCGCTTCGCTAATATCGTTGAAAAATTAACTGTACTACCTGAGAATATGGAAAAAAACATGGCGAAAACCTATGGCCTAATTTATTCACAACGCGTCATGTTATCATTAATCGATGCAGGTCTAACACGTGAAGCAGCCTATGATTTAGTTCAACCACTGACTAAGATTGCTTGGGATGAATCAAAATCATTTGAAGAATTAGTAAAAGAAAATGAAACAATTAATGAAAAATTATCAAAAGATGAAGTGAATCATTTATTTGATCCTTCATACCATTTAACACAAGTAGATGCTATATTTAAACGTGTGGGACTAGACTAAAGAAAGAGGGATAACATGCCAACAATTGGAATGATCGGCGTCGGTAATATGGGATCTGCTATTGCAAAAGCAATACTTAAAGCAGGATACTCGATGATATTACATAACCGCACACAAGAGAAATTAGCCGTCTTAGCTGAACAAGTTGGCGCAGACGTTGTCGGATCAGAATCATTGGATGAATTAATCAATGAATCAGACATCATATTTATAGGGGTGAAACCCGATCAATTTGGAACGATTTTTGAACAACTCGATGATTTAGTCATTGAATCTAAACCTAAAACTTGGGTGAGTATGGCAGCTGGGCTATCAATCGCGCAATTAGAAGCCTTTACACCCGCTTCTCATAAATGGATTCGCACCATGCCAAATACGCCAGTCGAAATTGGCGAAGGGTATATTGCTTATTGTACGTCAGATAATATCGATGATGAAAAAATAGAACTCTTCGAAAAAAGTTTACAACATGCAGGTATCATCGAAGCGATACCAGAATCACTTTTTAATGCTGTAACTGGTTTAGCCGGGTCGAGCCCAGCCTTCATATATCAACTGATAGAGGCGATGAGCGACGTTGGAGTAGAACACGGTCTCTCACGTGAACAAAGTCGTAAAATGGCGTCACAGGCTGTAAAAGGCGCTTCTAGCATGGTTATAGAGACGGGTATGCATCCAGGCGAACTGAAAGATAAAGTAACTAGCCCAAATGGCACGACAATTGCGGGTGTTGTTGCGCTTGAACATGCTGGATTTAAATCAGCGATTAACAAAGGCGTAACTGCAGCTATTAATAAATCTATTCAAATGAGTAAGAAATAGAGGGAGAAAAAATATGACACTTGGTTACTTAAATACACCAGTAAATGAGAGCTATCATATTGATGTCACTGATGGTCATTCTTTATATGTTGAAGAATGTGGGAATCCAGAGGGTATTCCAGTAGTATTTCTACATGGTGGTCCTGGGGGAGCTATTAGTGAGAAATCACGTCGTTTTTTTAACCCAGAGAAATACCGGATTATTTTATTTGATCAAAGAGGGACAGGACGCAGCAAACCCCTTTTATCACTTGAGAATAATACGGTTGATGCGAGTGTCGAGGACTTAGAAGTCATTCGTCTCCATTGTCACATTGACTCGTGGATTGTCTTTGGTGGAAGTTATGGTTCAACATTAGCCTTAGCATACGCTATTAAATATCAAGAAAAAGTGAAGCATCTTGTTTTGCGAGGAATATTCTTAGGCCGACAAGCGGATATTGATTGGTTGTTTAAGTTTGGTGCAAGTGAGTTTTATCCTGCTGAATTTGAACAATATAAATCATTTATCGCAGAAGATAAACAAAGTGATTTAATCAGTGCCTATTATGATCTTATGACTCAAGGTAGTAAAGAAGAGCGAGAGGCAGCTGCCCAACAATGGAATATTTGGGAATCTAGTCTAGTGTTACATAAGCCAGTCAAACAAGAAGTGTCTCTAGTTAAACCAGGGGATTTATCACTTGGCTTATTAGAAGCCCATTACTTTAAACACCACATGTTTTGGGATGATGATAATTATTTGCCGAATCATATTTCAGTCTTAAAAGATATCCCAATTCATATTGTCCATGGACGGTATGATGTTGATTGTCGAGTGAGTGGGGCGTATGAGTTACAACAACAGCTACCACATGCTTCATTAGAAATTGTTGAAGAAGCAGGGCATTCACCCTTTGAAGATAATATGATGAGTGCACTCCTTAACATAATGGATACGATAGCAAAATAAAAACATCCATTCGTATCAACTGAAACGGATGGATGTTTCTTTATACGTAGAATAATACGCTGATATACATGAAGAAAGCACCAGCCATAACAAACAAGTGCCAAATAATGTGCATCCATTTGTTATTTTTCATACTATAAAAGATTGTACCTAAGGAATAAACAATACCACCAATCGCGAGTAACGCAATACCTGTAATTTCGATGGTTTGTAAGAGTGGGTAGATAATTGTAACGCCTAACCAACCTAATCCTAAGTACATAAAAGTACTTAAACGAGGAAACTTATTAATATGGAAAAGTTCGAAAAAGATTCCAACCAAAGCTAAGCCCCAAACTAAAATTAAGAAAAATAATCCTAATCGTCCGCCAACACCAATAACAACGTATGGTGTATAAGTACCTGCAATCAAAATATAAATGGCACTGTGATCTAAACGTTGAAAAAAGTCTTTGAATTTCGTAAAACTTAAACTATGGTAAAGGGTAGAATTCAGAAAAAGTATGACTAAACTTGCGCCGTAAACGACATAAGCAACAATGGCAGTGGGTGAAGATAGATCAATTCCTTTTATGATAAGTAGGATTAACCCTACAATACTAAGAATCGTTCCAACACCGTGAGTCATTGCGTTCAATACTTCAATTAGTATTGCTTTACCTTTTGATTGTGATTTATTATCCATCTACTCACCTTCCTAGTGACTTTTTAATTCTATTTTAATTATATCAAATAGAAAGCAATAAACATAACTTTCATATAGTAAATAGTCTAATAAATCTTTATAACAGATTATTTGCGTTCTATTTTCCAGTCATATTCGGCGAGTTGGCCGAATAACTCAGGTTTTTCAGCAAAATTCTCCATAGCCATATCAATTAATTCGTAATCTAGTAAATCACCAGAATTCTCGAATTCAAACTCAACATTTCCAGTAAATGTAACATGCACAACGGCTTTTCCCATAATTTTTCTCCTTCATGGTAACATAAGATAAAGTTAATTATAGATATGAAAAAGACAAAGTCAATCTGAAATTAAAAACATTTGAAATTAGTTTAAACTAAGATATAACTAATAGAATGATAAGTTTTGTTTTGATTATTTAAATACGATGTTATAATAAATTCATGACTTATTTAGGATAAATTGAAAGTAGGTAATTTAATGCGACCTTCGTTTTACGAATATATTCTTAGATATGTGAATCATGATGCGAATGATCCGATTAGCCGTCTTGCAAATCGCATACATTCTGATCAAAGTTTTCCAAAGAAGAGTGAAAGCTTTGACGAAGTATCAACATACTTAGAATCATCGCCAGAGTATAGTAAATTATTAGTCATTTTTGATGATACTTGGCAATCATATCAATTTGATAATTTTTAAGGAGGAATAATAAAATGAGTGTACATATTGGAGCAAAAAAAGGTGATATTGCAAAAACAGTTCTATTCCCAGGAGATCCGTTAAGAGCGAAATTTATTGCGGAGACATTCTTAGAGAATGTAACACAATACAATACGGTTCGTAATATGTTTGGTTATACAGGAGAGTATAATGGGGTTAAAATTTCAGTACAAGGATCGGGAATGGGAATTCCTTCTGCAATGCTTTATGCTGAAGAGTTATATACTGAATATGAAGTTGAAACGATTATCCGTATTGGTTCTGCAGGCGGTATGAAAAACGAAGTTAAAGTTCGTGATATTGTATTTGGTCAGGGAGCAACGACAGATTCAAGTATCTTACAAAATATCTTTAACGGACAAGTACATTATTCGGCCATCGCTAACTTCGAAGTATTAGATATTGCTTATCACTTAGCGACCGAATCATTAAGTGAAGATAATATTCATGTTGGGAACATCTTATCAAGTGACCGTTTCTATAATGAAGAGATGGACAAGAAAAAATTAGCAAATTACGGTGTTTTAGCGGTTGAAATGGAAGCAGCAGGACTTTATGCTGTCGCAGCCAAACATAACCGTAAAGCATTAGCTATGTGTACAATTAGTGACCACCTAATCACAGGTGAGGAAACAACAGCAGAAGAACGTCAAAATACATTTACACAAATGATGAAAATCGCTTTAGAAACTGCAGTGAAACTAGATAAATAGAAAAAACTGAGGTGAGAATATGAAAAAAAGTTTTAAATATGGGTCTATCGCCTCTATCGTCGTTATTTTCGCCTTTGTATTTTTTAGTTCATCTTCGCTATCAGAAGTTCATGGTTTTGAATGGTTATTTGGTGACGAAGAATCGAATGTTGAAGAACTGAGTGATGATGATATTCAGAATTTTATGGATAATTACTATGCCATTCAACAATTCTATATTGAAGATGTGAGTAAAGACCAATTAATGGAAGGTGCACTGAAAGGGATGGTAGATTCCATCGGAGACCCTTACTCAGAGTATTTAAATGCCCAAGAATCGGCAGATATGAATGAAACCGTTGAAGGATCATTTCAAGGTGTCGGCATTCAAATTATGGCGAGCGATGACAAAATTGTTATTGTGACGCCGATAGATGGAACGCCAGCCAGTGAAGCCGGAATTCAACCGAATGATATTATTCTAGAAGCCGATGGTACTGAGCTAACTGGGATCAATACGAATGAAGTTGTTGAATTAATTCGTGGCCAAGAAGGCTCAACCGTTAATCTATTAATTCAACGTGGTACTTCAGAATTTAATGTTGAATTAGAACGTGCTGAAATTCCTATCACAACAGTGACTGGTGAATTGGATGAAGATGATGCGACCATCGGGAATGTTCAAATTACCCAGTTCAATGGAACAACTTATGATGAATTAGTCACAGCAGTTGAAGATTTACGTGAACAGGGCGCAACATCCTTTGTATTTGATTTAAGATATAATCCAGGTGGATTGTTAGATCAAGGATTAGCCATTAGTAATATGTTCTTAGAAGACGATGAAATCATTATGCAAATGGAAGAGAGTGGGACAACAACATCCACTTATGTTGCGAATGATTCAGAATATGGAGACTTTCAAATAACTGAACCTTACGTCTTATTAATTAATGAAGGTAGCGCGAGTGCAAGTGAAATTTTAGCAGCTGCGATTAAAGAAAATACGGAAGCACCTATTGTAGGTACGACAAGTTTTGGTAAAGGATCTGTGCAAACTATCTTAAATCCGACTGACTTTGGTGAGTTAAAACTAACTTTTGCGCGTTGGTTAACACCTAGCGGTAAGTGGATTCATGATGTAGGGGTTGAACCAACGGTTCAAGTAGAAGGACATCCAATAGAAACATCAATTATCCTGAACTCTGAAGAAGTCCTTGCTTTAGGTGATGGCTCTGATCAAGTTGAATCACTTACAAATATGTTAGATGCTTTTGGTTATGAAGTGAATGTCGGCACTTACTTTGATGAAACGATTCAAACAGCTGTCGAGCAGTTCCAAGAAGATAATGATTTAGAAGTCACTGGAGAAGTGACGGGAGAAACTGCCACGACTTTAAATACTAAAGCTAGAGAGTATATTCAAGAAAATGACGCTCAGTATGATGCTGCAGTGGATGTGTTAGTTGAGTTAGTTTCCGAAGGAGAAGCAGCATGAGATTGCTCAAGTATCTAATTAATGAATTAGTGAGTATCATATTTGCCGTATTGGTTGCAGTGCTAATCTTTTTAGCACTGCGCCATTATGTTTTACAGCCTTTTCAAGTCGAAGGAAGTTCGATGGAACCACAATTACATAATCAAGATCAGATGGTTATGCTGAGAAATAAAGAAATAGAACGCTTCGATGTTGTAGTATTCCCAGACCCTAGAGGTTCGGGGGACTCGTATGTGAAGCGAATCATCGGGCAACCCGGTGATGAGTTATATTTCTCAAATGATACATTATATTTAAACAATCAAGCAGTTGAAGAACCGTATTTAGAACCACTTAAATCAGAAACTGAAGGGAAATTTACCGAAGATTTCAGTTTATGGGATACTTTAGGTTTGACGCAAGTTCCAGAAGGCTATTACTTTGTAATGGGAGACAATCGACCCTATTCGGGTGATAGTCGTCAGTTTGGACTCATTCAAGCCGATGATATTCAAGGAGTGACTAATTTTGTCTACTTTCCTTTCGAACGATTTGGTAAGATAGAAGAGTATAATTTAACAGAGAATGGAACAGTAAACATTTTAGAATAGAGGTGGATATTTTATGTCATCAAATATTATACAGTGGTTTCCCGGTCATATGGCGAAAGCTAGACGTGAAGCTACAGAAAAAATGCATCTAGTTGATGTCGTTATTGAATTAGTTGACGCTAGAATTCCAGAATCAAGCCGTAATCCAATGATTAATGAGATTGTTGGAAACAAACCAAGAATTATTGCATTGAATAAAAGTGACTTAGCCGATAGTGAAGTAACGAATCTATGGTTAGACTATTATGAATCACAGAATATACCTGCTGTCGCGATTGATTCGCAACACAATAAGGGTTTACGAAAACTTCAACAAAGAATCCAAGCAATTATGGCGGATTACTTTGAGAAACAAAAAGAACGAGGCGTTAAACCAAGAGCCATTCGTTTGATGATCCTTGGAATTCCTAACGTCGGTAAGTCTACTTTGATTAATCGATTTGTAGGAAAGAACCAAGCACAAACGGGGAACAAGCCAGGGGTCACTAAAGCCCAACGTTGGCTAAAAATTAATAAAGACTTTGAATTATTAGATACACCTGGTATTTTATGGCCTAAATTCGAAGATCCAAATGTTGGAACTAAATTGGGTATTACAGGTGCGATTAAAGATACATTATTATATATGGACGATCTTGCTTTATTTTTACTTGCATACTACCAAGAGAATCATGTAGATCTTTTAGTTAACAGATACAATGTGACTCAAGACGATGTATTAAATAATACACCGGTAGACTTATTAATTAAAATTACCGAAAAAATGAACTTGAGAGATGACTATGAAGCCGCAAGCCAAAGAATCATCTTTGATTACCGAAAAAATAACTTAGGCTCAGTGACATTAGATAAAGTTGAGCAAGTGACACATGAGTAAAATGACTATCAAAGACATCAAGGAATTGTTATCTAATGAAGAATTGACGGAAGCTCAATTGACTGAGTTAAAACTAGACGAACGCAAAGGTGTTCAGAAATTATTAAAGCAATTCGAAATTAAAAAGCAAAAGTTAGCAAATCAATTACTTGAGCATCAGACGAGATTAGAATTCGAACTTGATCTTTATGACAAGCAAAATCTAACGTATATTGCGGGAATTGATGAAGTAGGTCGTGGTCCACTTGCTGGACCGGTAGTTGCGGCCAGTGTTATATTACCTCGAGATATGGATAAACTTGTTGGAATTAATGATTCTAAATCATTATCACACGCTAAACGTGTTGAATACGCAAAATTAATTAAAGAAGTGGCCATTGCTTACAGTATTATTGAAATCGATAACTCTGTAATTGATAAGGTTAACATATTGGAAGCTACAAAGATAGCTATGTTAAAAAGTGTAAGTGAGTTACCAATTAAGCCACAACACTTGTTAATTGATGCACTTAATTTGAACACTGATATTCCACAAACTAAAATTATTAAAGGTGATGAACGATCGATTTCCATTGCAGCAGCGAGTATTATAGCAAAAATACATCGAGATGAGCTGATGTTAAGTTATCATCAATTATATCCTGAATTTGAATTTGATAAAAATATGGGTTACGGGACAAAAAATCACTTAGATGCCTTACAACAATTTGGCTATACACCGATTCATAGACATTCATTTTCACCCGTAAGTAATGCGACATCGATATATAATAGTAGAAAGACGAAATAATTTAAATTATTTCGTCTTTTTTTAATGGATTTGCCTCTTTTTTTTGTATATATATATGGAGGTGTAAAATGAAATTAAAAATTAAAGAACAACTCGTTTTCCTAAAAGCAAAAAATGTATCACACAAAGTATTGGCTACTTATTTAGAAGTCATTATGGATGATCGATTATTAAGAGAAGAACTTGAACCCCAAGAATGTCAGAGAATATTAATTGAAGTTAAACAAAGAAAACAAGTAAAACTGGCAGCGGAAATAAATTTTAATCATATTCGTACAACTGAGTTAACTACTTTAACTCAATTAGCACAGCATTCTATTATGATAGGTGAATATCATTATCCAATGTTGTGGTACCATACGGCACAACCACCCATACTTGTCTTTTACAGGGGAGATATAGAACTTTTAAGAGAACCGAAGGTTTCTGTCATTGGGACACGGCAAATTACCACATATGGAAAGTTAGTCACTCGTGAGATAATAGAAGCCTTATCAAAAGAAGCATGGGTGAGCGTATCAGGCTTAGCTTTAGGTGTTGATGCTTCAGTACATGAGTATTCACTCGAACATCCTAATGGTAGAAGTATTGCGATTATACCATGTGGCTTGGACTATTATTACCCAAGGGCGAATAAATATATTCAAAAAAGAATGGAACAACAAGATCTCATATTAAGTGAGTATTTGCCCAACATTAAGCCGATGAAACATCATTTTGTATTAAGAAATCGATTAGTAGCCGGCTTATCCAAGGCAACCATCGTCATTGAAGCAGCACAAAAAAGCGGCAGTTTAATCACTGCTAACTACGCCTTGCAGTATAACCGCGAAGTCTTTGCTGTACCTGGGCGTATTACCGATGAACAATCAAGAGGGTGTAATGACTTAATCCAAATCGGAGCAACACCTATATTAGATATTCCATCGATGATTGACGAATTAAGGGGAATTTTTCAAATGCAAGGATATTAATTAAATGACACGTATATATATAGAAGAAAAAATTCATTTGAACTTTATTTTATTGTCTATATAATGGATAGAAAAATACAAAGTTGAAAATTAATATTTGACATCATTATCAGAATGGACTAATATGTTTACGATTTTATAAATTAAACATATCGAAAAATAAAAATAATTTAAAGGAGTTGATTGAGGGTGGCATATAAATATTTAGTCATCGTCGAATCACCAACCAAAGCTAAAACAATAGATAAATATTTAGGTAGAAACTATAAAGTTGTAGCGAGTAAAGGTCACTTAAGAGACTTACCAAAAAGTAAGATGGGGATTGATTTTGAAAATAATTTTGATCCTCAATATATAACTATACGTGGCCGTGGTGATACTGTTAAAGAATTAAAAAAATTAGCAAAAAAAGCTGAAAAAGTCTATCTCGCAGCCGATCCGGACCGCGAAGGGGAAGCAATTGCTTGGCATTTAAGCTATATTCTAGGCTTAGAAGAAGGAGACAAAAACCGCGTTGTATTTAACGAGGTTACTAAAGATGCTGTTAAAGACGCATTTAAAACTTCGAGAGAAATTAACCAGGACTTAGTTGACTCACAACAAGCCCGTCGTATTTTAGACCGAATTGTTGGGTATTCAATTTCACCATTACTTTGGAAAAAAATCAAAGGTGGTTTGAGTGCAGGGCGAGTTCAATCAACGGCCTTAAAATTAATCATTGACCGTGAGAATGAGATTCGAGCATTTAAACCTGAAGAATATTGGTCAATTCCTACTAAATTCAAAAAAGGTCGCTCAAGTTTTGAAGCACAATTCTATGGTGAGAATGGTAAAAAGGTTGAACTGACTTCTGAAGAGCAAGTCAAAGGGATCTTAGATAAACTCGAACAAGATAAAGAATTTAAAATTGTTGATATCGAAGAAAAAGAACGTCGTCGTAAACCACCTAAACCTTACACGACAAGTACACTTCAACAAGATGCATCAAACCGTATTAATTTCCGAGCTGGGAAAACGATGATGATTGCTCAACAATTATATGAAGGGATTGCGATTGGGAAGAATACAATCGGTTTAATCACTTATATGCGTACTGACTCGACACGTATTTCTCAAACAGCTAAAGCAAGTTCAAGTAATTATATTAAAGAGAAATTCGGTCAAGAGTATCTTGGAAAAGGTGCAGCAGTGACAAATTCTGCTAACACCCAAGATGCCCATGAGGCGATTCGTCCTTCAGATGTGACTTTAGCGCCGGATGACATTAAAGAATATCTATCGCGTGATCAATTTAGATTATATTCATTAATTTGGTCACGTTTCGTAGCGAGCCAAATGACAGATGCTGTGTATGACACAATTCGTGCTGACATCACTCAAAACGACGTGAATTTTCGTGCGAATGGCTCTCGAATAAAATTCGAAGGGTTCTTAAAAGTATATGAATCTAAATCTAAAAAAGATAATTACTTACCAGACTTATCTGTAGACGATTTAGTTAAACTTGCTGAAATTAATCCAGAACAACACTTTACTCAACCGCCTGCTCGATACAATGAAGCAAGTTTAGTGAAGGTTCTTGAAGAATTAGGTGTCGGTCGTCCGTCAACTTATGCACCAACACTTGAAACATTGAGAAAAAGATACTATGTTAAAATGGTCGCAAAACGATTTGAACCGACAGAACTTGGTGAAATTGTTAATAGTGTGATGGTAGAGTTCTTCCCAGATATCGTTGATACTGACTTTACAGCTGGTATGGAAAGAGGCTTGGATGAGGTTGAAGACGGTAAGCAAAATTGGGTTAAATTATTAGACGAATTCTATACTGGCTTCGATAAAGAAATTAAACAAGCTGAAGTTAATATGGAAGAAATCGAAATTAAAGATGAACCTGCTGGCTTTGATTGTGATGTTTGCGGACATCCAATGGTAATTAAAATTGGCCGTTATGGTAAATTCTACGCATGTAGTGCTTTCCCAGACTGTCGAAATACGAAAGCCATCGTTAAGAAGATCGGCGTTACTTGTCCAACATGTAAAGAAGGCGAAGTTGTTGAGCGTAAATCTAAGAAAAATAGAATTTTCTATGGGTGTACTCGCTATCCTGAATGTGACTTTGTTTCATGGGATAAACCAATTGCACGTTCTTGTCCAAAATGTGATCACTTCTTAACTGAAAAAGTAACAAGAAAAGGTAGTCAAGTGAAATGTAGTAACTGTGATTACGCTGAAGAATTAGTAAATTAATCCAATTTGCGATAACTATTCAATTGAGTAGTTATCGTTTTTTTATTTATAAATTTCATATTTAGTTTATGAAAACGTGTTAAACTAATAAAGTACTATAAAAATGATGCGGTTTTCATATTAATCAGACCTTGGAAGGATTACAAAATGCATTTTAATTGATAGAATGTTAAAAGGTACTGTAAAATGGTATGGACCTTTTTTATAAGATTAACTTAAAAGTAAAAATATTGCGATAGATGCATGAAAGACTTATAGTTGAAATGAGGGATAGAATGGAAGAATATATGAGTCAATTTCTAAATCATATTGAGAATGAACGACGTTACTCTAAACAAACTGTCCTGGCCTATTCAAAAGACTTGAAGGAATTTCATAATTTTTTAAAAAGTTCTGGAGAAACAGATATTTCAAAATTAGTCTATCAAGATTTTAGACTATTTTTAGCTTTTTTAAATGAGAGAGAATTAGCCCGAACAACCATTTCTAGAAAGTTATCAAGTTTACGAGTATTTTTTAAATACGCTTTAAGAATGGAATGGATCGAAAGTAATCCAATGGAGTTAATTCAATACAGTGTTAAAAAACAACATTTACCTGAATTTTTTTATGAAGATGAGATGCGAGAATTATTTACAGCGATTGAAGTATCAGAGTCATCTATGCAATTGTTACATAGTGCATTGGTAGAGTTACTCTATGCCACTGGAATGCGGGTTAGTGAGTTAACCAACTTGACACTCCAACAAGTAGACTATGATATGTCTTTAGTTCGAGTGATTGGTAAAGGGAATAAAGAAAGAATTATTCCTGTAGGAGACCTCGCTTTAAAAAGCTTAGCAACATATATTCAAGAATTAAGACCAGAACTTGTTGCTAAAAGTAAGCCAGAAGATAGGAATTATGTTTTTTTATCAAAAACGGGCTTACAACTAAGTCCAACGCAAGTTAGGAAGATACTTAATTCCATCGTTAAAGAAGCAGGACTAAACCTTTCAATTCATCCTCATAAACTTCGCCATACATTTGCGACGCATTTATTGAATAATGGAGCAGATATGCGGAGTGTGCAGGAATTATTAGGACACGAAGACTTAAGTTCAACGCAAGTTTATACACATGTAACAAAAGATCGTTTAAGGAGCACTTATTTAAATGTGTTTCCAAGAGCAAAGCGACAATCTAAGGAGGAATAATAATGACAACAATATGTGCAGTTAAAAAAGATAATAAAGTAGCAATGGCCGGAGACGGTCAAGTAACAATGGGTGAAAGTGTTATTATGAAAGGTGGCGCCAAGAAATTACGCCGTATTTATAATAATGATGTCATTGTTGGCTTTGCTGGTGGGGTTGCGGATGCGATTACCTTATCAGAAATGTTTGAGGAAAAACTCCAAGCTCACCAAGGACAATTAGCTCGTGCGGCGGTTGAGGTTGCTAAACAATGGCGCACAGACCGTTCACTTCAAAAATTAGAAGCATTATTAATCGTTATGGACCGCAACAACATCTTACTTGTTAGTGGGACGGGTGAAGTCATTGAACCAGATGATGGCGTCTTAACGATTGGATCAGGAGGTAACTTTGCCTTATCTGCAGCCAGAGCAATGTTAAGATATGGTAACTTATCTGCGGAAGAGATTGCCAAAAACTCTTTACAAATTGCAAGTGAGATTGATGTATTTACAAACGATAATATTATTGTCGAATCATTTTAAGATTAATTTATACAATTACAGATTTACTAGGAGGATATCATGGATAACTTAACACCAAGAAAAATTGTGGAAGCTTTAGATCAATATATTGTTGGTCAAGGTGACGCAAAACGATCAGTTGCCATCGCATTACGAAATCGAATTCGTCGACTAAAACTCGATGATGAATTACAAAGAGAAGTAAAACCTAAGAATTTACTTATGATTGGACCAACTGGGGTAGGTAAGACTGAGATTGCAAGACGTTTAGCTGACATTGCTCAAGCGCCTTTCATTAAAGTAGAAGCAACGAAATTTACAGAAGTAGGTTATGTGGGTCGAGACGTTGAATCAATGGTTCGTGACTTAGTTGAGAATAGTATTCGTCTACTTAAGAAACAGAAACAAGAAGAAGTTAAAGAGACAGCTGAAGCCAAAGCGATTGAACGCATCGCGAAAGCATTGAAACCAGGTGAAAAACCTGCTAAAGCTGAGTCAACTTCGCAACAAAACCAAGCAAATCCTTTTGGAAACTTTGCGGAAATGTTTAAGCAAATGAATCCCGCAGGAAATGACGTTGAGGAAGAAGAAGAGGAAATTGTCACAGAAGAAGTTGCAGCCACTCGTCGTGCCATTCGTCAACAAATTCGTGAAGGTAAGTTAGATAATCATGAAGTGACAATTAAAATGGAAGAGAAAAAGCTTCAATTAAATAGTATGAATCCAGCAATGGAACAAATGATGGACATGCAAGAAAGTTTAAATGCGCTCAAGCCTAAAAAGAAAATTGAACGTACTATTACCGTTGCAGAAGCAATCAAATTACTGACAGAAGAAGAAGCAGATAAATTAATCAATCAAGATGATATTAATCAAAAAGCCTTAGAACTTGCACAAAGTAATGGAATTATCTTTATTGATGAGATTGATAAAATTGCATCAAAAAACCAAAACAGTGGTGAAGTCAGCCGTCAAGGTGTTCAACGAGATATCTTACCAATCGTTGAAGGAAGTCAAGTTCAAACTAAATATGGTATTATCGAAACGGATCATATCTTATTCATTGGATCGGGTGCTTTCCATGAATCAAAACCATCTGATTTAATCCCTGAGTTACAAGGACGCTTCCCGATTCGTGTGAATCTAGATGACTTAACTGGCAGTGACTTTGTAAGTATCTTAACAGAGCCTAAGAACGCTTTAATTAAACAATACGAAGCGATGTTAGCCACTGAAGGTGCAGAGATTCATTTCACTGAAGCTGCGATTGAAAAACTAGCAGAATATGCGGTACGCTTAAATGATACAACTGATAACATTGGAGCGAGACGCCTGCATACTATCCTAGAAACAGTCTTGGAAGAATTATTATTCGAATCAGCTGAAATGCAAATGGGAGAAATTGAAATTACAGAACAATACGTTGAGCAACGACTAGAGAAAATCGTTGAAAACCGTGATTTAAGTCACTATATCTTATAATAGAAACTGGGAGGAACCTAAATGATTACTTTAGAAAATGACTATTTAATCGTTAAAATTAAAGAAGAAGGTGCCGAACTCGTTTCAATCGTCGATAAGAAAACGGATTATGAATTCTTATGGCAAGCCGATGAAAAGTATTGGGCAAGACATGCACCGGTGTTATTTCCAATTGTCGGAAAGTTAAAAGATGACACTTACCAATACGATGACAAAGAATATCATATGACTCAACATGGCTTTGCTAGGGACTTGCCGTTTCACGTTCAAAATATCACGAGCAATTCAGCAAGTTTATATTTAAAAAATACGGATGAAACACATGAGAAGTATCCTTTTGAATTTAGCTTACAAATTAACTACATCTTGCATTACTCTAGCATTACGGTAAGTTATGAGATACTCAATCCATCTACAGATAAGACTTTATATTATAGTATTGGAGGACATCCTGCTTTTAATGTAAGTCAATCTCCATCAGGTTCTAAAGAAGAATTTGATGATGTCTCTTTCAGATTCGAACCTGCGGGTCAATATTTGCAAATTCCGCTAAGTAAAGACGGTTTGACGACACCAAATAAAGCGAAATATGTCGAAGTGAACGAAGTTCCGTTAAAACATACAACATTCAAAAACGACGCTTTAATTTATCAAATCAGTCAGCAAACTGAGATAGTATTAGAAGATAAAGCAAATGATGTCGCAATTAGAATGAAGCCAAATCGCATGGATTTTGTTGGGATTTGGTCACCATATCCTAAACGTGCGCCTTTCGTTTGTATTGAACCTTGGTCGGGTATTGCAGATCCTGATAATACAACGGGTCATTTAGCTGAAAAATATGCTATTCACGAATTACGTGCGTCGCAATTGATGACACATGACTACACAATGTCATTTAGCAAAAATTAACCGATAAAAAAACCGCCTTTTATTAGATAATCTCTACTATAAAGTAGAACTTATCGCCCAAGGCGGTTTTTTGATTTAATTTTTTGGTTTATTCAATCCCCAATTAATACGACTTTCATTTCCTTTTAAAAGTCTTTGGATATTTGTACGATGACGATACAGAAGTAACAGTGCAATAAGTATGAAACCTACTTTGTAAACAGGTTCCGGATTTGTAATCGCAATATATAGTGCTATGATAGAATAGCTTGTCATCGACGATAGACTGACTGTACTTGTTAAGAATATCAGAAGACCTAAGATTAAAACTAAAGCTAATGCGAGATAAATATTAAATGCGACTAATACGCCGATTGAAGTTGCGACAATTTTTCCACCGCGAAAGCCAGCCCATAAAGGGTAAGAATGCCCAATAACACAAGCTAAGGCAGTCGCCATTATAATTAACGGAGACTCGGGGAATAAATTTTTTGCAATGAGTACTGGGATTAAACCTTTCAGTACATCAACAATCGTTACCATGACTGCCGCACGAAAACCAAAATTTCGTCCAACATTGGTTGCGCCACTGCCTCCACTACCTAAAGAGCGGACATCAATATCATGGCGTGTTCTTGAATAAAGTACGCCAGTAGGAAATGATCCAATACAGTATGCTAAGATGACCCATACGAAAGGCCAGATATTATTCATTATTGTTTCCATAGCAACCTCCTAATAACTGGCTTTATTTTACCATATAAAATTTAATTAATATAGATAATTTAATATAGTGAAAGGTCATTAACAAGTATTGGATATTAAAAGAGTTTGCAATATCTTAGTTCTTTGTATAAAATTCAAAAGGTCAAACGCAATGAAATCGTGACAAATAAACATTTTAAAATTTAATACAGAAAAATAGAGAAATTTTTGATATGATAAAGAAGTTGATTATTTATAGAAAAAAGAGGTGTAATTTTGGCACAGAAACCAAACCTTACAAATTATAATGATGATGCCATTCAAATACTCGAAGGACTAGACGCAGTACGTAAGCGTCCGGGTATGTATATTGGTTCGACAGATCAAAAAGGCTTGCATCATTTAATATATGAGATAGTAGATAATTCAGTAGACGAAGCGTTAAGTGGATTTGCTGATAAGATAAATATAACGTTAATGGAGGATGGCAGTGTCCTAATTGAAGATAATGGTCGAGGGATGCCTATTGGTTTACATGACAGTGGTATTCCAACAATTCAAGTCATCTTTACAGTGCTACATGCCGGAGGTAAATTCGGTCAAGGTGGCTATAAATCTGCCGGAGGGTTGCATGGTGTTGGAGCGAGTGTTGTTAATGCTTTATCAAGTTGGTTAGAAGTAACCGTTTATCGTGATGGTTACAAATATACAATGCGCTTTGAAGATGGTGGTAAACCAGCGACGAAACTGAAGAAAACAAAGGCACCTTCGAAATCCATGACAGGGACGACGGTGCATTTTATGCCGGATGATAGTATTTTTGGTAGCTCAAAAATCAATTATAGCACGATTAGCGAGCGATTCCGTGAATCTGCTTACTTATTAAAAGGCTTAGAAATCACCATCGAGGATAAAATTCATGAAGAAAGCGAAACATTTTTATTTGAAAATGGATTACATGATTTCATCAATTACCTAAATGAAGAAAAAGATACAATGGGTGAGATTGCGAATTTTTCAACTGTTGTGGATGAATTCGAGATTGATTTTGCTATGCAATACAATGATGGTTATTCTGAAACAATTCTTTCTTTTGCTAATAATGTCCGCACTTATGGTGGGGGAACGCATGAAACGGGTATGAAGACGGGAATTACAAAAGCGTTCAATGAATATGCACGTAAATCAGGCTTACTAAAAGAAAAAGACAAAAACCTTGAAGGATCAGATGTGCGTGAAGGGTTAGCAGCCGTCATATCTATTCGTGTACCTGAACAATACTTACAATTCGAGGGGCAAACTAAAGATAAACTGGGTACACCGAAAGCGCGTCAGTTAGCTGATAATGCTGTGAATGAATTTTTATCTGCTTACTTAAATGAAAATGGTAACTTCAGTCAAATGATTTTACGTAAGGCGATTAAAGCGCGTGAAACACGTGAATTAGCCAGAAAAGCCAGAGATGCAGCACGTACCGGTGCTAAGAAATCTCAACAAGAAAAACTAATTTCTGGAAAATTAACCAAAGCACAATCAAAAGATGCTTCGAAAAATGAACTTTATTTAGTCGAGGGAGATTCAGCTGGTGGGTCAGCTAAATTGGGACGTGACCGTCGCTATCAAGCAATCTTACCATTACGAGGTAAAGTCATTAATACTGAAAAAGCCTCGATGGCTGATATTCTAAAAAACGAAGAGATTAATACGATGATTTATACCATTGGTGCTGGGGTTGGGAAGGATTTCAATATCATTGAATCTAACTATGATAAAGTCATCATTATGACCGATGCGGATACCGATGGGGCTCATATTCAAGTATTACTACTTACGTTCTTCTATCGTTACATGAAACCTTTATTAGAAGCTGGGAAAGTATACTTGGCGATGCCACCACTTTACAAAGTAAGTAAAGGAAAGGGTAAGAAAGAAGTGATTGAATATGCTTGGACAGATGAAGAATTAGAAGAAAAAATTAAACAAGTTGGAAAAGGCTATATCTTACAACGTTATAAAGGTTTAGGTGAGATGAATGCTGATCAATTATGGGATACAACGATGAATCCTGAATCACGTTTATTAATCCGTGTAACCATTGATGATGCTGCCATGTCTGAGAGACGATTAACAACTTTAATGGGAAGCAAAGTAGAACCAAGACGTAAATGGATTGAAAGCAATGTCCGCTTTACCTTGGACGAAGAGGACACATTGCTTAAAGAAGCTGATATCAGTACGAGTCAAAAAGACGAGGAAGCAAATATCGACGTCAAAGAAAAGTTAGAAAATCATTCTGAACCCGAGATTGATTTAAATCGTGACAATAGTGAATCTCAGATAAATTTATTTAGTGAGGATGATATAAATGGTCGTTAATCCAAATGAACATATTGAAGAACTGACGTTCGCAGACGTCATCGGTGACCGATTTGGTCGCTATTCTAAATATATTATACAAGACCGTGCCTTGCCGGATATAAGAGACGGATTGAAACCCGTACAACGTCGTATATTATTTGCAATGCAACAAGACCGCAATACGTCTGAAAACCCTTATCGAAAGTCGGCTAAGACAGTCGGAAATGTTATTGGTAACTATCACCCTCATGGGGACTCATCAGTTTATGAAGCAATGGTCCGATTAAGTCAAGATTGGAAGTTACGAGAGCCATTAATTGATATGCACGGTAATAACGGAAGTATGGACGGGGACCCAGCTGCAGCGATGCGTTATACCGAAGCTCGCTTATCACCGATTGCTTCTTTACTATTAGAAGATATAAACTATGAAACAATTGATTATGCGTTTAACTTTGATGACACAATCGAAGAACCAATTGTCTTGCCGGCTAGATACCCTAACTTAATTGTCAATGGAGCGACAGGTATTTCAGCCGGTTATGCGACTGAGATTCCGCCCCATAATCTAGGTGAAGTCATTGATGCAGTGATTTATATATTGAAACATAAGAAATATGAACTCTCTGATTTATTAAAATTCATCAAAGGGCCAGACTTTCCAACCGGCGGGATTATTCAAGGAGCGAAAGATTTAAGTAATGCTTATAAGAATGGGAACGGAAAAGTCGTTGTTCGATCTAAAATCGAGATTGAAACGCTTAAGGGTGGTAAATCTCAAATTGTTGCGACTGAACTTCCTTATGATGTAAATAAGTCCAAACTCATCCAGCGTTTAGATGATATTCGTCTACAAAGAAAATTAGAGGGGATTTCAGAAGTCCGCGATGAATCGGACCGTGATGGAGTTCGCCTTGTAGTTGAATTAAAACGAGATGTCGATGCTGATGCTGTATTGAACTATTTACTAAAAAATTCTGACTTACAAGTAAATTATCACTTTAATATGATTGCCATTCATAACAGACGTCCTGTATTAGCGAATTTAAAACTAATTCTTGAATCTTATATCGATCATCAACGTGAAGTAATCACAAGACGTACGAAATTCCAATTAGCTCAAGATAAAAAGCGATTGCACATTGTTGATGGATTAATTCGAGTGATGTCAATTTTAGATCAAGTGATTGCAACCATCCGCCAAAGTGAAAACAAATCCGATGCGAAAGCAAATTTAGTAAAAGAATTTGAATTCTCAAATGAGCAAGCAGAAGCGATTGTTTCACTGCAATTATATCGTTTAACTAATACTGATATTACCGCTTTACAAAATGAGCGTTTAGAATTGAATGAACGTATTGGTATGTATGAAAATATCTTAGCAAATGATGATATTCTAAATAAAGTATTAATTAATGAATTAAATGATGTTAAAAAGAAATTTGCAACACCACGTCGGACTGAAATTGAAGCTGAAGTTGAAGAAATTACGATTGAATCAACACTTTTAATTCCACAAGAAGATGTCGTTGTATCCGTAACAAATGAAGGTTATGTTAAACGGACAAGCCACCGTTCATTTAATTCGTCAGATACATTGAATTTAGGGCGTCGTGAATTTGATTATGCAATTTATGTGGAGAAGTTAAGTACTTATGATGCGATCGTCATGATTACTAACAAAGGAAATTACATTTACATACCAGTCAATGAATTACCTGATATCCGTTGGAATGATATGGGAATGCACATCTCACAAAAATACCGTCTTAAAGAGGGTGAGCAACTCGTTGCTGCCTTTAAAGCCGTTCAAGGTATTGGTGAACCAGATTTAAGTATTGCTGACGATAAGATACTTCTTGCCACACGTTTAGGAATGATTAAACAAACTAGGCTCGATGAATTTGTAACATTTAGAAGTTACAAAACAAAATCAGCCGTTGCTATGAAGTTGAAAAAAGACGACGAGCTTATCTCAGCGATACCTATCAAAGGTAAGACTAACTACCAAGTCGTATTCTTAACACATCGTAGTTATAGCTTAAGATATCCGATTAGCGAAGTGTCTAGTTATAGTTTACGAGCACAAGGGGTTATTGGTATAAACCTTAAAGAAGAAGATTATGTTGCTGCTGCCTTAATTATCGAAGATGATACAAATACACAAATTGTTGGATTAACTCAAAGAGGGAATATCAAACGATTTAAACCTGATATTGTTGGATCAGCTTCTCGTGGTAGCCGTGGTATTCTATTATTAAAAGAATTGAAGTCTCAACCACATCGACTAATCAATGCATTAGCAATTACAGATGCTAATGCTCCATTAGTCGTATACGGAGATACTGGCTTTGAAA
This sequence comes from Ruoffia tabacinasalis, assembly GCF_005864045.1. Classification (GTDB taxonomy): domain Bacteria; phylum Bacillota; class Bacilli; order Lactobacillales; family Aerococcaceae; genus Ruoffia; species Ruoffia tabacinasalis. The sequence goes on along the minus strand of NZ_VBSP01000001.1, from coordinate 150,035 downwards.
GTGAGATTCAACCGAATGATTATCCAATATCAGAACGGTTATCAAACGGTTCTGCTGTTAAGGAAATTGAAAAACTAGGGAATGTACTTGATATTCATCTCGCACAACTAAAACTAATTAATCAAGAATCTAAAAATGAAGAATAGTTAGGAAAGGTCATTCATTTTTTAGTAATATAATGATAAACTATATTAGAATTAACCTTAAGGAGGAATATATTCATGTCAAAATATTTAGTTTTTGGACATAAAAATCCAGACACTGATGCGATATCATCAGCGATTGCATTTAGTTTTTATTTAGAAAAAATCGGTCATGAGTCAGAAGCTGTGGCTCTTGGTACACCAAATGAAGAAACTCAATTTGCATTAGATTATTTTAACGTTGAGAGACCACGTGTTGTGTCATCTGTCTCAAATGAAGTAGAACGCGTCGCTTTAGTTGACCATAATGAAGCTACACAATCAGTGAATGATTTAGATGAGGTTGAAGTTGATTTCGTTATTGATCACCATAGAATTGCTAACTTTGAAACATCTAATCCATTATTCTACCGTGCAGAACCAATTGGAAGTACAGCAAGTGTTATATATAAACTATTCAAAGAAAATAACCTTGATGTTCCAAAAGCAATCGCAGGCTTAATGTTATCAGCGATTATCTCTGATACGTTATTATTCAAATCACCAACAAGTACATCACAAGATGAGAAAATTGCGAATGAATTAGCAAAAATTGCAGATGTAAACATTGATAAGTATGGTCTTGACTTATTAAAAGCAGGAACAAAATTAAGTGCTAAATCTGCACTTGAGTTAGTTCAATCTGATTCAAAAACATTTGATATGAACGAACAATCCGTCCGTATTGGCCAAATCAATGCGATTGGGTTTGACGAGATGTTAGGACGTAAAGTTGAATTATTAGAAGCAATGCGCGAAGAAATTGCTGCAAATAACTTCGATTTATTTGTTCTACTTATTACTGATATCTTAGAGAGCGATTCAATGGCTTTTGTTCTTGGCGAGAATATTATTCCTGTAGAAAAAGCATTCAAACAACCAGTGGTTGAAGAGGTAATTACTTTACCTGGTGTTGTATCACGTAAAAAACAAATTGTACCTCAATTAACTGAAGCTTTTTCAGACTAAGCAAATTAAACTGGTGAGGCTATCTTCACCAGTTTTTTTATTAGAAAAATAAAAACCGATCTGCTACTTAGTTCAAAAAACTAGGTAGCGGATCGGTTTTAAATTATCCATTCATTTTTAGTTCGTTTATTTTCTTCTCTACAGGTGTGACAAATAATGTATTTTGACCTTCATAAATCACATAACCTGGTTTAGCACCATTAGGCTTACGTAAGTGCTTCACTTGGACTGTATCGACAGGGACATTGGCAGAATTTTGCGATTTAGAGTAGTAAGCGGCTATTTCAGCCGCCTCTGTCATCGTTTGATCACTAGGCTTGTCAGATTCGACAATCACATGCGCTCCTGGAATATCTTTAGTATGTAACCACCAGTGGTTTTTACTTGCTTTGCGCATACTTAATTCATCGTTTTGTTGGTTATTACGACCAACATATATCATCACACCATCACTTGATTGATAGCGACGGGGCTTAGATTTAGATTTTGCTCGTTTTTTAACGGACTTATTCCGTTTACCGCCGTAACCCTCTCGAATTAACTCAGCTTTAATATCTTCAATGTCTTCAATTTCTGCTTGTTCAAGTTGAACAAGGACTGAATCCAAATATTCAATTTCTTGCTGTGCTAATTTTTCTTGTTTTTCAATAAAACGTAATGAGTCACGGTATTTGGTATAGCGTTTGAAATAAGTTTGACTATTCTCTGACGGTGTCTTTCTAGGATTTAATTCAATGGTATAAGGTTCATTGTTATCGTAATAATTAGCTACAACGGTAGAAGATTGACCTTTTTCGATTTGATACGAAAAGGCATTGATTAATTCACCTTTTAGACGATAAGTATCCGCATCTTGAGCGACTTGTCGGTCTTTTTCTAAGTTCTCTAATTTATGATAATTTTTTTCAATGATTTGTTTGATTCTTTGAATTAAATCGCCAGATAATTGCTTAACTCGATCTAAACGAACTTTTTGATTGTAGAAAACATCTAGTGATTTACTTAATGATTCATAATAATCTCGTTCGCCTTCAAGATAGGGCAGATCCATTGCGTAAAATTTCATTTGATTGTCAGTTCTAAATATGACGGGTTGGCCTGTCTTTAACTCGTGTAAATATTTTTCAAGGGCTTGATACGCTGTCAACTGGTCATCATTTATCCACGCGGTAATTTGTTTACTAGCGAGACCAGACATCCCTTGAATCACTTTAGATGCTTTACCTGTTGCGAGTAATTCTTGGTTTTCAGTCGCGAACTCGTTTAATTGAGCTTCACTTAATTGTAAGATGTTTTCTTGGTTTTCCTTCTTAGGTGGTAAGATATATTCAGCACCTGGTTGTAAACTTCTAAAACTATTCATACTTGGCGGAATATGTTTAATGCAATCAATGATTTTATTCGTAACTGGATTAACCAATATAATATTACTGTGACGACCCATTAATTCAAAGATAAGTAAATAACTTTGTAGATCACCCAGTTCATCGCGACCACTTAATTCAAATGTGATGATTCGGTCATTTTCATGTTGACGAATATCCAATACCGTTGCATTTTCCAGATGTTTTCGTAATAACATACAAAACATAGGTGCTTGTTGTGGGTTATTCGATTTCTCCTCAGTCAGGTGTAAGCGATAGTAGGTTGGATGAATCGAAGCATCCATTCGGTAATTGGTACGATTTGATCGGATAACGAATTGTAATTCTTGTTCAAACGGTTGATAAATTTTATGTATGCGTCCATTTTTTAGTTTGGAAGTTAGCTCTTCTGTAATTTTGTGTGTATAAAAGCCATCAAATGACATCAACCAAACCCCCTTTAATAACATGATTTTACTAGACTATTATTGTACATTAAATAAGCTTAAATTACTAATTATCAAAACGTAGCCGATTATTAAAGAAAGATTAAAAAAAGAATAGAAATGGTTGACATATATTTGACGAGGTTGTATCATTGTATTAACAAATACGAAAGGGGCCAATGAATATGACGAACCAAGTTAACAACAAAATTAATTTAATCTGGCAAAGCTGGCGTAGATAGGTTGTAGACTTGGAATCTGTTCCATGGATACAGCCCAGTTTGAATTTAACTGAAACTGTATCTATGTGGCTCTTAATCCAGTTTACCACATAGAGTTTGTAGTCTTACAATCTATGTGGTCTTTTTTTATGCTTTATTAAGCTGACACATAGATTGTATGTGTCGGCTGTTTTTTATATAAAAGGAGAATAAAAATGAAAAAATTACAAAAACTTATCTTAGCAATGGTTGCACTGGCATTAGTCGTTGTATCAAGTACAACAACAAAAGAGGCTTTCGCTCAAGAAGATTCATTAGATGTAACGGTTGTTCAATTAGTTACGCATAGTTCACTCGATGATATCCGACAAGGTGTCTATGATGGGCTAGCGGAACACGGATATACTGAAGGTGAAAACTTAACGATTAATTACCAAAACGCTGAAGGAGATTTAAACATCCTCTCAACGATCGCTCAAAGTGTAGTGGCGGAAGAGCCTGATATGATTTTCGCCATTACGACTCCGGTAGCACAAGCGTTTCAAAATGTGACATCAGATATTCCAATTATTATGACCGGGGTCACTGATCCTGTTTCAGCAGGAATTGTTGATGATTTAGAAAATCCAGGCGAAAACATTACTGGTGCAAGTGATGCAGTACCATATGAAGATCAATTTGAATTATTATTACAATTACAACCAGATGTGCAAAAAGTAAGTATGATCTATACAACAAGTGAAGACAATTCATTGGCAGAAACTGAACAAGCAGCAGCAGTTGCAGAAGAAATGGGCTTAGAAGTTCAAATTGAAGGAATTGCTTCTACAATGGACATGCAATTAGTGGCTCAAACTTTAGCTAGCGAAGTCGATGCAATCTATGTTGGTTCAGATAATACGATTGCAAGTGCTTTTGAAACTTTATTAGATGCAACAGATGCAGCTGGAATTCCAGTCTTTACAACGGTTGACGTGATGGTAGGGCAAGGGGCATTATCAGCTGTAGCAATTAACCAGAAAGATATCGGATTATTAGCAACAGATGTTGCCAAAGAAATCATCGATGGTGCAAATCCAGGTGAGACACCCGTGCGATTTTTAGATGAATTACAATCTCTGATTAACTTTGAAACAGCTGATCGTTTAGGTATTGAAGTACCAGAAGAGCTTGCTTCTGAAGTGATGGATATTAAGGACCGTTTAGGTGAGGAGTAGTTGTTAGTATGAGTATTTATTTTAGTGCAGTTTACCAAGGAATATTATGGGGAATTATGGGATTGGGACTATACATTAGTTTCAGAATCCTACGATTCGCCGATTTAACCAGCGAGGCATCATTCACTTTAGGTGCTGCTTCGGCAGTTACATTAATTACAATGGGTGTTAACCCAATTGTCGCCACTTTTGCTTCTATTATTACTGGAATGTTAGCTGGTCTAGTAACAGGAATATTAACAACGTATTTTGATATTCCTGCTTTACTTGCTAGTATTATTTCCCTAACTGGGTTTTATTCGATCAACTTACGTGTCATGGGGAGTCCGAACTTAAGCTTACGTGGTTTTGATACAATCTATAGTTACTTAAGTGAAGCGATTGAAAGTGTTCAATATCAAAGAGCTATTGTTGGCTTAATTGTTGTTTTACTTGTTATCCTTTTTATGACTTATTTATTTAAGACAGATTTAGGACAAGCGATTATTGCAACCGGTGATAATGAAATTATGGCGGCTTCATTCGGAATTAAAACAAATACAATGAAACGTCTAGCATTAATGTTTGCCAATGGATTTATTGCACTAAGTGGTGCTTTAGTTGCACAAGATAATGGGTTCTCAGATGTTCAGATGGGGACAGGAACCGTAGTTGTTGCTATGTCTTCAATTGTTATCGGAGAAGTTATCTTTAGAAAACAAATGAAATTATCTGGGCGTTTTATTTCAATCGTTGTTGGATCAGTGATTTATCGATTAATAATTGTCTTTGTTCTTCAATTAGGCTTTAATCCAAACGACTTTAGATTAATCTCAGCCTTGGTGTTAGCTATATTCTTAGCATTACCAGCTATTTCTAAGAAGATGGGCTTAAATAAAGCTAAACTAGGAAAATTATAGGAAGGAGAGTGTAATGATGACAGAAAATTATTTAGAATTAAACCATGTATCCAAAGTTTTTCAACGAAGAACAGGAGATATTGTCAAAGGGTTAGAAGATATTACTCTCTCAGTAAAACAAGGCGAGATTATTGCGATCATAGGAACGAATGGGGCAGGGAAATCCACGTTATTTAATGCTCTTACAGGGCATATCGAACCCGATGAAGGAAGCATTTTATTAAATAATACGGATATTACAAAAATCCCTCAAATCAAGCGTGCCAGTATTGTTGCAAGAGTTTTCCAAAACCCAAGTATGGGAACAGCTCCTCGTATGTCAGTATTCGAGAATCTAATGTTAGCAAGTAAACGTGGTAAAAAACGTGGTTTGTCTCTATCTTTAAATGCTGAAAATAAAGCTGAAATGGCAGAGTATATTTCTCAGTTTAATTTAGATTTAGAGAAGCGCTTAGACTTACCAATAGAATATTTATCTGGTGGACAGAGACAAATCATCTCTTTAGTGATGGCAACGATTCAAAAGCCACAACTATTATTATTAGATGAGCATACATCAGCGTTAGATCCACGTACAGCTAAACAAGTCATGGAAATGACACACAAAATGGTAACAGAAAACAATTTAACTACTTTAATGATTACCCACCATATGCAAGACGCAATTAAATATGGTGATCGAATTGTTGTCCTCCATCAAGGAAAAATTGCGAATGTATATAGCAAAGAAGAAATTGCTAGTTTAGAAATTGGACATTTGCACGAACTTATGGAAAAATTAGTAGAGATTGAAGCAAATGCTTCTTAAAAAAACTTGATATAGAAAGTGATGATAATATGCACCTGAATTCTGATGATGAAGTCATCTTGCTTGGCTGTTCAAACGGACTAGATTTAGATGAACAAGTAAGATTAAAAATAACATCATTATATGATTGTTTGGTTAATGAATTTGATCTAAAAGTTCATATTAGCCCTACTATATATATTGATCCCATTAATAATGAAACACATGACGCTACTTATCGAAAAGAAGAATTATACAATGCCTTGATAGATCCTAATATCAAAGCCATTTTCGACTTATCAGGGGGAGACTTGGCGTTGGAAGTTTTAAACCAATTTACTGAAGATGATTGGCGAGCGATTGAATCTATTTCCGATAAGTTTTATTTAGGTTATAGTGACAATACAGTGATTATTAATGCTTTATTATTAAAGACAAACGTCAAAGCTGTAAACTTTTTAGCAACGAATATCATTAAAGATAATACAGGCGTTGCAAAAGATAGTTTTAAACGTGTGCTATTAAATAATGAACGGATCGATAGAGGAAGCACAACACCAAACAAAATAGAAGAAAGTGCAATTATTATTGGTGGAAATATTCGATGCTATTTAAAATTAGCTGGGACACCTTATTTTAATCTTGATAATGCTGAAGGTTTACTTCTTGAAGGTCAGTCAGGAGATATTAATAAAATGCGCAGCTACTTGTCACAACTTGATTTATTGAATATTTTGGATAGAATGAAGTTTGTTGTTATTGGTCATTTCAGTGAAATAAAAGAAAAAGGCCAAGAAGACGAATTATACAAATTAGTCCAAACTTACCAGAATAAATATAATTTTAAATTATATTTTACGGATTATGTCGGACACCATGAAGCCGTATATCCATTTATAATGAATTAGTTTCAGTGCCATCATTTTTGTGCAAAACAACTATATATTGTGTCGCATTTAATAAAGCGATCAACATGTAGTTGTTTTTTGTTTGGAAATACAGTATGATGAGTATATTAGTTCAAAGAAAGAAGGTCATATCCATGTCAAAAATTACTGTTTATTCAAAACCAAATTGTATGCAATGTAACTTTACAAAAAAATATTTAGATGATAAAGGTGTCGATTATTCTACTCTAGATGTGTTTGCTGATGAGGAAGCACTGAATCATATTAAATCATTAGGCTTTCAATCACTCCCTGTAGTTGAAATCGATGGGGAAGAGCCTTTTAACGGTTTCCGTCCAGATTTATTAGCAAAATTAGCTTAATAATTTAAAAAATTCCACTCTTTAAAGTTAGTCAATAACTTAAGGAGTGGAATTATTATTATTAGTGCAAGTTTTAATTGTTTAAACAATCGATTTAGCATAGCTAGAAGGGCTTAAACCAAATTCCTTACTAAATGCCCGAGAGAAGTATTGAATCGAACCATAGCCTAGATAATCAGCTATTTGTGATAAGGTCATTTGAGTTTCTTGAATCATTTGTTTGCTTCTGTTTAATCGAATTGTATTTATATAATTTTTTGGTGTCGTATTTGCGTATTTATTAAATAATGATTGAATGGTTGATCTTGATAATGAGAAATGTTCAACTAAATCACTCACTTGGTTTTGGTCTTCAACATGCGCATCCAAGAAATCTACCATCGCTTGGAATAATTCACTTTCATAGTTTTCGCGCATCGATGTGGTTGGTTTTTCGGTATGATTCGCTTCACCTTGAACAATTTTAAGTAGAATTAATTTTAAGTTTAATAACACTTCATCATCCGTATATCTACCATTGGTTGTAATGTTTGATAATTCAATGATTCGTTCAATTAAAGCTGTGTTTTGAGAACCTAAGTGTATGATTTGATTCGTTGCTGTAGGAGTTAGCCCCTTTGCGTCAAATATAATTGATAAATAAGACGTTACTCCATCTTTAGTAATACTTTGTTTTCTAACTTGTCCTGGTTGATAGATAAAGCAATCATTCTTTTTAGCAATATACTCCGCATCATCAATGTGATGAATTAACTCACCTTGATCAACAATAATAAGTTCATAATAATCTCCTGGAATAGATAAGCTTTCGAAAGGCGCCATCTTAATTTGATAGAACAAAGTATGTAGTTTTTCAATCATTAGTTTTGGTTCGTATTTTCGAATCGCAATTTTTTTAGCTGTAGGGACTGTCTTAGGAGAATCCTTCCCAAGCGGTTCCATAAAAATACTACATTCTTCTGTGATAGCGAGTGTGTTAAAATAGACACCTGGGACTAAATCAATACTATTAGTTAAGATAAATTCCTGATAACTTACTTCATCTTCAGGTGTAGTAGTTAACACAATTAAGGCAAGTCCTATATCAGAAGTTAACCGCACTGATTGATTAAAACGGAAAAATAACTCAGAATCACTCTTTTGAATTTGCATCCGTCTATTTGTCTTTTTAGATTTTGAAATGGAAGACTCATCCATAATTGTGTAAAACTCAGAATGGTTATTTGACGTTGTTTTCAAGTACATTTTTTCACCTCTACCCATTTTAGTTATTAGTTCAGATAACATTATACCTTAAAATTTAATTCTTTACTAATGATTATCTTAATTAGTGATTTCTTTTTACCGATTTCATCAAACTAAATCGAATTTTTTGTGTATTTTAATGGAAAAGTATTGCACTTAGTTCTTAAGTGGCGTAACATATCCGCTGAATGTAAATTTAGAAAGGAAAGAGATGCAATGTCTAATGTAAGAATGGCTCTAATTGACGATCATTTTCTCCATGGGCAAGTAGCCGAACTCTGGTGTAGTGAAGTCGAGAGTAATCTTATTATTGTCGTAAATGACAAACTTTCAGAAAATAAAATGCAACAAGGTCTATTAGATATGTCGGTGCCGGATGGGATTACATGTCGTTATTATAGTTTGAGTAAGGCCATTAAAATGCTAAATAAATTAGATTCAGAAAAACATCCGATACTAATCTTTGAAACAATTGCAGATTTGAAAATTATTATGAATCTTGGTTTTTCAATCCCATTAGTAACTTTATCGAGTGTGGCTCCAACAGGTGGAGGAAAAACAATTGCACCTGGAGTCTCATTGAATAGTAAACAAATTAATTGGTTGGCATCAATCTCAGAGCAAGGGACTAAAGTAGAAGTGCGTCAAACACCAGATGAAGAAAGTGTTTTATTATAAACCATTTTTTTTTATAAACCCTTAACAAATATTTTTGTTGGGGGTTTTTGACTACATCAAACATTAAATGCTTTAAGATTAAAATTTACTAATAAAAGAGTAAACTAGTCTAATAATTATGATATAATAGCTACTGTATATTTAACCTAATAGAACGGAGGGCTTACTTGAATAATAAATCACTCTTACGTCGATTATTAAAGCAGTTAGGGAATCGAAATAATAAAATGGGTATCAGCTTATCAGCCATCGTTATTATTTTATTTTTATTCTTTGCACCTGATTTATTAAATTTTGAATCATCCAATACAGTCATTGATAATCAAGACACGGAAGTTATTTCAAGTGAATTTAACGGAGAGAATTTTGAAGTATTACCGACATTGAAAAAGATTCCAGTGGATCTTGTTTCTGTAAATGACGGAGACACCATGCGAATTGATTTGAATGGATATGAAATTCCCGTTAGATACTTAATCATCGATACACCAGAAATGAATTATGATAGTGGTGATCCTGCACCATTTGCTCAGGAAGCTAAAGAAATGAATGAAACTTATCTAAAGGAAGCGGATCAAGTATATATCGAACTGGATGTCGGTCCACCTACAGATAATTACAATCGGATATTAGCCTATGTGTATAGTGATGATGTGTTAATGAATGAAGCCTTATTGGAAGAAGGATTAGCTCGAGTGAGATATGTCAATCCGCCTAATAATTCTTATGAGACGCTTTTAAGAGAGGCTGAGGATCGGGCTCAAAATGAATCATTAAATATTTGGAATTAAATAGCAAACAAATTGGAGTTGAGTAAATGAATAAAATTAACAAGATATTAATAGCCAACCGCGGTGAAATTGCCATTCGAATTGTCCGTGCGTGTAAAGAATTAGGAATTGAAACGGTAGCGATTTATTCTAAAGAAGATATCGGGTCGCTGCATAGACAAAAAGCAGACCAATCGTATTTGGTAGGCGAGACGTTAAGTCCGACGGGGGCTTATTTAGATATTGAAGGTATTATTGCTTTAGCTAAAGAGAAAAACATTGATGCGATTCATCCGGGCTATGGCTTCTTAAGTGAGAACTATGAGTTTGCGAAACGTTGTCAGGAAGAAGGTATTATCTTTATCGGTCCTGAACTTCGACATTTAGAAATGTTCGGGAATAAAACGCGTGCGCGTGAAACGGCTATTGCTGCAGGACTGCCAATCATTCCAGGTACTGTGACAGATGATAATTCATTAGAAGATGTTAAAGCCTTCGCGAGTGAACATGGTTATCCGATTATGCTAAAAGCTGTCAGCGGTGGTGGCGGTAAAGGGATGCGTATTGTGGCGTCTGAAGATGAGATTGAAAGTGCCTATGACCGTGCGAAATCCGAAGCAAAAAATTCTTTTGGTGATGACCGCATGTATGCTGAAAGGTACATTAATGAACCAAAACATATTGAAGTACAGATTTTAGGAGATACACATGGCAACGTCGTGCATTTATATGAACGAGACTGCTCGATTCAACGTCGTCATCAAAAAGTTGTTGAAGTAGCACCTTCATTTAATTTAAGCTCGGAAATGCGTGAAAAATTAACAGATGCTTCGCTTCAATTAATGAATCATATCGAATATATTAATGCCGGTACAGTGGAATTCCTAGTCTCAGGAAATGAATTCTACTTCATCGAAGTAAATCCACGTGTTCAAGTGGAGCATACCATTACAGAATTAGTGACTGGTTTAGATATTGTTCGTACGCAAATTTTAATTGCGGATGGTGAAGCATTATTTGATCAAGCCATCGGTTTCCCAAGCCAAGAAGATATTCACTTAAATGGTTTCGCTATTCAAGCGCGTGTAACGACAGAAGATCCTTTAAATAATTTTGCACCAGATTCTGGTAAGATCATCGGTTACCGTTCTCCTGGTGGGATTGGTGTTCGTTTAGATGCTGGTGACGCTTATAGTGGGGCGAATATTAGCCCTTACTATGATTCATTACTTGTTAAAATCTCAACGTATTCAATTCACAAAGATGGCGCCATTGCTAACTTAAGACGCTCTTTAGAAGAGATGAGTATCGTGGGTCTCAAAACAAATATTCGTTTCATTGAAAACATTATTAAACACCCACAATTTGTCTCTGGTGAATATGATGTGTCATTCATTGATACGCATAAGGAATTATTCGATTTTATACCTCCAAGAAACCGCGGGAATAAACTATTGAAGTATATTGCGAATGTCACTGTCAATGGCTTCCCAGGGATTGAAAAAACTGAAAAACCTCACTTTGAATTGAGACAAGTGCCAAAAATTAAAGGTCACCGTACAAATATTCACCGTGAATCATTCAGTACACCAGGGGATGTTTGGACAAAGCCACACGACGAGAAAGCTTTGTCATTTAAACAGATTTTAGATCAACAAGGACCTGAAGCTGTATCTAAAGCTATTCTTGGAACTAAGAATACTTTACTAACAGATACAACACTTCGTGATGCACATCAATCTGTTTTAACGACACGCTTAAGAACGACAGATATGCGTGAAATTGCGCCATTTATGAATGAAACAATGCGTGACTACTTCTCATTAGAGATGTGGGGAGGAGCAACGTTTGATGTCGCTTATAACTTCTTGAAAGAAAGTCCATGGCAAAGATTGCGTGACTTACGTCAATTAATTCCGGATATTCCTTTCCAAATGTTATTGCGTGCTTCAAATGCGGTAGGTTATAAGAACTATCCAGATAATTTAGTGAAACAGTTTATTAAAACAAGTGCTCAAGAGGGCATCGATGTCTTTAGGATTTTTGATTCACTAAACTGGTTAGAAGCGTTAAAATTCCCAATTGAAACAGCGTTAGGGACTGGAAAAATCGTCGAAGGAACAATCTGTTATACAGGGGATATTTTGAACCCACAACGATCAAGCCTATATACATTAGATTATTACGTAAATATGGCAAAAGAATTGGAAGCACTTGGTGTTCATACAATTGCGATTAAAGATATGTCTGGTGTCTTAAAGCCTGAGGCAGCTTACCAACTTATCTCTGCATTGAAACAAGAGGTATCACTACCGATTCATTTACACACACATGATACGACAAGTACTGGTGTAGCTATTTACTCAAGAGCGATTGATGCTGGGGTGGATATTGTGGATACTGCTAATGCAGCTCTATCGGGTCAAAATTCACAGCCAGATGCGAATGCCTTGTACTATACACGTCTAGGCCTTGACCGTAATATTAACGTGGACGTTGAAGCGAATAATATCATGCAAAATTATTGGAAAGAAACACGTAAGTATTACACGCCGTTTGAAAGTGATTTAACAACTGCTTGGACAAAAGTCTATGATTATGAAATGCCAGGTGGTCAATATAGTAATTTACGTATGCAAGCACAATCCTTAGGGCTAGGCGATCGTTATGACGCTGTCTTAGATATGTATCACCGTGTGAACTTCTTATTCGGAGATATTGTAAAAGTGACACCATCATCTAAAGTTGTAGGAGATATGGCTTTATTCATGGTTCAAAATGATTTAGACGAATCATCTGTTATTGCGCAAGGCGAGGCGTTAGACTTCCCACAATCTGTTATTTCTTTCTTTAAAGGAGAGATTGGCCAACCTGCGGGTGGTATGAATAAAGAATTACAAAAAGTAGTTCTAAAAAATGAAACAGCGATTTCCGATCGACCAGGGAATCACTTAGCACCTTTCGACTTCAAAGAAGCCGAAGAAGAATTGAATGAAAAGCTTTATAAAGATGTGGATATGAACTCAATGTTGAGTCTAGGAATGTATCCTAAAGTATTTAGAGAATATTTAAACTTTATTGAAGATTTTGGTCAAGTTGATATAATTGATACACCAACCTTCTTATACGGTATGAAGTTAAATGAACGTATTGTCGTTGATATCGAACCTGGTAAAACACTCTTAGTAGAATTAACAAGTATTGGACCGCTTAAAGAAAATGGCACACGTATTGTTTATTTCAATCTAAATGGAATGCCTGAACAAGTAGAAATTATTGATAATAATGTTGATTTATCATCAGTAGCTCGTCCAAAGGCAGATCGTTCAAATCTGAATCATGTCGGAGCACAAATGCCTGGTTCTGTATTTAAGGTAAATGTTAAAGAAGGCGATCATGTAAGACAAAATGATGTATTAATTATTACTGAAGCAATGAAAATGGAAAATGCGATTCAAGCACCTAAAGCTGGGGTAATAAAAAGCATCTATGTGAAAGAACAAGATCAAATTACAGCAGGAGATTTACTGATAGAATTCGAATAAGGATGCGTGAATGTTGAAAAAAAGATTAAATAATATAAAATTAATAAGTTTATTTCTCGGTATAACATTTCTCCTTTTAGGCTGCCAATCGGCTAGCCAAGAGGGGGAATCGGTTGCTGAGTCCGAAGAAGTTGGCAGTGAAGAAGTGGTTGACACTTCTGAAGAGAATGGATCTAGTAGTGATTATGAAGTGGTTGATTCTGTAACAATTCGCTCTATTGGAGATGTATTAGTTCATGATACGGTTTATTATGATGCGGATACTGGGGATGGTTATAGTTTTGATCATATGTTTGATGGGGTTAGATCGTATTTAGAGAATGCGGATATTACAACTGCGAATCTAGAGATGATCACAGCGGGAAGTGTCTTTGGACCTTCAACATACCCAGCTTTTAATTCACCTGAAGAGATTATTGATGCACTTCAAAACGCTGGGGTTGATATTGTTAATAATGCAACGAACCATTCACTTGATTTAGGTGCAGACGGGGCATATGCTTCAATTAATGCCTTACAAGAGCGTGATATGATGCATGTAGGTAGTTATGAGTCATGGGAAGATTACAATACGTCTCGCATCATCGAAGTAGGAGATATGTCCGTTGGTTTTCTGTCTTATGCTAATGATGCGAATGGAAACTATCTCCCAGAAGATCAAGAATATTTATTATCACTCATTGATTTGGATTTAATTCCACTTGAAGTTGAGCAACTGAATACGGAAGTGGATGTGTCAGTTGTCATGTTCCATATGGGAAATGAGTATGATTACTTACCTAATACGTGGCAATTAGAAGTTATGCAAACAGCGCGTGATGCTGGAGCAAACTTTATTCTAGGAGGACACCCGCATGTCTTACAACCATTTATTAATTATAATGAGAGCCAAGCAGGAATGTTCTCACACGGGAACTTTTTAACTGGACAGTATGAAATTGACACAAAAATCGGAGGTATTACCGAATATACATTTAATAAACTTGGTAATGGTGAAGTTGTCTTAGATTCAATGCGATTCATGCCGACCTTTAATTTCGGTATGCCAGAGACTCCGGTATACTCTGTAGTTCCTTTAGCAGATGCTGATGAATATGGCTTAGCTCAAGCCAGTGAGTTGTATGCTGAATTAGAACAAAGAATGCGATATTATACTAATAAAGTAGAAGTAGTTGAATACTTAGACTAATAGAGATAGTTTAAACAGTTAGTGAAAGCAAATCGATTTCACTAACTGTTTTTTTGTTGTCTAAAATAGCAATTTGAAAAGTTGTTAATTAAGTCAATAAATAAAATAATGGAAATGATACTTTTTTACGTATTTATATATGGAGGTGTTATTTATGAAAAAAATAATCATATCAATGACGTTATTAAATTTATTACTTAATTCTTTTGGTTCAATATTCGCACAGGAAGCGCCGGATCCTTATATTGTTACTCAGGATATTAATTATGAATCGATTTCACTAGAAGATTGTTTAAACATATTACAAAATCCAACGGATGAAAGTCTCGAAGCCGAATCAATAAATGGAACAATTGAAGAAGTTGAAGCGGAATTACAGTTAGTTCAAGCACAATATAACGAGCTTAATAATTATATTGCTTTGTTAGAAAGCGGGGAAGTAGACTCCCTAGATTGGGCAAATTCACAACTACTCATCGTTATCGAAGAGGTATATGCACTTCAATCTGAATTGGACCCTGAGTTTATATATTTAAGTGAAGAAGAACAATTAAATCTTGTTGCAAGTCATGAATCAGTCTTGGAATGGCAAGCCTATATCCAAGAAATTCAAGTTGCATTAAACCAATTAATTGCCGATCGTAATGTCGTAGAACAAAACTATTCCAATTTGAATTTTACACTAAATGAATTACACGCTAGTAAAGAAAACACGAGTCAATCAAAAGCCGCCTACAATGAGTGTCAATTATATCCGTATTCATCTGAATATTTATCAACTGACCAGATATTACTGAATAGCCAAACGTCTTTAAATGATTATCTCGTTCAAATTGATACATATTTAGAAAAGATAGTTGCTAAAGCTTATCGTAAAGTTGCTTTCGAAGATATTTATCGACTATATAGTGAGCAATTAGATCAACAAGCTTTAGAAAATGCTTTAGCGGATAAACCAAATATCGTTTTAGATAATCTAGCCTATGAAACATATAGTTATGCTAAAGAGTTAAGTTTAATTGATATAGAAACATTAGCTCAATATGCACAAAGAGCATTTATAAAAAATAATAACAAAGATGAATTTATACAGAGTTATCAAAAAGTCATCAACTTAAAAGAGAATCAATGGAATTATATTTATAGCATTAACACAGAGGCTTTTGAGTTAATAAAGAGCGAACTTGTCAATTATCTAAACTCGAATATGCATACGAATGAAGAAGCCGTAAATTTAGTACGTAGTATCCACCAAAGATATCAAGTGAAACTAGTATTTTTTGACGATAGCTCACAACAGTGGGTTACAAACTCGATGAGTTCGTCTGGCTATTATGATGAATATGTTCAAAAAGATATTTCATCACATGCGTTAGAAGAAGCCTTAAGTGGAGAGTCAACTTCAGAAATAGATTCAGAAAGTAATGATGAATTAACATTAGATGAAACCTTAGACGAAGTCCCTGATAACTTGGTAGTACCGAATGATCATCTAGAATCTTTAAAAGACCAACTTTCAAACGTTCGAAGTAATACAAATATAAAAGATCTTCCTAAACCAAGTGCATCAAATTCGATGAATAATAAAAATAAAGAGAACAAAGGTGAAAAAACAAATAAAGGTAATATCGAATTACCTTCGACTGGTGAAAGAAAACCGATGACAATTATCGCAATAATCATCTTAGTTATTGGCTTAATTTTATTATTTACGACCCTTCGTATAAAGCGTAAAAAAAAAGAAACACTTCAAGATATTGAATTAGATTGAGCAATAAAATTGGTTTAAAGGCCAGATTTAAGGTACTATTTACTTATGAAAGAGAGGTTATTAATATGACAGCAGAAGAAAATGTGTTTTTAGAAATTGTACAAGACTTTACGGAGCTTTCTCCGACTGAAGCAGATGAATTACTTTCTAATGAAGAAGGTACAATCGTATTTATCGGACGTCCTACATGTCCATATTGCCGTAAATTTGCACCTAAACTTCATAAAGTAAGTACAGAACATAAAGTTCAAGTGAATTTTGTAAATTCAGAACATCCTGATTATACAGATGAATTAAAAGACTTTCGTGAAAAATATGGTGTACCGACTGTTCCAGGTATTCTATATGCTGATGGAAACGATGTAAAAGTCCGTTGTGATAGTTCTATGACCGAAGAAGAAATCGCATCGTTCGTAGAAGCATCATAGAAACGGATTTAATATCATATATTCGGAGTATTAATTAGAATTTAGGTTGACAAACAATTCTCATTCTTTTAATATTATTCTAAATTAAATAGTCGTCGAAGATTTAAGAGAGTAAGTTTACGTGAACTAAAAGCGATGTAGCAACCGGTGAAAGGCTACAAAGATTCACTTTGCTGAACCGCACTTAATAGACATATTAGTGAACTCATAGTAGCTAATATCGCATATGCGTTATAAGTAAGTGAATTGATTATGTCAATTAAACAGAGTGGTACCACGGATATTTCGTCTCTATTTTTAATGTTATGCATTAGAAATAGAGACTTTTTTTGTATATTTGTATACACACTTACAGTCTTTATATTAGTTTGATCATTATTATAAAATTAAGAGGAGAGATACTTATGGATATTATTCAAGAATATTACCCGCTATTTTTAAATGGAGCTTGGTACACAATACAATTAGCATTTGTTACAGTCGTTTTATCATTACCTTTCGGAGCTGCTTTAGCTTTAATGCGTATTTCATCAAACAAAATCCTTAGCACGATTGCGCGTGTATATGTAGAAATTATTCGTGGGACACCGTTACTTGTTCAAGTTTATTTAGTTTATTTTGGACTTCCAATGTTTAACATTTATTTAGATGACTTCATCTCTGCAGTATTAGCTGTAACTATTAACTCTACAGCATATATGGGAGAAATCATGCGTAGTGGTATTCAATCAATCGATACAGGTCAAACTGAAGCAGCAAGAGCACTTGGTTTACCTAAATGGGTAGCATTTAGAAAAGTATTATTACCACAAGCGATAAAAAACATATTACCAGCCATCGGGAATGAGTTCGCAGTATTAATTAAAGAAACATCAATCGTGTCGGTTTTAGGAATCAAAGACTTAATGTTTGCTTCAGATACAGTTAGAGGGGCGACTTATACAACTTTTGCACCGTTATTATTTGCGGCACTGTTATATTTCATTATGACATTCACAATTTCACAACTTATGAATTTACTTGAGAATCGCTTTGCTAAAGCGGATAATTAATCTATTAATATTTGTAATAAATCTAGTCGTTTTGGTAATGAAAACATGTTACAATTGAAATATACATTACTACAATCTGAGGAGTGTTCATTTTGGAGAGAAAATTAATGCGCAAACGTAAAGGGGAATGGATTACTGTTTCACTTTCATTAGCAGCGCTTGTTGCAATTGGTGGATCACAATCAATCGTAGCAGCACAAGAAATTTCATCAACTTATGTTGTACAATCTGGCGATACTTTATATTCAATTGCCAGCCGTCATGGCCTTTCATTGGGGCAACTTAAAGAAATTAATGGTTTAAATAACGATATTATACTTCCTGGTCAAAGTTTAATAGTAAGTCAAAGTGCACAAAATGAAGAAAATTCTACTCCTTCAAATGAGACACAAACTTCTAATAACACTGAAGTTGAAACAAATACACCACCAGTTGTGTCTAATAACTCAAATACAACAACTGCTTCGGGATCAACTTATACAGTAAAATCAGGTGATTCATTATATGCCATCGCTGTTAAACATGGTGTGTCAGTACAAAACCTTAAAGATTGGAACAGCTTAACTAGCAATTATATTTATTCTGGTGACGTACTGAATGTTTCTAAAGCAGGAACACCCGCACCAAAGCCAACACCAACTGAAAATGATAATAACAATTCAACTGGAAACACTTCAACGACAAATGTTCACGTCGTTAAAGCTGGGGAATCAGTTAATTTAATTGCTCAAAAATATGGTGTGACAGCAACTCAAATTAAATCTTGGAATAAATTATCATCAAACTTAATCCATCCAGGAGATCGTTTAGTTGTTTCTGCGTCTGCTAATAATAACGGAAACAGTAACTCAGGGAATTCAAATAGTGACTCTGAAAACACTAATAATAACTCAGGAAACACAGAATCAGCGAAAACATATACAGTTAAATCAGGCGATTACTTATACTCAATCGCGAGTCGTTTCGGTGTAACTGTTCAGAACTTAAAAGACTGGAACAAGTTATCTAACAACTATATTTACTCTGGCGATGTTTTAAACGTTGCAAAACCAGGTTCAAACACATCGACACCTGCACCTAAACCAGATGATAATAACAATAACAGCAATGAAAATTCTGGAACTAAAAAAGTTCACGTTGTAAAAGCGGGAGAATGGGTAAGTAAGATTGCAGCTCAGTATGGAATTACTGACCAACAATTAAAATCATGGAATAACTTATCATCTAACTTAATCCACCCAGGCGATCGTTTAGTTGTTTCAAATCCTAATAATACTGGTGGTTCAAACACTTGTAATGATAGTGACAACGAAAGCAATAAACCAGAGACGACACCTGCTAAAACTCATACGGTTAAATCAGGTGACTACTTATACTCAATCACGAGTCGTTATGGAATTTCAGTTCAAAACTTAAAAGACTGGAATAAATTAACAAGTAATTACATTTATTCAGGTGATGTGTTAGTTGTTTCTAAACCAAATTCAACAACTCCAGCTCCAAAACCAGATGATAAAGAAGAAGAAAAAGAAGAAAATAACAATACAAATAAACCTTCTAAAGTTCATGTGGTTAAATCTGGAGAGTGGGTAAGTAAAATTGCTAATCAATACGGCATTACTGAAGCTCAATTAAGAGAGTGGAATAACCTTTCATCAAACTTAATTCACCCAGGCGACCGTCTAGTTGTTTCTAAACCATCTAGTTCTGGAAATAATTCAGGGAACAATGGCAACAACGACAATAACAATGACAAACCATCAACATCAGCAAAAACTTATACGGTTAAATCAGGCGATTACTTATACAAAATCGCATCAGCACATGGTATCACTGTTCAAAATCTAAAAGATTGGAACAACTTAACGAGCAATTACTTATATTCAGGAGACGTATTAATTGTTTCAAAACCAACAGGTTCAAATAATGGTGGAAACAATAATAACAACTCAGGATCTAGCAACCAACCAATTCCTGATCTATCTGGAGTAACTCCTGTATCAGTAAACTACGATGTGAAGTTAAATGGTACAACACAAGCATTAAGAAACACTTTATCTTATGCAGGGCGTACTAGCGATGTTGTTGATTTTTTTGGTCAACGATTTACAGTTAAACGTGAATTTGTTAAAGGCGGAACGAAATATATTGAATTATTAAATTCAAATGGAAGTATTCTAGGATATGTTCCTAAATCTGCTTCTGTAGAAGTGCCACAAGGTAAGAATGTTGTATACCTAGATGCAGGTCACGGTGGAACTGAAACAGGTTCAGCTGCGAATAATCGAGAAGAGAAAGAATTAAACTTAAACATCACTTCTCAACTATCAACAATTTTACGTAATCAAGGATATATTGTTTATGAATCAAGAACATACGATGAAACAATTCCTTTACATGAACGTCATTTAGAACCAAATAGCATTATGCCTGATGTATACATTAGTGTGCATCATAATGCAATGCCGATTCCAAATACGGCTCATGGTATCGTAACTTTATATCACGATCAATCTATCGATGAAAAAGGCTATGAGACAGTTGATCACCATATTGGAACAGACATTATTCCAGAAGGGAAACGTTTAGCAAACGCTATCCAAAATAGCTTAGTTGCGATTACTGGAGCGAATGATATGGGAACTCGTGCGCAAAACTTACACGTTACACGTAAGACAGACGTTCCGGCTACATTAGTAGAGTTAGGTTTCCAAGATCATGATGCAGAATTTAGAAAATTAATTAACCATTCATATCAGAAGAAATTAATTAATGGGCTTGTTAACGGAATCAATGCATACTTCGGTTTAACTCGCTAATTAACACATTTTAAATAAAAAATTTAAACGGGCTTCTTGCCCGTTTTTTAATTCAGGTGATTAAATGAATAACCAAGAATGGGACAATTTATTAAATATAAAAACGACAAATGAACGTGACTGGCAGGCAGCAATCTATGATTACCATCGCTTAGAATCGACGGATTATGACGTATTGAGTCTATTATTTGATAATCTAACTGTATCAAAAGATGATGTTTTCGTTGATATGGGCTGTGGAACAGGGAGAGCTTTGTTCTATGTTCATTATCGATTTGGTATTACTGTTAAAGGAATAGAACTTCATCCAATGACGTTTGATGAATTAGAGAATAACAAAAAACAATTTCAAAAGCGCTTCAAAGTACCTAATAATGATATTTATATTAAACATACTTATGCTGACGATTATCTTGTTGAATCGAGTGATTCAATTTTCTATTTTTTCAATCCGTTTGCGTTTAAAATTTTCAAAGATGTAATAAATAATATCATGTACTCTGTGAACTTGGTTCGTCGTCCAGTAAAACTCATCTTGTACTATCCAGAACGGGTAGTAATTAAATATTTGAAAGAAGAAACGCCATTTGAACTGCTAGACAAAATAAAAATCCCCGGAACTTATGATTCCAGAGATTTTTTACATGTATATAGTTTATAATAAAGCAATTTTAAATATTTGACTGAATAGTTTTAGCCATCCAGACGATGTCGTGCCACTCATCAAATTTATAGCCGAATTTAGGCATTTGGCCAACAACGGCATAATCATTTTTTTGTAAGAAACGGTAACCAGCAATATTACTTGCAGTTAAATTCGAATAAAGTTGAACAATTCCAATTTGTTTTAATTTCTGTTCTAAGTTCTCATATAATTGCTGGCCTAAACCAGTGCCATAGTAGGAGGGATTGATGTATAAATTGATATTACAAGTGTATTTATAAGCTTGACGCTTTTCTTGAAAGTGATTAGCAAAAGCATACCCAATTATCTCATGATCTATTTCAGCTACTACAAAAGCCAATTGCTCAATAATCTTTTGCATAACTTTTTTATAATTTTCAATGGTAGGCACTTGGATGGCCATTGTTACAGTTGTATTCTCGATATATGGTTGGTAGATTTGTAAAATTTGACTTGCATCTTCTAATGTTGCATTTCTAAATGTTATTTTTGACAATGGTACACCTCTATATTTATATAATGCTTTAAGTTTAACAAATTGAGTAAATTAATGTAAGGTATAGAATAATATTAAGGAGGAGAAAATGATAAAAATACAAAATGATTGGCAACCTATTATCGAAGAAGCTACTAACACAGAATCTTATCAATCTTTAAAACGATTTTTAATCGATGAGTATGAAGAACATATCGTTTATCCGCCAATAGAAGAGATTTGGACTGCCTTTGAGTGGACACCGTACAAAGATGTTAAAGTCGTCATCATCGGCCAGGACCCTTATCACGGTCCAAATCAAGCACATGGATTAAGTTTTTCAGTTAAAGAAACAGTTAAAATTCCGCCTTCATTAAGAAATATCTATAAAGAATTGGAAAATGATTTAAAATATCCTCCAGTAAATCATGGTTATTTAAAAAAATGGGCAAAACAGGGTGTCTTAATGTTAAATACAGTTTTGACAGTGAGAGCACACACACCCAATTCCCATAAAAATAAAGGCTGGGAAAAGGTTACTAATCATGCTATTGAAGCATTAAATGATTTAGATCATGCGGTTGTTTTTCTACTTTGGGGAAGACATGCGCAACAAAAGAAAGATTTAATCAATACTAACAAACATTTCATTATAGAGTCGTCACACCCGAGTCCATTTTCGGCAAGATATTCTTTCTTTGGATCCAAACCATTCTCCAAAGTTAATGCTCTCTTAGAGGCTGATGGACAAACGCCAATTGACTGGAAATTAGATAATATTTAAGGCTATTTATTTGACCTTATACCATATGTATCATATGATAACGCTATCAAGACAATCTAGGAGGTACTCTATGAATCAGACAGTATTTACTAATTATTGGGTTAATCGCAGACAAAATATCCGCAAAGAACATGGTAGTTACCAAACCGAAGAAGAAGCAGTCAAAGGTATTGAGACCTGGTGGGAAATCCAAAAAGACAAATATTCAAACGTAACTAAAACAAGAACGAATACTGGTGCATTGGAAATAAACTATGGAGATGATAATTATTTCTACAGAGTCGAAGAAAGAACTATCACTGAAAAACTTCCCACTCGCTCTTATAAATTAAAATCAAAAGGTGAGATTGAGTCCCTTAGAAAGCAATTAAACCTTACAGACAAACAATTACTTTTTGATGAACTACCAGAGCCATACCGTGATCGATTAATCGTTGCAATGTCTAACAGTATTACACCACGTGAATTTTTATATAGTGAGAATGGTGCACCATCCGTTAAGATTAATGAGTTAAAAGATTTACGTAAATTAGCATAAATTACTAAAATACTTATTTTTAGAAGTATTTTTTATTAAGATTTAAAGATAAAGAGGGGTATAAATGAACAAGAATAAACAGATGAGTGCTGTAGTGGTTGAAGAATTCGGAGACTATCATAATTTACTATATAAAGAAGTAACTGAACCAGAAATTGCTCGTAATCAAGTAAAAATAAAAATGGAAGCCGTTGGTGTCAATCCTAACGAATCTTATGTCTTAACTGGGAATTATAATCTATTTATTCCAGAACTACCATTTACACCTGGTTTTGATGGGGCGGGAGTCATCGAAGAGATAGGCGATGATGTATCTAATTTTCAAGTTGGAGATAGAGTGTTTGTTGGAACATTCCGTAAAGTGAACCAATCTGGAACGTTTGCTGAGAAGGTAGCTGTGGATTCAGATATCGTGTTGCCTTTACCTGATAATGCCAGTTTTGAACAAGGTGCTGCCCTAGGTATACCTGGGTTTACTGCCTACCATATATTATTCCAAAGAGCGAATCTAAAAGCTGGTGAAACAGTCTTTATCCATGGGGCAACTGGTGGTGTAGGAACGCTTGCTGTTCAGATGGCTAAATCCATTGGAGCAACTGTCATTGGAACTTCAAGCACCGAAGAAGGTTTACAAGCCATCTTAGATAATGGGGCGGACTACGCGATGAATCATTTGAATGACAACAATTTTGATCAGTTAAATGAGTATACAAATGGAGTGGGCCCAGATGTTATTATTGAATTCTTAGCTAATAAAAACTTAGAACTAGATTTACAAGCCATCAAAACAAAAGGAAGAATTGTAGTCGTAGGAGCTAGGGACACCATTGAAATCTCTCCTAGACTCATTTTAAGCCGAAATATTAATGTTCTAGGTGCTTCGCTACCAAACTTAACTGAAGAGGATTACACAGAAGCGTCTGCTGGAATTATCGCCATGTTAGAACATGATGTAATTAATCCTATTATTGGAGAGAGTGTCCCTTTAAGGGAAGTTCAAAAGGTACATGAGGATTTATTAACACGATCTGGAAACGGTAAATCAATCTTAAAACCATAATATTTTTTAAAAGAAATAAGACTCTGCTAAGTTTTTAACCTA
Source organism: Ruoffia tabacinasalis (assembly GCF_005864045.1). Lineage (GTDB taxonomy): Bacteria > Bacillota > Bacilli > Lactobacillales > Aerococcaceae > Ruoffia > Ruoffia tabacinasalis. Next base: position 125,599 of record NZ_VBSP01000001.1, on the reverse strand, counting down.
GCAGAGTCTTTTAGTTTGAAAATTTGATTATTCGTCTTTGTCTTTGAAGCGAGCAACTGGTTCTGTAGATTCTGGTGTTTCTGTAAGAATATTTGGAGCTGCGTCTTCTTTAACTCTATCAAGTTTCTTAGCTGCAATTGTTGCTTGTACTTCTTCTTTTATTATAAACGTTATCAATTAGTTCATATTTGTTATCAGATGACTATCAGGATGTGTAGAAATATCATCAGATGAGTTACTTTTTAAAAATTCTCAGCGAAAATTTCATTTTTAGTGTAAAATGAAAATAAGGAGTGTTCTGATTTTTTTGTATTTGACCACTCAATTAGCACAAATGAAATTAAATGTATAGGAGGCACATATGACAAGATTATTAAACGAAGAGCAAGTGAGGAGTTTAATCACGGTTTCTGAAATTAATGAAGTAGTTGATAAGACGTTCGAAGGATTTGGCTTAGGTGAGATTGTGAATCCAACGAAGGTTACCTTAGATTTAGGTGAAACAGGAAATTGGCCACAAAATGAAGGGTTTATGAATGCTATGCCAGCTTATGTGGACTGGTTAAAAGTTGGTGGACAAAAATGGGTTGGTGGTTTTGCAGGTAAACGAAAAGAAATGAATTTACCATATATTACAGCACTTATTACGTTAATTGATCCTGAACTTGGTACATTTACTTCTGTAATGGAAGGTTCTTATATTTCAAATATGCGTACTGGTTCACAGGCAGCAGTAGCATTGAAATATCTTGGTAAAAAGGATTCTATTACAGTAGGAATGTTTGGTGCAGGTTTACAAGCTAGAACAGCCACCATTTGTATTGCTGATTTATTTGATATTGAGCGATTAGTTGTTTGGAATCATCGACGTTCTACTGCAGAACAATTTAAAGCAGATATGGAACCTTTTGTTAAAGGCGAAATTATTATTGCAGACCCGGACCATCCTGAAGAAGCAACAGATAATGAAGCATTATTTACATTCACACCGGCACAAGAACCATTTATAACAAAAGAAATGGTTAAACCGGGAACAATCGTTTTCCCTATGGGATCTTTTAAAGAGGTAAGTGAAGATGTTATTCTTTCAGCGGACAAAATTATCGTTGACCATGTTGACCAAGCTTTACACCGTGGAGTGTTAAAATCTCTAACAAAAGATGGTAAAGTGACTGAAGATGATATTTATTGTACCTTAGGCGAGTTAGCTGCTAATAAAGTGACACTAGAAGATTATTCTAACGAAAAAATTATTTGTATACCTATCGGTACAGGAGCACTAGATGTTGCAGTAGCGGAGGTTGTACGCCGTCGCGCTGTTGAACAAAATATCGGAACAGAATTTGATTTCATTTAAAAAAATTTAATAATCAAACAAAGCCAGCCCTTAAAAGGCTGGCTTTGAGTATTTTATAGGCTAAAATCCAGTTCTGGTCCTTTAGGAACAATGCCTGTTGGATTAATTGTCTTATGACTAATATAGTAATGATCTTTGATATGTTGCATATTTACAGTTTCGGCTACACCTTCAATATTGTAGATTTCACGTGTTAAACGCCAAAGATTTGGATAATCTACAATACGTTTGAAGTTACATTTGAAATGACTATAATAAACCGCATCAAATCGAACTAGGGTAGTGAATAAACGAATATCAGCTTCTGTTAACTGATCACCGACCAGATATTTCCGGTTTTCTAGATGTTCTTCTAGTTCATCTAGTACTTTGAACACATTCGTAACTTCTTCTTCATAAACTTCTTGTTTAGTTGCAAATCCAGACTTATACACACCATTATTTACGTTATTGTAAACTCTATCGTTCATGGCATCGATTTCGTCCATTAATGCTTCAGGTGAGTAGTCACCAGGTTTAGCACCAATGTCATCAAAAGCTGAGTTAAGCATACGTAATATTTCTGAAGATTCATTATTAACAATCTTACCCGTTTGTTTGTCCCACAATACAGGTACCGTCACGCGACCGCTATAATTATCATCTGCAGCTTTGTAAACTTCGTATAAAAAGTCAGCGTTATTAACTGAATCTTTAATGACTCCAGATCCGTCTTCAAATGTCCATCCGTTCTCTAACATTTTCGGATTCACAACGGATAGTGATATAAAATCCTCTAAACCTTTTAACGCACGCATAATCAACGTACGATGAGCCCAAGGGCAGGCTAGTGATACATATAAATGATAACGTCCTTTTTCTGCATTAAACCCACTATCACCTGTAGGTCCAGCACTTCCATCTGCTGTTATCCAATTGCGAAATTGCGAATCTTTACGAACAAAGCGACCACCGTTTTTTTCAGTGTCATACCATTTATCTTGCCATTGTCCATCTACTAATAATCCCATAATCATGTCCTTTCTTATTCAATCGATACTTTGATTATAACATGCTTTTTATATTTTACGTAAAATACACCTTATAAAAAATGCGTGAAATAATAGTAATTCCATCATCATTCAGTTATAATTAAATAAATACAGTTTGTACAAAAGGAGTGAGTATTTTATGATTAAAATGGCAATTGTAATATTCCGGGAGGAGTATACAGACTAAATCGTGTACGGAACCTCCCACAAGTGTTGGTAGTCACTTAAGCACTTTAATGGAGGAAAACATTGAATAAATTAAAAAAATTAGGGATTAGCAAAGAAATAAATACAGAAGCAAATCAATACCCTGAATTGTTTGTAGGCCGAATTTCTTCACAAACAAAAAATATATATAAAGTCATGACAGATGACAAGGAATTTACGGCAGAAGTATCTGGAAAGTTTCGATATAACATTGATAAAATATCGGATTATCCAGCTGTAGGGGATTTTGTTATGGTTGATAAGCTGAGCGATGATGAAGGGCATGCAATTATACATCATGTACTTAGTCGTAAAACTGCGATAATTCGAAAAGCAGCAGGAACATCGAATGATGAACAACTGGTAGCTACAAATGTCGATATCGTATATATTTGTATGTCACTTAACAATGACTTTAATATCCGACGAATTGAAAGATACTTAAGTATTGTTTGGGATAGCGGAGCGATGCCAGTAATCGTTCTAACAAAATCAGATTTATGTGACAATTTAACTGAAAAGCTAATTGAATTGGATGAAGTAGCGATTGGTGTTGAGGTCATAGTTACCTCAACATTTGATCCTCAAAGTCTTGAATACTTAGAAAATCAACTATTGGCTGGTACAACCGCTGCCTTTATTGGTTCATCTGGAGTTGGAAAATCAACAATAATTAATTATTTTCTCGGTAAAACAATCTTGGAAACAGATGGGTTAAGAAATGATGATAAAGGACGACATACAACGACATATCGTGAATTATTTATAAGTCAAAAGGGTGGAACTGTCATTGATACACCTGGTATGCGTGAAATCGGATTTGAAAGTGCCGATATTACACGTACCTTCAATGATATAGATATTTTAGCTCAACAATGTAAATTTAATGATTGTTCGCATACAAATGAACCCAAATGTGCGGTACTTAATGCTATAGCCGAAGGAAATATGTCATTGGAAAGATACGATAGCTATTTAAAATTAAGACGAGAAGCCAAATACGCAGGATTAAGTTCAAAAGAAATCGAACGAACTAAATTAAATGAAATATTTAGAGATTATGGTGGCATGAAAAATGCTCGTAAAATGCAAAAGCAAAAGAATAATCTATAATATAGCTATGAGTTATGAGAAAAGTCGAGTTAATTAACTCGGCTTTTTTGGTAGAAAATAGTTTAAATAGTTAATAATAATCAGTAGTAGAAGTTTAGAGACTAAACATAGAAAACAAGCAGGATAATGTCCATTAATAAATTAATTATTATAAAACGATGATAATTATTTGACTTAATTATAATTTACCTGTATGATTCTAATCAAATGATATAAGTTAGGAGGAAATATCTTGAAATCTTTAATGAGTGCAACATTTTTTAGTTTCTATAACTATTTTTACTTTTACTTTTATTCAAGTAAGAGTGATTTATGTTGCACTCAAATAGGAGAACTTAAGATAGCATTTTCTAACTAGCTAATTGTCAGCTTAGAAAAGTATATCCAAAGACCTAGCAACTGGAATCACTACTAAAGGTGATTGCAGTCGCTGGGTCTTTTTATATATATTTTTAAATTCTAAGTAGTTTTTAATGAAGGAGACTGTCAAGATGACATTGCATTGACGATAATCTATACTCAACCATCCAAGGAGGATATAAAAATGATTGTAAAATTAAACCCGCAAACAAGAGAAGATGAATTAGATAAATTAACTGTAGCACTTAAACAAATGGAGCTGGATGTTACTTTATTACCACACACTAAAGGAATCACGCTAGAATTACATGGCATCGTGACCGATCACAAATTGGAGTTAATTACTCGATTACCAAAGGTTATTAAAACTGAAAAGATTCAATCCCCATATAAAAAAGCAAGTAAACAACTTCATCCTGACCCAAGTGTAATAGAGGTTGGAAATATTAAAATTGGTGGTGGGCATTTCGCAATGATCGGTGGTCCTTGTTCAATTGAAGATAAAGATCAATTAGAAAAAACAGCTGAATATGTGAAAGAAGCTGGTGGAAATATGCTTCGGGGTGGTGCGTTTAAACCTAGAACATCCCCTTATTCTTTCCAAGGATTAGGCAAGAGCGGGTTAGATATTATGAGTAGCGTTGGGCAAAAGTTGGATATGCCCATCGTTTCAGAAGTAATGTCAACTGATCAGATTGAATTATTTAAAGATGTTGATATGTTTCAAGTAGGAGCAAGAAATATGCAAAATTTTGATTTATTAAAAGCTATGGGTAAAACAAACAAACCAATTCTCTTAAAACGAGGCATGTCAGCAACAATACAAGAATGGTTAATGAGTGCGGAATACATTATGTCTGAAGGTAATGAGAACGTGATACTTTGTGAGCGTGGTATTCGGACATTTGAAACTACAACACGAAATACTCAAGATCTCTCGGCAATTGCGATAGTAAAAGAACTAAGTCATCTCCCTATTGTGATTGATCCAAGCCATGCAGCTGGACGTCGTGATATTATCGAATCTTTATCTTTAGCTGCAATAGCAGCAGGTGCAGATGGTTTAATTATTGAAACCCATCCTGATCCCGATCACGCTGAATCGGATGGCTCACAATCTTTATATCCAGAACAATTCAAACAATTAACTGAGAAAGTTTGGAAATTACATGCATTCATGAAGACATTAGAAAAGAATCGTGCAGACCAGGAGATAATTTGATGGAGAGAATTACAATTCAAGTCAATAAACCTTACGATATTGTGATAGGGCAAAATTTAATCGATAATGCGGAAAAATATCTGAATCAATTTATTCAAAAACGAAAAGTTTTCATTATCACTGAAGATAACGTAAACAAACATGGTTATTTAGATAAATTTAAACATTCATTAGAAAATCATTGTGAAAATATTGAATATCTTTCTCTACCACCTGGTGAAGCTCAAAAGAATTTGAAAAATGTCGAGCTAATTATTCGACACTTGGCAGATGCCCATTTTACTCGAGATGATGTACTTATCGCCTTAGGTGGGGGCGTAATTGGGGATTTAGTAGGCTTTACGGCAAGTATTTATCTAAGAGGAATCGCTTATATACATGTTCCAACAACGTTTCTTGCCGCGATTGACTCATCTGTAGGTGGAAAAACCGCCGTCGATATCACACAAGGCAAGAATTTAGTCGGAGCTTTCCATCATCCTGTCTGTGTTCTGTGTGATACAAGCACATTTCAGTCTTTACCGACAGATATATTCGAAGATGGTTGTAGTGAATTAATCAAATACGCTATGATTATGAATCCAAAACTACTAAAAGAATTAATAGAGAGAGAACAGCCATTAAATAAAGAATCTTCAGATTTACCTGAAATTATTTACGAATGCGTCAAAATGAAAAGAGATATCGTATTAAAAGATGAATTTGATCAAGGCTTACGTCAATTACTCAATTTTGGTCATACTTTAGGCCATGCTCTAGAGCAAAGAAGCCAGTATCGAATAAGTCACGGTCGAGGTGTTGCTATGGGTATGGCTGTTTTTACAAAAATGGCAGTTACTCAACAACTTATACATAAGGATATCTATACTAGCCTTATACAATTATTGAGTGAATATCATCTATTAAGCGAAAAACCACCATATACATCTGACCAACTGATAAATATAATGTTAAACGATAAAAAAAGACGGACGCATCAAATGACAACTGTCTTACCCAATGAATTTGGGCAGTGTCGTTTACATGTAATCGATTTAAACACTTTTCAACAAAATTTTGAAAAGGAGTGGGAGCAATATGAAGTACATCAGAGATATTAGTGCAACCACTGGTTTTGCTACAGTGATTGGATCGCCACTTAGTCATTCCAAATCACCTTTAATTTATAATACTAGTTTTGAATTGGATAAATTAAATTTAGTCTACCTAGCCTTCGAAACATCGGAAGATGAGACAATTGATCGCATTCAAGCCTTAAAAAGTTTGAATGCGGTAGGTATTAATGTAACGATGCCTGGAAAATACCAAGCACTACAGTGTGTTGATGAATTAGATCAAGCAGCCCAATATGTTCAAGCCATTAATATGTTGATACCCAATAATGGAAGATGGATAGGCTTTAATACAGATGGCAAAGGGTTTTGGAATGCCGTTCAACAACAAGATGTTCTTTTGAAGAATCAAACTGTTACAATCTTTGGTTCTGGAAATACAACACGAATCATCTTGGCTCAGGCGGCATTAGAAGGCATTAAACATATCAATATTATTGCCAGAAATATTTACCGCCCATTAGCTATAAAAAATATCATTACTAGTTTAAAAGAAGACTTTCCGAACATCATTATTAATCTGATCGATTCGGCTGTTTCAAGTGAAGTAAAAATAGCCGTAACAAATGCTGATATATTAGTACAAACGACTTCAGTCGGAATGTCTCCTAATACAATGCAAACAGTATTAGAAAATGAAACTTGGTTAAATCCCAACACAGTCGTCTGCGATATTGTTTATGAACCCTTAATGACTCAATTTATCCAACAAGCACAACGCCGAGGCTGTAAGGTAATTACAGGTATTGATATGCTAGTTCATCAAGCAGCATTAAATTACACTTTGATGACAGGTTATCAAATGAATATCGAAACCATACAGAATTTAATTAAACGTCATTCATAAAATAAAAGAAAGTTGGTAATGTACATGCTAAGATTTATTACTGCTGGAGAGTCACACGGGCCAAGTTTAACAACAATTATTGAAGGTCTACCTGCAGGTTTACCCATCAATGTTGAGAAAATTAATCATGAATTAACGAAACGTCAAGAGGGTTACGGTCGAGGAAATCGAATGAAGATAGAAAGCGATACAGTAGAAATTACATCTGGAGTACGATATGGAAAGACATTAGGGTCACCCTTAACACTAATCGTAGCGAATCGTGATAATAAAAACTGGAAAAGTGTAATGAGTATCGAATCGAATGATGACCCGAAAAGTCGACAAAGACGTGCAGTTCAACGACCTCGTCCCGGACATGCCGATCTTGTAGGAGGTATAAAATACCATCATGAAGATTTAAGAAATGTCCTCGAACGTTCATCTGCAAGAGAAACTGCAATGCGGGTTGCTATCGGATCTGTTGCAAAGCAATTATTAAACGTATTAGACATAGATATTGTTGCCTATGTTTGTGAATTAGGGGGTATTCAAGGTCAAGCTGATATTTCAAAATTATCTCTTACTGATATTCGAAAACTAGCTGATAAATCCCCTGTAAAGATGGTTGATTCAAGTCAAGAAGAGGCCGTTATTCAAAAGATAGATCAAACAAAACGAGATGGTAACACTTTAGGTGGCGTTGTAGAAGTGATTGCAGAAGGTTTGCCAATTGGTTTAGGTAGTTATACACAATTTGATAAAAAGCTAGATGGCAGACTGGCACAAGCTATGATGAGTATTAATGCATTTAAAGGTGTAGAAATAGGAGATGGATTTGAAATAGCACGACGATTCGGTAGTGAAGTGATGGATGAGATTGCTTATACACCAGAGAGAGGTTTCTATAGATTGAGTAATCATTTAGGTGGCTTAGAAGGCGGAATGACAAATGGTATGCCTGTCGTAATCCGTGGGGTAAAAAAACCTATCCCTACATTATATAAACCCCTTCAAAGTGTGGATATCTATACAAAGGAAAATTACGAAGCGAATATTGAAAGAAGTGATACGACTGCTGTTCCAGCAGCAAGCGTCGTTGCTCAAGCGGTAATTGCAACTGAATTAACACAAGCAATCTTAGAAAAATTTCCTCACGATAGTTTCATAGAACTTAAAGAAGCAGTGAATTCTTACAGAGAATACAGTAAAAATCCTGAAATGTGGCAAAACGGAGTGGACAGTCATGGCTAAAAGATTAAAAGGTTCATTAAAAAATATTCAGTTTCAATTATCCGTTCCTGGAGATAAATCCATCTCACACCGAGCAATAATCATGGGCTCCATTGCTGAAGGTATGACAAAAGTTACTGGCTTTTTAAGATCAGAGGATTGTTTAAATACACTTCAAATAATGCGACAACTTGGCGTGGAAATTGATGATGATGGAGACACAGTGACTATTCATGGAAAAGGAATTAAACAATTACAAGAGTCGGGTAAACCATTATATGCAGGGAATTCTGGAACGACGATGAGACTATTAAGCGGTCTATTAGCGGGTCAAAACTTTAAAAGCACGCTTATTGGCGATGAGTCCCTAAGTAAAAGACCGATGGATAGAATTATCAATCCATTAAAAAGCATGGGTGCAAATATTCAAGGTTTTGCCAATACGACTTTATCTCCTTTAGTTATTAAACCTGTTGAAAAATTAAAAGCCATCAAATATGAGATGCCCGTCGCAAGTGCTCAAGTTAAATCAGCAATATTATTAGCAGGACTCTTATCAGAAGGTGTGACCACTCTTATAGAGAAGGAAACAACACGAAATCATACCGAAGAAATGCTTGAGCAATTTGGTGTATCTCTTAATATGGAAGGTAAGACAATCATGTTAGAGGGTGGGCAACAACTCATTGGGCAAGATATAGATGTCCCTGGTGATATATCATCGGCAGCTTACTTTATTGCCGCTGGTTTACTATTACCAAATAGTAACATCGAAATAAAAAATGTAGGGATTAACAATACTCGTTCAGGAATTTTAGATGTTGTTAAAGCTATGGGTGGAAAAGTAATTGTTAACATACTGCCGAATCATTACAGTGCAGACATCAGCATTGAAACGAGTCAATTATTGGCTACAAGTATATCTGGATCAATCATACCGCGATTAATTGATGAAATCCCAGTTATTGCACTTTTAGCAACACAAGCTCAAGGGACGACAATAATAAAAGATGCTCACGAACTTCGTGTTAAAGAAACAGATCGAATTCAAGCAGTAGCGAAAGAATTAAGGAAAATGAATGCAAACATTGAAGAAACACATGATGGCTTAATTATTCACGGTCCAACTCCTTTAAAAGGAGCAAAAGTAAACAGTTATGGTGATCACAGAATTGGTATGATGCTACAAATAGCGGGACTTCTCATTCCAGCAAATGAAACTATTGAATTAGAGGATGCTGATTGTGTGAATATCAGCTATCCAACATTCTTTGATGAAATTGAACGTATGTCTCAAACAGAAAAAACAGACAAAAATTGAGGTGTTAACTATGATTCTAATTGGCTTTATGGGAGCAGGGAAGACATCTGTTGCCCAAACATTAAGCAAATCATTGAATATACCATGTTATGATTTAGATAAAGAAATTATCAAAAAGATACAAATGCCTTTGTCTGATTATTTTGATAAGTATGGTGAAACACAATTCAGAAAACTTGAGCATCAATTTTTATTAAAATACTATTCAATTCCTGGAGTCATATCTACAGGTGGCGGTTGTATTGAAAACCATGCAAACAGGGCGATACTAAAAGAGACATCAAATGTAGTTTATTTAAGAGCAAATTTTGAAACATTACACCACCGGATAAATAATGACAAAATGAATTTTAGACCAATTGCTAAGAAGCGAACAACAGAGGAACTAAAAGCTTTATACATGAAGCGTTTAATTTATTATGAAACTTGTGCTACTTACACGATTGATACCGATACACTAAACACACAAGAAGTTTCTGATAGAATCATTGCTATGATATAAATAAATAAAATTTGCATCTCTAATTTAAGATGAGTAAACTTAATATTATTCTAATAAGATAGGATGTTTTGTTAATTGAAAAACTTATATAAAGCACTGAAACAATTTAAAAAACAAGATTACAAAGAAAATAAGGATTTATATGAATCACTCAGTGAAATTCAGACACCCCATACATTATTTGTAGGCTGTTCTGACTCTAGAGTGAGTCCAGAACGCTTGTTGCAAGCATATCCAGGTGAGATTTTTCATATTAGAAATATTGCTAATATTGTCCCACCAGCGGGGCAGAGCGTGAAATATGCTTCCACTACATCTGCTATAGAATATGCGGTCGAAGTTTTAAATGTAAAAAATATTATTATATGTGGTCATTCAAATTGTGGTGGGTGTGCAGCAAGTATTAATCCTCCTGAAAATATTGAGGAGTTACCATATACTAGTATTTGGATCTCACAATTAGAAAGCTTACGTCAACAAGTATCTAAAGAGTTACCAGATGAAGATATGACAGTTAAGGCTAATCGACTTGAAAAGTTAAATGTAATTCAACAATTGAGCAATCTTATGACTTATGAGAATATCAGAGATCGTGTTGAAAAAAATCAGATAACTTTAAATGGTTGGCATTATAGTATTGGTGACGGTGTGATCTCCATATTTAATGAAGAAGAAAATGAATTCATAGAATTATAAAGAGAAGAAATCCCAGTCCGATTAAAATTAGACTGGGATTTTTCTATTTTAATGTTATTCAAAACGACCAGCTAATGGTAAGGCTTCTAAAAATTCTGTATTATGAGGAGATTCTGATTCAAAAAGATCGGTTGCATCTGTACCAGCAGTGACCATATCTTGATGCTCACCATCTGCCCATGCACCAAAGTTTGTAACATCATATACCGTTCCGTCTACGGCAATATAAGCCGGATTTCCATCTTTACCATCAAAATTTGCTAATTCATCCTCTGAAAAGACATAATTTACATGTTTTCCAACGATTTTTAAAGTACTTAATAGGTCATCTTCATGTGGAGAATCGTTTTCAAAGTTATCAGTTGCATCAGATCCAGCGCTAATACCGTTATGTTCACCATTTGGCCAAGCTTCTTCGTCAGTAACATCATAAACGATTCCACGAACTGCAACTAAATTTGGTAGTTCTTCGTTTTCATTATTAAATTCAGCTAATAAATCATCTGATACTTCCCAGTCATTATAAACTCCAACTTGTTCTAATCCTTCTAAAGTGTCGATAGCATGAGGGGATTCAATGAAAAAACTCGAAGCATCAGTACCGGCTTGAGCACCATTATGTTCACCATTTTCCCATTCATCAATGTCAGTAACGTCATATACATATCCAAATACAGCAACATAAGCTGGATTTCCATCCTGACCATTGGCTTCATTTAAATCTGCTTTACTAATTAATGGCAAACCATCCATTTGAGTATCAGTTTCAGATTCAGAATTTTCAATTTGTTCTGAGCTGGCTTCAGAGGAGTTTTCAGCTATAACCATATGTAAGTCTGTGCCAAATAACACGCTAGCGGCTAATGAAACAGTTAATAATTTCTTTAATGATTTCTTCATATCAAATTTCTCCTTTAAAAATATAAAAGCAACGGAGTGATTATTTTAATGATAAAATAATTGAAGTTATAATACAATTCATGTGCCACGATATTAACCAATAGATTTAGTAATATGGTTATCTTCGTTAAATAAGTTCGATAATATATATTATGTAAACCCAAATTAGTTAAAATAAAATAAATGAATGAGTTAACGAAAGTTCATTCATTTCATTCGCTCTCTTCTCTTGAAGGTCGTTGCGTCTCCTTTTTCGCTCCACTCAATGATAATTGAAGATCATTGCGTTTCATGGCGATAAATAGCTGATATTGGCTTTATAGGCACGTTATCTTTCACAGCAATAGCAGGTAGTTTCTTCTACCGATAGTCCGCATTTCACCGACTAGCGCTTTTTTACAATAGGTCTGCTTTGACCTGTTAGGTAATAACCGATATTACCATTTATTTATCAATGAACGAAACAGAGAACATACATTCGTTTCTCTATTTAGTGAAAGTTTACCAAACAACCACACACAAAGCAAGCGATTTATTAATAATTCAAAAACTTTCATATGCTAGCTAAATGACTGCTGTAAACGGTAAACAATCGATAATAAATTTTTCTGTCAACTTCACTTAAATGCTAAATGTTCATTTAAGTGTTGAAGTGTAACACATAGGTATAAAAACGGAATTTTGTTCTTTTTATTTTAAAAATTAATAGAATTTTTTGTTTCTAAGATCTCTCATATTTCGCATTGTGTTTGCATACTTTACAATATCCTCTAGCAAAAACACACGGTGTGAGCGGTACTTCCCTTTACCATATTCATGTATTAATCTTAAAGTTCCTCTTTCAACGGCTGTTACTAACTGGCCGTTATGAACATCCGCTAAATGAGTAGCTTCAATTTGATTTGTTGTATATTTATTGAGCAGTATTTCTAGTATTTGTATCTTCTCTTCTCTTGACATTGATTTGAAGAGGGATAGAACTTCCTCTGTTTTGTTTGATTTTTCCATGATTATACCCTTCTTTCATTCTTAGTTTATTAATTTCAATTTTCCCTTTTAATATGTACTCGTCTGTTAACGTTTCAAATCTTAATATTTGATTTAAGCTTGTTATCCCAACGTATGTAGCGACATAAAGCGCCGGTATCCCAACATTCAAGCTATCAAGAATAAACCGATTCCTTAGCTGTGTTGGGTTCGTATAGATATCATATCTTTCAAGATTTTTAAATAACTTATGGATATGATACTTCTTTATAGACTTATATTTCATATCAATCAAAAGTTGGTCGTTAATACCATGGTGTTTATTCTTAAAATAGTTAAAAAAATGGTTTTGGTCCTCGTTAAATAATTTTATACATAGTGTAATATTGTTCTTTGAATAAGAAAGTATAGAGTCCTTAAAGTTTATATCTTCTATTTTTAATTGAATGATATCTACTGGATTCATACCATGATTCATAATTAGTAACAAAATTATTTTTTCAAAATCTTCAATCTTTGTTGAATTTCTAAGGAGCATTTCAATTTTAAATATTGCTTCTAAGTTTGTACAGCAAGGTAATTTCTTGAATTTTAATGACCTAAATTGCGCCGGTTTTTTTAATACTGGATTTGAATACTTTTCTGACAGATAACTAAATAAGACCTTTATGGATGAAAGCTCACTATTATATGTGCTATTTTCATTTTTTTGTCTTGTTTGTTCTAAATAATGGTATATATCATTTGTTTTTATGGTGTCAATATCTAATGCTTGTTGGTCTAAATATTGACTAAATTTACGTGCATAATAAGAATGGGCTGTAATAGTGTTCACACTATATCCTTTTTTGAGTAAATGCTGCGAATAGTCTTCCATTTGATCACCTCTCTCCTTCTATCATCCATTCTATCACGTTTTCGCTTACTATTTAAATTGTAAAAGAAAGAAGAAACGTTATTCAATTAACGTTTTAGAACGAATCGTCAATTTAACAACCTATTTTTTGGGAGTTTGTCTTGTAAATGTGTTAGGTAAGTGCTTTTTCAGAAACTTTACAAAGAATTTAAATTTAACTATATGAACTTGAATTGTATAATCTTCAATATAAAACGTTCCCATTGTGAATGAAGTAAAATTATTTTTTAGAAATAAATTACAAGTTATTGATTTTAGATATCTCACAGAGATTATAAAATTGAGCAAACGTTGTGAGTTCTCAGTTAGTTTATACTAATATCCCTTAGTATGTAAGTAAAAAAACTAAAAAAGCAAACCTGAAATAGGCTTGCTTTTTGCATATTTTATCTATTTTAACTAAATTCACTTTTGCTAAATTACTGACAAATAACGTTTATAGATAAAAAAATTAAATGATAGTACCGAATGTTTCTCCCCCCTGAACACGCCATGCAACGTAACGTCGTGATCCAGAAGACGCAACATAACTTAACCATACATAACCATCGTTAATAACATATGAATCATAGGTAAAATTCTCACCGTTTGTATATTGAGCAAGAACATTTCCTTGTGTTCCAGGAAAAGCTCTGACATTAATCGTTTTGTTTGGATAAAATACACCTGTTTCTAGGATGCGTTGTGTTGAAGGTGTTAATTCAGCATTAAATGATCCGAATAACTCTCCACCTTGAACACGCCATGCAACATAACGACGAGGACCAGAATATGAGATGTAACTTAACCATACATATCCATTGTTGATTATATATGAATCATAGATAACACTTTCGCCAACATGATATTGAGCTACTATATTCCCTTGTGTACTTGGATAGTCACGAACATTGATAGTCATTTCTGGAAAAAAAGTACCATTCTCTGGAACTCTTGTAAAACCGTCATTCGATCCTGAAGGAATGGTTCCAAACTTCTCTCCGTTTTGAACACGCCATGCAACGTATCGACGAGATCCTGAATAAGAAATGTAGCTCAACCATACGTATCCATTGTTAATAACATATGAATCATAAGTAACACTTTCGCCAATTGTATACTGTGCTAAGACATTTCCTTGTAAACTAGGATAGTCTCGAACATTAACAGTAGTATTTGGGAAGAAGGTTCCAAATTCCTGAGTACGATGGAAAGTATCATTATCACCAGGATTTGAAATTTCTGGATCGGGTGAAACTCCTCCGGTATTTTCTGGACCGGCTTCACTAGAATCAATCTGTTCTAATTTCCCAGGGTTTTGTTGCTTAATAGCATTATAGGTTGGTACAAGTAAGTTAACATAATGCTGATAACCACTAGCAGCATAATCACTGGTAGCTCCACCTACTCTAAATAATCCCTTACAAAACGCTTCAATAGTTGTGGCCCCTTGAACTTTATAGATTCCATTTCTATTTGAAAGAATAAAGGCATACGCTTTAAAATAATCTTCTAACGTATCAAAATGTACATAATATCCCCCTTCGTTACTAGGACGTGCTGAGCCCCTACTCATTTTTATTGCTAAATCCGAAGGTGCTGTAAATGGTTGAGAAATACCACTCCAATTATTATCTACACTACCCACAACAGATGTGTTGGGGTCACCCCAATGACTCTCAATATACATTTGGGCAATCATAAAGCTTGGTTTAATATTGTATTGCTTAGCATATTGAATGATTAAACGAATATTATTCTGCGTCATAGTTCGACCAGCGTTTGTAAGTGCGCCACCACTATATTGTTGTGGAGTTGAGCTTGATCCGGTTTGATAACTAGGTCTAGCATATCCACGAATATTGCCATGACCAACGCTATATGTTCTTCTACGAACAGAACGACTAGAATTTCCTTCAATAGTTGTGATAGTATTTCCAGATACACTTTCAACAATTCCAATATGATCCGCCCAAGAGTTGTTTGGCTGATAAGAGGTAGACCAAGCAAACGTAATAATATCACCTGGTTTTGGTTTAATTGTTCCATCTTCTATCCAAATTCCTAGGTTCTTAAAAATATCAATGTGACGCTGAACACCACATTCGCGACCGATTAAATCTACTGCACCAGTTTGAATAGCTAAATAACTAATGAAGGTGTCACACCAATCATCATCATATGTCACTTGATATCCTTGTGGTAACGGTTTAACGGAATTGTATTTATTAACAATTTGTATGTGTTGAGCAGAACCTTGCACAACCCCAATGTATTTACTTGCCTCTTGTAATATATTTGTTACTGTAGTTGCCATATTTTTCCTCCATATAATTTAATGTTGTATTAATTCTGCTGCAGCATAAATTCAATACGATATATATGTACCTCAAAAGATTAGTTTGTGACACTTTATCTCAAAATATTTATTTACTTCCTAACTCGTTATCATAAATACTTATAAATTTCTTCTTAATTCTTTTCAGCTTGTTTCCTTTCTCTATTTCCATATCTTTTCACTCCTTTCATCGTGGATAAAAATGCATCTTTAGAAGTATATCCGATAAGTAATTTTTTTATAAAGATTGCGCTTTCTAAGTTATTCTCTTTCATTATATTTAAAGCTGATTTAACCGAAGTTTTTACAATGACATTCTCATCTATGTTCGAATCAAAACTGAAATGAACTTCATTTATTTCTGAAAGAGGATAATTTCTAGCGCTAGCATATGATATTTCTTGCTGGTCATATTTTGTGCCTTTTTTCTTGTACATACCCCAAGTTTTAAGCTCGCTTAATTTTATCCGACGTATCAACACATTTTTAATTGTATATTTGTCTGACAGCTGTTTTTCAATATAATCTTCCATACCTTTCCAAACGTATAATAAAGCATTACTATAAAAATCTTCGAATGGAATGTTCAAATTTCTATCATTAGCATTTTGTTGGAAAATTTTTGAACATTTTATTAAGTATGGATTTATTATTTCTAACCCTTTTTCATAAACATAACTGATTTCTAATGATGTATTATTAATTAAAAATAGTTCCTCCAATTCATTCCACATAAATTTTATCACTCTCATTACTCAATCAACTGGATACATTTGATCATGAGTTAAGATTTAAATTGATTGATTCATATTTTAATTTTGCAAAGAAAATTGGAATGCAAAATTAATTTTGTTTATTACTCATTATTTTGCTAATTAAACTTTTCACAAAAGGAGGTATATTCACTCCCATTTTTGTGAAATTATCTATAACTGACACACCATGTCTAGCGATATAAAATAATAGAGTTGTGTCTCCATATACTTTAAAATCGAAATAAACTAGATATGGATATAAAAACATAACAGTACTAATAACCAATACATGCGACAAAAGAAAACTTAATTTTGACGAGTTATTGTTTGATTTCACAGAGCTATGCCACGAGTTTGCCTTTAATTCTGTTAATATATCTAATAAAGATACAATGACAAAAAGGTGAATTAGCGGACTTGAAACCATATCAATAACATTGTTTGTTAGCCAACTTAAATCGACCATCAATTCATTCCCCCGAATATTTCATTACCTGTGAAAAATACTATTACACCCCCTTTAATTATTATTAATGTATATGTGGTTGTTTTTTTAATTTTGTGACTCTTTTGTTTTACTTATTTCCAGAAAATAATGTTCTTTTTGTGTTTTTATATTAATGTAGTCTTCAAATTTATTTGATAAAATACTAATTTATGAGTAAAATGTTTATATTGAATTAAATTGTTTGAATGATGAAAAAACACAAGGAGGTACAACAATGAAAAAAATATTAATTTTTTTTGGTGCAATTCTAATTATTGTTTTTGGCTATAGCTTGCAGAAAAGTAACGCGACAGACAACGATTCTCAATCCAAATATTCTGTAGAGTATAATTTTCCATATGCTGTTAAACTTGACGAGTGGGTGAAAACAATTGCGTTAGATGATGAAACGACCGACCAATCAGCAAATCAAAGATTTCTTAGGGAATCAAAATCAAGAAAACATTTACCAATGTCAATCGATATAAATGTAGAGGATCTTAATCCTTACGGAATGGGGATATACTTCAATATGAATGAAGAAGTACCGTCGATCTTCTATCCCGTAACTATTGAAAATATACAAACTAAGGAAATTACAATCTTGGATGAAGAAGATAAAACTCGAAATGTTTTTGTAAATACAGAGTTGAAAATTCAAGAGAATGCTGACAAAGAGGATGTATTGAATGTAGTTAATGACGCATATTATTTGTTTTATAACAATGCAGGCAATATTTCTTTAGCAATTAATAATTACGATGTAGATAAAATGAACGATTTCGTAGAAGATTCAGTCTTTTTAGAATATTTATTAGAGTCAATCGATCAAACAGAAACGGACGAGGTTAGTAATACTCAATTTGAACAGAAAAACAATTCATCAATTTTGAATGCAAAAACAGAATATTATGACATAATTAAAAAAGCTTGGGACAACCAAAATGAATATATCAACTCCATAGAAGATCCAAATGTAAAACAATCTTTACAAACGGCTCAATCTGCAGCAATTATGAAATCGGACGAACTAATCATTCAAACCCCCGACGATGCTGAGATTATCCAAGAAGCTCTTAAAGAGGTTCTTGAAGAAAGATAACCGAAAAATCATATGGAATATATAAATTTCATGAAAAAAAGACCCAGACAAAGCTAGATTTTATCTAACTTTGTCTGGGTCTTTTTAATTATTATTTAATAAATAGTAATAATGACCAACCTATATTTTTAGTCCCCTTTCTTATAAATTGACTCACTAATATCATAAAATTGTATTTCTTCTTTCATTCATGAAAGTTTTTTACTTACTTTTCATCTGAATCGGTGACAAAATATTGGCCTGTACATTTGAATGTATCACACTTAATATTCATATAACTGAAAATAAGACTGTCTAAAAGTAGAAAAAATATAACGTTCATCAGATGATTAATGTAGTAAAAACAAAGAGATAGTCGCACATTTAAAATGGATTTCAAGGGTAAACATGCAGTTACTTGTAAGCGCCTAAAGTCGCTAACAAGAACTAGCCCTTGATATCCATTTGAAATATGCAACTTTGAAAGTAAGCCAGCCGACAACGGCAGGTATTAAATTCAAAGGACGTGTAGAATATGAATAATATAGTTTCGTTATTAAGTAGTAAAGCTAGAGAAAGTTTTAATCAAGTGCCGGTAACTGATTTATTAAATCCAACTTTCGTGATTGATAATCAACTTCTCACAAAAAGAGATATTGAAAAATTATCAATAATACGTGAATCTTATGAGCTATATGCTATGGATGGTCTTAAAAAAATACAAATCGGCAGTTCAAGGCAGTTGATGTATCATTTGGAAAAAATAATGTGTCATTACAAAGAAGAAATATTAGTTGTTTTATTATTAAATACAAAAAACGAAATAATTAAAATGGAACAAATTTTCAAAGGAACGGTAAATTCTAGTATCGCACACCCTAGAGAAATTTTTAGAAAAGCAGTTCAATACGAAACAGCTAGAATAGTAGTTGCTCATAACCACCCTTCAGGCGATTCTGAACCATCTGGGGCTGATATTCAATTCACAAAACGCATGGTAGAATGTGGCGACCTCATGGGGATTGAATTACTGGACCATGTTATCATTGGAAAACTTGATTCGATATCTTTAAGAGAAGCAACGAACCTTTGGAATTAATTGTACAATGTCTTTCACTTCTAGCCAGTCTGGCTAGAAGTGCCATTAAAAGGAGAGAAAATAAAGATGAATAATAATGTATTGCTTATGATTACACAGCTAGAGACGATACAAAACTTAGATATAAAAGCCTACGTGCAAGCTATAATTGCTTTGGAAACTAACAACTACAATCAAACAAGTTTAGATGAACTATATGATGAATGGATAGAGAATGACCTTCGGTTGATAAGTGATGATTTTTTAAAAATAACAATTTAATAAATAAGCTACATCTCAAAATTAAAACAAGAGATGTAGCCTCTTTTTAAGGGAACTATAAATTGAAATTTTATAGCGTATATGCAATAATTAAAAGTGAACAGGAGGTAAAATATGATTCTTCCAACTTTTGACTGGGACAGTGAATTTGATAATTTCTTAAATTCTTTGCGATTAAAAGAAACGACACAAGTAATTGCTATGATTAATAAGATTGAAGAGCATGGACTACAAATAGCAATAAATATGAAATGGGTAAAAAAAATTGACAATAATTTATATGAGATTCGCGTAAGAACAAATGAATTATTTATTCGTTCTTTATATTTCCAAGTTGAACAATCAAATTACTTTATAACACATGGTTTTAAGAAAAAAACAAATGAAACCCCTGTTAAAGAAATCAAACGATCGAAAAAGATACGAGATAAATATTTATCAAAAAGAAAAAGGAGCGATAGTGATGAGTAAAGTTAAAGATTATATTAGAGAAAATTCACTTAAAAACCCTAAATTCAAAAGACAGATTGAAGTTGATAATGCTAAGTTAGATTTTGCCGTTAGGTTAGCAGAACAAAGAAAAAAAGCAGGAATGACTCAAGAAGAACTAGCAAAAAAAATAGGCAAACCTCAATCAACTATTTCAAGAATTGAAACTGGAGAGATGAATCCAACAATTGAACTTATTATAGAAATTTCAATTGGTCTGGATAAACAATTATCAGTAGAATTCAAATAAGTTTTAAAGTTTAATCTCCGCTCGACAAACAATACAACTTCTTGCCACGGTGGCAAGAAGTTTAAATGGTATAAAGAGAGATGATAAAGTGAAAAACATTACTACAATAAAAACATCTAAGTATATTAGTGAAATGAAACAATCTGACAAAAATTTTTCTGATAGAATGGAACAAGAAGGTAAAAAGTTTGATTATGCAGTATTAGTCATGAAGTTGAGAGAATCATTAGGATTAACACAATTTGAATTTGCTGAATTAGTCAACAAACCGCAATCAACAATTACACGAATCGAAAATGGGAATGCTAACCCTACAATTAAAACACTAGAAAGCATTGCTGAACAAAGTGGGAAAAAATTAGTCATGAGTTTTGAATAGGAATCAAAAAAAGCACCAACTTCTTGCCACGCTGGCAAGAAGTTGGTGCTTTTTATATTGATTTGATTCTTAATCGTCATTAAAATGTTTTTTCAAAGGTTTTTGTATGTGTATTTGTCATCACATTTAAGTTAAAATTTTTGGTGTGTTCGTTTTTATTTTCAATTTCAATGTGGTTAAGAATGTTTTCCTTAATCTTCTCACTATTATGAGCGTTAGTAAAAATATCAATATTATCAATTGAAGTGGTTTTAAGATAATTATTCACTTTTTCGCTGGAGTATTGCTTAGTTAAATCCCCTTCCCTGCTACAAATTAAGATACAGTTACCAATTTGATCCCGATTATCTGCAATATATTTTAGACTATCTATGGGTTGTTCAAATAAAATGATATTTTTAGGATTGTCTCCAATTGTAATAATTAAACTATCCTTAACGCTGCTACCGCTTACGGGATTTGCTATTTGGTAGTCACTTGTCAATTTATTTGCACCTACAATCTTGCCATCCTTCCCCCATACGAAATAATAATCAGTGTTTTCTTTGTCACATCGTAACCAGCCTTTATTTGCATACATTTGAATAATGTCTAAATCAACTTGTATTCCATTTGAAATTTCAGAAACTTGTTGTTCATTTAATCGTTGTGTTCTGTTGAGTATATATTCAGAAATACCGATTTCATCCTTTGTTGCATTTTCTTTTTTAGGTTTTATGGACTCTTTTTTTTAATGCTCACTTCTGATTTTAATACATCGTTCCAATCTTTCAGTATATTGTCCTTTAAGGTATGATTGTGGGCTTTGAACGTATTTTGCCATTCGTTTATACGATCAATTTGTCGGCTACTCAATTCAAGTGATTTAAACACTTCATTTTTATTCTCTCGATTTTCTTTATATAATTCTGAAAAAATCTTAATATCTTGCGGAATATCCCCTTGATAAACTTTAGTTAGCTTCTCTTTATCATTGATAAACGGACGGTCGTATTGCCAGAATGCTAGCATTAGTTCTTTTGGCAATTTAAATTGTTCAGCAACGTTTATTATTTCTTGATATTGATCTGAATTAATCGCATTATAATCAGGAATATTTTGTTTGTATTCGATTGAGTGTGACTTTCCTACCGATTGAATGTGATTATCTAAAAAGAGATGCCCCGCTTTATCATTATCAACGCTTAGATAAACTGTTAAATTTCTTGGTTCTTTAGTGTAGTCGTCCGCCAACATTTTAAAAAGTGTGCCGTCTTTAACACCTTCAAGAGAAATCAGTCGGCAATTATTTAATTCGTTTTTATGGATTGTCCAATAAGACAACAAATCAATCGACGCTTCGAAAGCATAAATCTTATTTGTTTTTTCACCGATTGAAATATTAAAACCATGATATTTTTCTGAATTCATTTTGATGTATTTATTAGGATTATCAGAATCAACTTTTTCTGTTAGTTGTTGCGTTGCGCCAATAATGGGATTGTCTTTAGTTGGTGGTTTTCCGTCTTGTGTCCAATTGAATATAATATTATTTCGGACGTCCTGCATAATATAATTTTCTTTTAATAGGTATTTTACAATGTCAGGATTAATTTTTCGTTCCCTGGTTAAATACCTTTCCAAAGTCCAATTATGTTTCGCTTGTTTGTAATCATACTCAAAAAAATCTTTTTGCTCGTCTTCAATAACAACTGTTTGATTTTTGGAATTAGTCTTTCCAAAAAGTAATGCTTGATGGACAGCTTCTTGAAAGCCGATTTCATTTTTATTTATATACTGGATAAAATTAATTAAATTACCTTTAGCATTTTTATCATAAGAATTTGCATTATGGATAAAGTAATTTTTCTTTTTATCAATGACAATGGAATCGTGGTTCATATAAGATAACTTGACATAATTACCACTATCATTGATAATTTTTCCAAAATCGTGCGCTTTAACATAATCGTAAATTGAAATTTCGGATGCCTGTTTAATTTGATTTTTGGTGAAGCGGTATCGTTTCTTTTCGTCCATTATACTTAACCTCCTATTTAGATTGTTAAATTAAAAACTTCTTGCCAGCGTGGCAAGAAGTTAATCTATTCTTTCAACATTAAATTTTTTTCTATACCTTCGAAATGTACTGCGATCGATCCCAGTTAAACTAGCAACACCAGCATCAGATTCTCCAGAGAGATACAAATCAAACGCATGTTTTAATTGAGGTGACTCTTTATTAAAAAGTGGTTTTCTTCCATTGTACTTATTTTTTTGTTTTGCGATTTCAATTCCTTGCTGTTGCCTTTCTCTAATTCTAGTTCTTTCTGATTCAGCTTGATACTTATAAATTTCAATAATTAAATTATTTATTAATTTTCTCAAACTCTCATCTTCAATACCTGACAAACTTGGTAGATTCTGAACTTCTAATGTCGCTCCTTTATTTTGAATTGAATTCATAATATTTGAGATATCATTATGGTTTCTACTCAATCTATCTAATTCTGTTACAACTACAATATCTCCTTCTCTGATAAAATTTAACATTTCAAGAAGAACAGGCCTTTCAAGAGTTGCTCCGCTTTCTTTTTCTACAAAAAGTTTTGATACTGTTTTTGACAATGCTTCAATTTGACGATCCAACTTTTGATCTTTAGTGCTAATTCTTGCGTATCCAATTTTTGTAGCCATTTTCTTTCTCCTTAAAACATTTTAACCAACCCTATTAACCATATCAAAAGCTTGACTGACTCATGTGTCCACTTTGTTCATTAGGGTATACTCTAATGAACAAGGCCACCTGATAAATCACCTTAAACTGTATCTTCTAATTCTCTTTGTGTGTTGTTTAAAATGAAGGTGTATTGTTATTTATTTCTTATCGTAAGTACAGTCAAGTTAAGTGTTTGCCTTTTTAATCAAAAAATGTCAACAACAACATTTGATAATCATTTAACTGAATCATTTAACTTCTTTTTTCAAAATCATTTTGTAAGAGATACTCTTCATTTAATTTTTCTCTTTGATTTCTTTCGAAATTCAATTCATTTAAATAATCTTGTTTATTTCTTCCGAATATTTGTGAAATATTAAATAAAAACTTTTTGTTTTGATAAGACATCACTTTTAGATCATTGTGTAAATCGTTCGCTTTCTTGTAACTATTTTTAGGATAGCTTATATTCATATTTTTTAATAAGGCATTTCCCATCATTGCATTTAATTCATTCAATTTATTTTCTTTGTAACTATCGTTGGTATTCCCATAAATTTGTTTTCTAAATTTTTCTTCATCTATTAATCTTGCTTCAAGGTCTTCATAACTTTTAGGATCTTTCCGATTGATCACATCTTTTGTAATTTCATTAATCAATGGGCGGTGTTTCTTTAATACATTATTGTTGTACCTCCAAAGCCTGCGATCAGTTGGAAGTTCTTTTAATAAAAGATTTACTTTTTGGAACGTTATTATATCCTTTTCTAAATTCAAATCTTTGACTTGCTTATTTAATTCCATTCTCATTAAATCGTTTATGCGGTTCAACTCATAATTACGATCAATCATAGAATTAATAAACTTACTTTTAACTTGTTTCATCACTCGTTGTGGTATTTTTGCTTTTCGTTGACCTGCATACTTGCCTGATTCTATAATAGGTCTGCTCGACTCCTGCTCCACAACCGCAATATGGATGTGGATATTATCTGTATTATAATGAATAGCTCCTACCCAATTCATCGATTCATTAAAATTCATTTTAGTTTTAAATTCTTCCATGGCAATTTTTGTTGCCTTTTTTAAAGGCGCTTCATTTAGTTTTCCATCTTCGGCTAATAAACCATTTTCTTTTAGAAATTGATTATCAAAACTAAAGACTTGTTGCCACATAGGAGATTCATTTTCTTGTGACTTTACAAAACTATCTTTCATGTTATTGATTTCATCTTTTGATAAACTATCATTTCGTTCATTGAAAACATTATTGGTTTTCAATGGATTTTCCATGTACTGAATATAGGTATCGTTCTTAATTTCACCAGATATTTTGTTGAGTTCATCTATTTTTTCATCCATCTTTGTATCTTCACGATCCATATAATCAACATAAAAGCCATAATTATTTGTTCCACCTGTTGAATTTAAAATGACATTATTATGCAGTGAAAATTTATTTTTAAAAACAATCGCCGGACTACTCATTTAGCTTTTCTTCCTCTTTTTGCTTTTTATTCTGTGCGTTCATTTGAAAGTGTTTCATTTGCTCGTCATACTTCTTTAAAGATTGGTTATAAACATTTGTTGGTGCATTTGATATTAGAGCCGGCACATCGTCAACACCATTATCTAAATCATGTTTTAGAATATAATTATTCATCATATCTAGAATAATTTGTGTATGCTTACTTGCATAACCTGTTCGCAACCTTAAAATATTAAATCGATCGTTCATTGTAGTTTCGTATTCTTCAAATTGTTGCTTCACTTGACTTGCAACATAATTCCCGACAACATTTGAAATATTATTGACAGTTGAAACTTCTTTATAATTTTCTACTAAGTATTCGATTACTTCTCTGTAAGATTTCGACCCAATCTTGAGTTGTATATCATCCAGAATTTCCCACGTATTATCTGATAATAACAAGTGCTTCCTAGTTTTCAATATAATTCCCCTCATTTTCTTCTAGACTTAAATTTTTTATCAAATTTATAACTTGCGTATTTCTATTAACTATTTCAATTAATACCTTTTGTCTATCAGAATATTCACTCATCGAAGTTTCTAATTCATTTTGAAATGCATAATTATTTAGAACAACTAACATGAAACTGTTGAACGATTTTTCGTTTGAATTAAAATACTTTTCTTTGAGTTTATTTCTCACATTAGTTGGTACATTCCTTATTTTTATTTCTTCTGACAAATTATATCCCCCTTATGATTTAGTCATTGTACAATTGCGTGAGTAAAGTAGTTACAGCTTTAGTATTCTCTTTGACCGCTGCTATCAAATCTTTCTCATGTTCAATAAATTCTGAATTAATATTTTTTGTGATTCTTTCTTCTATATGACTTTCTAAAACAAAAATAAGATAAGAATTAAGCGAAGTAAATTCACTTTTTAACTGTAAATGAATCAAATTATTTTTGTTCTGATCACTCAAATTCCTTAGTAAAATATTTCCCACCTGATCAACTCCGTTTTCGTTTTCTTTCAAAATAATTCGCGTCAGCGAATTTTCACAATCTCCCTGATTTTTAGGGAGATTCTGGTTAGAGCATAAGGGGAAATGATATCACACTAGGTGATATCCCTTGCAGAGCAAGGGTTTCCAGTGGGGGCAGATTGTTTGTGAAAGCCCACTAAACAACCCACGTATGTTTTGGTGATTTTATAAAAAACATCACCTTTTAAGTGTAATATCCCACGATTAAGCCCACAACAACCCACAATCGAGCCCATTGAATACTTAATGTCATTGAAAAAAATTCTATCTTTTAAATCTGTTTTTATTTGTTTTTAAATTGAATTTTAGTCTCTTCATACTTTTTCACTAACAATTCCTCTCTCGCTAATAACTCATTCTGTTCAAATAGATTTTGATTGTACGAACTTTCTAATATAATTATTTGTTGTTCAATCGACCTAATTTTTTGGTCTGTGTCATTTTTTTGTTGTTCAGTTTGATATTCTTTTTCAGCTTCAAGTTCTGGAATATTTGATTTCAATTCTTCTATATTCTTCAAATAATTTTCAGCTTCTGTTTCTTTTTCGTCAATTCTTAGTCGCTCCAATGTTTCCTTTTCGTAAATGATTGATCGAAGTATTGCTTGGTCTTCATTAAAAGTATCATCTGTTATTAATGTGTAATCCTCTGATACGCTTTTTCGATTAAACATTAATACCGCTGGCTCTTGATTTGATTCAGAAATCATTAATCGAAGTGCTGTCCATTCTTCTGGGATATTATCGTAAACTATTTCTAAATACTCTGGACTGCCTTTGTAGATATTCATCTCCATATCGTCAGACGAAGCTCCCCTTAGTTGCGAATTAACTTCAATATTTAGTTTGTCAGTAACGTTATATTGATTTGGGTCTGTGTTTAAAATCAGGACTAACCTATTTTGTTCTGGGTTAATTCTTTTTTCTAAAACTGAAAATTTTAAGTTTCCTGTTCCATAGAATTCATTTAACTTTGATTCTGATACTACTTGAACTGGTTTGAATATTATTCCAAAAGTGATTAAAAATGAAAATAAAACGGACATTGAAATGACAAAAATTTTATACATGCTAGAAACATTCTGATTCAAAGACTCTCTCATTAATTCTAACTTACTAACTTTGGGTTGTTTATTTTGAGTCATAATTATTCAACTCCTTGTTGCGATTTTAATTTTTCTACATCAGGACGAACGATAAAATCATACCCACGCATCGGATGAATTCCGATAGGATTTCCTGGTGTACTGGATTCAATTAATTGATTATCACCGATGTACATTGCGACATGATAGGTTGTTGGTTCTCCCCAAAATAATAAGTCACCAACTTGTAAATCTGATGAAGGAACTCTCGGCCCAGAAGTTTTTTGTGGTTCAGTCCAATCTCCAATATCAACTCCGTATGCTGTGTAGTAAATCCATTGCATAAAACCAGAACAATCAAAACCAACAATGTTAGTTGCGTCTTGTACACTTGCGTCATAAATTCCAACAGTCGGCCCTTCTTTACCGCCACCTCCCCAAGAATATGGTAGGTCAATTTGTGTTTTTGCGATTTCAACTAAATCTCCTCCAGCTAAATTTAATTGATTAGCATTTTGAAACTTTCCAAATAAAATGCGATAGTTTGTTGTGCTTGCTGACATTGATCCACTCGCTCCACTCAATGCCATTTCTCTTATTTCATCCAAACTAAATCCTAAATAATACATCATCATTGGTACGTAATGAAAATTTCCACCATTCCAATAATAATATGGTATGTTGTAACTCATAGATATTTCATTGACATAAGGTGCTTGTTGTCGAGTTGTATTTCCTAAACTTGGCGCAACGACTGTTGCTGAATATTCTTTAGCAACTTCGATCGACCAGTCTTGATCCGTTCGATTTAGATAATCTAAAAAAGCATGACCGAAGTTATAGCCAGCAGCTGCTGCCCAAATACTTTTGCCATACTCATTTGTTTTGTTAATTGTATTTTTAAAATGTTCTACACCAATTTTGATAGACTGGTATTCATCTTGTATTGTATTCATTGCCCAACCTCTCGATTCTGACGATTGGAATATATCTTTTACTCCGCCGCCTCCTGATTCATTTGCTAAAATTCCTAAAAGAATTGGAAGGTATTCATTAGGTACTCCTTGTTTTTGCATTTCACTTTCAATGGCAGATTGCCAACTTAAAACAAGAGGGGTGAGTCTCGTGTTACTTAAATCAATTGAACTGAAAGATGTGTTATTCGAAGACATTGAAGTAGCAGATATAGTTCCTTCAATTTTACCATCCACAACTTCTGTCGGTAAGGCATGATTCTTTTTACGAACATTATCAGAAGTATCATAACCAAACGCTTTTAACGTTCCCCAAAATAAACTTTTGAAATCAGCATGATTGTTATAACCGAATGGGTCATTTTGTGGTGAATATTTATTTAAATAATCTTTATAACGAACTTGTCCTGTATCAATATAATTAGTTCTCGCTAAATGAAAGTAGGCTTCTATTCCAGTTTCCACATTTGGATAGTCTTGAAATACACCATTACTTGTATCTATACCTGTATGGTTTGCCCCTTCATACCAACGGATACAGCCAAAATTGTACTCTCCCCCACAACTTGCAGTACCAAAGGTAGTTTCTAAAGCAATTTGACCTAAAAATGCACCAGTCGCTACACCGTAATAATCTGCATAACGTTTAATTTCTTTCCCATATCCTATGAGTCTTGATTGTGGATAGTTTGTACTTAAAAATGTATCTATATATTCTCCAGTAATATAGGGTGGATCTGCTGAATTAATATAAAAGTTATCTACCCATGACTCATCCCAACCAGTAGTTATTACTGGCCCTGCTTTTTCTTCTTTACTCGAATCATATCGATTCGCAGTGGGTTGAGAGGTATTACCATATGTTCCAACGCTTGAATCTTCACTTGTAAATATACCTACACCAATAACAATGACTAAGAATAATACAATAAATATTCCAGACAACCCACCACCCCATAAAGCCCATTTCATGATTGTTTTAGCTTTAATATTCATTAGCTAGTCCTACCTATTCAATTCTTCTAAAGTCGTTATTTTATGGTTATTTTCGTCAAATTTTATCAAGAATAGTTGAGTTGTGTTGGTTTCTTTTTCATTTTCTATTCGGATTCCTTCTAACGTGTAAATAATTGAAAGTGGTAGAGGTGATACAGTTTGTATTTCATAAGAAATATTGTTTACTTGTTTAATTAACTCTCTATTGTTTTGTTGCTCAATTCGTTTTGCTTGTGCTAAAGCTTCGGCGACTTCTGGTGTTGTATATAGTTCGTAATCTTTCGGACTGACGATTAATTCATTATTTAAACTAAAGAATAATGTTAATAGATCTTGCCCTTCAAGAATTTGAGTTTCATATACATTAGTCGTTTCGATTTCGTTGTAAAATTCTTCTGGTGGGATTGAATCACCTTCTGATGTAAGC
This sequence comes from Ruoffia tabacinasalis, assembly GCF_005864045.1. Lineage (GTDB taxonomy): Bacteria > Bacillota > Bacilli > Lactobacillales > Aerococcaceae > Ruoffia > Ruoffia tabacinasalis. The sequence goes on along the minus strand of NZ_VBSP01000001.1, from coordinate 96,002 downwards.
TCTGATGATTCAATATTGTTTGAAATATCATCTATTTCAGATTCTAAAACAATCTGTTCAGTTATTGTAGAATCAAATGTTTGACTGTCGAAGAATACAAAAACTGCTGATATGACGATAACTAAAACAATGGTGATGAATATTCCATATTTATACTTTCCTTGCATTTACTCAACTCCTTTTCTTCTAAAAATGTTTTGATGGCAATATTAGTTTCCATTTTATACACTTCATCCACTTTATCTTGAAGGTAATTTAAAAATGTTTCTAATTCTTTAATGTCAATTGTTACTTCCATTTCTTCACCTCATATATTTTATATAGTAAAAAAATCTACCAATCTAAGATAAATATTTAAGTTCTTTTTTATCTTTAATTTGCTCTCTTTCCACCACCGCCAAATAATTCTAGCTCACGATCACTTGCTTCCACGTTAAATTCAATGTTTGTGCCTGAAAAGTTAAGTAAACATCTTCCTTGTGGGTATCTTGCGATACGTTCGACTTGGCCTGCGGTCACTTCATTATTTGATAGTCTTTTTAAATGATCTATATTTGCTGTTGAAATTTGGAAGTAAAATCGATACTGACTAAACGTAAAAATCTCTCTTAACATTTCAGAAGCTTCACTTCGAATGACTTCTGGCGCTAAGCTGGATAAAGACTGTGTCGCTAACATCACACCAATAAATAGTTTGCGTCCTTCACGTTGCATAGTATTGATAAATTTAGTTAATCGAGGGTTATCTTGATTGATTAAATTATGACATTCGTCAATAACTAACATCGATCGTTTGATTTGGTCGAAACTGACCTCACGATCATTATATTGCCTTACCTGCTCTTTTCCATGATTGACTAAACTAGCCCAAAATAGATTTAACGCATTAAATAGTTGTGCGTCAATAATTGTTTTATTATCCATGGCCATAAGATTATCAATATTAAAAAACAAAATTTGTTCGGTGATTACATCTCCGATTGAAGTATATTGGTTAAATAACTGACCGTACACGCTGACTAACTTATCAAGTGTCAAATGTATCATCTCTAAGTTCGTTTGGACTGTGGCGGTATTATTTGGCTCGTTTAACATCATTTCTACTGTTTGAAGGAATTCTTCTAATAATGGATAATCTGAATTATGCCTTTGAGTATAATTAGGATTTAATTCATCTTGATCGATCCAGTAGTTTAGATATAGACGATTAAGAGCTAATTCAAAAATAGCTAATTCTTCGTTAGTTGCAGTTGGTTTAATGATACCGTACCAAGTTGCGATTTTACTTTTGTGTTGTGTAAAACTGGATACTTCGTCAATTTCATTGGTTACATTATTTAAGACTGTAGGGAATACTTGAAAGATATTAATTGTTCCACTACTGCCATCTAATGCAACAACTTTCCCATCTAAATATTCAATCACCTTAGTGAATTCACCTGATTTATCAAACCCTCTTAAATGCGTTCCTTTTGCCCCCAGATTGACAAGTAATTTCTTCATAAGTGTTGATTTGCCTGAACCCATTTGTCCTAGTATAATCACGTTATAATGTTGTCTATACACTCCATCTAAATCAAAACAATCAAAGAAGATATTTCCATTTGTTAAACTATATCCTAAATGCAATCCTCTTCTGTCATGTAAATACACATGATTTGCTGGGAAGGTTAATGCAATTTGCGAGCTAGGTATATCTCTACCCACTCGTTTATTTGGCAGATACGATTGTGAAGAGTGATCCAAAAACATTGCTTGATATTCATGTTCTTGTTCCATCACTAATACCGTTGCGCCAAACTGATTTTTTTCTAAATATTTTCTAACTTCAACCACTCTTTTTTCTAACTCTTGTTTCGTATCAGCATACAGAACGAGTCGTAATGCGAAATATTTCATAACCTCTTCTGTTCGTCTTAATGCTTTACCAAGGTAGTTTAAGTCAACGTATTCTTCTTGTGCTATTTCAGCGTCATACGCTTCTTTCTCTTCAATCATTCGATTGTATTGTTCCCGAATTGCACGTTGAACTTTTTGTAATACTTCTCCAGATTCTTGATTAGCAATATCTGTGATTACAAAACTATTTTCAATGTTATGGATCAATGCTTGCCATAGACCTTCTGGCTGTGATGGATAACGATAAAAATACAAGCTAGCCATATAAGCATTGCCTGTTTGAATCATATTATCTAAAAATCTAATATTTCCAATGGGCTGTGTGTCTAACATAAAATCAATGTCGTAACCTTTTTCTTTGAGTGAATTAATATTAATTTTCCGCACCACCCTTCGCTTCGAATGAGGAAATCTCTATATCTGACAATTTTAACTTCCTTTCTTTTGGTTGATACTATTTTTTAGCGATTAATCAATTGAATATTTTACTCGTTGGATTATTGAGTTTAAACAATATAGCTCGTTTCTTTTCTAAAGTGATCCGACCAACAGAAAGATCTCCTTTATACTGCATAAAATCATTTCTGCATTCTCTTAACTCTTCTAAAGTATCTGCATAAATCATAAAATAAAATTCCTTATTGTAATTATTGTTCTGAAACCATTTCATTTCATAATACGTTTCCATAAGTAACTTTTTATGTTTTAAATTTGTTGTTTCATTAATTAAATCTAAATAATATTTTTGTTGGGCGCTTGTATCAAGTGGACTATATAACGTTATTAGCTTAAAAGGAAAAACATACATTTTAACTAACGATTCATACTGATAAATAACATGCAGCAAATCTTCATTATCCATTCCAGCCATGTTGTATCCTTTTAGCTCTAATATATCCATAAACCCTTCATTTAGTTGAAGTACATTATCTTCCCCCACTACCGTTTTATAAGGTAACAGATCCAATGTCGTTAAGTTTTTCTGACTTTTTGTTTTTTGATTCTTTTTTACTCTGGAAAATCGTTTCTTTTTATTCAAAACTCCTTTTTTATCAGGTATAAACTTCTTTTTGATTAATTCTTTTTCTTTCTTGCGAGTGTCAAATTTCAAATTACCCACTCCTTAAAAATAGTTTCTTGCTTTTAACCAAGAAACTATTTGTTTTTTCTTATTTCATTTTTTGTGTAGTGTCAAACAGTGGTGCTTCCTGATTGAATATTTCTTCTTCGTAAAATAATAATTCTTTTTTATTCACCATATGATAAATCGTTTTATCTCGTTTAAAAGCGAATACGACAACTTGATAATTTCTCTTGAACGGATTATTCCTAGGTCTAATGACAGACCATAAAGCAATAATTGCAATAACGATGCCATAAACAGCTTTTAATAAGAGATAACCAAATAGCTCATGCGTTAATATAAAGACTGCTAAACCCAATAATACGGCAAATAGATCAGTGAAATATAACCATGATCCTATTTTTGCTTCTGGAGATAAAGTAGTAATCAGTCTACGGTTATTCATAGTTAGATCCTTTCAAAAAACTTCTTGCCAGCGTGGCAAGAAGTTATTATTTTGTAACTATATATTCCTTTCATCTTTAGTTCCACTTCCTAAATCATTAAGCTTATTCTTTTCTTCATTACCTTTCTTATCGTTTGAGTTCAATTGTTTTCCGCTCGCCATTCTATGTGATTGGTTTGCTTGTGTAGTCGCTGTATCTTGTTGCATCGTACTATCTGATTTTGTATTTAAATTTGAATTCGGTATCTGATTTTGATTAATTGGTTGACTAGTTTGTTGTCCGCTTCCCATTCGATTTGAATGATCAGCTTGTGTAGCCGTTGTATCTTGTTGCATATTTTTATCTGATTTTGAATTTAAATTTGATTTTGGTATCTGATTTTGGTTAATTAGTTGGCTAGTTTGTTTTCCGCTTTCCATTTCTTGACTTAAATTAGGTGCAATTGGTGCGTTTGGTGAACTCCCAATTGACCGTTTAGCTGATTGACTTAAATTAGAATCATTATTTGAGAAGGTTTTGTCGTCATTAGTTTGTAAATGCGGTTGATTTCTAAGCGGTTTTTCTGTGCTATTTGTATTTCCTCGATCTTGCTTGCCATTATTAAGAGCTGAAACAAAATCGCTCTTTTTAGCCTGTTCTGTGCCTGATTGGGTTGGAGTTTTAAGCCCACTTGACGATTGACTAGCATTAATTTTCTGATTATCAGATAATGGCACTCCATCACTTGGTTTAGTAGATTGAAGGTTATTGGAACTTGAATCAGCTGGTGTGTTATTTCCGCTCACCGTTTGATGTGCGCCCCATGCCCCTTTATTCATCTCACTTTGCACATCTTTGTCTCGGTCGTTAGGTGAACCGTTAGAACTTGATTTTGCTTGCGTTGAACTTGCGTTGATCGCTTCATTGTCATGTTTTAAATTGTTCATTCCGACGCCTAAACTCATTGCCTTAGACCCCACACTCTTTCCAACACTTCCTATGGCACTAGCTCCCTTACTTAGACCAGATATAGCACTACCTGCCCCTTTCGCAATTCCGAACATCGCAAGACCCGTTGACTTAATACCAGCATCGTTGCCTGTTACATCTTGAGCTATTTTCGGACCATCAATGACACTTAGCGCCAAAGCAAATTGAATCAGTATTTGAGTAAACACACTGATGTCTAATGTGACAATAAATAGTTGTGCAATTGAGTAAGCTTTCAGTACCATCGAAATCATAACCATTGAAATAATCGCATTTTTAATATTGTTCAAGATCATTTTTAGTATTTTCGCACCATTCAGATCACTAAAAGCAAAAAGCGGCAATAGAGTTTGGTTGAATACTATCTCAAACATTAATTGTACGAATTTAAATGCTGTTAAAATATAAGCTAAAATTGATGTAGCTAGGAAGAAAATAATCACCCAACCATTAAAAAGGTATCTGGTGTAATTTTGTTCAATACCAATGAATAAGTAATCATTAATCTTTTTAAGTGAGAGTGACCCATCAGATTGCATGTGGACTTTGTGTTCCATTGCCTTTTGAGTAACTTTATCATTCAGATCATCTTTTTTGATTGTTTCATTGATATCTATAAAATGGATGTTTGTTTCATTAACGTTTGCGTGTGCTTGTTCTGGTTGAACACCATCATTTAGAACTCTGTACATGTCAGTTGTATTACTATTCAACACCTCGAAAGCAAAACTATTGTTTTGATCATTTGTAAGAAAAGATTCTGAAATTTGAATTCCAACTGTCGTAACTTTACCAATGATCAGCGTTCCTAATAACAACGTTCCAATGCCAAGTAAAAATGAGTCAAACATAGTTTTAATTTTAACTTTATCATCATACATATAACGTAAACCCCAAAAAACTAAAGCCAATGTTCCAATAGTCCAAGCTACGTTACTATACGTTGTTAAAAACTCTTGCATAAATTCATTTTGAAAAATACCTGAAAAGTCAAATACATCTAAAACAATTTGTTGGGCTGATTCTAGTAGAGACATCAACCCTTTTACCAACGACCAAGCGACACTTCGAAATGGTGAGGTAAAAACATTATCTAAATGTAAATATTCTTTATAATCCATTAATAACTGTAATTCTGCTTCGATTAGATAACACCAGTCCTTTCCAATTCGTGGCTATGATTTTCTATAAACGCTTCGAACTCTTTTGCGTTAGTTAGTTGATTGATTTCCGAAACTAGACTAGGGATTGATTCAATTACTTGTTTTTTAATGATTTGAAATTCTTCTGTCTCATTAAAGGCTGGTTTTGTTAGTTGTTCGTGGTATTGACTTGCTTTAAGTGGCAAAGGTTTTGATCGAGCAGTCGAATTTGATTGTGCGGTATGAGGTGAAAAATCCGTCAGAAAAGCTCTAAAATCTGCTTTCATTTTACTATCTAACTCATTATTTTGAATACCTAATGTTTCGAAATTTGTTTTATAAAAGACACTTTCTAAATAATCGTAAGCTAGTTTAAATCGATTTTCTCCTAAATTACGAATAGGATTCGGAATGACATCTTCGCCATGTTCCCCTTTTCTTTTCGAACGAATAACAACATTTTCACCTTCTAATATTTTTTTCAATTCAGTAGGATTTATTAAGTAACGGTCAATGACTGATTCTGAAATAGATTGATTAAGACTGTATCTTTTTCCCGATCTGCTTTTTTCAATTACTTCATACTTTCCAATCATATCAGCAATTTTTCTATTCGTTTCTTCGCTAGTTGACGACAAATAATGAATTGTCATGACTTGGGATTCTACAAAACTACCTACTTCTGGCTCATAGTTCATTTTAAATTGTAAAAAATCTTGGACATAAAAATAAAATAACATACCTCGTCCTGCACCAACCGAAATCATAGATTCTAATGATTTTATTTTTGGCAAGTTACCAAATTCATCCAGAAGAAAAAAGATTCTTTTAGGAAGTCGATCGTTACTTTGGCTTGCAGCAATTGATAAATGATAATAGACTTGTTCGATCCATGTTGAAAAGATGATGTTGTTTGCATTTGTATAGTCAGGCATTGTCAAGAATATCGCTTGTGGTATTTCTTCCTGCGCTAGCATTTCAAATGGCAGTGTATTGCCTGACAATAAGATTTCTATTTCTGGTGATATAAACATATTTAATTTAGAAATGGCAACCGCAACGATTGAACTTCTCATTGTTTTTTCGGAAGCATTTACGGTAGTGAATTGCATTCTTGCGGGATTGTCCATATCTAAATTATTAAAATATATATCCATTAATTGTTGTTCTTTATTTGCTGGTTTAGTTAATTTTTCTAAAAATCGTAAGACATTAGGCAATGTTACATAATCAGGATTTCGGGATTCGCTATCAATCTGTTCTCCTACTGATTCATAACATAATGCTAATATCAATCCGTTGACTAATGACATGGCAGCTTCTTCCCATAATGGATCTTTACTTTTAGGATTGTGATATAAACTATGTGTGAAACTTTTTGTCAGCTCAACGGCTTTACCAATTTCTCTTGCCTGATAATTTTGGACAATTAACTGTAAAGGGTTGTACTGAATGCCCATTTTTGGGTCGATTAAATTAAAAACATGCACTTGATACCCTCTGGCTTCCAGTTCTAATTTTGTCATTTCAACTAATTCATACTTAGCAGATGAAATGATCAGATGTGGTTTTTCTTCACTTCTTGATAATAAATCAATATCTGGCAAAGTTTTTGTTTGAGATTTTCCCCCTCGAGTTCTAGCGACAATTAAGCCGTGAGAATCGGATGTATCAATGTATGCCTTCTTATCTTCACGATGGATTAAAACGCCACCCATCCCTTCATAATCTGTTGATTTTAAACTAAGGTTTTTCTTTGGTATATAATCTACTTCTTTGTACGAGATTTGTATTTCCTCGCTCGAAGCCCAGCTGGAGCTTGCTTTATTGCCTTGTCTTAAATCACCAAATTGAACGTTATAAAATTCAGTTAATCTAACGGCAATTAAACTAAAAATAAAACTAAACAAGAAATAAAAGACAATATATTTAACAGAAGGTTTTATTAGCCATACCCACTGATTACTCTGACCACCTGACAAAATCTCTGAAATATTAGCTAAGAAGTTACCTAAATAATTTGAAGCAAAATACGACATAATAAGCACAATGATTACAATTTTTTTCTTATCCGTCACCATTTCACCTCTTTATTTGCCGGTATTTCATCGGTTGAAATTCTTTTTTATACCATAATTTAAAATCATTCTCTGTCGAAATATCTGGATCTGGGGGAGTCATACCATAAAATTTCCACCCTAACCGCCATTGTAATTGTGCTATTTTATAGTGGGATGCATTTTCACTATCTTTAAATTTTTCTTCATGGTAAATTTCACAGTCACCTATGGAGTCAATTGGAATTATATCCGCTTGATACAAAAGCATTTTTGCTATAAAGATGTTATCAGCGAAAACTATGTATCTTTGAAAATTATGTTCGCTTTCTATAAACACCTTTCCAACATATGGTTTTTTCATTAAGTTGCCCCCTTTCAACTTCTTGCCACGCTGGCAAGAAGTTATCTTTCGGGTTGATATTGTGCTGTTTTTGAATCCTTTTCATTTTTAAAATCACTTAACTTTTCTGAATTCCTTTTTTCTGTATCTATTTCTTTATTTTTTTTTAGACTAATTAGGTAGTCGTCGATCCCTTGCGTAATATCAACTGCGGTTTCGATGGTGTCTTTCATTAAGTCATATTGTTTTTCTTCAGTTAATTTTGAACCATAATCTTTAATATATGATAAACTTCCTTCTGTTGCCTCAATACCATAGAATTGAAGAACAACCGAAGCAGTTGTTTCAGCTTGGACTTCTTTCTCTTCTGTTGTAAGCGTTGTTTTTTTCTGATGTAATTGGCTATGTGCTAACTCATGTATTAATGTTGAAAAGTAATTTTGACTATCTAATTGATTACTCATCGTTATACTGTGCGTGCTTGGGCTGTAAAAACCATTAGCAATTCCTTCAACTTTTTCATCAGTCACTTTAACCGTCTTATTTTTTGCATATTCTTTAGCACCGTCAATATATTTTTGATAAGTGCGGTCAGTGTCTGAAATAACTAAACGTTTAATAATTGTTGGATAGTCTTTTATCGGTACGTTTGTTTGACTAATATCAAACACATGTCCTATTTTTGATCCAGCGTATTCATTTTTCAACGGAATCTTTTTATCTTTAATCATCTTTTTTTCATGTTTAGTCGCTTCGTAAATTGAATACCAATTTTTATTGGATCGTTGGAATACTTGTTTGGTCACAGGCTGGAATATTTTCAATCCTTTTTCGCCTTTATTAACGCTATAACCCTTCTTTTTCCAATCGGTATAGCTTGCAACAAATCCAGAAGCTGGCATTTGTGATTGAATTAATTGTCGATTATTAAAGCTATAATGATAAAACTTTCTGCTGAAAGTTACGAAGTCCACGATGTTTTCTGGCTTTTCATAATATTGCTTGACCTTATCTCTTATCATTTCAGTGATCTGTTTCAATTCTTCTTTTTTCTCATCTAATGATTTTTTATTATAAGTCATTTGAAAGCACCTCAATTAATTCATATTTAATTGAAATATTCGAATCGTCAGCTTCTTCATCAAAGTAGATTGTTTTGGTTTGAGTATCTATGTGTGCGATTCTTTCGTAATTAACAATGTTGTTTAGTATGTTATTTGCGAAATCTATTCCGCTTATTTTGACGATTAAAACTTCTGTTGACATCGATATCTTAAGTTTATTTTGTTTGTCATACTCAATATACCCAGGTAATTTCATGATGATCTCCTTTCAAAAAATACCACCTTGCATTGAGCAAAGTGGTATAAATGATAATCTATTAGTTTGTTGAGTCGATAAGAAGTTGATTTGTTTGTACGTCATAGATGGTAGTCTCTTCCGATTCATTAAATGATTTTTCGTATACATTGTATTCTCCATCTGTTCCAACATATTCAAAGTCATTTTCAATGAATCCATTATGAATCTCTTGATCTACCAAACTAGCTACATATTCTGTTTCTTCTGTAGCTCCTAATTCAGTTGAATCATCTGATTCTACAGGCACTTCTGGTTCAGATAGATCTTCTGATTCTACAGGTACTTCTGGTTCAGATGAATCTTCTGAATCTACAGGTACTTCTGGTTCAGTTGTATCTTCTGATTCTACAGGTACTTCTGGTTCAGTTGTATCTTCTGATTCTACAGGTACTTCTGGTTCGGTTGTATCTTCTGATTCTACAGGTACTTCTGGTTCAGTTGTATCTTCTGATTTAAAGGCAAATGATAACAGATAATAAGCGTTGCCATCTTTTCCTACCGCTGTATGGACTTCATAACTTTCAATATCAGAATCCCCATCTTTAATTTCTTGTGCTTTTGCGATAGCTTCGTCTAAAGAAGTAAAACCATGTTCTGGCATATTAGGATTATAAACAACTGTTTCATCGGGATTTAAATGCAAAGAAGCCAAAACAACAAATTTAGTTTCACCGTCAACATCCACAATTTCAACTACTTCATAACTATGCACTTGTTCGTTAGAAGCTTTATAGTTTGAAGCGTACTTCTCTGCTGATTCTAAGGTTGTGAATTTATAATCGTAATCATAAAAATAATTGATTCCGTAATAAGGCGTTCCATCAGACAATGCACCAGCTGTGTAGACTTGATAGTTAGTTGAAGCCGCTGGGAAGTTTGACGCTCCCCATTCCAATGCTGTTTCCATACTGTCGAAATACCCTTCTGGAATAGGCTCTAGTTCAGGTTCTGGTTCTGGTTCAGGCTCTGGTTCAGGCTCTGGTGTTGGTTCTGGTGTTGGCTCTGGTGTTGGCTCTGGTGTTGGCTCTGGTGTTGGCTCTGGTGTTGGCTCTGGTGTTGGCTCTGGTGTTGGCTCTGGTGTTGGCTCTGGTTCAGGCTCTGGTTCAGGCTCTGGTCTTTCTGGTTTTTCTGGCTTAGGTTCTTCTGGATGAATGCTTGAAATATCCTCTAATGTTTCATCGTCTGTTTCTTCATCAAGGATACTTGCGATTGCACTTAAATTTTGATCCCTTTCTCTATCATCAGCTACTTTGTCAGCTACTTCAAACACGAGTGCAAATTCTCCTAAATCCCTAGTTGTAAATTTTACAATTTCATTATTGTTACTAAACTCTAGTGTTTTGTATGTTTTATCATTAGTTAGGAATAAAACTTTATCTAATTTGCTATAATCAGTTTCTGAATCAATTGTTACCTCTGCATTTGCATTTGTGATAAGATTGCCGTTTTCGTCTGTAATTCTAATAATTAACAAATCAAAAACGCTCTCTTGAATAGGTTTAGGTACGCCCTTCAATTTCTTTTCGATCTCTTCACGATCAGTAATAATCTCTATCTCTACTTTTTCGATATTCTCTGTTTCTGCTTCTGGAATTTTAACGATAACTCCATATTGTGTATTTTCATAAACTGTAAAAGCATCCATTGATGTTACAATTGAAGAGGTTTCATTTGCTAAAACCATCATTGTTTCCGTTGGTACAAGACACATTCCTACAAGACCTAGTGTAACAACTTTCCGTAATGTATTTTTCATAGTTTTATTTTCCCTTTCTTTTTGTAAAATGTAACTTCTTGCCACGGTGGCAAGAAGTTTGGCTAGAACAAATAGAAAAAATTATTCATTTCATTTTGAATGGATTCTTTTTCTTTATTCAACAACTCTATTTCTTCTTCGTTCAGATTTTCTTGCAACAATTGTTCTTCTAGTACAATTAATTGTTGAGATGATTCATCAAACAATTTAAAATACTCTTCAACTAGAGGATTTTGTAAAGCAACTTGATCTGCTTTTGCTTCATCCAGTCTGCCTTCTTTGATACTATTTATTAAATTCCTATTTTTTGCTGTTTGAATTTGCTCGGTAAGTTTCGTTACTTGTAACGTTTCGTTCAGTTCTTCCGCTTCGGAAAGTTGATTCAAATTGATGTAAGCAACGGTTAATTGGGTCAATCGTTCATCACTATCAGCTTCACTTTTTAACTCAACAACTTTAACAAAATCCTTTTTTAAGTAAGCTAAATCAAAATGACCTTTTAGGTAATCTGGTTTTTCAGCTAAAAATGTTTCTAAATATGGAATACCCTCAATCCCTAAATAAAAAATCTCTCTTTCAATGTAAGGGTATTCTTGCGGATAATCCTTCAACGCTTCTTCAAACCGTTTCTCAGTTAATAATTGATTTAGGTATGTTAAATCATAGTGACTTTCTTCACTCAAACTATTCCCCTCGAAATTTTGACTAATTGATTCTTCATTTTCAATTGCAATTGATTTATCTGTACTGCTTTTTAGTGCAAGGTAGCCAATAACCAATACCGCAACAAACGACAATGCTATTACCGTTATTTTTACGTTTTTTGTTAATTTACCAGAAAATCTATAACTCTTTTTTGGTTTCTTTTCTGTTTCAATTTCTGGCAAAAGTGTCGCATTATATTGTTCTGTATATATATTTTGAAGACTATTGATAAATACATCAATTTCAATTTTCCTGTTTTCAAAATCATTATCATCTTTATGTAATTGCAAGAGTCTCTTTTCTAAATATATTAAATAATCAACTCCTTCTCCCTTCCCTAATGAAATTGTGTCACTACTAATCTGTTGGTTTTCATCCCAAATTAGAACTGTTAAATCAGCTGATTTATCTTCGTCTTTGAAATTATTATCTAAAACACTAATAAGCTCAACTGCTTCATAAACTGAATACTTTTTCGAACGATCTATTTTTTTTATCAATTCCGAGTTGTTAGTTTTGAGTTTAAAGAACACTAATCCTCACCTTCCTATCCCCAGCCACCAGCTTGACTAGTTATATAGCCAACAATGCTTGCTGCGGTTATAACAATAATGTAACCGAATATGACTCGTATAAACCACTTTTTAATTTTAGAAGTATCCTCTTGACCTGCCACCATAAACCAAACACCCAAAGCTGCAAACATCATGACAGCCACACCAGAAGCGATCGCAACGAATGTAGATGTTGCACTTGAAGTAAATCCGTCAATGATACTATTGATACTCCCTTGTCCAACAATAGGAACAAAATTTGATAAATTATCCATATTTAAATCATCACTCCTTATTATTTGGCTCTTGAACCAATAATCCAAAATTCTCAGAAACTAGTTGTAAGTGCAATTGATACCAGTATTCTTCTGGATTAACACCTTTTAATTCTAGAATCGTATTTGCGTTCTTTTCCATTTGTTTCATGTCATTTTTTGTAACGGAAATTATCAAGTCTGCCATTATAGCCTCCTATAAATCAACTTCTTGCCAGCATGGCAAGAAGTTAACGTAATATTTATATTTACTTATTTTTTTCTTTTCGTTCATAACTAATTAACACCAGACCTACAGATAATATAAGAATCGTAATTAAGTAGAAAGTGTTTGAACTTGCTTCACCCGTATTCGGTAATCGTGGACCACTAGGTGTGATTGGTGGTGAAGCGATAGTTACAGTTTGTCTTTCATTGTCGATGTCTTGATGTTCTACAATAATATCGCCTTTTTCACTTATTAATTCTTGGAAAACAACTAACGATGTATCCCAGAATATTTCTCCATTTGGCAGATTGAAAGACATAATCACCTCACCATCTTTCGTTTCTGGAACTAACTCTAAAGATACAATTAATTGTTCTCCGTCCACGAAAATTGGTTCTCCTGTTGCCTTATTAACTAACCAACCGTTAATTGTGTACTTTTTGCCCGGTATCAAATCAAAGTATTTAATTAAATCTTCAATAGTGAACGCTCCACTACCAATAATAATTTTTTCACCATTGATTGTTGCATCAGTTTCAATTCGGGGATTGTTCACGATAACTGTTTGTTTCTCATCTTCAATATCACGATGGAAAGCTAATTCTTGTCCTTCTCTTATTAAATCTTCAAAGACAACAATTTCTCTACCTCGTAGTAAGTGAGCAGGGATATCAAAGAATATTTCTACTGATCCGTTCGCTTGTCTAGCAGTAAACGTAAGTGTTGAACGAATTTCTTTGCCATCCACCAATAACGGTTTATTTGTTGCTTTATCCATCAGAACGCCATCTACCGTATATTTTTTACCGATAATTAAATCTTTGTAAGATACAGTATCAATGATTGTAGCAATTTGATTAGGATCAGTTTCCTTCAATCCATCATCGTATTTAGCTTCTGTTTGTAAAATCGGCTTAGTCACACGAACTGTTTGTCCTTTGTCGTTAATGTCGTTATGAGTTACTATTTCTTGCTCTTCATTGACTAATGATTCAAATACAACCAATTCTTTTCCTTTCAAGTTTGTGGCATTGAAAATGAATTCTAAATTAACAAAACCACTTGCTTGTTCTGCAATAAATTCTAATGTACTTGTAACATTTTTATCGTTAATTAGTAGTTCTAAACCAGATGATTTATCCATTAGAACACCATTAATAACATATTTCTTTCCTACAACTAAATTGTTATATGTAACTTTATCAACTAATGTTACTTCTTTTAATGGATCAACCAATTTACCACCGTCTTTAGAAGTTGCTGTTGTTCCAATTTTTGGATCATTTACAATGATGGTTTGTTTCTTATCTTCAATATCTCGGTGGAAAGCTAATTCTTGTCCTTCTCTTATTAAATCTTCAAAGACAACAATTTCTTTACCTCTTAGTAAGTGAGCAGGTATATCAAAGAATATTTCTACCGATCCGTTCGCTTGTCTAGCAGTAAACGTAAGTGTAGAACGAATTTCTTTGCCATCCACTAATAATGGTTTATTTGTTGCTTTATCCATCAGAACGCCATCTACCGTATATTTTTTTCCAATAATTAAATCTTGGTAAGATACAGTATCAATGATTGTAACTTTTTCTAATGGGTTTGTTTCCTTCAAACCATCTTCATACTTAGCTTCTGTTTGCAATTTAGGTTTAGTAAATCGAACAGTTTGTCCTAAGTCATTAATATCTGCATGGCTTGTTAAAAGAGTGCCCTCACGATATAAATCTTCAAAGACTACGACTTCTTTTCCTTGCAGGGCGCTTGCATTTAATTTAAATAACAGATCTATGAAACCAGCTGATTTTTCTGCTTGGAATTTAACATTAGATGTTACTTCCTTACCATCAACCAATACTTTTTCCCCTGTTGCTTTGTCTCTTAAATGACCCATTACTTCGTACCATTTTCCAACGATTAAATCTTTATATTCCACAACATCTTTAATTACTACTTCTTTTAAAGCGTCTAGCACTTTACCACCATCGTCTTGGTTCGTTGCTGTGGTTTTGATAGTAGGTTTAGTGAACTTAACTGTTTGTCCTAAATCATTAATATCCGCATGACTTGTTAAAAGAGTGCCCTCACGATATAAATCTTCAAAGACTACGACTTCTTTTCCTTGCAGGGCGCTTGCATTTAATTTAAATAACAGATCTATGAAACCAGCTGATTTTTCTGCTTGGAATTTAACATTAGATGTTACTTCCTTACCATCAACCAATACTTTTTCCCCTGTTGCTTTGTCTCTTAAATGACCCATTACTTCGTACCATTTTCCAACGATTAAATCTTTATATTCCACAACATCTTTAATTACTACTTCCTTTAAAGCGTCTAGCACTTTACCACCATCGTCTTGGTTAGTTGCGGTGGTTTTGATAGTAGGTTTAGTAAATTTGACTGTTTGATTTTGATCTTCAATATCAGCGTGACTTGCGACTACTTTTCCATTTCTTACTAAATCTTCAAAAACGACAACTTCTTTGCCTTGCAAAGCGCTTGCGTTAAATGTAAATGATAGATTGATTGATCCTTTAACTTCATCTGCAATAAATGTTACCGTTTGCCTTATTTGTTTACCGTTAATTAACAATGGTTTGTTTGTTGACTTATCCATTAAAACACCATTAACAGTATATTCTTTGCCAATTACTAACTTGTCATATTGCACTTCATCAACGATTGTCACTTTTTCTAGAGCGTCTGTCACTTTTCCGTCACCAGTTGTTGCAGTTGTTCCTATTGTTGGTGGAACATCAGTATTTGTTAATTCTCTAATTACCTGTACGACTGCTTGTGTTTGTGCTCCATACAATAACTCAAAAGCACTTGGTGTTTTATCTAATTGATAGCCATTTGGTGCTTTAACTTCTACTAGTGTGTATTTCCCTAAGGGTAATGCTTTAGATACTGCTTCACCACTTGCGTTAGTTGTAATCGTATCTACTACGTTGCCTGCGTTATCCAAGACATTAAATTCAGCGTTTGCTAATGATTGACCTGTTTCTTCATCTTTCTTAACAACTTTGATTGTTCCTAATTGCTCGTCATTTTCAATTGTTACTAATTGTGAAAATACCTCTTGAGTATGATTGGTTGATACTAAATTAACTAAGAATTCTTGTGTGTTTAAAGTGAATCCATTTGGTGCTTTTAACTCTCTTAAAATATAGCTACCTAAATTTAAATTACCTAGAATCCCTTTACCATCAGCGTCTGTAATGATTGTACCGACTTGTTGTGTTCCTTGAAACACGCCAAATTCAGCGCCAGCCAGCGTATATGAATCGTTAATCATTGTAGAACCATTTTTTCTTGAAACTTTCGCGATTTCAATTAATCCTTTTTGGACTTTATTTATAAATTCTACACTCGCTTTTTTGCCTGCTTCAATTAATACTGATATTGACTCCGTATTTAACACATAGCCAGTTGGTGTTTTGGTTTCTCTTATAGAGTATTCCCCAGCTTCTAAATCCTTAACGGACAAATAACCATTACTATCAGTAGTTTTAGTTGCAACCACATTTCCATTTGAATCAACAATTTGGAATTCAGTATCAGCAAGTGCATGACCATCAGTTGTTATTTTGTTTAGCTCTAATTCCCCACTACTTGCCAATAAATTAAAGTTTAATATCGCTCTTACTGGATCTAGAAAGTTTAATCTACCGAAAGTCTGTTGTCCCGGGCTTCTGTAAATTAATGATACAGCGTCAGGTAACTTTGTTAAATCTGGCATGAAATTATATCTACCATTGACTGCATTTTCACCAGCTGTTACTTTTAGTTGGCTTGAGCTAAGTTTTTCGAATGTAAATCCGTTCCAACTTGTTGGTAGTAGTAATTTATCTAACACATTATATGTGTCATTTAATGTGATTGATTCCCCTTTTTTCAGAGACACATTGCCATTGTTCCATGAAGGAGTAGACTTATGATTTGTGATTTTTGTATCAACTTGATCTTTCCAATTTAAAAAGGCATTGTAATTCTGCGCTAAATATCCTCTGCTAGTGTCTAAGTTGACTCCTAATATTTCCCAGATATACGATTGAGTAAACGCATAGTTTTGATTTGACATCTGTTGATTATATCCAAACTGAACTATTTGCTCGATTTTCAACCTTTTTACAGAATCAATTTCAACTTTTCCAGCAGCATCCGCAGGATACAATGGTGCTAAGTTATCTAATACCACAGTTCCATCTGGAAATTCAGTACCTTCATAATAAGTACCACCCGTCCATGGTGTCATAGGTTCAATACAGAACACAACATCACCATTGATTTCTAGAACATATAAATCATCCCAGTAACTAGTTAATTGTTCTCTGCCATAATATACCGTTCCAATTTTCGTACCAGAAGCATTCGTTAAAATACCATTGCTAGTGGAGGTATTCATAATTTCGGCATATTTGCCATCAGAACTTCTAACAAGTTTTAAATTATCCAATGAAATATTAAATTGCTCTGAATATTTTTCTAAAGTTTCCTTATCTTTTTTGTCTTGTTCGTCCTTAGATTCCTTGATTAATTTTGCTTCTTCGGCGAGCCTAGCTTCTTCAATTAATTTTGCTTCTTCGGCGAGTCTAGCTTCTTCAATTAATCTTGCTTCTTCGGCGAGTCTAGCTTCTTCAATTAATCTTGCTTCTTCGGCGACTCTAGCTTCTTCAATTAATCTTGCTTCTTCGGCGAGTCTAGCTTCCTCAATTAATCTTGCTTCTTCGGCAAGTCTAGCTTCTTCAATTAATCTTGCTTCTTCGGCAAGTCTAGCTTCTTCAATTAATCTTGCTTCTTCGGCGAGTCTAGCTTCTTCAATTAATCTTGCTTCTGAATCAGCTTCGCTATTATCAATTTTTAGTTCTTCTGCTACTTCTAAAATTGGTTCGATTACCTCTAAAGAAATTTCTGGTGCTGTAACAGAGGGTGTTTCTATAGGATCATCAGTTAACGTTGTTGCACCTACTAAATCAGGGCTAAAAAATAGCCCTAAACTCATAACGGTTAGGACTGCAATTGTTTTTATTTTATTATATTTACCCATTTTATATTTCCTTTCGTTTAGTTTATTTTTTTTTTTTTAGATAAACTAAATTTAAGGTGGAATTAATAAGTACAAAATGTCTAATTTCATATTTTCACCTCCAAAATAAAAACGACTTATAAAAAGTCGTTTAGTTAATTAATTTCAATAATAATAATCTACTCCGTAATATGGTGTACCATTTTGTAGATAACCAGCGGTATATGCTTGATAATTGGTTGAGCCTTCTGGAAAGTTATATGCGCCCCATTCCAATGCTTCGTTTAAACTTGCGAAATATCCAGCGGGAGTTGATGTAGGTGCTTCAGGATACAATACTGTTGGTGGAGTCGGCTCTGGTTCAGGAACATACTCTGGTTCAGGCTCTAGTTCAGGAATCGGTTCTGGTTGTGGTTCAGGTTTGTATTCAGGTGTTGTTGTTTCATTATTATTTACAATTGAATTTGATTCTTTTATATTGTTTTCTTTAGCACTTTTTTCATATTCATTTGTGCTTTGTGCAAATGCTTTAGTTTCTTTCTCTGTGTTTAAATCATCTTCAAGCTCTTCTTTTTCAAGTTGATTATTAAAAAATGCGGTTACTTTTGCTTGTTGGAGTTCATTAGTAATATGAATCGCATCTGTTGTTTGAAGCATGATGCTTTCAGCAGAAACCAATTTATTTGTTTGAACTATAATAATAGCACTTAAAAATATTAAACCTATAGTTAACTTTTCGAACTTTTTCATATTAATGCACGTCCTTTTCTTATTTTAATTATGGTCAACTTCCAGAAGTTGAAAGTTGCTGTTGCTGGATTTCAGTAATTTAACGGCCCTTCTACGTGCACTTGTTGAATCAGTTGCCATTACTGTCATTTCGTGAATATCACCATCTAACTTCAACGCGATAATAAATCGTTTTTGTTTATCTTGCTTCGTTATACTTTTCGTCATTATTATACCTACTCTCTAATTCACTTACTAAGTTTAATTATCTATTGAAATAATCGCTAATTATTGGAATCTCCAAATGGTCATAGCGAGTATCTCTTGATTTCCTTTCACGAGTATATCTCATTTTCAAGCCATCTATAAAGTATTTAGGGTAATTTCCAATGCTGCTAATCAATTGTTTTTCTTCACACCACTTTAATTGTTCTTCGATTAATTTTAGATTTTGCAATTCGAGATGGTGTTCTAGTTCTAATAATATTTCTAATCTGTCATGTTTTAAAATTAAATACTCTTTCAATAAATTTTCAATATTATTTAACTCTTCTGTCATTGTTGGTAAGAGAACAAAAGATTTTTTTTCTTCTTCGCTAGTATATATATCTTCTTCTTCATTTTTATCTTTATAGTAAATCTCTTTATTAGTAAATCTACTAAGTTCCCCTTTTGGACTTTCCATTTTGGACTTTCCAAAAGGGGAACTTGAATGAACGTTGGTGTTATAACCTTCTGTGGACTTCCCCTTTTGGGAAGTCCAAAACGAGAAGTCCAACTTTTCCTTATCTTCACAAAAAATATATGGTTTTAAATCTATGACATTAAAATTTACTGTTTTCATTTCTTTGTGATAAGGCACAAAATTTTCTTCAAAGTTTATTAATAATAGTTCTTGGA
Source organism: Ruoffia tabacinasalis (assembly GCF_005864045.1). Classification (GTDB taxonomy): domain Bacteria; phylum Bacillota; class Bacilli; order Lactobacillales; family Aerococcaceae; genus Ruoffia; species Ruoffia tabacinasalis. The sequence continues at coordinate 76,547 of NZ_VBSP01000001.1, read as the reverse complement.
TATCTGATGTTTTGAATTGTTCTACAGAAAAATAATAACGATATTCATAACCTCTTCCGACTCTCTTTCGAAACTGAATGAGATAATTTTCAGTAACTAACTCATCCCAAATTCGATCCACTGCTTTTTTTCCATTTTTAAATCTTGTCCTTAATTCCGTTTTTCTCAATATCCAATTTTCGGGATAACTTGCTAAATTAGCTAATAAACCAATTGCTTCAAGAGTTAGATTTTTTGATTGTAGCAAATCTCTTGGTAAACTTTCATATCCTTTAAATTTACTATACCGTTTAATCGTGTCGCTCATTATTTCATCTCCTTCACCTAAATAAATTGGTAATAATGTTCTTAACAGTTGTAAAAATATTATCTGCTAAATCGAAAATTCTTTGTGGAATTAAATTAGTGACAAATTCAGTAATATTATTATTTACATCTGGCTGATAGATAGAAATTCCCCATCCGACAACGAATAATAAAACCAAGCATGCAACAATAATGCTGATAATCCTCAATATATATTTAAGTATCTTGTATAATAGGTACTGTTTAATTAACATATTCACCACCGCAGTCAGCAAGTGTACTTCGTGTGAACCCCTCTTCGATACCGGCATTAAACGCTGTAGACTCATCTGGATTTGGTAATTTTAATAGTGTTGCTGTACCAAAATCGAGAGAAAACTCTTCATATGCTTTTTCGACTTCTTCTGGAATAAGAACCAAAAGTGGATATTCTTCCTTGATTAGCACGACTTGCTCACTTAGTTTATTATTCAAACCAATTAAGAAACCTCTAATGTAATTTCTCTTGATTCTAGCCGTCCAATATTGGCTTCGCCCTTCTTGAATTTCTTGATAAAATTTTTCAAGGTATTTTTTTGAGTGGTAAACCAATATTTCGCTAGCAAGAGAATAAATTACTTTGGCAAATTCTAAATCAGTTCGTTTACCATAAAAAATTATGCTTGTTTTCTTTTGTCCTGCGCCACTTTTTACGGGTCTTGAATTATAAAAGAATTTAACTCTAAAGTTTTTTGAGATGATTCGAGCAAGTTCTCTTTCAAACCAATATAAACGCTTATAAACTGTCACACTCTCTTCGCCAATCGCTTCTCTTTCGATCATTACTTCGTAATCTTCAATTGCTGAAAAATCTAATTGATGCTTTAACATTAAGCGTTGCGCTAATAAAAAAGCTGATTGACTTTCTTCATCTTGATTATTATCTCTTGATAATGCCAGCAATTCTTTTATTTTACTGATAATTTTATCGTTAGAATCTTTAATGTTATTTGTCATGCCTACCCTCCAATTTTGATTTAATAAAGTTCAACATGATTGAAACTTTTATGAAAAGGAGCTTCTAAGTGAATTGTATCTACTCTGCATTTGATACAATAAAGTGTCTTTTCGTTAAATATTTCTCTTTTTTCGTTATTGTTTCGCTGGATTGTCTTTTTGCATCCACACACTCTGCAAAGTGAATCAGTTGGATATGTATTTAATTTGATTGACTTCATAGATTTAACTTCTTTTCATTTACTTTTTTGTTAGGATCTTGTTCAAAATAAGCTCCTAATGATTCTTTAATGACTGGAAGTAAGTATCCCGAGCCTAATACTAGTAAAGAAAATAAAAAAAATAATGATTTTTCAACGTTCGGCAGTGTGGGGTCAAACACAATGAATAATGAAAAAAGAAGGAATAAAGTTCCAATTATTGTTGAAAACAAAGCGAATAAATTAGCCAAAGGAGTAATAAGAATCAGCATTATGTATGTACCATATAATAAAAATCTTATGATTTTTTTCAGGATGTATAATAGAAACTGTGCCATTGAACCCACTTCCTTTCAAATCACTTCTTGCCATGCTGGCAAGAAGTGAAAAAATTTTTAGTTTTTTCGCAATATTTATCACCAGAAACTTCTGTGTGTTTCATCTCTAAATTCTTCTGCTTCGATAAAGTCTGTTTCATTTTTACAGTTGTAGCAGTACATTGTTTTGATGTGAAATATTTCTCGTCTTCGACTGAAAGTTCTTGGTAATTCCATTTTACTTCCACATTTTTTGCATAAAAAAGTGGAAATGTATGTTTGCTTGCTTTTTAACATATCATCACCACTATTCTATTATAGAATGCTTTAAGTATTTTAATTCATTTAATGTTTCCAGAAACCCTTCAATGATTGTATCGCTCAATAATATGCCCTCGTCAACTAAAGCGTTCTTCACCCTTTCTACATCAGTAATTTTATTTACAGATGATTTTTCTAAAACATTTAAAATATCCTTTTTTGTTATTTCAGTATTCAATTTATCTATTTCATGTAATGCTTTAGCTTGCTTAGTATTGATTTTAGATACTCCGTCGGATATTAATTCTACTAATTTATTTTGATTACTTTCAGTTAATCCAGCGATTAATTCGGCAGTTGGTAAAGATAATTCCCCATCATCAAATCGATCCATTAACTCTGGTACAAGTTTTGTAGTTTTAATATATCTTGCAATTGTTCTACTTGATTCTTTTTCTGTTTTCGAGATTTCATCTAAAGTTTGAAGCTGATTTACCTTACACTTTCCTTGCGTTTTAAGAGCATCATTTCTCATTTTGAATGCTTCTGCTTTTTCTCGATTAGATAGTTCTTGTCTTTGAAGTAAATTTGACTGTACTAAAATCAATTTTGCTTCATTATCTGTGCAATCTTTGATGATTGCTGGAGCTGCATCTTCACCATTTAGTTTCAATGCATTTAAGCGATTGTGGCCTGAAAGCACCTGATATTTTCTCCCTTTGATTTTTCTTACAATTAAAGGATTTAAAAGACCGTTTTGTTTAATATCTTCTGAAAGTTCCACTAGCTTTTCTTTTGTATACATTTTAAATGGTTGATTTGGGTATGGTTCAAGTTGCGACATAGGAAGTAATACAATACTGTTTAGTTCAGTATCAGTTTCGCTTAATCCAAACATTGATTCTAAAGACACCATCACCCTTGCCCCCTTTTAACTGCAATTTCAGTTGCTAAGTTTGAATAATCCATAGCGAGACGACTTTTTTTCATTTCCTCAAGCGGTATTCTTTCTGCATAAGATTTTCTAGCTTCTGTTAATTCTTTGATCTCAATTGATAGTAATAAATTTGGATATATATCTTGAAGCTTTTCCCTTACTTCTTTGCTAATTTTAGTATTATTAACTTTAGTGTAAACAATACCTTCAATTTTTAAATCTCGATTCAATCTTTTTTGAACCATCTTCACATATTCAAATAATTGTTCTAATCCTTCAAATGCGCCATAACTAGCTTCAACTGGAACAATGATACTATCAACTGCTGTTATTACATTGATTAGCAACATATTTAAAGCTGGCATACAATCTATCAAAACATAATCGTATTGGTCTCTGATTTTCAAGTTGGTTAAAATATCTGTCAAAATATACTCTCTTGCATTTGTCATTACAAGTTTTAATTCAATAGCTGATAATGACAAATTTGTTGGGATATAATGTAAGGACTCAGTATATTTTTGTATGAGCGATGAAACATATTCTGTTTCACCTGAAATTTCTTCTGCTATAGCTTCTGAAATTGTGAAGCTGTGTGCTTCTCCTTCTAAATAATTAGTGAGGTTGTGTTGTGGATCAAAGTCAATTAAAAGTACTTTAAACCCTTGTTGACTTAGTGAGTAACCTAAATTCATCGTAGTCGTTGTTTTCCCGACTCCGCCTTTTTGGTTGGTGATAGCAATTACTTTCGCTAACTTCTTGCCAGCGTGGCAAGAAGTTAGATCGTGGTTATTTTTCATATTAATACACGTCCTTTTTATTTTTTGTAACAAAAAAAGACCTACTAACCATTTTCGGTTAGTAGGTCTGTAATATACATATTAATCATATATCAATTAACTATCGTATTATTTAACTCATATATAACTAAAATAAGTCGTTTATAATATATATAACAAGTTTACTATATATTATGTAAACTCAATAATAAAAATTAACTTATCCAATATTTTTGCTATTTAATAGTTCATCCCTCTCTTTCCCATTGTCATAAATATATATGTCGATTCTAAGGTTAATTCAGATTATTATGCTTAGTCTTATGCGTAATAATAATCAGAGCCTTTATTTTACATTAGCTAATGATAGAAAATATCTAAATATTTCTTTGATCCTGAAATTTTCGACCTATACGTCACTACATTTGTTTAGTGTTTTAAATAAGCACAATTCTTGTAGAAACATTTTATATTTCATCGCAAAAATAGTTTATTGAACTTGGATCAACTTTTACATCCGTGATAAGATTTCATAATCGTGTAACCGCCTTCTTTTATCTGAATAATGATTTGTGATATTGCCTCTTGTATTTTCTTTATAAGTTGATGAAACTATTGTAATATTGCTTTATATAGTTTAAAATGACTGTCTTATTAGCTCTAGAATTTATCCTTATAAACCTTGCAATTATACGCTTTTTATTGCATGTTTATTAATGATCAGGTCAAAGTGCTAATATTCAACTAATTTAAATTTTAAAAATAAATGAAAACGAAGGTGAATCGTCAAATGGATATTGTCATTATAGGTGGAGGTAAAGTTGGTGAAATTCTTTGCCAAGAACTAGCATTGGAGAATAATAATGTCGTCCTCATCGAAGCTAATTCTGAAAGATTGAATCGTATTATTAATAAAAATGATATTACAGGCTTAGTCGGTGATGGAGCGGATTATGATAACTTAGTCGAAGCTGGCGTTGAACAGTGTGATATGTTTATAGCTGTGACTCCTGAAGATGAAACAAATATTATAAGTTCTATTATAGCTAAGCAACTGGGTGCCAAATATACTATTGCCCGGGTAAGAAATCCTAAGTATACGAATCATATTGAATTCGTCCGTGATAGCCTAGGTATCGACTTGGTTATCAATCCTGAAATGGTGGCAGCTCGTTATATTACCAAAAGTATCGAATTTCCGCATTCACTCAGTATTGAACAATTCGGTAAAGGTCGAGTCAATTTAGTTGAACTAGAAATTAAAGCCGGCAGTCCATTGGTCGATCAGTCTTTAAATCAGTTTAGAAATGAATATGGTGAAGTATTAATTTGCGCCCTAACCCATGATAAACAAACTATTATTCCCAGTGGGCAATCAGTCTTGAGAGTTGGGGATCGTGTTTATGTTACTGGATCTCGAGAAGATTTAGCAAATTTTTATTTCAAAGCTGGTTACCGTGAAGAGAAAACTAAGTCGGTTTTAATTATCGGCGGTGGCCGTGTGACCTATTACACGCTTCATCTGTTAAGTAAAATGGATATCGATATAAAAGTAATCGAATTAAATGAAGAAAGAGCTTTAGATCTTAGTCACCGCTTCCCACAAGTAGTAGTAATTAAAGGTGATGGTATGGAGCAAGAATTGTTATTAGAAGAACGTATTGAAAGCTTTGACGCAGTTTTAAGTTTGACGGGTATCGACGAGGAAAACATTATCAACTCAATGTACGCCCTATCTTTAGGTATTAAAAAAGTTATGACAAAAGTAAGTCGAACTGACTTATTAAAAATATTAGGTGATTCAGACTTACAAGCCATTGTTACACCTAAACGATTAATAACAAACAAGATTTTACGTTACGTTCGCTCATTAAGAAATGCAACAGCATCTAATGTAGAGGCTTTGATTCGAATTGCTGATAATCAAGTCGAGACCTTGCAATTTCTTGTTAAAGAAAGTAGTCGTGTTGTGAATATCAAGCTAAGAGATTTAAATACAAAAGACAATTTATTAATTGCCTACATAATACGAGGTTCTCAACTGATTTATCCTACGGGTGAGGATGTTATTTTAGCTGATGATCATGTCCTAATCGTGACCAAACATAAAGCGTTTAACGACATTGATGATATCTTAAGGTAAGGAGGCAATAATGAATACACAATTTATCCGCTATACACTCGGAAATATCTTAATGATTCTGGCTGGCCTGATGTTATTACCTTTGATCGTCAGTGTAATCTACCAAGAAAGCTGGGTAAATATAGCAAGTTTTCTTGGTACTTCTCTAGTGACTCTTGTTATTGGTTTTGCCCTATCTCGAACAAAATTGCATCGACGTACTTTTTATGCGCGAGAAGGCTTTACGATAGTTTCTCTATCTTGGTTTTTAATTTCTTTTGTTAGTGCGATTCCGTTTGTTCTTAGTCAGCAGATTCCATCTTTTGTTGATGCCTTTTTTGAAATGACGAGTGGCTTTACAACAACTGGTGCCAGTATTTTACTTGATGTGGAGGCTTTATCGCATTCAATGTTATTTTGGCGTAGTTTCAGCCACTTTGTAGGTGGAATGGGAGTCTTAGTTTTCGCATTAGCCATATTGCCAAAAGCCGAGTCTTCCTCTGTACATATCATGAAGGCTGAAATGACTGGACCTACATTTGGTAAACTTGTTTCTAAATTGTCATCAACGGCCCGGATTTTATATATTATTTACTTCACCTTTATGATGATCACGTTAGTTTGTTTGTATATTGCAGGTGTGCCCTTCTTCGAGGCGATGTTACTTGCATTTGGGACCGCCGGAACTGGAGGTTTCGGTGTCTTGAATGGGAGTATCGCACCTTATGATAGCTTTACAGTTGAGATGATATTAAGTATCGGCATGATAATATTCAGTATTAATTTCAATTTGTTCTATCTAGTCTATATTCATCAGGCGAAACGAATTCTAAAAAGTGAAGAACTTCGTTGGTTTCTAGCAATTATCGCGATTGCTGTGCTTTTAATCTCAATAAATTTAATCTCAACATCTTATGGTGTTAGCAATGCATTTCGTGATAGTTTCTTTACGGTTGCTTCCATTATATCGACTACGGGTTATTCAACTGCCCTCTTTGATCATTGGCCCTTATTCTCTCAGTTAATACTCATTCTTTTGATGTTTGTTGGAGGAATGGCTGGCTCAACTGCAGGTGGTTTGAAGGTCTCACGTATTTTGCTTTTAGTTAAAATAGGTTGGGCAGAAATAAAACAAACAATACGACCTAATCGTGTCGTTACCATCGATTATGAAGGTAGACGTATTGACTCTAAATTAGCCAATACAGTCTTGAGCTACTTGGTGGTCTATATTATTATTTTTATTGTAGCGGTGCTTGTCATTAGTTTAGAAACACCAAACCTACTATCCTCTTTTAGTACTGTGGCAGCAACCCTTAATAACATTGGACCTGGTCTAGGCATTGTGGGACCCTCTCAAAACTTTGCTCATTTTAGTCCATTTATCAAAATATTCCTATCATTCATTATGATCATGGGACGTTTAGAAATATTTCCAATGATAATTTTATTTGCACCGAATACATGGCTAAAACGCTATTAATCAACAATAAATTTTAGCATTATAAAAAACATAGTGAGTGCTCTTAATTTCGAAAGAGTCTCACTATGTTTTTTGTTACTTTCATTTTTATGCGGCAGTGTTACAAATCGTTACAAAACTTAGGAAACACATTTTCTAAATCATTAACAGCATCGCTCAGTATTTGTTGCTCATCGATGGGTTGTATTGTAGTCCCTTGTGCACGTGCAATATATGTTTCATGGAATCCCATAACATTTTCAAGCATTTCTTTTAGATAATAGTAACTAAATTCCAATGGCGAGTATCTAACATTATTTGTATAGATACTACCACTCGATTGGATTATTAATAGATTTCGATCATTACTCATTAAGCTTACAGATTCTGATGCTGATGATTGTAATAAGAAGGCTTAGCGTATGCTTCGAACAGATACCATATAAAAATTAATGATCATGATAGATTTTGAAGAGACTTTAAGTTTGAATGATTAAAAACATTACAAAAAGATACAGATGGAAAATTAAATACAATACCATTTAGATGTTTGATTAACCAACGCGGTGTGGAGACATTTAAGAAGAGCCGTTACCCTAACATGCATCTAATTACTGAAGGTGACAAGCATTATATCGCAGGGTATTTTAATCCTGAGGAAATTACTTATATGGCTGAATATATGATAAAATTCGGTAAAAATATCGTGATTGAGTTCCCTCCTCTATTAAAAGAAAAGTACTTTGAATTAGTAAAAGATATTCTTGATTTGTATTAGCCGACCTTTAAAGACAAGTAAACCCAATATCGTTGATATTGGGTTGTTCGTTATATATTTATTTTCTCGCTTTATGTACTTTTAATTTTTTACCTTTAACTGTGCGGTTTTGCATTTCAGAGATGACATAAGGTCCCATATTATTCAGTATTTCAACATATGTAACATTTTCTTGAATGGTAATAATTCCAATGTCCTCGGCTTCGACACCTTTAATATTCGTTAATGTTCCAACAAAGTCGATGGCTCTGAGTTTTTTCTTTTTACCGCCATTGAAGTAGACTCTCGTAATATCTTTATTCAGTTCTTTATTACGAGCTGTTTTCAACACAGGTCTAGAGTTAATTTTTTTCTCAAAAGCTGTCTTACGACTCATTACTTGGCGATTGCTCGGTGCGTTTACCTCCGTAAATTCTATGCCAGTTTCTTTAGCATACTCACTTACTTCTTGCCAACGCTTCATCTCATTATCGCTAATTAAAGTTAAGGCAACACCTGTTTTCCCTGCACGACCGGTTCTACCAGTTCTGTGCGTGAAACTTTCATTCTCAAAAGGCACATTATAATTGATAACATGCGTCACGTTATCAACATCGATGCCGCGAGATGCAACATCGGTTGCAACCAAATAACGTAATTTACCAATTCTAAATTCCTGCATGACGTCCGAACGGTCATCCTGATCCATTCCGCCATGTAATTTATCAATAGGAATCCCAGCTTTTGCTAAATAGCTATCGACTTCATCAACCACCTCGCGTGTGTTACAAAAAATGATACACGTATCAGGATTTTCAATTGTTAATAGATCCAACAATAACTTTTCTTTAGGTAAATCTTGAACTCGAATATAAGATTGTGAAATGTCAGGTGTATTTTCTTCTGATTTTTCCATTTTTATTGTCTTATGGTCTTTTTTCATATAAAAGAATGCGAGTCGTTCGATTTCAGACGGCATTGTAGCTGAAAATAACATCGTTTGACGTTCTTTAGGTAGATAATCAATAATGTCTTCAACTTGTTGTATAAAGCCCATATTCAGCATTTCATCCGCTTCATCAAGAATTAAACTCTTAATTTCATCTACATTCAAAGTACCTTCTTGAAGATGCTCTAAGATACGACCGGGTGTACCCACTACAATATGACTTTTTTGTTTTAATTCGGATTTTTGAGTTTTGAATGAAGATTTACCAAAGACAGCCGTCACTTTAATTCGTTTAAAACGACCGATATTCATAATATCTTCTTTAATTTGCATCGCTAATTCACGTGTTGGTACTAAGATTAAAGCTTGTGGTTTATTCTCTTCCCAAATAACTTGCTCACAAAGTGGAATACCGTAAGCCGCCGTCTTACCACTTCCTGTTTGCGATTCAGTGAGAATGTCCTCATTATTTAATGCGAGTGGAATAATTTCTTGTTGTACCGGTGTTGGTTGGTAATATCGAAGGCTATCTAGTGCTTTAGTAATTTCCGAGCTGATGCCCATTGATTCAAATGTGAATTTTTTCATATTTTCCTACTTTCTTTACTACGTCGCATCAGTATATCAGATTGTCAGATAAATGGTATGATAAATTATAATAAATCACATAAAAACTGCTCTAAATGATATAGAGCAGTTCCATAAATTGTTTAACGACTAATTAAGACATCACATTGGGCATTTCGAACAACATAATCTGTAATTGACCCAATAAGCATCTTTGCTACACGACCTTTACCTGTCGCTCCTAATACAATTAAATCAATGGACCAACGGTCTACTAATACTTCAGCAATTTGAGTACGAGGATCTCCATAAATTAATTCTGTTTCTAAAGAAACCCTTTCATTTCTAGCATACTCTTTTAGTGAGTTTAATAGTGATTCACGTTGTTCTTTAGGAATATCTTGACCATCATCTTCCTTCACTACTCGAACTAAATACACATTACTATCCCATTCTCTTGCTAAGCGGACGCCTCGTTTGAATGAATCGATCGACTGTTGTGACCCGTCAACTGGCAAAAGTATATTCTCATATATTTTTGACATTAGTATCAACACCTCTCCTTATTGTAAGCGCAACCAACCTATCTATATTCATTATAAAACATACATCAGAATAAGCAAGAATTAAAGATAGTAAAATGAATATAATCAATATACAACAAAAAAAGAATACACCTGCCTGTTCGCAGATGTATTCGTATATGTATTTATTAAAAGGGATTATAAAATCTTCCGCCATTAACAAAGAATAATAAAATTCCAATGACGGTAATTATAACGATCAAAGCCAAGGCGATAACATCTTTTTTAGTAAAAGGTCTATATCTATACCATGTTCTTGATTTATTTTTCCCAAAGCGACGTAACTCCATTGCTTGGCTTATAATTTCAATTCGATTTAAGCTACTAAAGATTAATGGCATAATGATTTGTGCAGAGCGGGTAATTCGTTTCATTAGTGATGTTTTCCGGCTCATCTCCAGTCCACGAGCTTGTTGAGCTTGTCTAATCTCAAAAAAGCTGTCTTGAATATCCGGAATATAACGTAATGCCAATGATACAGCGTAACTAATTCGGTACGATACACCAATTCGATTTAAACTTGAAGCAAATTCACTCGGATCTGTTGTGAATATAAATATTAAAGCTAAGGGAATGGTCGTAAAGTACTTAATTGCGACATTAAACTCATAAAATAATTGTTCTGCCGTAATTGTATATCGTCCGATGCCATCAAATAGCACTGTTCGCGAGTTATACAATTGTACGCCATACTCTGGTTCAAAGATATATATTGTAAGTAAATTTAAGATAGAAAATACTAAAACAAAATAGATTAATACTTTAATATTTCTCCATGGAATACGTGCGATATAGAACAAAATTAAACTAAAGATTGTCATTGCTACTAAAAATCGAGTGTCAAAGCTAGTCATTACAATTAAGGATATTAAGATAAAACTAATCAACTTTGTGGAGCCACTTAGATTATGTATGATTGTCTTATTAGGGATGTAACCAAATAAATTCTCTTGACTCATCAGCGCATCCCCCTCTCATAACGCATAAAGCGTCCAATAAAATCTTCTGAAGTCATCGAAGGTAAAAGTTTACCTAATTGGTATAGACTTGTCTCAGTAAGATGGGCGGCTTTTAATAAATGAGTATTAGAAAACAACTCTGATGGATTCGTATCGGCTAATAATTTACCTGTATCAAACACCAATGTTCGATCTGTATACTCTTGCATTAAATGCATATCATGCGTAATCATTAGAATAGTCATGTCTCTTTCAAGATTGAGTTGGTTAAGAAATTGCATCATATCAGTATAATGCGCGTAATCCTGTCCTGCTGTTGGTTCATCTAAGATAAGAATTTTAGGATCTAAAACAAGGATACTCGCAATTGTCACCCTTCTCTTCTGCCCATAACTTAAAGCCGAGATTGGCCAATTACGGTATGGATATAAGCCACAAATTTTTAAAGTATCAAACACTTTTTCTTCAATGTCACTTTCTTTCCATCCGCGATTAATTAAACCTAAAGCAACTTCATCGTAAATCATAGTTTTTGAAATCATATTGTTTGGATTTTGCATAATAAAACCAACCGTATCCGCAATTTCTTTAATGGATAAATCGCGAATCTCTTCGTTATTTACGATGATTTTCCCAGAACTTGGCTTCACAAAACCACTAATTGCTTTTGCTAATGTTGATTTACCGGCACCATTAGTCCCGACAATACTGATCATTTCGCCTTCATTTACTGAGAATTTAATATCAGACAAGGTTTGGACATTAGTTTCTGAATTATACGAGAAATTAAAGTGGTCGACTCTCAATATAGTATCTTTTTCATTAAAATCTTCTTCGTGTGTCACTTGACTCGCCCACTCTTCAATAAGCTTGATATCTTCAGATAATAGATTTATTTGGCTGAAAGTGTTCACATGATTATATTTATTAATATCAATCCCAGCGTACTTCATCGCTGTTAAATAAAGCGGTTCTCTAACACCAACTTCTTGTAAGACCGTGCTTTTTAATAGCTCCGTTGGTGATGAATTAAACACTAGCTTACCTTCATCAATGACCAAAATACGATCAATATCTGCTAAAAGAGCCTCTTCTAAACGATGTTCTACTATTATTGTTGTATAGTTGTGCTTTTTGCTTAATTGGTTGATTAAACGCATTGTATCCGCACCTGATGCCGGATCTAAGTTTGCTAATGGCTCATCAAATAATAAGATAGGCGCATTATTAACTAGAATGCCACTAATTGAAACACGCTGCTTCTGGCCACCAGAAAGTTTATTCGGCATGCTTTGAAGTAAGTCATCAATTTCTAGAGTTTCACTCCAATTCTCGACAATGGTTTGCATCTTTTCTTGCTCCACACCATCGTTTTCTAATGCGAAGGCAATATCTTCAGCAACTGTTAGGCCAACAAATTGTCCATCTGTATCTTGTAAAACCGTTCCTACTTCTAAGGATAAGTCAAAAATAGAGCTCGTTTGTACTTCTTTTCCATTGACTGAAACAAACCCGTCAAGTTGACCTGGATATGTATTTGGTATTTGCCCATTAATACAACGAGCAATAGTCGATTTCCCTGATCCACTCGGTCCAACAATTAATATTGTTTCACCGGCGTAAACATCAAAGTTTATATCGATGAGATTTTTTTCTGCCTGACTATCATATTGAAAACTAACTTTATCAAATTTGATCATCGGCGTTCTTTTTTCTTGAAGGTCCATATAAATTACTCTTTCGTTAAGCTTCCACTTTTAGTTCGGGTTTTTGTATAGGCTGTAATCAGTAACGTTCCTAATACTCCAACGGCAATTGAATTCATAGCAGCTGAAACAAATCCTTGGACAAACACTTTATTAGCAGGTTCTGAATAAATTAGAATATCTAGAAGCGGTGCAATAATCCCCCATGCTAGAACATTTGTAACGACTTGTCCGATATTAAATGTAATCATATCTTTTTTAGTAAATTCGCCTGATTGAATGTTTAAGCGTTTTGCAATTAATCCATAACCAAAGCCAGTGACACCAGAAGAAAGTACCCAACTCCACCATAAACCATATGTAAGTAAATCTTTAATTGCATGTCCAATTAAACCGATTAATAAACCAGCAACGGGTCCATAAATGACAGACATTAAAGCTAAAAATGGATACGTCGTTTCAATACTTGTGTTTGGAACTCCCGTAGGAATTGAAAGGAAACGTCCTAGAATGAAGAAGACAGCTGCACCAATACCTACAGCAACGAGTTTAATTATAGATGAATTATTATTATTATTCATAAATCTATTCTCCTTTTACTTTTTTAATTTGAATTAACCAGTCTTTCCCTGTCCCGATATTATATGTTTGAGAGAAGTTCTGTTGGTTAATTGCTACACCTAAACGAATTAATGAGTTAATATATCCTACAGTCTCACCAACTGCAACATCAGCAAAGCTGTGTCCGAATAATAATTGGTTATCGTACTTTTTAATATCATCATGGAAAATTTGTACACTGATTTTATCACCCGTTTGAATCCCAGCTTCTTCAACGAGTTCTAATGGAATATTTGTCCATAAAGATCCAAATCGAATATCTAGAATGTCAATGACACCGTGAATGACACCATCACGTAATTCAGGTTCCGCGATTTCTAAAGTCTTAATTGAGTCGACACTGACCTCTTTACTTAAATTTTCATAATATGATTCATTGTCCGCAATCATTGCACCATTATATACATAAACATCACGTCCGTGGAAAGTGTGACTTTTCTCAGAATGTGGTAGACGGTCAACTTCTTCATTAATTTCTTTAACGCTTTCTAACCCAACGAATTTTGCGACGTGTGATAATGATCCATTATCTGGAGTGACAATATACTGCCCAGCGGTTGTTTTAGCAACAACACTTCTTCTGCTACTCCCAACACCAGGATCAACCACAGACACAAAGACTGTTTTGGCTGGCCAATATGCTACTGTTTGTAACAATCTGTATGATGCATCGTTAATATTATATGGTTCAATTTCATGTGTTAAATTACTGATTGTAACCTCTGGTGCAACTGTGTATGCTACACCTTGCATAGCTGAGACTGCCCCATCCACTAATCCAAAATCTGTCTGTAATACTAAATGTTTGTTATTCATATTGTCCTCCATCATATAAGATAAATTTAAATTTTTTCATTAAAAAATCCCTGCGTAATAAATTACGCAAGGACGAGAATATTCATTCACGTGGTACCACCTTCATTTACAAGAGCGATGAACTCATTGTCTTATTCAGTAAACAATTCATTGATTTACTGAGACACTGTAACGGGTGCCGACGTATATATCTTAAGCTCTACTTTCGATATATCCACTCAAAGACCATTTTCTATCTATCATAATTACCTTTTTCCAGCTTACGAGGCTCTCTATAAATTATGAATAAATATACTTTTCTTATCAAGGTGTTTAATATTCTCATTGTTTTTTCATGATATAATTTAAAATTAATATAACAGCAAACATTATTAATGTCAACGTTATTTGAAACATGTCCATCCCTACGATATTAATGTTCGTGTCATCTCAGTCTTATGAAATTATAAAATCTTTCGATTTCGAATAAAGTATAATAGCGTTTCAATTATTAGAAATGGCAAAGTATAAAAGAACAAGTAAGCTGAGAAAGACCCTAAGAAACTATCCGAGAAAATAAAGAGGACAATTGATAATAAAAGCAACCCTAAGATGATAGAAAGCGTTACGATCAACTTTTGACTAAAACGCGTTAATCTATTAACGGCGTAGACAATAAAATGATATATAGCCGTATTTATAAGTGTTGAAAAAAATGCTGTGAAAGGAATCATCGGAATCAACTCAATAATCGAATTCGAGGAATCAATCGCTCTAATTCCCTCAATGATAGCATACTGTCCAAGACCTGTGAGTATTAAACGGAATATAAATTGTTTTAAGATAGATATTGTTTTCATAGGCACCTCTTATGTTTGACTTATTGATCTAACCAAGCTGCTTTCAATACACTTTCCTTTGCGCCATTCGTTAGTGTCTTACCATCTGTAATTAAAGGGCGTTTTATTAACATACCGTTTTTCGAAAGTAGATCAATAATTTCCGATTCATTCATTGTGTCCAACTTATCTTTTAGACCCATTTCCCGGTACAAATTTCCAGCCGTATTAATTATTTTGCGAGCTTGACCATTCGCAGATGCAATTGCTCTTTGAATGATTTCTTTACTAGGTGGATCATCACGAATATCGATAATATCATCCACACTGACACCTTTATCATCTAAATATTCCTTTGCTTTTTTCGTAGTTGTACAATGACCTAAACCATAAATTGTTAACATAAAAAACTCCTTTATTAAATATTTCGTTTGTTACCATCTCTGTTGCCCTTGTTCAGTTTAAACACAATTATCATCATTTCTAACAATAGTAAAGGTAAAGACAAGATTGCGTATAAAGTGGTAATGTATATTAAATTATGGGTTGAAACAAGCAACAATAAGTATAAAACATAAGTTATGATTGCAATTATTATGAATGGAATGATACTTTTTATTAATTTAGACTGAGTGTGCCCTATTACGTTGATTATCAGCACTTTTATTACCCAATTTGAAATCGTCCCAACTGGAATCGCAAATAGTATCAGAAGGAATAGAAAACCAGCTGCTTCTTGTCCAGGAAACTGCATCCATAGCGGAATTAATAAAATTTGACCAATTCCTGTTAGTAATAAGCGAGTTAACATTCGTCTTAACCAATTTTCTGGCATCGCTACTCTCCTCCTCTTTAACTTTTAGTTGATAATATTTAAGGTTAATATGATTTAATATAAACAAGATAATTGAAAACTCTTTTTACTTAGTTTATATTAGCATATGTGAATTTACAAATCCTATCTATATATTACAAGTTTCAAAGGAAGGAATTAATATGGAATTATTTAAAGTAGAACCGGTAATTCCGGGAATTACTCGAATCAAGATGCCTTATGTATGTTCGTATATCGTCAAAGGATCAGAGCGAGCTGTTTTAATCGATACTGGTTTTGGTTATGGAGACTTAAAGTCCGTGGTAGATGAATTAATTGATCTACCTTATGATGTCATCTGTAGTCACGGTCATCCCGATCATGCTGGCGGTAATGGACAATATGATACTGTGTACTTACCAGAAGGTGAATTTGAGTTAGTAAAGCACGGAACAAAGATTGAAACAAGACATTCAACTATGAATAACGTGTTGCGTCGCTTTAACAAATCATTCCCTAAAGAGAATTTCTTACCGAAAGGTGACGTGAAATACATCTCATATAATGAAAAGGATGAATTTGATTTAGGTGGCGTAACAATCCGCCCTGTCCACTTGCCAGGTCATACAAAGGGAATCATGGGTTTTATCATCCCCGAATTAGAAGTCGCAATGCTTGGTGATGCTTGTGCGAATCCAACATTATTAAATTTAGAATCGAGTGCTTCCATTCAAGAATATCGTGATGCTTTAGTGAAATTAAGTAAATTACAGAAAAACTTTAGAGTTGTTCTAACTCAACACAATTCGTTTTCGGAACCGCTTGACGTCGTTAAAGATAACTTGTATTGGGCTGAACGCATCATATTAAATTCTGATGATCGCTTAGCTGTTAGAATGTCAGGTAAAGAGTCTTTTGTCGCTAGAAACCGAAATACCTCTCATTACAGAGGGAATGCCGGGAATCTAGTCTATACTTCTCAAAGTCTTTAATAGACGTTAATAACCCACAATTAACTTGAGGATAGACAAGTTAATGTAGTGCCCCCCTAAACCCGGACATGGATTTAGGGGGGCACTACATTATCTTATTAATAATATAAAAGTAATTAGGTTATTTTGGCAATATGCTTTTACAGTAAGATTCTACTATCCTGATATTTTATCTCGTAACTAAACCACCATCAACATAAAGTGTCTGTCCTGTCATAAAGCCGCTCCAATCAGAAGCTAAAAATAAAACTGGCCCCACAATATCCTCAGGTGTTGCAATTCTTCCCAGTGGAGTAGCATCTGCTATCGTTTCTTTTTGTTCTTCTTTGGTTGATTTAGTTGCTGCGGTTGGATAAACTAGCCCGGGTGCAACAGCATTCATCCGAATACCTATACTACCTAGATCTTTTGCCATACTTCTTGTGTAACCAATGATTGCTGCTTTAGCCGTCGTATAATCCTGATATGGTATAACTGGATGTTCCACTAAATTGGAAGTAATATTGATAATACTTCCCTTCCCAAAGTTTGTCATGTTTGGCAATACTTTTTGCACCAATAAGTGTGCAGCTTTTAATCCTCCTTGTAATTGTATCTCATAATCTTGCCACTCCATTTCCCATGCCTTTTTTCGATTTTCTGCATCGAATATATAGGGTGCAAATACATTATTAACCAACACATCGATTCTTCCAAATGTCAGTAGCGTCTCTTCTACTAAATGATTCACACCTTCTTCTGTGGTTACATCTGCTTTAATAACTATTGACTGGCCACCTAATTTTTCACATGCTCTTGCCACTTCTTCGGCTGATTCCTTGCTATGATTATAATTAACAACCACATAAGCACCCTGACTAGCGAAGCCTTTAGCCAAGGTTGCACCAATTCCACGACTTGAACCACTAACGATAACCACTTTACCTTCTAGCATATCTTCACTCCTCAATTGCTTCAATGTACTGGCTCATTTCTAATTTTTTTGGAATGAGACCTAATTCAAAATATGTATCGGCACCTTCCTGGATGACATCAATATCCACTTTACCTATCTGACCATTCTCATCTAAACTCGCAGTATTTCTTAAATTGATAATTTCTCGGTTAATTTCTGGATCACGCCCATCAATGGCTAACTCTACGGCTAATTCTGCTGCTCTATCTGGATTTCCAATCATCCATTGGGCACTTTTTTTATAGGCGAGAATGAAATCCCTTAACAGCGCTTCTTTTTCTTCGTAGGTTGATCGTTTTACTACGAAAAAATCACTCGGTATATTCAAAGAGTCTCGCACTTCAAAAATATTTGGAGCACTTAAACCCGCCCTTATGGCCGGAACTAAGGCTGTATCGGTTGCGGCTGTTGCATCCACTTGTCCCTGAATCAACGGTGAAAAATTAGCAATACCTACATCTAATAATTCTACATCTGATTCTGATAAACCTGCTTGATGCAATAATACTAATAAATTTTGATATGTTCCACTTGACCGACTATATATACCAATGGTTTTTCCTTTCAAATCTTTTGGAGATTGAATATGATTATCCATCGTAACTACATTAAAAACATTTTGTGGATATACCGTATATAAAATAACTAAATCTTCGCCATTAGCGAGAGCACTATAAACTGCACCAGGATCGGTGAATGCGATATCAGCTTGTCCTGTTAACATATTTTTTAACGCATCTTGTCCGCCATTTCCCGGAATAATCGACAAGTCTATACCAGCTTCTTTAAAGAATCCATGTTCCTCTTCTGCCAATAAATTCGTCTGTTCAACAATTAATTGACTCCAATTGGCTATTGTCAATGAATTCGTCGTTTGAAAACTGCAAGCACTTAACACTGCTATAAATATTAACACTAGCCCTATTTTAATTTTTCTCATTTTTATTCTCCTTGCTATACCATAATAGATTTTCCAGAATATTAACTAATCCATATAGTATACAGCCTAATATTGCTAATAGAATCAGAACAGCAAACATTAAAGTTGTATCCATCATTCCTTGTGATGCAATAATCAATGCACCTAGCCCTTGTTTTGCGCCTATAAACTCCCCCACTAAAGCACCTACTAGTGAGAGAACTACAGCAACACGAAGTCCTTGAACAATCGTAGGCAAACCAGCTGGAAACTTTAGATACCATAATGTTTGCCATCGCGAGGCATTCATCAAACGAAACAAAGTTAATTGATCTGAGTTAACATGTTGAATCGCACTGGCAGTTGCTTCTAATAATGGAAAAAAGCAAATCAAAGCAGTAATAACAATTTTCGACATCATACCATATCCAAACCACAACATGAATAATGGAGCCAAAGCGATTTTAGGAATAGCTTGTGAAATGACGATATACACAGAAAATACATTTTTCAAAAACGGGCTTTCCCCGATGATGATTCCTAGTAATACCCCCAAAAATCCACCCATTAGTAATCCAATGATTAGTTCAACGACTGTAGTCAATATATGAGGGAGAAAATAGCCATCGAGAATCCCTTTCCAAAGGACGGAAAAAACAGCAAGTGGGCGTGGTAAAATCAGCTCAGATACCTGTTGAGCACTCAATTCCCAGATGAATAATAACAACACACCCATTAACAGTGATAGTAGCGAAGCTCTCTTATTCATGTTCCACCCCTAACAATTGACGAATAGTTCTACAATATTCTCTAAATGTTTGAGAATCTCGCCGATTGATCTCTGTCTCTTCCCAAGATGGAGATTTTTTTTGAGAACTCATTTCACCCTGACTAATCACCCCAATTTGATCTGCCAAAAAAGCAGCTTCAGTTACATCATGGGTAACAAAAAGCATCGCGATCTTTTCTCTTTTATTTAATCTCAATAATTCATTTTGTAACTCCTCTCTTGTTATGATATCCAAAGCAGCGAATGGTTCGTCTAGAAAAAGAAGTGTGGGTTTCTTAATTAATGCTCTTGCTATCGCTACTCGACTTTTTTGTCCGCCAGATAAAGTAGATGGTATTCGCTCCGCAAATTCTGATATTTGAAGAATCTCTAATAATACTTCTGCATAATTAATATCTTCTGCCGTAATTTCGCGTTGTAATTGAATCGGCAACAATACATTTTCTAAAACTGTCTTCCAATTGAGTAAAGTAGCCTCTTGAAATACAAAGCCAATCTTATTCGATGGCTTTGTAACTATGTGTCCTTGATGGTAAACTTTTCCTTTCGTTGGATTTTTTAGCCCTGCTGCTAACTCTAGTAAGGTTGACTTACCACTCCCACTACGACCCAACCAGCAATGAATCTCACCCGTTGGTAGCTGCCAATCAATTCCTTTCAATGTAAAATTTTGGTTTTTATACTGATAAGAGACTTTTTGTAGCTCTAATTCCATGATATGTCCCCCTCTAATCCATGTAGTAATTGAATAATTCTGAAGAACAAACAACCGAAGGGTCGATATCGACCATCCGAACCTGTTCTTTCAGAAATGAATAACCATCCTGATGCCAACCGGCATGTAACTGTACCATTTTATCCAAGCTAGTTACGCGCGTAATGCCTAAAGCTCCCCAATCGGAAGCAATGTCAAATAATTCATCCGTCGGCGCAGCGATTCCTACTGTTTGAAGGACTTGCGACTTGTCACGAATGATTTCTGCTAAACTTTTCCAATGATCAATAGCAATAACTTGTACCACCCGTGATAAGGGAGTTGGTTCAAGAAAAGGCTTCTCACTGTAGCTTACTATCCAGGAGCGATCCTCAGGGACAATTACTTTACAATGATCGTCCCACATTTTTGATTCATAAAATTTTGAGCGATCATATGCTTCTTCAATTGATAAATTTCTTAAAGGATAACGATTCTGATAAGATTGAAGTTTGCCTGCTAATAGTAATGCCCATTCATGCGGACTTGTTTGTCCATTCTTTTCTACGAAAAAGAGTTGGGGAGAATAACACCCTTGCTGATCGTAGTAAATCACTGACTTTGCAGCTTGTTTAGCCAAGTTTTCTGCTTTTTGCTTATCTAAAACTAGCTTGTGTAGAAAACCAAAACTTAATTTATTACCAAAACCAATGAAATGTGTATTGTGACCTATTTGTTGCTGCAGTTTGGATATAGTCCGATTACTACCATATCCAACTACTACTTCAGCTTCATTCAATAACATCTTTTCACGACCGGTATCTCCCCCCTTCCAAGAAACAATCGCAAGACTATCTGCTAATCGAGGCTCAATTTCAACCAATAATTGACAGAAAACACCAATAAATAAAGGTTCGCTACTAGAAACTTTTCCAATCACTTTTCCTTTAACTAATAGACTTCCTACTAAACTCCAAAGAGGTAGAACTGGTACATTCCCTGCCCAAATATGTGCCGTTAATTTTGGTCCAACAGCCTTGGTAAATCCCCCATGAGAACTTGCTATAAATTGATCAAGGATTAGAGGATTTTCAAAATTCACAGATAACCAACGCATCAATTCATGTTCTCTAAAAGTCTTCAGTGAATGAGTCAGACTTAATCGAATCGTTTCGTGATTAAAGCCAGTAATTAGTGGCAGAAGTTTTTCTAGTTTACGACGTAAAGGATGTTTTCGATCTAATAACACTGCGACCGCCTTAGTAATTGCTGTGATAATTTCATTTGTAGTCAAGTGATTTCCTACCGTTTTCATTCGCTGTGATAAAATTTTCAATTGATCTTCATCAGGATGTGGCACTGAAATTGATACATCCTGAAAATCAATCTGTCGATTCTTAATCTTTAAATCTTTTGCCATCGGTGGTAAATAACCACTTTTTTCAATTTGAACCATTTTGATACTCCTCTATCCATTGTTGCGCAGATAATGAACAACCTCGTGATTCAATCAATGGTTGCCTTCCTACTAATTCAAAGCCACCCTCTCTTTCAATAGCTAAGTCCCCTGTTTGAATAGCTGGTACAGAGTTGATATTGGCTAAATCAACATGTACTAATAAGCCAATTTCTCCTTTAGGAACTTCTTGCTCAGTGATTGGATCAATAATTTTAAAACGAATCCAATGTGGTCCTCGCTTTATATTCTTTCCACCCAATTCAATCTTCGAATAGTATTGCGAAGATAATTCTGTCATCCCATACATATTTACTATTTTTGTCTTGACTTTAAACCTATCTTTTAATAATTTATAGAAATCATTTTCTGAATAAGACCTTGAGAAATTCTTAAATCCACCTGTATCAAAAATTAAGCTATCCTCATGCAAATGAATCGATTTATTTTTGTCTTCTAAACTATCAAGTAAATGAACATAATTGTAACTCGCACCCAAAATCATTACGGGCGTATGCTCATGTTTTTGAGTCCATTCAATCAATTTTTCTAACTCTAACCCATCTTTTGACACAAAATGTGCGGAATCTTTCGTTCCATCAGCTTTTAATAGCGATAAATAATGGCTTAAAGAAGAATGAGGCATATTTTTTTCATCTGGAAATAAAATTGCCATGGGATATTTCTTTGCACTTACCAAATTTTTAAAACTTTCTTTCGCTGATAGATCATAGACGTCAAGATCACGGTGATAATGCTTTCCTTTATTGCCACTCGTAGTTCCACTCGTCATAAAAACATATGAGCATTCCTCTTCAGGAGTTACACTTAAAAAGCTGGACTTAAATGCCTCTGTCGATACACTTGGAATGTCCTTCCAATGTCTAACTTGCTTAAGACCGATCCCTTTTTTTCGACAATATTGTTGATATGCCAGATTATTTTGGTAAAGATACCTGAACAATTGTATGGCTACTTCATCGAAACTTTTATACTCTTCTGGATTACAAATAAATTCTTGGATTATTGTTTTCATATTTTCTCTTTCTCCTTAATATTGACACAAAAAAAGCACCCTAGACTGATTCTAGGGTGCACATACGTATTATTATTACTGTTCTTCATAATCGTTATATGTTCCCTACGCTAGTGTCAACTAGATCAGGTTCTAAGGGTCATTATCTTCACGGATAATATCTCAACCAGCAACACTGGTCCCCCTACATGGAATCGCTATTTAATTGTATTAATCATTTATTCTCGCTTAAGAATAAGCCAAAGTTTTCTGCTTGTCAAGAAATATTGAGTACCTAGATATGTAAACTTACTTCTACTTGTAATCGTCTATTGGTTGATAACAAATAACACGTCCTTTACAAAACCTGAATGTACGTACCTTTAAAAGTAAAAAAATAACAGCGGGCATTTCATTAAAGGATTGTATGAAATGTAAAAATCATTTCGTTACTTAGATGAAGTGCCAATGAGAATTGAAAAACTATAATAAATACTAAATTATTAAAGCCAACGTTTATGGTCGCTAACTCATGCTTTCTAAACGGAATATGAAAAATAAAATGATGTTTTATTTTTTAGCTTTTCTCACTTTTAACTGCTTACCCTTTATCATGCGGTTTTGCATCTGTTCTCAGAACTAGGTAGATTTTCGCGAATATCAGTAATTTCATGAAATTCTAAGCCCTGATTTTCTAGATACTTCTTTGCTTTTTGAATTGTTGTACAATGTTTTAGCCCAATTATAGTTAACATACATATCTCCTTTAACATACTGACTCTATCTACTCTTTTAATTGAGTCCAATTTCTTATTATATAAAATAGCATTTCAAGTAATAATAATGGTAGCGACAATACAAAGACAAAAATCAAAAGAAAGAATAAATCAAAAATGTTCAAGTTTGTTATGACAATAACAGTGATAAATAGACCAATAATAATTATAAAGGGGTACGCTATTTTTAAAGCAAATGAATCTGAATAATTCATTAACTGAAAAATCCATTTCTTTAACATGAGATTAATTATTGTTCCCACGGGGGCTGACATTAAAATTAAGAGTAAGAAATAAGCAATGGCCTCTTGACCTGGAATCAACATCCATAAATAAATTAGGCTAACTTGACCAACCGCGGTTAACAATAAACGGAGTATTACACTCCATAATTTAGGCTGATGTATTAACAAATGATTCACGTCCTTATTAGATTAGATATTTATTACGTAGCATGCCCTTTACTAATTACATTTTCGCACATTTTCAGCTTTTATAAAAGAATTTGATCCAATATTTTCTGATTTACTTCTATTTAATCCAAGATTATTATAGAGTTCAACTAATCAAGTAAAGGAGTGCATTATAAAGTTATTTGAAAGCGAACAAATTAACGACGCCATAATCCGTATTAAAATGCCTTACGTCTGTGCTTATGTTGTCAATGGGTGTGACAGAGTCGTTTTGATTAATACTGGTTTTAGATATGGGGATTTGAGGCAAGATGTTGATAACTTACTTGATATGCCATATGATGTCATCTGCACACAAGGTCATCTAGATCATGCGAAAGCAAGGCTTATCTTTCACATCGGAACACTTTATTGCTCAAAAAGAAATAAATTATCATTCTTATAAAGAATACGATGAGTTTAACTTATGGGAGTCACTATCATTCCCATACACTTACCAAGTCATACTTCAGGGATTATGGGGTTTCTTATGCCTGAACTTAAGACTGCAATTCTCGGTGACGCTTGTGCCAATCCAACAATTATGAATCAAGATTCAAGTGGAACCGTCGAATCATTCCGAGAAGGTTTAATTAATTTAAATCAACACCGTTCTGAATTCAATTCAGTTTTAACGCAGCATTCGAACTTTGGTGTGCCCTCTTTTGTAGTAGACCATAATTTATATTGGGCAGAGCAAATCTTATTAAACAAAGACGATCGTTTTAGAATTCGTTTAGGTGGTATAGAGTCTTTTGTCTCTCGAAATAAAAGGTTTTTCCACCAATAAAGCTACTCAGGTAACATTATCTATTGACTAAACAATATTCGAAATAAATAAAGCGTTACTTACCCCCTCATTAGGGTAAGTAACGCTTTATTATTGGGACAAATTAAATGTTGTCCATGGTTCTAATTGTGGTGGATTAGATTGAATTTTAATCAATTCTTGTAACGTAGGATGTGGAATTTCCATTTCATAAGCCGATAGGAATTATATGTCCAAATGTAGTTTTAAAATCATAGTTCTAAATAAGAATTATTGTTTAAAGGATTACGCGATAAAAGACTATAAATCCTGGTTTCTTTTGAATCATCAATCAACTCAATGTCGATTTTATTCAATTGACATTGATACTCAAATAATTCGAAACCATTTCGCATGAAGCGACTTTTATTCAAAGTGACAATCTTGCTGATTTCTTGCTGGTTAATCATTTTCAAGAGATTTAATAAGCTTTTTCGCTGATAATTAAGTTCGCCACCAACTTCTGAAAAGATCTCAAAAGTATAATCATGAGCTTGCATATATTCTTCAACAAGCTTAACTTGCGACCTTAATTCAGCCATTTGTGTCGAAGTGCTAACTCTACTATAACCAATAATAAGTTAACCATCGTTATTGATAGTCTCAGGTTGATAATCTTTTAATTGCTCCGAGGAATAATAGCGAGTTCCTGCATTAGTTATATGATGGGGAATCAACTCACCATTTTGCTGCATCCGTCTTAAAATATAGGGAGTTATCCCTGTTTTTTTGCAAACTTTTCAATAGACAATAATTCTATATTTTAAATTCCCTTCTGTATATTTTATCAGAGAGGATTCATACTATAAATCGATTTTATATTATTTGATTTTTTCGTGTTCATATTAAAGCGCAACCTTTAATACAGTCTTTCTCTTGCGAGTAGACTTCTATATGTTTCCATATAGCGCAGACTATTTCTTCTACCACATGGGTAGCCACATTTTTCTTCCGCCATTTGCTTGCGGCTTTACTCTCCCTCAAGGAGATAGTCGTTGAACGTCCCTCATATTCATTCATGAACTTAGAGTTTTCGCTGCTAAACAACCATTTTAATTTATCCTTAGCGCTACTTATTTACATACTGTCCTATATTAAGTAGTTTTTATTTCAGCTTAGATTATCCTTATTATTTTTTCTGCTTTCGCACCTTGACGTTTATTTTTTAAAATTCCGCTTTGGTCATAAGGCTTTAGGTATTCTTAGCAATTAAAGTGGAGTACGCACCAATTACTTGATACGCAGGGTATTATAATTGAAATGTAGTCAATCTCACAATATTAATGTTACCCATAAAGCAATTTGGCTGTGAGGCTTTATTCGATGATCTCCATATTTTTGATCACCATATAAAGGTGAGCCAATTGCTTGAAACTGTACCCGAATCTGATGTGATCGTCCAGTATGCAATTGAACTCTTACTAATGACATACCGTGCTGATAAGCTAGAACTTCATAACTCAAGTAAGCCTTTTTAGCCTGGTTATGATTTTTATCAACAGTGTAAACTTGATTCGTTTTACGATTCTTCCAGAGGTAATGTGTCAATGTCCCCTTCATCCTAGGCAACTTCCCCATTACTACGGCTAGATAGTATCTTTTCAAGTCATGTTTTCTTAAGGTATTAGATAATCTGGATCCCGCTTTTGATGTCTTGGCAAATACCATCGCACCCCCGACAGGTCGATCAAGCCGATGTATTAGTCCTAAGTAAACATTACCTGGCTTCTTATCTCTGACTTTCATAAATTGCTTTAGATGATTGAGTACATCTAAATCTTTACTACTATCTTCTTGTACAGGAACATTAACCGGCTTCTCAACAACTAAGAGATGGTTATCTTCGTACAAAATTGGCACATTCATAATAGCCTCCTATAAATATAATGTATCTATCCTAACATGGAAAAATAAAAAGGCAATAGGATGCTGTTTAATTGTTATAACGTATTATTTTTATAATTGCTTATTTTAAACAAAATGAATCTATTGTGTATTAGCATTAGATATCCCCCTTGTATATAAAGCGATAATCCCTTTCATTAGTATGAATTAAATTCTGTGATATAATTTATACTATCAAAGAATTCGCTTATCATCTAATTATTCTCAATGAAAGAAGGAATGCATCATGGCAGAGAAAGAGACAAAAGCAAAAGTAATTGATCGTTATATTGTGCAAGCTGATATCGAAGGTTTTTCATATACTATGGATTATACTGAACGAATGCCTGAATTTACTAGTCAGGGTACTTCACCAACTGGACTATTATTAGTTTCTTTATCTGGGTGTCATTTGATGACAGCAGTATCATACTTGAATATGAAAAAGATAGAATTTTCACAATTAACTGCTCGTGTGGCAGGTGATTTTATTGATGAGAACAGAGAGTGGCGATTAGATGCATCTGTTGAACTTGTAACTGATGCTATATTGAATGAGGTTCAATTAGCTGGGTTAGAACGTTTTATTCACCGCCATTGTAAAGTTTCAAGTATTTTAGGCAAAGGCAATAATATCAACTTAAATATTAAATTAGTATAAAAAATAGAAGTGAATAGATTACCTATCTCACTTCTGTTTTTTACTTTATAACTCAATCGTCTCACCAATTTCTGGAACATAACCCACCCCATCAGCTAATAATTTGGTAAATTGTGCCGGATCTTGTTCAATTAATGGGAAAGTATTATAATGAATTGGTACAACTTTCTTTGCCTTTAACCATTTTGCAGCTACCGCAGCATCGTCAGGTCCCATCGTAAAGTTATCTCCAATTGGGATAAAGGCTAAATCAATCTCATTTTTTTCCCCGATAAGTTTCATATCTGAGTAAAGTGCGGTATCACCCACATGATAGACCGTTTGGTCATCAGCAGTAATTAAAAGTCCAGTCGCTAAACCAAGCGTAAATGGCTTACCATCAATATCAATGGAAGAACCATGAATTGCAGGCGTCATCTTAACTTTTCCAAAGTCGAATTCATACGCCCCACCTGGCTGCATACCGTGTAAATCTTCTAAGCCTAAAGTAGCTAAATAATTTACTATTTCAACTGTCGAAATAACTTTAGCGCCAGTACGCTTTGCAATATCCACCGTATCTCCTAAATGGTCAGAATGCCCATGTGTGAGTAAAATTACATCTGCTTCTACTGTATTGGCATCTAAATCAGTTAAGCCATTCCCGGTAATAAATGGATCGATTAATATTTTTGTTCCATCATTTAATTCTAAACGAACAACCGCGTGTCCATGAAAACTTGCTTTCATGACGTTACCTCCTTATATTTTTAAAACGCTTTCTACACATTATCAGTGTAATGGTTATGGATAACTTTTACAAAATATATACTTTATAATTCTATAAATCGCATCATAAAATATCTAAAAAAAATGAGCAACTATTGTCAAGTCAGTTTAGCTGCTCACTATAATTTGTATTCAAATGATAATATTTACACAAGAAACACTTATGACATAGGATTGTTTGGCAATAAATCATATAGATGCCATAACACACCGAATTGATCACTCGGGCCAATAGGTGCAGAATTTATTCGAGAAATCGTTTCATCTGCATTTTTAACAAAAACGGAAAGACCTGGAAAGTAGCTTGTGCCTTCTTGAAAGCCCATGTCTTTTGTAAATCTCGATTCAGCGATGGAAACCATTGGAAACTGCCAACCACGCTCACTCTTAATAACAGCTTGTTGTTCCGGTGAATCTGGACTTGATACATAAAAAGCAGCTTCTTTTGAGATTAAAGGATAAATACCACTGAAGCCATCTGCCCAGGCAGTACACCATGAACATTTTCCGCCCATATTATGAATAACAATCATATAATCTTGATCCTTAAACATGTCTAATAAGTGAATGGGTTTATGATTCTCTGTAAGAAATTCATAATTTTTAACAGGTTGAGGCTCTTTCTGCTTCTTAAGTTCTTGGAGTTTTGTATATGTTTGATAAAGCTCTAGTGATAATTCTCTGATTTCATCATCAATATGTGACATGGGGAAGCTCCTTCTCTATGTTAATGTATTTTTAAAGCGAGTCTTTCAATTAAATTCTAATTTTCGCCACTAAACATCCAAGACAGACCAAAGGGATCTTTTATCATCCCGAACATTTCAGTCCACTCAGCTTCTTCTAGTGGCATTTCAATTGTACAACCTAATTCAGTAGCTTTAGTAAAGAAGTCTTTAACAGCTTGAACTTCTTTAGAGTCATTTAGATCAAATACAAAACTAATATTACTATCTGTATGGTCGGCTTTATGTTGGTCCCATGTGTCTGAAACAAATATTTTATTACCAAACATCTTAAATTCGGCATTCATAACAAACTTTTCTGGATTCTTTGGACGCTGGCTTTCAGGCATTTCAATAAACATCTCATCTGAGCCAAGAACCATTTGAATATCCGTTGCTCCTAGTTTTTGATAAAATTCTAACACTTCTAAAGTATTAGCAAAATTGAAATAAGGAATTGCTTTCATTATTTTACACTCCTTTATTTGGCTACGGGTCACTAACAATTGGCTACCCTTTTTTGTTCACATTACTCCTATATTATAACAGTAATTGAAAGCCGTTACACTTTTGAACAATAAAATTAAGGCACTTAAAAAGACGAATCGGAAGATTCGCCTTTACTTAACATGCTTCAATACATGACACTTTTCATGTAATTCACACTATGTTGGATTGATTTTTCTATTTCTTCTACCGAGCCTTCAAAAGCTTTATCCTCTATTTCAATACTTGTCGGACCATTATACTTAATATCTGATAAGGCTGACAGAAATGCTAACCAATCTACATCCCCATAACCAGGTAATTTTGGAGCCATATATTCAAGTGGTGTAGCCATCACACCTACATCGGCTAATTTATCTGGATAAAGTTTTATATCTTTAAAGTGAACAAAGAATAATTTATCTTTAAATTCATAGATTGGTTGAATGTAATCTAATTGTTGCCAAATGCAATGTGAAGGGTCAAACGTTAAGCCAAGGTAGTCACTATCAAGGATCTCAAATACTTTTCGCCAATTTGAAGGACTCGTCATTAGATTTTGTCCCCCAGGCCACTCATCCTCTGTAAATAACATCGGACAATTTTCAATACCTAATCTTACTTGTAGTGACTCAGCTAAATCAATCAATGGTCGCCAAACAGTTTCTAATATCGCAAAGTTTTCTGATAAAGATTTTGTTTGATCTCTACCAATAAATGTTGTCACTAAGTTTATATCTAAACGATCCGCTGCTTTAATCACATGCTTTAAATGCTCTACGGCTTCGTCGCGTTTTTTGCTATCGTGTGATAACGGATTAGGGTAATATGCTAAAGCAGAGATACTTACTTGACGTTCTTTAGCGTAAGCTCGGATATAGTCCACTTTCTCATCTGTCAGATTTTTAACATCTATATGTGAGACTCCCGCGTATCTGCGTTCAGCGTCGCCACTCGGCCAACATGCTAATTCAACACTTTCGATATCGTTTTTCGAAGCGAAATCAATCACTTCTTCAAAATTCATATGTTCTAATATTGCTGTTACAAGTCCTAATTTCATATATGCACCTACTCTTTATGTTTGGACATGATTTTTTGTAACATAACGGCACCAATAATGATAAAGCCTTTAATTGCTCCAACTAAGAATGATGGAACACCTAATAAGTTCATCAAATTATTGATGATACCGATTGTTAAAGTTCCAAAGACCGTACCGATAATACTTCCGCGCCCTCCGTTCATAGCTGTTCCTCCAATAACAACGGCGGCAATCGCGTCCATCTCATATGACCGCCCCGATGAGGCAGAGTTCATACTTCCTAAACGAGACGCCTCTAACACTCCCGCAATGGCTACAAGTACACCAGACATAATAAATACACCGATTTTAATCTTGTGAATATTAACGGATGATAAGAATGTCGCCCGTTCATTACTTCCTACAGCAAATATATGCCGGCCAAAGGCTGTTTTTCGAGTAAATAGTACCATTAATAAACTTAAGATAATCCAATAAACAATTGGCATCGGGATTTCTCCAAATAATCGGTAATTTGATATATTCGTGAAGATATCCGCGTTAGTAGCTGATGCCATCACTCCTCCCCCACTATAAAAGTATTGGGCAAAGGATCGATATATTTGCATGGTCCCTAAAGTAACAATAAATGACGGGATATTGAAGTATGATACCGCCATCCCGGATAAGCCACCGGTTATCGCGCCTACTAGAATTGCTCCTAATATTGCAATGATGACACTTTCTGTATTATTTAATAAAGTGACCGCTACTAGACCTGATAGAGCTAATTGAGAACCTACGGCTAAATCGATGTTTCCCGTTAATATAATTAAAGTCATTCCTAAAGAAATGATCCCAATAAAGGAATTATTCATTAATACATTCATCAAATTACTATAGGTGAAAAATACATCCCCTCTGAAAATAATTCCAATGATCATAATGAATATCAATGCGATTGCGGCACTATGGTTCGCCAATATTGCTTTAACTTTTTCGCCTGTTGACGTCTTTTGAGTATTTCTTATATTATCTTGAGTTTTTATCTCATTCATGGACGGAACCTCCTGTCGCAATTAACATAATATCTTCTTCATTCAAATCTTCTCTACGAAATTCATGTTTCACTTCACCATGGAACATCACATATACTCGGTCACATAAGTTATACAATTCTGGGTATTCACTGGATAGTATAATGAAACTAATCCCTTCAGCAGCTAATTTCATGATTAATGAATAAATCTCGAGTTTTGCACCAACATCAACCCCTTGGGTCGGATTATCTAAGATGACTATCTCTGGTTGACTTCCAAGCGCCTTGGCTAACACAACTTTTTGTTGGTTACCCCCAGAGAGTGATGTAATTAAATTCTTCGTATCAGATACTTTGATGAATAATTCATTAATGTAGCGTTGATTATGTTCTTGAATCGCTTTAGAATTTAAAATACCATATTGGTCCAAACTATTCATAATAGGTAAAATCATATTCTCTTTGATGCTTAAATCAGATATAATCCCATTTTCTTTCCGGTTCTTTGGTACGTAAGTAATATTGTTCTTCATCGCTTGCGTCGTATTCTTAATCTTAACTGCTTGACCATTTACTTTAACTGTCCCTTTAAAAGGACTATTAGCTCCTACAACTGACATAAACAGTTCACTTCGACCATCACCTAATAAACCTGTGACACCGATTATTTCACCTTTTTTAAGTGTCATGTCTACATTTTTAAACTGACGCTCTTTTGTTAAATCCTCTAATTCTAGAATCATTTCGCCAATGGGTCTTTCTTTATAAATAATATCCGTACTTAAATCTTTCCCGACCATATGACTACTTAAATGAGCTTCAGTGAGATCATCAGTCACTTCACCTGTGGCAACGACATGCCCGTCTCGCATTATAGTATAAGAATCACATATCGTTAGTACTTCATTTAATTTATGTGAAATAAAGATAATGCTAACGCCGCTCTCTTTTAAATTCCGAATGACATTAAAAACGTGATTAATTTCAACATCGGTTAATGAGGATGTTGGTTCATCCATAATAATAATCTTTGCTTCTTGCATGACAGCTCTGAGTATTTCAGTAATTTGTTTTAGTGCTGGATTTAACGTCCCGACTAATTGATTTGCATTTAGATCCACATCTAACATTTGTATATATTTCTCAGTTTCTTCTCTCATTGCTTTTTTATCAAGAAAGACACCTTTTTTTAATTCTCGTCCTAAAAATAAGTTTTCAAACACGGTTAAATCATTAATTAACGAGAGTTCTTGGTGAATAAAAGCAACTTGATTCTTTACTTCCTTCTCATCATAGACTTCACCAAAGAGTTCGATAGAACCAGAATCCCTGGGAATGATATTCCCAAGGATATTCATGAGTGTCGTTTTTCCAGTTCCATTTTCTCCAAGGAGCGCATGAATGGACCCTGGCATTAATGTAAAGTCAACTTCTTTCAACACATGGTTATTACCGAACGATTTGGTAATGCTTTTCATTTCTGCAACAGGATTCATACAATCATTCCTTTATAACTTAGTACGGAGAGTTCTCATCTAGGAAGTCTTCAACGTTGTCACTATTTACAATTGTTGGTGATACAATTTGATCTTGTTCTACTTCTTCACCATTTAATACTTTCCAAGCTTCAGCAATCGCATCACCGATCATTGATGGTGAATATGTTGCTGTGAATAGATTAATGTCCTCGTTATTAGCAATTTCTTGGAAATAAGCTTGTGATCCACCAGCACCAGACAGATATTGAATGTCATCGCGGCCCGTATCTTTAATCGCTTGCAGAATTCCTAAAGATGATTCGTCATCAAT
This sequence comes from Ruoffia tabacinasalis, assembly GCF_005864045.1. GTDB lineage: Bacteria > Bacillota > Bacilli > Lactobacillales > Aerococcaceae > Ruoffia > Ruoffia tabacinasalis. The sequence goes on along the minus strand of NZ_VBSP01000001.1, from coordinate 43,323 downwards.
TGAGAATATTGCTTGCAGTTCAGGATTGGCAACTAACATATCCGTCGCTACGCTTAATCCAGCTTCTTGTGTAAAGTTTTCGACAGTCATATCTACTAATTCAATATCTGGATATGTTTCTTCCATTACTGCTTTAAATGCATCGACACGTTCATAACTCACTGACCCAGCACTTGGGTTATTTAAGACAGCGATTTTTCCTTCGCCAACTAACTCTTCACCTAGAAGTTCTGCGGTCATTTCCCCAATTTCAGGGTTACTTCCTGCAACGTAAGCTGTATAATCAACATCCACTCGACGGTCAAAGACGATTAAAGGAATGTCGGCGTCAACTAATTTTTGTGCTGATAGAGATAATTCGTCCGTATGCGGTAGTAAGACAACTGCACCGACTTCTTGTGATAGTACTTCATCAATTTGAGATGCCTGCTCATTCACGTTTGAACTCGTTAAGATTCGATAATTTTCAATGCCTAATTCTTCAGCTTTTAATTCAGCGAAATAAGCTACACCTGCTAACCAACCGTGTTCAGCCCCAGGAATGATAATTGCCAATTCACCTGGTTCCTCTTGCGCTTGGACTTGAGATAATGATGCGATATTGATTCCAGAAATAGTTATAAGCAATGCTACGAATAATATGAGTAAGTTTTTAATTTTTTTCATGGTTATACTCCTTTTAATTGACTTGAGTTGCTTTACCTTCTTGAGCACTTAAGACACACGCATCAATGATTTTCATAATATAATGGGCTTGCTTGAAATTGACAAAATCTTCATTTGTATTTGTTCTTATATTTTCATAGAAATTCTGAATCCCTTGCGCCACTGCATCATGCCAACCAACAGGATGACCGTTGGGTAGAACAGCAACGTCTGCGGCAGCGTCTGTTAAATACTGTTTTGACGCATAGATTTCAGTGTTCCCGATATCTCTATTACCAATCCACAATCGATCCGGACGTTCTTGATTCCATTCTAGTGTTTGTTTATCCCCCTCTATTGAAATTTTAAACTCATTTTTCTTACCTGCTGACACTTGCGACAATCGGATTAATCCATTTAAACCGCTTTCAAAAGTAATGAAAATAATCGACACATCTTCATCTGTAATATCATGGGTGGTTCCATGATCGAATCGTTGATTAAACTTACGCAAATTCTTCACTTCGACTTCAACAATATTCTCACCAAGAATGTGTTGAATTGTATCGAAACAGTGTGAGCCAATATCTCCTATAGCACGAGATTTCCCTCCCATTTCTGGGTCCATTCGCCAATCATAATCATCTTGAAACAATAACCAATCTTGTAAGTACTCCACATGTACAAACCAAGGCTTTCCAATCGACTGATTTTTTACACGCTCTTTCATCTCACTTACCATAATGTTTTGTCTGTAGTTAAAATTCACGCCCCCTTTTACATTTTTGTCAATTGCTAGATTGACTAATTCTTCTGATTCACTTGAGTTTACTGTAAAAGGTTTTTCTCCGAATACATGAATATTCGCTTCAATTAATTCTTTGTTAATACTATAATGAAGTCCGTTTGGTGTGCAATTATGCACCACATCTATGTTCAAGCCTGAGTTAATCAAATCCGTTACTGAAACAAAAGCATGTTCGACACCTAGTTCTTTTGCTTGGTGTTGCGTTTTTTCTAAGTCACGACCAACGATTGCGACGACTTCTGTATGGGGTATTCTTCGTATAGCTTCAATATGTTGAATTCCTAAAAATCCAATTCCAACAACTGCGGCATGTATTCTTTTCACATAACCCCTCCTTTTGTAAAGTTTACACTTGTTGTGTAAGTGTTTTCTTTATTATATTAACAATATCCATTCAAATCAATAAATATTTGAATGTAAATTTTACATCCATGATTTAATATGATATGCTTTTGTCAAATAAATGAGGGGTGAGAGAATGGGTAAACGAAAAACTTCTACGCTACAATCGATTGCAGATGATCACAATGTCTCTATCGCAACAGTCTCACGGGTACTAAATAATAAAGGAAATGTCAGTCAATCTCTAAAATCAGCCATCACTCGAACTTTAATTGACAATGGTTACGAAATTGCGAGCAAAGTAAAACTCTCTAATACAGTAGTTGTTTTCGTACCTGATTATGCAAACCCTTTCAATATTGATGTTCTTTCAGGCATCGAAAAGGCAGCCAAATTGTCTAACTACCGCATGATTATTACGCGAACAAAGACAACGACAAATAATATTGATTACTATTTGTCACTCATTGAGGATATTAATGTTATTGGAATTATATCCCTATCCCCTTTCAGTGATGCTAATATTGTTAAAAGACTCAATGATATCATACCGACGGTAATGTGTTCCGATTATATCTACCATAAGGATTTGTCTTTAGTTAGTATTGATGATACTAAAGCTGCATATAATGCAACGGAGTTTTTAATTAAATCTGGCCGGAAAAAATTAATACACGTCACTTCAACATTAAATCACAATTATGCTGTCATGCGTCAAGAAGGTTTTTTGAATGCGTGTGAAGATAATAAGATAGCTGTATCAGAGAATGATATTTTGTACTTCTCAACAATTAATTATGATTTAGTTTATTCGCAACTCAATTACTACTTACAAGTAAATGATAACGTCGATGCGATCTTTGCTAGTTCGGATATTTTTGCAGCTGCTGCAACGAAGGCAGCGCTTAATAATAACTATCGCATCCCAGAAGATATTGCAATTATTGGCTTTGATAACATTGACTTATCCAATATCATCAGCCCCGCGCTAACGACGGTTAATCAACCGCGCTTTGATATCGGTTATCAATCTCTCGAATTATTACGCGAGAAAATTAATAAAAGTAATCGGATCGAAAAGCAAATATTTTTGGATACAACATTAATTGTTCGCGATTCTACATAGATTTGATAAGTTAATAGAATAAGTTAACAACATAAAAATCACCCCCAGAGATTTTAGCCTTAGGGGGTGATTTCAATTTTCTATTTAATTATTTTCCTACAACTTTTAATAAATTTGCTATAAATGGTGCTTCATTCGTTTCTAAATTATTGAAGCCATCCAAGTTAAATCGTTCAAAGTTACTATTAACTCCAAGGATATGCCCACTTGGATCAACCATAGCATCTATCCCCGCTTCACCTTCAAAGAATGTATTGTATTTTGATAGGATTTGTTGCTCTAATGCTACTTCATCTAATTCAACAATTAAGTGGTCACCAGCAATGGCTGTTGAATATGAACCTTCGGTCGCAAAGTTTGATTCTTTTACGACATTAGCTGTTACGACAGATGAAACAAATTTCTCCATAGGATTTTCTTTAAACTTAATCGATGTGCCTGACTGGACTTGACCAAATTCAATTAAACCACTCCGAACAAATCCAGCAAATGAGGCACCTATAGCTAAAATATACTTATCTTTGGCAAAGGCTTCTAATTCCTCTTTGATATCTTTAATTAATAACTCAATCGCTTGTCCGTACTGCAGACGGTTAGATAGAATAGAACCATCAGGAAAAGCTAAGACATCATAGTTTGTTAATTTACTTGCAAATTCTTTAACTGATTCTTTATAACCTAATTCCTCTTTAATAATAAAAAAGTCAACGTGATCAGTATATCGTTTGAAAGATTCATATAAATCATACTCACCATGTACCCCCGTCATAACAGGGATTAACACCTTGGCATTCGATGAAATTTCTGGTATCTCTAAAGCTGGTTTCACTTCTTCAGAAGTAGCTACCAATTCAATATCCGAGAATACATCAGCTAATGGTTCCGCATATAGGCGTGCTAATTCTTCTAAAGAGTAAATTTGATCAAATTTCGCTTCATTGCTACTATTAGTTTGGGCAACAATGACACTACCTTTAACATCTACATCAGAAGCGACTTCTATTAAGAAACCTAAGGCAGATTTTTTATGCAAGTATTCTGCTTTCATGTCAAAACCAATCGCATTACCTAGAGCCATTTCAATCAGATTCATTTCAATCGTCTTATCGTCCATGGTTGAGATTGAACGAACTTTATTCTCGTTAATTAAGTTCGTAATCGTTTCAAAGGTAGCTTTAATTTCATCAGTATCTAGTAAATCATCTGCATTTAATCTAGCTTCTAATAAAACAATTTTTGAGTCTGTAGATTTTAATTCTCGCGAATTGACTTTTGTAAAGTCTGTTGTTGCAACGGCAAAGCTAATAAGTGATGGTGGAACTTCAATATCTTCGAAGGTACCACTCATACTGTCCTTACCGCCAATGGCAGCTAAACCTAATTGTTTCATTGATTTAAAGGCTCCAAGTAAGGCAGCGGTCGGTTTACCCCAACTATTCTCATTCACCATACTCTCAAAGAATTCTTGTAATGTTAAGCGAGTTTCTTGATAAGGAACACCTAAGGCCACAGCTTTAGCTACTGAATTAACAACGGCATAATAAGCACCGTGGTATGGTGAGAGCGTTGCTAGATCAGGTTTGAATGAAACTGTCATGACTGAAGCAGTTGAAGTATCTTGGCCTAAGACAGGTATTTTTGCGACCATTCCTTCTTGAGGAGTTACCTGCTTCTCCCCACCTAATGGTGCAAGAACTGTATTTTTTCCAATCGTAAAGTCAAAGTTTTGTGATAATGCTTTTTGACTCGCATTTTCAATCGATTGTAACTGAGTTAATACATCTCGTGAATCAGAAAAGAATTGACTTACATCAGAATAATTAATGACAGCATCTGCTGCTTTGGCGCCACCATTCGATTCTAAGAATGAACGTTTTATGCGGAAAACCTCTTCACCGTTATAACGCATCACCATATAAGATGAATCAGTCACTTCTGCCACAACTGTCGCTTCTAAGTCCTCAGCTTCTGATAGCGTAATAAATTTATCAACATCAGCTTTAGAAACGACAACAGCCATTCGTTCTTGAGACTCTGATAAGGCAATTTCGCTAGGATCCATTCCTTCATATTTAGTCGGAACTTTATCTAAATCAATGGTTAAGCCATCAGCAAGCTCACCAATAGCTACTGATACACCCCCAGCACCAAAGTCATTCGATTTCTTAATTAAGCGCGTAGCTTCTGGATTACGGAATAAGCGAATAATCTTTCGTTCGATGGTCGGGCTCCCTTTTTGGACTTCTGCCCCTTGTAGTTCGATTGATTTCTCAGTTTGAACCATTGATGATCCAACTGCTGCACCTAATCCGTCACGTCCAGTACGTCCACCAAGTAAAATAATTAAATCCGTAGGTTCTGGTTTGATACGTACAACGTTATCAACTGGAGCAGCAGCAACTAAGGCACCTAATTCCATTCTCTTAGCTTCAAAGCCGTCATGGTAATATTCGCGCACGTAACCAGCACTTTGTCCGATTTGGTTACTGTAGTCACTATATCCCATAGCAGCACGTTGTGAGATGATACGTTGTGGTAATTTACCATCTCGTGTTGATTCATATGACGCATTCGGGTTTTTAGCTCCAGTAATTCGCATCGCTTGATGAACGTAGCTACGACCTGAAAGCGGATCACGAATCCCCCCACCAATACATGTAGCCGCCCCTCCGAAAGGTTCAATCTCAGTTGGGTGATTGTGAGTTTCATTTTTAAAGTAGAGTAAATAATCTTCTTCAACACCCTCAACATCCACTTTAATGCGAATACAACAAGCATTCACTTCATCAGATTCATCTAAGTTATCTAACAGACCTAATTGTTTTGCATGTTTTGCATTAATCGTTGCAAGATCCATTAATGTAACTGGTTTAACTTTAGGACGATTAGCATAGACTGAATCACGCACGTCATTATACTCTGCGATAGTAGCTTCAATGGCTTCTTGGTATTTACCTTCAGTCACGGATATGTCTGTCAATTCAGTTAAAAATGTCGTATGGCGACAGTGATCTGACCAGTATGTATCGATGACTTTTAATTGGAAGACAGTTGGATTAACTGCTTCTGATTGAAAATACGCTTGAACGACTTCTATATCAGCAAGGTCCATTGAATAATCTTTAATTAACTCTTGTAAGCCAACCGTATCTAAATCATTAAAACCTTCTATTTCTTGTAAATCTAAGCCTTGGCTGACTCCCATATCATAATTTAAAGCATTAAAAGAAACGAGTTCAGTTTCTGTTTCATTAATATAATATGTTTTGAAAGTTTTTACTTCGACTTCAGTTAAACCTTTTAAATCAATAATTCTTGAATGATGTAAAGAAAGATCATGTCCTTCAATATTTTGTATAATACGGTTAGTCATCTCTTCTACTTCATCATATTGCCCCAATACTTGGCGATAACGAAATGCAGTGGAAGTGTTAAATGACTCTAAGTTATCGTAAATAATACCTTGTTCAAATAAAGGCTCGACTAAAGTTAATTCACTTTCATCCGAAGTTTCAAAAACGTCATATTGCTTTACTGCTTGCAAGTTTGTTAATTTCAAGAAATGATGCGCTTCTTTTAATAAGAATGAAGAATCTTGCGCTGGTACTACTATAAATTTGCTCATTAATTTGTCCTTTCCTTATAAATCATTGAAATATTGTGCTAATTCAATAGGGTCAACAAGTTGCCCTTCCTTGTAAACGCGCATATTCCCCCCAGAAATTTCATCGATAAGAATAATATTATCTGGATGATTAACATAACCGAACTCTAATTTTATATCGTATAAATCAAACCCATGTTCAGCTAGTTTTTTCTGGATGATCTGTGCTATTTGAATATTTAAATCAATTAATATCTCATATTGTTTATTCGTTAATATATTTAAGGCAATTAGCCCATCTTTAGTCACTAATGGATCTTGTCTTTTATCGTCTTTTAACGTAAATTCGACATAATTATTTAGTTTTGCTCCATCTTCAATATATTCCCCGTATCGACGAATAAATGAACCCGTTGCCTTAAATCGAGTAATGACTTCTAACCCTTTACCGAATACACTTGCAGACTTCACTGTCATTGTATTTTCATTAAGATTTGAATCAATAAAATGAGTAGGAATACCAGACTGGTTAAGTAATTGAAAGAATAATGTTGTTAATCTTAAGTTTAAATTTCCCATACCTTCAATAGATAAACCAATTTGATTTGCACCAGGATCAAACTTACCGTCTGTCCCCGTCACATCATCTTTAAACTTTAGAATCATCGACTGATTCAATCCTTGATAAATATCTTTAGTTTTCCCTTGATAGAGTAATTCCATGTCTGTCCCCTTTTCTTTATCAGAATAAGTCTTGCCATGCCTTTAGGCTTGTTGATTGATAGAGCATCGTTTCTAACTGATTATAGTCAGGTTTTGTAAGTGTAAAGTGCCCCATCTTGCGTTGTTTTTTAGCTTCCCCTTTGTCATATATGTGATAAATCGCTTCGGGATATTGTTGACTAACTTTTTCAACATAAGGTAAATGTTGACCTAAAATATTAATCATTAATCCTGGTTCAAACAAGCGAATATTAATCAGTGAACGACCTGTTATTCCAAGAATATGTTGATCAAATTGAGATACGTTAGTCGCTTCGATTGTATAATGCCCAGTATTATGAGGTCTGGGAGCAATTTCGTTAACAAATACTTCTTCATCCTCAGTAATAAAGAATTCAATCCCACATACACCAATAAGCTTCCCTGCTTTAGCAATCTTCTCAGCAATGTCATATATTTGATCAGTCAAGTCTTCAGAGTAATTCGCTCCAACAATACTGGAGTATAAGACACCATTGATATGTTGATTTTGACTTATTGGAAATATTTCAATGTTTCCATATAAATCTTGAGAAACGATGACCGACACTTCATATTTAAAGTCACAAAATGCCTCTAAAATTAAAGTTTGCTCTTTTAACAAGGCTTCAATATCTGATTGCTTCGCTTCTAAATCTGATTTGTCAGTTAAGAAAACTTGTCCTTTACCGTCGTAACCAAAACGCGTTGTTTTTATAATCGCTGGTATATTGATTGTTTTGATCGCCTCTGTTAAATCCGTCCAACTATTCACTTCAGCAAAGTCTGTCGTAGGTATGCCTTGTTGATTCAGCCAATTCTTTTCTTTAATTCGATCTTGTGAGTTCAGTAATAAGTTTGTCCCTTGTGGTAAATAACTTTCACTTTCCAGTTCTTTAAGTAAGTCACCATCGATATTTTCAAACTCATAAGTGACTACATCAACGCTTTGAACAAATTTCAATAAAGCTTCCCTGTCCGTAAAATCCGCTACTGTTGTTGAATGAGCAACAGCAAAGCCGCAAGAAGTTGGGTTAGGATCATACATTGCTACTTTATAGCCCATCTTTTGGGCAGATTGAGCTAACATCTTTCCAAGTTGTCCAGCACCTATAATACCAATCATTGCGCCCGGTTGAATTACCTTAGTCATTCAATTCACCATTACTCTCCAGAGCAGCTTGTCGTTGATTCACTTGAAATTCTTTTAAAGATTTCTCAACTATTTTGTCAGTCACAGCTAGAATTCTTGCTGCCATTAATCCAGCATTTTTGGCTCCTGCTGGTCCGATTGCCATCGTTGCGACTGGTACACCAGCTGGCATTTGGACGATTGAAAGGAGTGAATCCATCCCACTTAGTGCGCTTGATTTTATCGGTATACCAATAACGGGCAATGTAGTACTTGAAGCAATCATACCTGGTAAGTGAGCAGCTCCCCCAGCACCTGCGATGATCACCTTATAACCATTGCTCTTAGCATTTTCTGCAAAAAAAATCATCTCCGTAGGCATACGATGAGCCGAGATTACCTTTGTATCGTAAGTTAAATTTAGTGTATCTAAAAATTGACAACAATGTTGCATTTGTTCCCAATCAGAAATACTGCCCATGACTACAGCAATATCTGTTTGTTCTGTCATGCTTTACGCCTCCTTATTTCGATGTAAACCAATGTCTGTTCGGTAGAATGTATCTTGAATATCAAATTGTTTCATATCGTTATAAACTTTTTCCCTAGCTTCTTCAATAGTATCGCCACTAGAAGTAACCATTAAGATTCGTCCTCCTTTTGAAAGGAGCTCCATCTCGGGACTACCACCTACCCCAGCAAAGTAAATATTCTCTTCGATTGACTTTGGAATATTTAAAGGAATATCTGCCTTTGGCAGACTTGGATAGCCTTCGGCTGCAAGGACAACTCCTAGATTAAATTGCTTTTTAAAACGAATATCAATGGGTGATTGATCTAAATGAGCTTGGGCGACTTCATAGAAGTCATTCTCTAACAATGTAAGTAGGACTTGAGTCTCTGGATCTCCTAAACGAGTATTAAATTCAATCACTTTTGGCCCTTCACTCGTCCAGATGATTCCAGTATATAGAATACCAGTGAACGGTGTTTCGTTCTCAATCATTTGATTGGCAATTGGATGAACAATCTCAGTCAATACACGTTGTTCCGCTTCTTCATCAAACCAAGGAACTGGAGCGAAAGAACCCATGCCTCCAGTATTCAATCCTAGATCATTATCAAGTGCACGCTTATAGTCGCATGCCGTACCTAGTGAAATGATATGAGATCCATTAACTAAACTAAAGTGGGAAAATTCTGTTCCTGTTAAAAATTCTTCAATGAGCACTTCTTTATTATTCTTATCCATCATCAACTCAAGTGTACTCACAGCTTCCTCCATCGTTTCTGGAATCACTACACCCTTACCACTCATAAGGCCATCTGCTTTAATTACAAATGGTAATCCTAAAGCTTCTGCATATTCAATCGCTTCTTGACATTCTCCTGCTTGAAAAAAACGATGTTTAGCTGTTTTTACTTCTGCAAGTGACATAATATCTTTAGCGAAATTCTTCGAGTTTTCTAAACGTGCAGCCGCTTTTGTTGGCCCTATGATAGGTAAATTGAGACTTATAAAATAATCAACAATGCCCAACTCCAAAGGTTGTTCGGGACCAACAAATGTCAGGTCAATCGCTGAGCCTTCTACAAACTCCGCTAAACGTTCGATTTCTGTTACCGGAATATTTACACATTCTATATTATGATTAGTCATAACCATACCTGGATTACCCGGGGCAACATATACTTGCTCTACTTGAGGACTGCGGGCAAAAGCAAGTGCCAAGGCATGCTCACGTCCGCCCGATCCAATAATTAAGATATCTTTCATTGGGTTCTCTCCTAATTAATATATTTTAGTGTCTGAAATGGCGGTAACCAGTCATAACCATAGCAACGTCATTGTCATCGCAAACTTGAACAGAGTCTTGATCATATTTCGACCCACCTGGTTGAGCAATAGCCGTAATACCTCGTCGATGTGCTAATTCGGCAGTATCTGACATTGGTAAAAAAGCATCACTCGACATTACATAAGTTTGTCTTAGGAATTCATCTTTTTCTTCTGCTTGTTTTAGAGCAATTTCAGCGGAACCGACACGGTTCATCTGCCCTGCTCCAATTCCTAAGGTCATATAATCATTTGTCACTAATATTGCATTACTTTTAACATGTTTAACAATTTTCATACCAAAGTTCATCGCTTTTAGCTCTTCAAGCGAGGGTTGTCTTTTAGTTGAGACATCCCATGTATTTGGAATGTCTGTTAAAGAATCTTTCACCAATTCATTGGATTGATCCACTGCTTGTACTAATAATCCACCTGAAACTGAAACATATTCTTCTTGATCAATATTTGATTCTTCATCAAAATCGATAGTTAAAAGACGTAAGTTTTTCTTTTTAGTTAATCTTTCCAATGCTTCTGGACTAAAGCTTGGTGCTACTATAATTTCTAAGAATATTTTCCCTAAAGCATTAGCTAATTCCAATGATACTTCCCGATTCACGACCACAATTCCACCATATATTGAAACAGGGTCCGCTTGTTGACAACGTTCAAAGGCTAATTCAATTGTATCTGCTATCGCCACACCACATGGATTCATATGTTTAACTGCTACGGCTACTGGTTCTGTAAACTCTCTTGCAATCTTAATCGCTGCATCCGCATCCTTTAGATTATTGTAAGATAATTCTTTACCATTCAATTGAATGGCTGCTGCAATGGAAGATTTCGGTGCATTGAGTTCTTTATAGAAGGTAGCCGATTGATGACTATTCTCCCCGTAACGTAAAGATTGCTTTTCTGAATAAGTTAAGGTCTTGTGGGACCACTGGTTAACTTCAAAGTTTTGTTCTTTCTTGTTAAACTGATCTAAGTAATCTGAAATTAATGCATCATAATGAGAGGTCAATTGAAACACTTTACCAGCTAAATACTGTCTAAATTCATAAGTACTTTCATTATTATCTGTAAGTTGTTGAATTAATGTTGGGTAATCTGCGGGATCTGTAACAACGGTGACTGATTGATAGTTCTTTGCTGCACTACGTAGCATTGACGGACCACCGATATCGATATTTTCAATCGCATCTGCCAATGTGACATCAGGTTTAGTAATTGTTTCTTTGAACGGATATAGATTAACAATGACATAATCAATCGTTGAAATACCGTGGTCATTCATAGCTTGTATATGCTCATTATTATCGCGTAACCCTAATAAGCCACCATGAATTTTTGGATGTAACGTTTTTACACGTCCATCCATCATTTCTGGAAATTCTGTATAATCTTCCACGGCAGTTACCGGAATACCCGCTTCTTCGATAGTCTTAAAGGTGCCTCCTGTTGATAATAATTCAATTCCATTATTTACAAGCGTTTGAGCTACTTCGATGATTCCAGTCTTATCAGATACGCTAAGTAGTGCATATTTTGTCATTTTACATTGATTCCTTTCTCATTGAACTCTTTTGCCAATTGTTGAATCACTTTCGGATATAAAGAGTGTTCTATTTGATGAATTTTATTTTCTAATTTTTCTAATGTCCATTCCGGTTGAATTTGAAGTCTTTCCTGAGCAATAATTTCTCCTGTGTCAATCCCTGCATCAACATAATGGACTGTGACTCCACTCTCTTTTACACCAGCATTATATGCGTCTTGTATGCCTTTACGACCAGGGAACGCCGGTAAGAGTGATGGATGGATATTAATAATTTTTTTCGGATAGTGATTGAGTATGTCCGCTCCAATAATTCGCATAAAGCCAGCTAGAATGATTAAATCAACTTGATGAGCCTCTAAATATTTAATAATTTCAAGCTCCCATGCTTGGCGACTTTGGCAGTCTTTGGGACTTAAGATTAAAGTATCAATCCCTACATCCTTTGCCCGTTTAACCACATAAGCTTTAGGATTGTCACAGACTAAACAATTAATATTTCCCGCTATCTCTCCTGCTTTTACTGCATCAATGATGGCTTGTACATTTGTTCCATTTCCTGAAGCGTATAGTGCTAGATTCATAGTCAAGTACTACTCCTTATCTATATTTAGACGAACAGTTTCGCCCTCATTCTTTTGATCCTCGATGCGTCCAATAACCATACTTTCATTGATACTTGAGAGAATTGTTTCTACTTTTGTTTCTTCAACTGCTAAGACCATCCCGATACCCATGTTAAAAACGTTAAACATTTCCTCAAGGTCTAATTCTCCAAATTTCTGTAATTCATTAAATATAGTTGGGATTGTCCACGTATGAACATCTACCACTGCCGTCAAACTCTTTGAGAACATGCGCGGTAGATTCTCAAAGAAGCCACCGCCGGTAATATGCGCTATACCATTAATACTTTGTGAATCGACAAACGGCATGACTTCTTTGACATATATCTTAGTCGGGGTTAACAAATGATCAATCAATGTATGTCCATCTGATAGTTGATCTTCAAAGTTCATTTCATGGTCTTTGAAGAATATTTTGCGTACTAATGAATAACCATTTGAGTGAATGCCTGAACTCGGTAAACCAATGAGCACATCCCCAGCCTTAACTTTAGAACCGTCTAGAATATTTGCTTCATCAGCAACTCCGACACAGAATCCCGCTAAATCAAACTCACCATTTGCATATAAATCAGGCATCTCAGCTGTTTCGCCCCCAACAAGTGCAGCATTGGCTTGAACACAACCTTCCGCTACACCTGAAACGATTTGTTCAATATCTTCTGGAACTGTACTGCCTACAGCAAGATAATCTAAAAAGAATAAAGGCTGAGCACCTTGGGCTAAGATATCATTGACACACATGGCCACTGCATCGATACCGATGGTGTTTAATTTACCTGACTGTTGAGCAAGTAATATTTTTGTTCCAACTCCATCCGTACCACTAACTAACACTGGATTTTTATATTGCTTCGTATCCAATTTAAACAATGCTCCAAAACTTCCTAATTGATTCATAACTTCTGGCCGCATCGTTCTATTAACGTGCTTCTTCATTCGATCAACTGCCTCATATCCTTTTTCAATATCGACACCTGATTGTTGATATGCATTACTCATCACTAAATTCTCCTTTTAAAATTTTCTTTTGTAATGGGGTTAAACTTTCTTGAAATTCATTCTGATAATCTCCTATATCTGAAGGGTATTGACCGGTATAGGCGTCTAAACTAACTCCCTGATCCGGGATATTCTTATCAAAATTAATACTATCAACTAAGCCTTTAACTGACAGGTGGCCAAGTGAATCACTACCAAACAATTCATTTAACTCTTTAATTGTGTAGTTCGCAGCAATTAATTCCTCTGTATGTGTTGTATTAATGCCGTAATAGTTTGGGAATCGAATAGGCGGACTGGCAATTCTTAAATGAACTTCTTTCGCTCCAGCCCCTTTAAGTAACTCAACTAAGTGGCGCACTGTCGTCCCCCGCACTATCGAGTCATCAACAAGGACAATTGATTTATTACGTATTAGACTTTCAACAACAGAAAGTTTATACCGAACTCCTTGTTCCCGTAATTCTTGATTGGGTTGGATAAATGTTCTACCAATATATTGATGTTTAATTAATCCGATCTCATAAGGCAAACTATGTTCTTCGGCGTAACCACTTGCAGAAGAAAGTGATGAGTTAGGTACGCCAATCACTAAATCTGCCCCGTGTGTTGGCCGTTCTTTAGCTAAACGGCGCCCCATCTCTTTTCGTGCAGTATGAACATTAATTCCTGAAATATCAGAATCAGGTCGTGAAAAATATATAAATTCCATTGGTTCAAGTGTTGCTTTCTGTGAGTTAGTGTAGTTTGTGATATGATAACCTTCATCATTTATAACTACATATTGCCCAGCCTGCACTTCTGTGACGTATTTTGCCCCAACACTTGATAACACACATGTTTCGCTAGCTAAGATATAAGCACCATTAGAAAACTGTCCGATGACTAGTGGTCTAAATCCATGTTTATCCACAGCTCCATACAACGCATCATCCGTTAATAAACAAAAATTAAACCCACCATTTAATTGTTCGATGGATGATTGAAAAGCATCTGTAAAATTATTCTTCTTTGAACGTCGAATCAAATGAATTAAAATTTCAGCCGCAGAGTTTGTGGAAAATACGGCCCCCTCGTCCTCTAATTGTTGACGTAAAGACAAGGCTTTAGTTAAATTTCCATTATGCGTGATGGCTATCGATTGATTATTGAAGTGAAATAATAACGGTTGAATATTCGAATCATCTGCCTGATCGCTAACAGTGGCAGAACGAACCTGACCAATGGCGCTGTTCCCTACTAACTTCTCTAATTTATCTTCTGTATCAAAAATATGTGAAATTAATCCTCGACCGCGAAAACTCGTAAAAGTGTTCTCATCTTTTGTTACTATCCCAGCACTCGTTTGCCCCCGGTGTTGTAAAGCATGAAGTCCAAAATAGGTGATTTTATTAGCTAAGGGATGATTCCAAATACCAAATAATCCACCAGACTCTACGACACTATCGATGCCTCGGAAATTCGCTCCTACTGAGCTCATTCCTTCAATCGTTCTCATCAAACATTTCACTCCCATTCGTATATTTATATAAAAAACTTTTTTGTCATATTTAAGTTACACCTTATAAAAATTTGAAACAATCTTTATGAGAACAATTCAGAAGCTTTATAGTCGAACGTTCGGCTTAAAATAATATTTATATTTACATAAGACTTGCAAAGTTATTCGTAAGGGTTTTTATCTAACAGTTGAATTTTTAAAAATAGCATACAAATTTATCAAAAAAAATAGAGCAGCAATAAGCTACTCCAATTCAAATTTATTTAATTTATCCCATTCCTCACGTAAAATCCCCATGCGAATTGAGTCATAATAATAATCATTGTATAGTCTTACTTTACGTATTCGCGCTTCCATCTGCATGCCTAAATTCTCAGCGACTTTGATCATCGGTTCATTTCCAGACCAAGTCGTCAACCCCACACGAACTAAGGGTAATGTATTAAATAAATGACTAATCCAAAGAGATAATGCACGCCTACCAATATGTTGTCCTCGATTGGACGCATCATAAATCACAATACCAGTTTCTAACCACAGCGATGGTTCGTGCTCCCAATAATAGGAGACAGTCCCGATCAGCTTTCCTTTATATTCAATTGCCCATCGATCAACTTGATCAACCCATTGATTAGAATCCTTTAAAAAATTATCATAGGACTTTGATGCATGTGGGTAGTAACGTGCATCCCATTGTTTCCATTCTGGATTATCTTCCTTAAATATAAACTCCCACAATTGATTTAAATCTTGTTCTTTCAATGTGCGGATAATCAATTCGTTATCTTTATACATAAATTTGACTCCTCTAAACTTGTAATTTTTCTCCATATTTTTATTGTGCTATATCAACATAGAAAGCGGTATATATAAGCAAAAACCCAGGCAATTTACCTGGTTATCTTTTCGTATTAGAAAGCAATTAATTTTTTTGTACTGGAATTACGAATAGCAGTGTTCCGTATAAGGATTCAGTCGATCGTTCGATTTACTATTTTTTAATTCATGCATAAAACTTGTTTTTTAAATTTGAGGTGTTTGCAATTCAAAAATAACAAAAAAAGCAGAAATCTATTTAGATTTCTGCTCATTGATGAATTAAATTAATACACTTAATGTGCCATTTGTTTTATGAAAGAAGAGAGATATCTCTCTACAACAAATGTACCTATTAAAGCTACGATAATGTTAGATATCGCAACACTGATGACACTTACCCAAAACGGTGCGCCCACTGCATAATGCAAGGTCGCCCCAACCACGATGCCACACCATATTCCATAAGCTATACTTTTAATATAAGCGGATTTGAATAATCGGTTAAACACATAAAGAGTCACGGATTGAATTAGAAAACCCGATAATATATCAATTGGCCCTAATGGACTAAAAATATTACTGATCATCACACCAAAGAGTATTCCTGGTGCTAATTTAGGTTGATAAAATGGAACTGGTACTAATAATGTTGACACTCTAAACTGGAATATCCCACTAGAGATCGGGTTAATTAAAGTCAAGGCCACGTATAATGATGCTAACAACGCATTATTAACTAATTTTTTTGTTTTTATACTTTGCATTTTATGCTACCTCCAGTCCATTCGCTTCAAAAGCTTTTTTGCGGTCAATACACGTACCACAAACTCCACAAGCAGGGTCAGTCCCTTTGTAACAGCTATAAGTTAGCTCATAAGGTACCTCCAATTCAATCCCTGTGGCTACAATATCTTTTTTTAACCTAGTCATGAAGGGAGCTTTTATTGATACAGAATTATTTGTACCAAGCTGAATCGCTTGATTCATTGTTTGAATAAATTCAGGCGAACAGTCAGGATAAACTGTTCCGGACTCGTCTTGATGTGCACCGAAGTAAATTTCATCAGCTCGATACTGTTTAGCCAATGAAGCTAATATTGCTAAAAAGACACCATTTCGAAACTCCACTTCTGTATTAAGTTCATTAGATTCTCCATATGCTCCCTCAGCAATTGGGATGTCGTTATTTAAACTCAAGGCAGATTGACTATCTGAAAAAATTGAACTTAAATCCATAATTTTATGGTTGACTTGATAATATTCACTGACTTTTTGAGCGGCTAGTAATTCCATTTGTTCATGTTGTTGATTATACGTAAAAGTAATTGCTAATATATCTGGATCGGTTGATTTAGCAAGAGCTAAGGCTGTAGAGCTATCAACTCCACCACTTAATAAAACTAATTTCATCATTATACCCCCTTTAACCTAACGGTTATCCACTTTCTCGGGATATAAATCATGATTTTTAAGTCGTTCCCAAGCCATATCTTCCCACTTTGTTCCGGGTTGACCATAATTACAATATGGATCGATCGAGATTCCACCACGAGGTGTGAATTTACCCCATACTTCAATATATTTTGGTTCCATCAGCTTAATGAGGTCTTTCATAATGATATTCATACAATCTTCATGAAAGTCACCATGATTACGGAAACTGAATAAGTAAAGTTTTAATGACTTACTTTCAACCATTTTCTCCCCTGGAACATAGCTAATGTAAATAGTCGCAAAATCTGGTTGCCCTGTCATTGGACATAAAGACGTAAACTCGGGACAATTAAATTTAACAAAATAATCATTATCCAAATGCTTATTTGGAAATGACTCTAATATTTCTGGAGCATAATTATCTAAATAATTTGTCCCTTGATTCCCCAACAAACTTACATTACCCATTTCTTCATTACTTCTACCTTGCATTTTCTCTCTCTCCTTCGGCAAATTGAAAGCATCAAAAAAGAGATGTCTATATAACACCTCTAGAGTTTTATCTTAAAATTAGCCCTAGTTTTGTTTAATGACAGGATGGTTACGAACTGTCATATTTAATTAAGCTTCATTATAACTGACTAAGTATATATTGCAATGACTTAGTCTCCGTGACTTAAAACATGTTGCATTCTTTCAATAAATCGCTGCGTAAAAAGTACACTATCTACATCTAAACAAACTGTCATAGACTTAAACTGCCGGTTTAATAAATCTAGATTTCCAATAGTTCTCCCCTTCGCTTCACCTTTAGTTTCTACTTTAAGATTAATTTTCGTTGATTGAGTAACGATTGAAGGGTTCAATGCCACCTCCACAGCTAATGGATCATGCATAGCGCCACCAATATCAGCATCATCAAATTCATTGGTATAATAATAATTAGCCAATTCAACCATTGCATCGCTTGCTGTGGTGCCTATTGGATGCCATGAAGATATATCAGTTCCTTTAATCATCGTCTTGAGTGTTACATCGAGACCAACTAAAGTCATTGGGATATCACTGTCGAAGACATATTGAGCTGATTTTGGATCTCTATGAATATTTGCTTCAGCATATGGAGATACATTCCCAGGTACTGTCAGTGCACCTCCCATACTCACGATTTTTCCAATCTTTTCAATCGCTTCTTTATCTTTTTTTATCGCATCAGCCAAATTATTCATAGGTCCAGCCGTATATAATATTAATTCTTTCCCAAATTTATTAGCAGATTCAATAATAAAATCCACAGCACATTGTTTACTCGGTTGTCTTTGTGGCTCACCCAAGTCAACATTACCGATACCATTTTCTCCATGAATACGAAGTAGATGCGGTTGAGGTTCATAACTCGTCTCGCCCCAAGGTGAACTCGCACCTTCAAAAACTGGAATATGACTATGACCTAGTAAATCAAGTAAGTTTATTGTATTCTTTGTTGCGTTTTCTAAAGTGACATTACCAAAACTTGTAGTGACGCTAATAAGTTCTACTTCTTCAAAACTAAGTGCATACGCTAAAGCTAAAGCATCATCCACACCCGTGTCTAAATCCATAATCATCTTCATTGTCATCTCATTCATCTCCACGGTCATTTATTATTATCTTATCTAAAGTATAGTTGACTCATCAAATGATAGCTAGTTATCATTACGTTTAAACACTCTTCAGAATAATATGTTCGCATTCATAACTATATCAAAATTCAAAAACAGCTCCTGCTTGATGAGCAAGAGCTGTATACTTAGTCTACTTTTATAAAATCATTCACTAATCCATGCGTGATTAAAATTTCACTGTCTTTTGTAATAACAACCGCTTCTACATCTTGTATTTGATTTATTTGTCTTATAATATCATGCGCTTCGGCTTTATAATACATCGTTGTATAGAGTTCCCCTGTTAAAGATTCTTTAGAGACTATTGTTAAACTTGCGATATTATTTTTGACTGGGTATCCTGTCTTACTATCAAATATATGATGATATTCTTCGCCATTATAGACAAATGTTCGCTCATAAATACCTGAAGTAACAACCGATTTATCTTTAACCTTCAATAATCCAACTAAATTATTCCTTGTCATGAAAGGATTTTGAACCCCAACTCGCCATAACGTGTCTGGATTTGTTGGATGACTTCCCAGTAATAAGACATTACCGCCTAAGTCAATGATCCCCTTTTTAACGCCTGCTTTTTTCAAGAAGTGTTTGATTTGATCAGCAAAAAAGCCTTTAGCTAATGCACCTAAGTCAATTTCCATCCCTTTTCTTTCAAAATAAACACTTTGTTTCTCGTCATTTAACTGAATCAAATTAGGGTCAATGAGTGTTAAGCGTTCGTCTATCTCGGCTTGAGATGGAACTTTTGCATCAGAAAAACCAATCTTCCATAGTTTGATTAAGGGGCCAATCGCAATATTTAATGTATTCGATAAATCTACACTATAGACTTTACCTATCTTAATGAGTTCAAATATATCAGAGTCTACAGCAACAGCTTCGATACCAGCAAATTGATTGACCTTCATCAATAAACTGTTCGCATCATTCGCGCTAAAACGATTTTCGTAATCTAACAATCGTTTTTTAGCTTCGTTTAACAAATAGTGCGAAAATTCATGTTCGATTTGTAAATTAATCGTCGTACCCATTGCTTTAAAAGTAATACTTTCCATATTTAAAACCCCTTAAATCATTATTTAGCCAAAAAAGTTCGAAGATTTACCTCCGAACTTTTACTAAATTATATCATATTAATGTGAAGATGCACCTGATACTGTATCCACTTCTGGTTCTGCTGCATTACTTTGTGATGCACCTGAAACTGTGTCAGCTTGTTTATTATCGCTTTGTGAAGCGCCTGATACTGTATCTTTTCCTCCAACTAATTCTTGACCAGTTTGTTGTAAGTACCAATCAACTGTTGGTTTAATATCCATAATATATTCATTAATTCCCATGTAATTACCTTCATCATCACGAATCGCTTGATAGTTGTGAACCACAAATTTATCTGGCCCATGTGTTGGTACGTGAACACGGACAATATCTTGTTTTCCTGAACGTAATTGTGAGATAACCCATTTCACATTTTTGTGTGTACGGTCTGGGTGACATGCACCAAGAGGGTTTCCTGGTTGTTCTGGATAACGTTTGGCGAACATTTCTTCTGGTGGTAGAACGCTGTTGTAGTATAAGAATTGGTTGTTACTATCAGCAAACGTTAATTCCATTGGCATTGATCTTAAGAATTGATCAATTTGGTTCACTGTTAGGATACCTCTATTAAGTTTGACATAGTCATTTCCTGTCGCTGGGTTTACTTTTTCAGCTGCTTGTTCTACCCAGTCTGGAGCCGTCATCTCTACACCTTCAATTGTTGTGTCAATCTTTCCATTAGCAAATAAATCTTCCTCGATTGGTTTTACCACTTCAGTTGCTCCCCCTTTACCTTCTAATTCTGAAACGACTTTAATAAATCGGATGAATTTTTCTAAGCAAGATGCTAAGAAGTTTATTGTTCCTTGATCTTTTAAGTTGTTCTCTTCGTCAAATGCTTCTTTTACATTCCCTAATAAGAACTCATTCCCCGGTAGTACAATCGCATTGACACCTGGTGAGTCTAAGATTTGTCTTAAGGAAAGTTGAGCACGTGAAGATCCTTGTGAGAAGTACGATGCACCGACAATCATGACAGGTTTATTTTCGAATGGATGAATTTTAAATGATAGCCACTCAATTAAGCTTTTTAGAGCTGCTGGAATGGTATGGTTATGTTCTGGTGTGGCGATAATCACACCGTCAGACGCTTCAATTCTTTTAGCAATATCTTGAATAACAGGTGATTGAGTTTGGTCATCACTTTGGTTAAATAATGGCACTTTATCAATTTCAACGATGTCTAATTCAATTAATTTATTGAAATGCTTTTGGATAAATTGTAATAATAAACGGTTATATGATCCTACTGCATTTGATCCAACGATTCCTACTAATTTCATACTATATTATCTCCTTTATTAGTCTTCCCAAGTGTAGTTATCTGCTTCTTTAACATTAACAGCATGTGCTTCCATTAATTGCCCAGTAATCTCAACGAAAGTTAAGAAATCTGAGAATAAGCCATCAAGTAGTTCAATTTTTTCTTTTGAAATTAATTGCCCTTGTTCATCAAATGCTTGTAATGAATGGTCTAGTAAGTATTCTGAACTTGGCATAATTCTAGCTTTTAATTCTGGTGAGTCTAATATTTGGCGGGCATGCATTTGAGCTCGTGATGAACCAAGTGTTCCATATGATGCACCGACAACCATGACTGGCTTATCAACGAATGGATGTGTTTTAAATGATAACCAACTTAAAGCATTCATTAATGCAGCTGGTACAGAATGATCATATTCAGGTGTACTAATGATTACACCGTCAGCCTGTTCAACTTTATCTGATAACTCTTTAACACTTTCTGGTAATTCAATGCTTTTATCTTTGACAAACATGGGTAAGTCTTTAATCTCAACTAATTCTATTTCAGCTTTTTCTGAAAAATGTGTTTCCATATATTGTAATAACTTACGGTTAGTTGAATTATCTGAGTTTGTCCCAACAATTCCTAATAATTTCTTCATTTAAATATCCCCTCTTATTAATATTCATTTTTTATATATTTTTCCATCTCATCAAGTTCTTTTAATGCGATTTTATTTCGATTAATTTTTGAATAAGCCCGAGCGTCATAAATTAACGCTAAGATTGTATCTTTAGATTCTTTTACGGTCATAGCATTTTTAGCTAACTGAATCGCCGCCCTCGCTAGATAATAGGTTACATGGTTATCTGAGCAAATAGAAATGGCATGTTCAGCTAAAGCATTACTAATATCTATCTCGTCGATATGCGCGTAGAACTTACTGCATTCAAAGACGATGTGTAACACGCGCCAAACTTCTTCCATATGATTGGTCGGAAAATCATAAATCCGATCTAAGACTTTCGCAAAGTAAAACTCCGCTTTTTCTAACTCGTCTAATTGCTTAAAGATAATCCCACTGCCCGTATAAGCCAATAATTTATATAATTCATGTTGATTTATATGATTATCAAGTAATATCTGATCTAATTCATACAACGTATCAATAGTAGAATGCTTATTATAGATCATCACAAATGCCTTTAAATAATGATATCGCATTGTTAATTCAGAGTTATCAATCAGAGTTAAATCGATGTTTTCCAGCAAATTCCCTGCTTTCTCATACTCACTTAAGATGAGCGAGAATTCGGCTTCTTCCATTAACTCTTTTAACTTAGAATGCTTGACTCCAACTTTAGGAAACAATTCACTAAGTGGTAATTCTAACCGATTACATAATTTAATTAATATTTTTAAACTCGGTACGTGACCGTTGTTTTCAAACCGACTTAAAGTCGCCTGAGTGCATATGCCTTCAGCTAGCTCACTTTGAACTAAGCCCCTTTGCTTTCGGACTTCGATAAATCTTTCTATATTTATGATATCACCCCTTAAATCACTTATTATCACATTGTGATTACATTCACTATCGAATGCTTTTATTATACATATAACTAATATTAATATCAACCGTTTATATAAAATTTTATATAATTATTATTTATTTAATCGTTTTAAAATATTACATCGGTAATATATATTGAATATGTATAATTAAATATTATAAAGGCCTTGTAAATAAATTAATTATTAATATAATAAGGATATACTTTGGATTAGGAGATTTTAATTTGAAAATAAATAAGAATGTATTTCATAAACTGTCAATATTCTTTATATTGACGCTACTTGTATTTCCCGTTGATCATAAGTCCGCAGATGCTAACGAACAATTTATTGATAGCAGTGGCTTCTCGATTACACCAGAATTGCCGAAAAGTGCACCAAATGTGCCTGAAGGAGAAACTTATGTCGAGATTAATAATAATATCCCTTACTTTACTAACAAAGATATTACCGCAACAAAAACATGGGTGGAATTTAGTCAATTAGATGACTTAGGTCGAGTGGGTGCAGCTAATGCAGTTCTTTCCGTGGATACTTTACCTGCGGAGCAAGAGTCAAGAACTGATATCTCGGCCATCCACCCTACTGGTTGGCATCAAGGGAAGTACAAGCAAATCGGTAGTGGCGGTTGGCTTTATAATCGATCTCACTTAATTGGTCATCAATTGATTGGCGAAGGTGTCCCAGAATTAAATCTAATGACCGGAACACGATGGTTTAATATGGATGGTATGTTACCTTTTGAGAACTTTGTCGCAAGTACCATCGAAAATGACTTACTTACCGTCCGTTACCGTGTGACTCCTTTATTTGAAGATGGGAACTTACTTGCTTCAGGTGCATTTATGGAAGGTTTCTCCATTGATGATAACGGTGAAACCTTGCAATTTAATATTTATATTCCAAATAGACAGAAAAATGTCCAGCTTGATTATGGAACTGGTCAGCATGATGGAGAATATATTGAACAAACAGCAACGGCTGCCCCAGTAAACAAGGAACACCCTGGCACTACTTTATACTTCACTGGAAATGCGATTGCTAACAGCTCTTCTTCGAATCAGCCGGTCAATTCCGATGCGACTGAAGGTCAAGGAGAAGTTGAACCTGCTGGATTTGCTGAGGTAGCTACAGAAACGCCGGCAGAAGAATATGTCTCATATAAAAATTGTACAGCTGTTCGAGAGGCTGGAGCAGCACCAATTCATCGCGGTGAACCTGGATACGCTTCACATTTAGATCGTGACAATGACGGCATTGGTTGCGAATAACAAAAAAACAGACTCCAGTTTTTGCTGGAGTCTGTTTTTATATGTGTACTAGTTTATAACTAAACGATTTAAGTAATCCATGTCGCCGGCTAAAATTTCAAAATCAAGGTCTGCGTTATTATCCACATATTCTTCATGGACTGATTTTGGTAATACAACTAAGCCTTTTTGGTAACAATAACGAATCGCAATTTGAGCGGTTGATTTATTGTATTTATCAGCGATCTTTTGAATGTCAGGATTATTTAATAATTTTCCTGTTCCAATTGGAGAGTAAGCTTCAACAATAATGTCATTTTCTTGGCAATATTGAACTAATTGCTCATCGCGGAAACCAATATGGTATTTAATTTGATTTAACATTGGTTTGATTTTTACATTCTCTAGCAGATTAACTAAGTCATCAATTTCAAAGTTTGAAACACCAATGGCTTTTACTTTACCTGCTTCATATGCTTCTTCCAATGCTCTCCATACTTGCAGATTCTCTTCAAAATATAATTTCTCAATGGGTCCATCGGAATGCATTTTATCCCAAGGACGAGGAGCATGAATGATCACTAAATCAAGATACTCAGTATCTAAAGCCGTTAATGAGTCTTCAATGTCTTTTTTAGCTTCATCATAAGTTTTTGAAAAAGCACTTACTTTAGTAGTTAGGAAAAAGTCTTCTCGGTTCACTCCTGAAGCTTTCATCCCTTTACCGACACCCTCTTCATTTCCATAAGTGCGGGCAGTATCGATGTGTATATAGCCATTATTTAACGCATAAGCTGTCATTTGTTCTGCTTCTTCTGGGCTCATTTGCCATGTTCCCAATCCAATCGCAGGGATTTCTAAACCGTTTGAAAATGTAAATACTTCTTTTAATTGTGTCATACATATTTCCTCCTAAACTTGATATGATTATGTTACCATTATTTCTTGAATTCGTATAATAAATGCACCCGGAGGATCAAATGGCAATGTCATTGTTAGTTTTTATTCTTTTATTCGTACTTTGTTTTGTTATTTATAAATATGAACCTAGAACTATTTTTTTAGGTCTGGTCATGATTTTAGTCGCAATTCAAAGTGTTGTTATGTTTCTGATTTTTAACTTTAATAATTTGGCGCTAATTATGGGTATAATATTAGGTATTCTATTCTTAATTATACCTGTGGTTTTGACTATAGGTTTCTTAAGCAAACATAGAAAATTGTTCAAATGCTTAATAATTAGTTTGTTTGTCGGTATTATCATTTCTCTTCTATTGTATCTGAACGAAATTAATGTTATCGAAATACTTCAACTCCCTTTAATTACATGGGGAATTGGTTACTTTGTTTGTGGTATTTGTTTGGGTATACTAGTCGTTAACAGCTATCTTCTTTCGGCTCTGATGAATTTATTTAGTAAAGAGAAACCAAGCGTAGATTATCTCATCGTTCTAGGCGCTGGATTGAATAAAGAAAAAGTGACGCCTTTACTTGCCAAACGGATTGATAAAGCAATTCAAGTATACAAAGAAGCCCCTGATTTAATATTAATTATGTCTGGTGGCCAAGGTGATGATGAGATGATTCCAGAGGGACTAGCTATGGCTAATTATGCAATAAGCCAAGGTGTCCCAAAAAATCATATTATTATTGAAGATCAATCTGTAAATACATATGAAAACATTTTATTCTCAAGTCAGCACTTTGCCTCTGAAGATGCTTCATTTGCAATTATCAGTACAATGTATCATTTGTTTAGAGCTGAATTGATTGCTAAAAAACTAGGTTTAAAATCTGTGAGCTATGGTGCTGAATCAGGTAAGAAATGGGTATTCAATGCGAATGCTTTTATTCGAGAGTTCTTTGCTTATTTATATATGCAATTGAAGTGGGTTGTTTTATTTTCAATTCTTTATACCCTATTATACAGTTTGTTGCACTATGCGGTTTTGATGAATGCGTTCCCATTACCTTTATGATACAGTTAACATAGAATTTAGGGGGGATAATTATGAAAGAAAATATGATATTAAAGAAAATGCAGGCAGGCGAACAAGTGGTTGGCACGTTCTTTGAAACGATTGGAACTTCTATCGTAGAATGTTTAGGAATTGCGGGGTTAGATTTCTTCATTGTTGATTTTGAACACAGTACGTTTACTGCGGAATCACTGCTGGAAATTGTTCATACAGCTGAATTACGTGATATGTCTACTTTAATGAGAATAAAAGATATTAGTCGATCGAATGTATTACGTCCATTAGATGTTGGTGTTCAAGGGTTAATTATTCCAAATATTCGAACTGTTGATGAAGTTAAACAAGTGGTTGATTGGGGGAAGTACGCACCCATTGGTAATCGTGGATTTTTCCTATCTCGTGTCACTGATTTTGGCTATAGTGATAAAGTTTCCGATTTACCAGCCTACTTTAAAGAGCGTAATCAAGAAACGTTAGTCATCCCACAATGTGAAACACCTGAATGTTTAGAGAATATCGAAGAAATTTGTGCGATCGATGGTGTTGACGGTATCTTTGTTGGTCCTTTTGATTTAACGATTGCCTTAGGTATTCCCGCTCAATTTGATCACCCTATTTTTAAAGAAGCTTTAGCTCGTATTTATAAAGCGTGTCGTGATAACAATAAATTTACTTTTATCTTTGGGGCTAATACTGAGCAGGCAAAATATTATAGAGATTATGGCTTTGATGCCGTTACTTGCTCAATGGATGCTTCAATTATGATCGAAGCTTTTAAGAATATGTTAGAAACTGTTAAAAAGTAAAGCTTGGAATCTATTCTTTCCTGTAAATAATTTAAATATATACTATAATATAACTAAAACTTATAGTAGGAATGATAAGATGCTAAGTAAAACAGATGCTAAAATCGTACTCAATGAAATTATGAATTTATATCCAGAAGCTAGACCGACGATGCGTTATGAGAATGCTTTTCAATTATTAATGGTAGTCATCCTAAGTGCACAAGCAACGGATGCCTCTATTGAGAAAATTCAGGACAAATTGTTTGAACGCTACCCTTCGCCTGAAGCGGTCGTTGAATCGAGTATTGAAGAGATTGAAACGTATATAAATACGATAGGCTTATATCATAATAAAGCGCGCTATATTTTTATGAGTAGCCAACAGCTGTTAGATAACTTTGGTGGTGAAGTTCCAACGACACGTAAAGAATTAACATCCTTAACCGGTATTGGTCCAAAGTCTGCCAATATTATCTTAAGTGTCGCCTATGGTGAAGCAGCTTTTGCGGTTGATACCCATGTAACACGGATATGTAAGCATCACAATATTGTTGACAATGATGCGACAGCTCAAGATATAGAAAAGCGAGTGACAGAGATATTACCTCCAGAGCAATGGGGACATGCTCATCAAGCGATGATAAACTTTGGAAGAGAAATTTGTAAACCGCGTAAGCCACTTTGTGAAAATCACCCGCAATTGTATGTACATTTAGGCTAATATTCTTCTCATTCATATTCAAAAAAGGAGCACAGATATATTCTGCGCTCCTTTAGTATTTAATCATAATAGTTGTTTAAATGATTTTCTCTACGGTATTTATTGCGTACTTGGCGATACGCTGCTATAAATGGTATTAACACTGAGGCAACAACAATCCCTAATACATTAAATATAACCGCACATAAGATCATAATCACTGCGGGTAACCAGAATGGTAGCTCTAAGTCTTTTCCTAAGAAAAATGGTTCAATTAATTGTTCGATAATTTCGACTCCAATGTATAGGAAGAGTAATAACCACCCTTGACTTGGATCACCAAATATCCATTCAATAATTACCCAAGGTATGAATGCAATGCCCGCACCGACGATGGGAATTAAATCTAATAGACTAATTCCAATCGCAAATGCAATAGCATAGCCAGGTTCATAGCCAATTCCCCGAAAGCCTAGAAAGAGTAGTAATATTACAATACCAATGACTTTTACTTCTGCTTTTGCAAATAGCCAAATATTTTTAACTCCTGTTGAAAATACTTCACCCCAAAATTGTGTGTTTAAATTCATCAAATCTATCCTCTCATTTATTACAGATTGATTTTTTTATTTTTAGTATAGTTATATTTTAACAAATTTAGTATAAAAATCATCCGCCCTAAGACGTAAATATGCTCTATAACAAAAGACGCATTAAACAATTAATCTGTTTAATGCGTTTATTTTAGATTTATTTTACAAAGCCATTCCAATTTGTCTCAAGCAAATGATTTAAGTTTTCTTTTTGCCATTTCATATTGAGAATAGCCTTATTGCACTTTAAAATCATGCTCTTCTGTTCACCATAAAATTTGATTGTGATTTTATATTGAATTAATCCTTTTTTCGCTTTGAAAAATTCAATATCTTCGGTTGGAATAATTGCATACTCTCCACTTAAGTCTCCTAAAGTTGTAACGGATAAAAATAGTAGATTGTCAGGAGTAAAATACACAATGTAATAATCTGAAGCTACTAAAAATTGAAACTTATTATACATTATTGACGCCATTAAACCTGGTTGTGTCTAACCATAAATATAATTTTTATCTATTTGACTTTCTGGCATAATTTCATCTATTAGGGCTTCGATATTTTCTGATTTGCTTGCTGTGTACATAGTATACATCTCACTTTCATTTATACGAAATCAATCCTTTAAAAACGATTGTCCCGTGACAGGGTCCAGTTCCGGCTTGGGAACTTGTATAATGTTCTCTTTTACTTTATCATACTCACTTATTTCTCCATAACGCATGTCGTATGAATCTCCATTCGGATATGCGCCTACAATTATGAAGTCTTCAGTTGAATCCATCTTTTTATGCGCTGTTCCGGCTGGTAGGAATACGACATCCCCTTGAGTAAAGGTAATAATTTTTGACTCAGGACCTCCCAATTGTACCCTCGCTGATCCGGAAATACATGCTAACACCTCATGGGCAATCGAATGAAAGTGATGTTCTGACAGAATTCCATTTATCCAACCATTTGAATAGTCGTGTTTCTCTAGGAAACTTAGAACAGCCTCTCCAGAATAGTCGTTTTGTTTAAAAATCTCATCCAATGCCTTCTTATATAGGACGACAGGCAGTTTGTTATTGGGAAAAGGTTTATTTTCTTGAAGTTGCATTTTTATTGTTTCCATTTTGAATCTCCTATCGTTTTATTTATTCTAATACTTATAGTTTATTATAACGCTACACTTATTAAATCGCACGAAATTTACCTTGCATTATATCCGCCAGAATATCAAATATATTTCTATATAAATTAAGATAAAAATTATCACAGAAGGATTATCACTTGCTTCTATGAATATAAATTATTTAATAATTGTAAAATTTTATTTGATTTCTGTTCAAAAAGTGAAAATGAGAGAATTCTTATCATATTATTAGAATGGCTAACTTAATGGATTGTAAGCGATAATCTAATTTAGTAAGCATATTCATCTTTTCGTCTGATTTTACTTGCTTTATCAACTATGTTATTGTGAAAAACGAGATTATTACAAAAAGATTACATTGAAAAGAGGTAAAATTAGTGAGTAAATTAAGAGTCGAAAACTTAACAAAGATTTTCGGAGACAATGAAAAAGAAGCATTAGACTTAATGAATCAAGGAAAAACTAAAGAAGAAATATTAGCAGCTACAGGTGCAACACTTGGTGTGAATCAAGCTACTTTTGATGTAAAAGCTGGAGAAATTTTCGTTATTATGGGCTTATCAGGAAGTGGTAAATCTACACTTGTTCGTATGTTAAATCGTCTTATTGAACCGACAAACGGTAATGTATATATTGATGAAGCAAATGTATCACAAATGAATAAAAATGATTTACGAGATATCCGTCGTAAAAAAATTAGTATGGTGTTTCAAAATTTTGGTCTCTTCCCTCACCGTACTATTCTAGAGAATACTGAGTATGGTTTAGAAGTACAAGGCGTACCGAGAGCGGAACGTCAAGAAAAAGCGGAACAAGCATTAGATAACGCTGGCTTACTTCCATATAAGGATCAATTCCCTGATCAGTTATCTGGAGGAATGCAACAACGTGTTGGACTTGCAAGAGCGCTTGCTAACGACCCAGATATTTTATTAATGGATGAAGCCTTTTCTGCTTTAGATCCGCTAATCCGTCGTGATATGCAAGATGAGTTAATTGAAATGCAAAAAACATTAAATAAAACAATTATCTTTATTACCCATGATTTAAACGAGTCATTAAGACTTGGTAATCGTATTGCAATCATGAAAGATGGTGAAGTTGTTCAAGTTGGTACGGGTGAAGAAATCTTATCAAAACCTGCGAATGATTATGTTAAACGCTTCGTAGAAGATATTGATCGTACTAAAATATATACAGCGCAACATATTATGGAAGAACCAACAGCTGTTACAACTCAATTAGAGACACCTTCAGAAGCACTACGTATTATGGTAGATGAAGGCATGAGTAACATTCTTGTTGTAGATAAAGATGAGCAATTAATTGGATATGTAACCCGCGAAGAAGTGGAATCATTACTACACCAAGGTCATGATGATATATCAGGTGCTGTTCAATCAGATGTTCCAGAAGTTGAATCTGGTGCTTTAATTGATGACTTATTCGATGTAATTCATGATTCTGAAACGCCAATTGCTGTTACAAGCAATAAAGGTGAATTAGAAGGTGTTATCGTCCGTAGTAACGTTATTGGTGCCATGACAACTGACACTCAATACGATGTTATTAAAAACAATGAGGATGATACAGAAATTAAAGATTCTACTAAGGAGGAATTAGACCATGAGTAGTTTATTAGATATGTTTCCACAGTTGCCTGTCTCAGAATGGGTTTCTAACTTTATTGATTGGATAACTGCCAATTTCAATGTGTTATTTGATTCATTAAACAATGTTGGTACAAGTTCAATGGAATGGATGACACGTATGTTAATGTTAATTCCACCACTTGCTTTTATCATAATTGTGATGTTAGTTGCCTATTTCGTTTCAAATAGAAAAATGGGCTTATCAATTTTCGCTGGTATTGGGTTATTATATATTCACAACCAGAACTTATGGGGTAATATGATGAATACCCTAACATTAATTATTGTTGCAAGTTTAATCTCAATTATCGTTGGTATACCTTTAGGTATTCTGATGGCTAAGAGCTCACTTGCTGAAAAAATCATTCAACCTATTCTAGACTTTATGCAAACAATGCCAGCCTTTGTTTACTTAATTCCAGCTGTTTCTTTCTTTGGGATTGGGATGGTGCCTGGTGTGTTTGCTTCAGTAATCTTCGCCCTACCACCTATTGTTCGTTTCACTAACTTAGGTATTAGGCAAGTTCCTGAAGAATTAGTTGAAGCAGCTGATTCATTTGGTAGTACGGGATGGCAAAAACTTTATAAAGTCGAATTACCAAATGCCAAATCAACGATTATGGCTGGTACAAACCAAACCGTTCTTCTTGCACTTTCAATGGTTGTAACTGCTTCAATGATTGGTGCACCAGGTCTTGGTACGAACGTATTAACTGCATTACAACGTGGTCAAGTTGGAGCTGGATTTGTTTCAGGTTTCGCTTTAGTTGTCCTAGCCATTGTTATTGATCGTATCTTACAAAGCTCAAATAAAAGTCGCGTAGACTAAGAACGGAAAGGAGAATATTTTTGAATAAGAAAACAATACATAGAATAATCGGAGCAATTCTAGCTGTTCTGTTCGTAGGTGAAATTGTATATAGTGTTAACAATACTGAACTTGCAACACGTTCAACGGGAGAGACTATCCAAATAGTTCATAACCCTTGGGATACAGAAATTGCGTCCTCAACTGTTTTAGCCTTAGTTTTAGAAGAAGCTGGATACAATGTAAATCTTGTATCGGTTGATAATGCCATCATGTTCGAATCTATCTCTACTGGAGAATCAGATGTTATGACTGCTGCTTGGTTACCTACAACACATGGGACCATTATTGAAGAATATGAAGACGACATGGTTGATTTAGGCCCAAACTTAGAAGGTGCTTCTTCAGGAATTGGTGTTCCAAGTTATATGGACGTTGATTCGATTACTGATTTAGATTCGCAAGCAGAACAAACCATTATTGGTATCGAGCCTGGTGCAGGTGCCATGATTCAAACAGAAGAAGCAATGAGCCATTATGACAATATAAGTGATTGGGAATTAGAAGCACCATCTACTGGAGCAATGTTAGCTTCACTAGATGGAGCAATTCAAAATGAAGAAGAATTTGTCTTTGTTGCTTGGACTCCCCACTGGATGTTCTTAGAGTATGATATTAAGATGTTAGAAGATCCTGATTTCGTATATGGTGAAGCTGAAGATATTTATACTTTCACTCGCTTAGGCTTTGCGGAAGATCATCCTGAAGCTAACGAAATTGTTGATCGTTTCTTTTGGAAAATCGATGACATGGAAAGTGTGACATTAGCAATGCAAAATGGTACGGATAACCGTACAGCCGCACAAAACTGGATTAATGAGAATCGTGAAACAGTGGATTCTTGGTTAGAAGGCGTATTTGAATAAAATTAATCTCTTAAAAAATCACACTCCATTAGGAAATAATCCTAATGGAGTGTGATTTTTACTTTTAATATTCTAATGTTTAATAGCGCAATCTTGCAGAGACATTAATTCCTTCTGGCATATCATCGTCTGGAACAATATAAATCTTTCCTTTAGCAGTTGCAACTTTTGTTATGAGTTGTTTTAAGAAGTCTTTGTCTGATTCTTCAAAACTACCATTATCAGTGATTGTCCCGGATTGACTATAACCTTTATTTACTAATAACTCTTCAATTCGCCCTTCTATAGCACTCATGGATAAATCATCTAATTGATTATCAACTCTAAACTTAGGTGCTGTTTCTCTAAAGCGACTGAACATGGTCTCTTGTTCTTTTTTAACAATTTCAATATTTTTGTTCAATGCTTTTTCTTGAACAGTATTGAAATTCGCATTTGCACCTGACTCTTCAATTCGCCCATCAATTAAGTATGGGTTTTTTGATAATTCACGAAATACAGCTTGATTTTCTGACAAAGCATATAAAATGAGTGGTAAGTCACGAGCTGAAGAATAATTTTCATGAATGTAATTGTCAACTTCTCGGAAGTAATTCTCACGATCTATGTCTTTTTCATGACTTGTATCATTATGACCATGATAGCCTTGTTCTCCTCCACCAGTTAATTCTGAACCTAGAGCATCATTTAATGTTCTTGGTGCATCATCATCTTCAAAGTCAATTTCTTTAACAGAAGTAGCATCCCCTTCGAATAAACGAATATCCTCACGATTTAGAATTAATACATGATATTGGTTCGTGTACTGATAATTTTCAATCAGTGGTGTTAAATTTGGTGCTTTACCTACATTAACTAAATTAGCAACCGGAATACCTAGGTGGTAATAGTAGACTTCGTCTTCTGTAATATATAATGCGAGTCCTCCTCGATAAGTTACTAACTCAACGTCATTGACTTTCGCTCTTTCAATCTGTTCTTGAAACTTGTTTGAAACTTCTTTGTCGCATTCTGCTTCAACTCTCTTTTTAGCCTCTTCTAAAAGATTATTCAATTGAATACGATCTTTATCAGAGCTGACAGATGTTGCATGCAACTCCATAGCAATTGTCACGAATAACTTATCAACCTTTTCTAACTCTTTCGCCGGAAAGGCAGTTAATTTAATCATAGTGAAACCCCTTTCTTTCTTGTAATACATTAATTGTAACAATATCTCTCTTAACTGTAAAATCATACACATTGAGATATCACACTATATTAGTACAGAAAAGTTGCATCCCAAATAATTATTGGTAATCTATATATATAGAACTTATGAAGGATGATAATTAATGACAGAAAAAAGACGTTATACGACTATGGCAGTGAATACTGGTGGACGTCATGGAATTAGTCGTTTAGTAGATGGTAGTTTTGAAGTGGATGTTGCAATTCCTAAAGAAATGGGTGGCCCAGGAGAAGCTGTCAATCCCGAGCAGTTATTCGCTTTAGGTTGGAGTGCTTGCTTCCATTCAGCTTTAGAACGCCACAAGAAGACGTTTGGTGCAGAAGGTGAGTCAAAAGTTGGCGTTGAAATTGGACTTAATACTGACCCTGAATTCGGCGGTTTTAAACTAGTGGCTAATATCGAAGTTGGTATTGAAGGCTTATCGTTAACAGAAGTGCAAGAAATCGCTGACCAAGCGCACGGTGATTGCGCTTATTCAAAAGCAACTCGTGGAAACATCGATTCTAAAGTTACTGCCATCGAAACATTCTTTATTGATGACGTAAATTAATTTAACTCTTAAAAAAGCAAGCTTATAAACTGTTTAAGAACAGTCCATAAGCTTGCTTTTAATTTGTTACTTGTTTAAAGGTTAAATCTATAGTTAATGTGAGAAGTATTTCTTGGAGCTGATTTGGATCAGTATTTAAATTCAAATACTCCTTCTCTGTTTTCTTATCTAAAATGACGGGAACTCTGTGATGAATGTCAGCCATTTGCCCCACTGAATCTTTCGTTAACATCGAGTAGGTCAATGTACTTGAACCATCTTCATTGTCGTAACGCTCACAAATCCCTGCAATTGAGAAGATATCTGAATCTGTTACGGCAATTTGCCAACGCTCTTTCTTCTCTTGTGAATCAACTTCCTTAAATTCATAAAACGAAGTGGCCGGAATCAAACAACGTTTACGTTTAAAAGGTTCAATAAATGTCTGCTTTTCCAATATTGATTCTAAACGTGCATTAATCAGAGGTTTCTTAGCGAAACTAGGCGTAAATCCCCATTTAATCGCATAAAATTTATTATTTGGAAGTAAAATGAGGTTATTTTGACTTGGATAGTACACTTCTCTCTCATCTTCAGGTAAGTTCGCATCTAATTCTGTACCTTCATAACGATCCAGTAATGCTTTTTTATTCTCTAAAAAACTATATTGCCCACACATAGTTAATCACTCCTTAACTAATACGATTCGTAAGTGTTCCAATACCTTCTATTGTGATTTGTATCTCGTCACCAGAGTCTAACCACTCTTGTTCTGTTTCATCATAGCCTAAGATAACACCTTCGGGTGTCCCTGTAAATATTAAATCACCGGGTTAAGCGTCATATATTTTGATATATAAGAAATAATTTTAGCACAGTTAAAAATCATTTTATCTGTATTTGATTGTTGAACGATTTTACCATTGCGCGTAGTAGAAATATTTAATTGATTAGGATTTATACTGTCTGACGTCACAACTACTGGGCCAATGGGCGAAAATTTGTCTGGGGTCTTACCAAGTAACCATTGGCCTGATCTAAATTGTAAGTCTCGTACTGACAAATCGTTCCCAATCGTATAACCAAATACATAATCCAACGCTTCTTCTTCAGACACGTCTTTGGCAGTTTCTCCCATAATCACAACTAAATCACATTCATAATCAATTTGTTCGCCATCTAAGGGTTTAGGTATAACTTCCCCATCCGCAAAAAGAGCGTTGTTAAATTTACTAAATAAGACCGGTTCTTCAGGTACATCTAAGTCTGGACCTTCTGAGACATGGTCTAAATAGTTTAAACCGACACAAATAATTTTTTCAGGTCGACTTACTGACGGTAAAATATGTAAATCTTCGTATTTTAAATAATCAGATTCAATGAAAGATGCTTTATTTTCTTCAATAATTTGTTTAATTAACGGAAATTGTTTCTCCTCAATGAATGATTCGAGTGAGCCTTTTGGCTCTTTATCCGTGTATTTACTAAGGATATCAAGTGAAAGAACACCATCTGGTGTAAGTAAACCTACATGGCTTGAATCTTTATGACTGTAACTAAGTAATTTCATTGTTAAATTTCTTTCATTTTTATGATTATAAAGCGTTTTCTATATTGACATTATAACGAATAAACAAATAGAGAGCCAAGATTCTGATGAATCTAGATTTCTCTATATTTTAGTTATATTAAGATTGTTCCTCAGCTTCTTGGAAATCAACTTGAGAATCAGTTAAAGTTTCAATGACTGAATCATAAGTAGCTTTAATCGCATTATCATCTGTCACAGTATAAGTAGTAGAGTCTTCCTCATCGCTCACACGTGATTCTACTTCATCTTCTGTCACAGCTTCATTATCCCAAAAAATATCAGATTGAGAAATCGTTATATTTACGTGTTTCGCTTCCTCATTCCCTTCACCAACACTGCTGGTTTCATTTATCGTAGTCTCTGTCGTTTCGGTTCCGTCGCCTAAACCACCATCTAACCAGCCACCTTGCGTGACTCCGAAGCCTCCACCTACTAATACTAAGGCTGCTACAAGCCAACCCCAAATACCGAATTTACTTTTTTTCTTATTGTCTTTTCTAGCCATCATTACCACTCCTTATTCAATTTTATTACTTTGATCGATTAACTGTTCCTGATACACAACTGTACTATTCGAATTTTGATCTATTTGTGTTATTGCTGATAGAATATTTCGATAATCTCTTAATAATATTTCCTCATTATTATAAGTAAACGAAACAATGATAACTTCTTGTTCAATTGTCTCGATTTGAGAGGAAAGCCATGAATATAAGTCTTGAGTTTCAGGTTTTTGAACTTCCGATCCATCTTCCAAAACTAAATACATGGGATCATTATCCAAGCTGGATGGAAAGACAATATTTACTTTCCCAATCGATTGTTGATACGTTTGATACCAAATTTGTTCTGAATACGTTTGAGGCATTTGTGTTTGTTCTAAATGGGTAACCTCTTCTTCTAATTCTGTAATCGTCTCCGCTGTTGATTGAGACTGTGTCGCTAATACCATAAATAATAATATTAATATCACATCAAGCAAAGGAGTTAAATCAACAATCATTTCTTTAAATTTCATCGTAAGGGGCCTCGTCATTTCGACGCGCATGTCGTTCGACAATCGCATCTTTTCTTAATAAATATGTTTGGACTAATTCATTATTCTCCTCCACCCTCGCTTGTAAATAACCGTTTAAAGCTTTGAAGATAATGGCGAATACAATCCCCCAAAATGTTGAAGTCAATGCCATAAAGAATAAACTTGTATCTAATTCACCAACCATCGGTATTAATGAAATGACTGTTCCTAATAAACCCATCAAGGGGAATATCGCACAGACGTTTGTAAATAATACATAGAGACTATTACTTTTCTGACGCTTTTGGAGAATTTCTTGCTCACCATCTGAATCAAAATATAACTCGTAATGTTTGTTCATACTTTTTTGATTTTCTTTACCTAGAGCCACATTTCCCCGTGGGATTAAAATATTAAATAATTGCTTACAGCTTTCTAAGCATTTGTAATAAAGAAACGCTGCACCAATCGCTATAATAATAATTAAAAAATCAAATTTAAAAAAATTATCTAATATTGGTTGAAAAAATTGCAATGACTATTCACCTCTAATCATATGTGGTTTAATCATACCATTTTACACGTAATTTACGAAGAATATAACTTTATCACAGTAAATTTATTTCATTTTTTTCATTAGGTACTAAATAAATATTCAAATTATGATCGTTTTAATTCTTGCATCATTTCTTTTACTTCTTGTAACTCTTCTTTATATAAATGTCGGTATTGACCACTTTGCGTTGTCTTGTCCAAATAAATGGGACCAACCATGATGCGATGTAAGCCTATGACTTTAACCCCACATTGTAAAAACATACGTTTAATTTGATGTCTTTTCCCCTCAGTTAAAGTAACTACCCCAGTACTTTCACTCATCGATTGATTTAAGATGCGTAATTCAGCTGGTTTGAGTTGAATTCCGCCTTCTAATAACAAGCCTTTTTCAAATGCCTCCACCATTTTCTGGTCCATCTTGCCATTCACTGTGACATGATATTGCTTTTCTTTAGCAAAACGCGCTTGTTCAAATAAATAATGAAGTTGACCATTGTTTGTGAGAAAGACTAAACCTGTTGAATCGCGGTCTAATCTACCTACAATTGATAAACTCTCATCAAAGTCTTGTTCTTTTAATAATTCTAAAACGGTAGTGAATTCCAAATCTTTTTTAGCACTCAAGACCCCCTTGGGTTTGTTCAAAGCGATATAAGTATGTCCTAGATTTTCACCGATGCGCTTACCTTTTACTCTAATATCAAATAGGCCAGAATCAATCGTAAGCATTCTATCTGTAACGATTTTTCCATCACATGTTACTTGTTTACTCTGTAGCAATCTTTTTCTTTTTTTAACCGGCAAATTGAGTGCCTGTTGTAATAACTCATCAAGCGTCATTTGTGTAACCCTTCTAAATAGTCATTATGGCTACGTTCAAAAAAGTCAGAAATTCGATCCATCGTCTGTGTTTGTACAAGGTGACCAGTATGTTCGAAGATAACTTCCATATTCAGCTCTGGATTCTCTTCTACAAAGGCCTTTGTTTGGCTAAAAGGAACTTTTTCATCTTCATCCCCATGCCAGATAAAGAAAGGTCTGTCGCCTAATAATTCGGGTTGACGGGATAGATCATACTTAGGAATCCAAGATGTTAGATAAAAATAGTCCTGAGGCAAATAAATATTGCGACTGGTCGCATGACGATGAATCATGTTTCTATAATCAGTTAATGCGGGCGTTCCCATAATACAAGCAGCAGCATTAATTTCTGGATTATGTGTCATTAAGGCGCAAGTTGTCATTCCACCCATCGACAAACCACCTACACCAATGAAATTAGTGGTTAAATGTCGTTTTTTGAAATAATCAATAATATAGCCAAATTCAAATAAATTTGTATGAATACTATTAAAAAAGGTCAATGAAGGTATCGTTGAAACCGTTTGGATGCGTTCACCGTGGTTCTCCGCATCTGGTAACACAACGCGAAAGCCTTTAGCCGCTAACTTGCGACCTTGGGTAATTACTAATGTCTTATTAATTTGCCAACCATGATAATATACGATGATTGGTAATGGTTTATTTTGGTCGGTATCTTCAACAACTTCAAATACTGGAATGGTTCCAATCATTCTTTTTCTTACAATAATTTTCAATTTTTTCCAACTTTCTATAAAGTTTATCATTGTAGTTTTGATGACAATATTTAACTAATTTGTTATTCTTATTGTATTGAAAAGCTTTTCAAAGGAGGCAATTATGAAATTAGATAATATTATATCAGAGCCATCACGCATTCTACAAGGAAGTCGCATTCCTGAAGCCTATTCGGTGAATGAGCACAGTATAAAAGTTAATCTTCATGCGGTGGCATATCCATTAAATACTCAAGAAGTCGTCGACTTAGTTAAATATGCCAACCAAAATGACTTAGCCATAATTACTTATGGCGCTAATACTGGTTTAGCTGAAGCGACTTCAGCGTTCGGAGGTGAGTTAATCATCGATCTCAGCAGGATGACTCAGATTATTGACTTCGATTTAGATACATTAACTTTAGTGGTAGAACCTGGTGTCACAAACGGTGACGTCCAACAATATGTAGAGTCCAAAGGCTATTTCTACCCACCTGATCCTGGAGCAAAACACGGTTCGATCGGTGGTAATGTAGCTACAAATGCTGGTGGTATGCGCGCGGTTAAATATGGTACAACCCGTGAATACGTTCGTAAGATGGAAATCGTCCTTGCTAACAGTGACGTTATTGAGACAGGTAGTGTAGCAATTAAGAACAGTTCAGGTTATAACTTAAATCATCTATTTATTGGTTCGGAAGGAACTTTAGGAATCATTACTAAAGTCTACTTAAAAGTGATTCCCTTACCTAAGTTTAAACAATCCTATATCGCCGCCTTCCCTTCTTTAGACGATGCGGCGGAATCAGTACTTTCTATCTTGCGGAATGGTTTGGATATCACGGCTGTTGAGTTTTTCGAACGTCGTGCCATCGCATATAGTGAACAACTCTTGAATAAAACATTCCCAAGTGAAAAAGGAGTTGCCTACTTATTAATGACCTTTGATGGGATGCAAGAAGCGGTCATTCAAGAAGAAGCTCAGCGATTAGAAAAAATTACTCATGATCATAATGCAGTTGAGTTTTTAGTGCTTTCTGAAGAAGATAGTTTAACTGCATGGGATTTACGCGATAATATATTAGCAGGAATACTAACAATTTCTGAACAAGAGCCTCTAGATTATTCCGTTCCTGTGAATGAATTTGTGAATTTTTTCAAATATACACATGAAGTCGAAGCAAATAGTGGTTTAAATTTCATTAGTTTTGGGCATGCAGGAGATGGTAATATTCACTCTTCTATCTTACGAGGCGACTTAACCCAAGATGAATGGCAAGAGAAAAAACATGAAATACTGACGAATTTATATGCTTATGTCTCTGAAGTCGGTGGTTTACCTTCTGCAGAACATGGTATTGGTTTAGTTAAAAAGCCATACTTTAAACAAGTGATGAGTAGCGAATATTTGCATTACTTAAAACAAATTAAATTGGCATTTGATCCTGACAATCGATTAAATCCAGGTAAAATTTTTGATTAATACTTC
Organism: Ruoffia tabacinasalis; assembly: GCF_005864045.1. GTDB lineage: Bacteria > Bacillota > Bacilli > Lactobacillales > Aerococcaceae > Ruoffia > Ruoffia tabacinasalis. Next base: position 2,738 of record NZ_VBSP01000001.1, on the reverse strand, counting down.
ATCCTTAAACAAAGAAATCACCTCAAAGATTAACTCTTTAAGGTGATTTTTTATGTATTTATTTTGTCGCAGGTTCTAATTGACCCATCTCAACAAGTTTATTTTTTACTAGCTCAATAACCACTTCTGCATCAGCAGGGTTATTAACGACATCGTATTTATCAATATCAATTTTGATTACTTGTGATGCGTGGTAGTGATTATCTACCCAATCATCGTAGCCACTCCAAAGTGTTTCATAATAGTTCACTAAATTGATATCTTGTTCAAATTCACGACCACGAATGCCGATTCTCTTTAAGATTGTATCGAATGAGCCTGTTAAATAAATCATTAAATCGGGAGATTTTTTAGGTAGTTCATCCAATTCTTCAAGCATATTTGTCAAAAGCTTTTCGTAAATACTAAACTCAAGATTTGAAATACGACCTAAGTCGTTGTTTACTTTCGCGAAGTACCAATCTTCATAGATTGAACGATCTAATACGTTATTACGGTGAACAAGTGCCTCCTTAATACTATAAAAACGGCTACTTAAAAATTCTAACTGTAATAAAAATGAATATCTTTTTAATTCTTGTTCTTCCTCTGATGCGGTATAAAATAATGGAAGTATTTCATTGTCATCCACATTTTCATAGAAAATATCTGAACCAAGTGCATTACCAATTAATTTTGCTACACTTGTCTTTCCAGCACCAATCATTCCACCAACAACTATAATCGCCATCGACTCCTCTCCTTTATTCCATGCAACAACATGTTGTGTCTATTTACAAATTATAACACTATATATTGTGTTATCAAGTAAATATTAAAAATTGTCTTAGACGCACCTATGAAACTATACAGAATTTTGTCGATGGATTCAAGTTAATTATTCCACATAAATTTATAATATTAAAGGCGTCACTCTCGTTAAAAAGTGACGCCCTGAATAGCTAATCTTTTACATCAAATTCAAAATGTTCGGCGATTTTATTTTGTAGATGTTGATATTTACCATGTCCTTTAAATAATTGGAATGCTTGAACAGATTGTTGGTCTGCTTCATCTGGATACACATCATTAACATATGGATTATCCTTTAGAATTTCTTTTAAATGCTCTTTTCCAACTTTTCGGATTGATCCACTGACTCGAATAACTTCAATACCTTTATCAGATTTAGCCATTCCCGTAATTGATACTTCAGGTTTCGCTTCTAATTGCTGGTAAAAGTCAGTTTTAGGGGATGTCATGAAGAAGATTCCTTTTTCATTCCCTACGCCTACATTAATATAACGTGCTTGCGGCAATCCTTCATTGTCCACTGTTGAAAAAACAGCTGCACCAATCTCATCTTGTAATAAAGTAAAATATTTTTTGTATTCCATATTCTTCCTCCTAAAAAATTACATTCCTGCAATATTATATTCAGTAACCATAATTGGATAAGTACTCTCTATAAAGGCAAATATATCTTCTAAACGCTTCTTGCCTAACTTTGCATCGCTTGTAACAATCCCGAAAGCAAGTTCACTTTGATTTAATATATCATGAAATGCAACTTCTGCTGCTGAAACTTTAAATCGACCTTGACTCTTTTGAATGATACTTTTGACGATGCGGCGTTTATCTTTTAAAGAATAAGCATCATTAATTATAAAGGTGATTGTCAAGACATGTACATGCATCTATATCCCTACTTTAAATTAAATATTTCAATGTCTCACATTGATAATGAATTACAAAAAGAAATCAATCACGTTATAAAACATGATTCATTCCTCTGATATTGGTTATGACAATATTACCAAATGCGGTAGCCAATATTTGTGATTAATAGGCCAGTCTGAATATCCCAACGACAATATTGAATATATACCATATCATCACCATTACCGTAGTAAGCTAAATCAGGCATATAATCATCACCGTAAAATTGCTTTTGTTGATTTTCATGTAGAAATTCAATCGTTTGAGTAATTTCATAACCTTTACTTAAACCATCTTCATCTGTAATGACCACTTCTGTTCCAATCTCTAGCAGACCTTGATCCGCTAATGGATTAAAAACGCCTGTACCCGATAAATCATAATAATGACCAAAAAATGTATTGATATTATTTTGACCTACATAAGCCAATCGGTTTTCATTCAAGACTTCATTTAATTCATCAAAATGATCACCGAAGCCTTCGTTTCCTCGCATGTCTTTAAAAGAAAACTCATAACCATTCACGTTTAGGCTTTCTTCAGTATAGCCTGCTTCTGTCCCATCTTCTGGCAAGGATTCGATTTCCTCTTCATCGTAGTCAGTTGGTAAAACTGGTTCATGAATGACCGCACCTTCAATATCTTCGGGTTTCAGGCTGTCATCTTCATTATCTTTTTCTGTTTCGTCCTCGTCTACTCTGTTTCTTTCCTGTACTGACGAAGTATCTTGAGCAAGTACTGCCGTGTTTGGCGTATAAGAATTTGTATAAGGCATGAGAGTCGCGAGTATTGATGTTAATAGTAGAAAGCGTTTAATAAAAATCACCTCAAAATTAGTCTAGTAATCATATTATAACTAAAAGTGTCTAATTTAATACTAAATATATTATAAATTTCCGTTAATATTTAGTATCCTGAATAATTCATAGTTTTACTAATAGTCTTTCCTAACATTGATTTAATAGTCTTTAAAGTAATCTGCTTCATCACCCATTAGGTGATGAAAAAAGACCCCCTTTCTGATATGGTTAATTCACCAC